>NZ_RJUM01000010.1:0-619929 GCF_003752345.1 Curtobacterium sp. PhB170
GTGCGGAGGAGATGCCGAACGCGGCACCGCCGAGCACGAGGGCGCCGGTCGTGGCGAGGGTGATGGAGGTCTTCAGGCTCTTGCGCATGGTGATCTGTCCTTTGCTGTGTGGGCACCCCGGCCGACGGCCGACGTATGCTCCTGTGCGTACGCTGAACAACGGCCATGTCTGACCGGAGAGCGCCCTGGGCTTTTGCCCTGTGCAACTCATTCGGTGCACCCCCGCGATCGGTTTGGAACGAGTTCCTGAGGTTCACGGGGCCGGCATTTCGTAGCGTGGGGGCATGGCTCCTGCACAGCTCTCCACCACCGACCGACTCCGGGCGGTCGACGCCTGGTGGCGTGCCGCCAACTACCTGACGGTCGGGCAGATCTACCTGCTGGACAACCCGCTGTTGGGGCGGCCGATCGAGCCTGACGACATCAAGCCCCGGCTGCTCGGACACTGGGGCACCTCGCCCGCCCTCAACCTCGTGTACGCGCACTGCAACGCGCTGATCGCCGAGACCGGACGTGAGTTCCTCTACGTCTGCGGCCCGGGCCACGGCGGCCCGGCGATGAACGCGAACGCCTGGCTCGACGGCACGTGGGGCGAGCTGTACGCGGACGACGACCTGCAGCGCTTCTTCCGGCAGTTCTCGTTCCCCGGCGGGATCCCGTCACACGCGGCTCCGGAGACACCCGGGTCCATCAACGAGGGCGGCGAACTCGGCTACTCCCTCGCCCACGCGTACGGGGCGGCCCTGGACAACCCCGACCTGGTGGTCGCGTGCGTCGTCGGCGACGGCGAGGCGGAGACCGGCCCGCTCGCGGGGTCGTGGCAGGCACACACCTTCCTCGACCCGGTGTCCGACGGTGCCGTGCTCCCGATCCTCAACCTCAACGGGTGGAAGATCGCGAACCCCACCGTCCTCGCCCGCATCCCCGGTGAGGACCTGACCGCCTACTTCCGTGGCCTCGGGTACGACCCGATCGTGGTGGACTCGAAGCGGGTCGACGACGACCCGTACGCCGTGCACGCCCTGTTCGACGGCGCTCTGCGTCGAGCGCTCGCATCGATCGACGACATCCAGGCGGCAGCTCGGGCGCAGGCCGAACGTGCGGCTGCCGGGCAGCCTGCCGGCGCCGCCGACCTGCGCCCGCGCTGGCCGATGATCATCCTCCGCAGCCCGAAGGGGTGGACCGGGCCGAAGGAGGTCGACGGCCAGCAGATCGAGGGGACGTTCCGCGCCCACCAGGTGCCGCTGTCCGAGGTCCGCGAGAACTCCGCACACCGCGCCCAGCTCGACGAGTGGATGCGGTCCTACCGACCCGAGGAGCTCTTCGACGCGGACGGGAACCCCGTCGGGATCATGACGACGATCCGTCCCACCGGCGACGACCGGATGAGCGCGACTCCCCACGCCAACGGCGGGCGCATCCGGACGGCCCTCGACCGACCAGCGCTCGACGCGTACGGGGTCCCCGCCGGCTCGACGGCCTCGGCCACCGGCACGCTCGGCCCGTGGCTCGCAGCGCTGATCACGAAGAACCCGTCGACCTTCCGGCTCTTCGGCCCGGACGAGACGATCTCGAACAAGCTCGACGCGGTCTTCGACGTCACCTCGCGCGTGTGGCGGGCACAACGCGCGGTCGGCGACGAGCACCTCGCGGCCCGTGGACGCGTGACCGAGGTGCTGTCCGAGCACCTGCTGGAGGGCATGCTCGAGGGCTACGTCCTCTCCGGCCGGCACGGGCTCCTGAACACCTACGAGGCGTTCGCCCACATCATCGACTCGATGGTCGGGCAGTACGCCAAGTGGCTCGAGTCCTCGACCGACATCGACTGGCGTGCGCCCGTGTCGAACCTGTCGATCCTGCTGTCGTCGCACGTCTGGCGGCAGGACCACAACGGGTTCTCCCACCAGGACCCCGGGTTCCTCGACGTCGTCGCGTCCAAGCAGCAGGACCTGGTCCGGATCAAGCTGCCCGCCGACGCCAACACGCTGCTCGCCGTCGCGGCACACGCCTTCGAGACCACCGACCGCATCGAGGTGATCGTCGCCGGGAAGCACCCCGAGCCCGTCTTCCTGTCCCTCGAGGACGCCGTCGCCCACGCGGACGCAGGTCTCGGGGTCTGGGACTGGGCCGGTACCGAGCAGACCGTCGGTCGGGTCGACGTCGTCCTCGCCTGCGCCGGGGACGTTCCCACGGTCGAGGCGGTCGCCGCCGCGGACATCATCCGGCAGCACGCTCCCGAGGTCAGCGTCCGGGTCGTCAACGTCGTCGACCTGCTCGCCCTCGGCGACCCCCGGAAGCACGAGCACCCGATCCCCGACGAGCGGTACGACGAGCTCTTCCTGCCCGGGACCCCCACGGTGTTCGCGTTCCACGGGTACCCGTCGCTCGTGCACCAGCTGACCTACCGGCGCAACGGCCACGACGACCTGCACGTGCACGGGTTCCTGGAGCAGGGCACGACGACGTCGCCGTTCGACATGCTCATGCGGAACGAGATCGACCGCTTCGCGCTGGCGCACGACGCCCTGACGCGGGTCGATGCGGGTGCACACGCCGAGTTGCTCGACCGGCTGTCCGCCGCACGAGACGCGGCCCGCGAGTACGCCTACTCACGGGGCGAGGACCACCCGTCCGTCGACGGGTGGGAGTTCTCGGGGTGGCCGCAGGACCCGTCTGCCTGATCCCTCCTGCACAGGCCGGGAGGCCCGGATCACCGTCCACAGGACCGGTCACGCTCGCCGCGTGGCCGGTCCTGTGGCGTCAGGGTGGCGGTCATGGACATCGGCTGGATCAGTGCACTCGTGTCGGTCACGAGCGCGTCCGTCGCAGTGGGCGCACTCGTCGCCTCGGTGCTCGACGGGCGCGCCGGTCGGCGAAATACGGAGTTCTTGGGGCATCGCGACCTCTGGTGGCAGCGTTGGTCGTGGGTCGCTGACCGAGCAACCTCGGATGACGAGGACAGGCGCGCGGCAGCTGCCGTGATGTCCGCGGCACTGGTGACCCGGAGCTGGACGACTGATGACGACACATGGACGTCCACGGCGCTCGCTGACTTCGAGGCAGCACGAGCGGAAGCCCGGAGACAACAGGAAGGAGTGCTCGCAGATGATCTCGACGCTGACTGATGAAGAGTTCAAACGATGGCTCGACAACCGCGAGATGACGACACCACGGCTCCTCGCGAGCCCCCACTACGGTCCGCTCATGCGCGCCAAGGGTGCCGAAGAAGAGCTCGCGCAGATGCGGATCGAGTGGCGCGAACGGCAGGAGCGCGCCCGCGCGCGGAAGCTCAAGTACGAGGCGTCCTTCGGTGAGAGCTGAACCGACGCCCTGCGAGCCTGCCACGCTGAGACCGTGACCGACCTCGTCATCCCGGCCCCGAGCCTCCCGACCGTCCCCACGACCACGGGCGCACGCTTCCCGGTCCGACGCGTCTTCTGCGTCGGTCGGAACTACGCGGCGCACGCACGCGAGATGGGTCACGACCCAGATCGCGAGCCGCCGTTCTTCTTCACCAAGCCGGCGGACGCCGTCGTCGTCGACGACGCGGACACCCCGTACCCGCCGCTGACGGTACAGCTCGAGCACGAGGTCGAACTGGTCGTCGCGATCGGCACCGGCGGCGCGGACATCGGCGTCGACGACGCGCTCAGCCACGTCTGGGGCTACGCGGTGGGCATCGACCTCACCCGACGCGATCTCCAGGCCGAGGCCAAGCGCCTCGGTCGACCCTGGGACACGGCGAAGGGGTTCGACGCCTCGGCACCGATCGGCGCGATCGTCCCGGCACAGGGCATCGACCCGACGGCTGGTGCGATCGAGCTCGTCGTCGACAGCGAACGACGGCAGGTCGGTGACCTGGCCGAGCAGATCTGGTCGGTGGCAGAGACGATCGCGGCGCTGTCGCGGTCGGTGACGCTCGCCCCCGGGGACCTGCTCATGACGGGGACGCCCGAGGGGGTCGGGGCCCTGCAACGCGGACAACTCGTCGTCGGCACGATCGCCGGCATCGGCACGGTCCGCACCCGCATCGTCTGACCGGCGTTTCCGCAGTGTGACGCGCCGCTGGGAGCGCTCGCAGACACGCCGGGTATCCCTGGTGCGACGCCAGGTGGGGATCGCGGCGTCGCACACACGGGGCAGGACCATCGCGACGGGCGTCTGCAGCTGCTCCGGGATGACGGAGGTACGGCCGTGATGGAACACGATCTGCTGGCGACGTCGTGGACGTGGGCGGGCGACGAGCCCATCCGCGAACGCGTCCACGCGGTCAGTGCCGCCGGCTTCGCCGGACTCTCGTTGTCACTCGACGACCTGCACCAGGTCCGTGCGACGACGGGCTTCGCCGAACTCCGCCGCATGCTCGACGGTGCGGGGATCGTCTGGGTCCAGCTGGGGCCGCTCGACCGCTGGTGGACGTGCACGAGCCGGACCGACGACGCCGCCGCCGACCGCGGGGTGGTCCTCGAGGCCGCCGCGGCGCTCCGGGCCTGGCAGGTGATCGCTCGTGCCGACACGACGTTGCCCGGCGCTTCACCGATCACCATGGCCGACGACTGGACCGTGCTGGCCGACCAGGCCGCGGCCGTCGGCGCGCAGCTCGTGCTCGAACCCGAGCCGTGGTCGAACCTGCCGACGATCGAACGGGCCTCGCGGTTCGTCGCGGCGGCGGGTCACCCGAACGGCGGGCTGCTGCTCGACGCGATGCACACCCTGCGGGGCGGGTCCACCTTGGCGTCGATCCGCCAGGCGGTCGCGCCCGCGACGCTCGCGGCGGTCGAACTGAGCGACGGGCTCCTGCACACCCCGGCCGGCATGACCCTGTCCGAAGAGGCCCGCGAGGCACGGTACCTGCCCGGAGCGGGCGCGTGGGACCTGCCAGGGCTCGTGCGCACCGTCCGGGAGCTCGGCTTCGACGAGCCGTGGGGCGTCGAGGTCCGGACCCCCGGCCACCGGGCGATGCCGACCGGCGACGCCCTGCGGACGGCCGCGGCGGCGACGCGCGCCGTGCTCGATGCGGCAGACGCGTACGGCGCACCGGCCGCACCGGCGATGCCCTCGTCTCCAGCTCCGACTTCAGCGGTCGACTTCGAACCGCCCCACCCGAGGACCGATCCGCGGGGCAGAACACCCTGGGGATCGCACCGCCCGGCTGGACGCCGGGACGCCGACACAGGCACGCCCGCGTAGCCTCCTGGAGCATGAGCGACCAGACTGCACACGACGACGACGACCTCCTCCGCCGCTCGCAGGAGTCCATCGACGAGGCCAAGGCCGCTGCGGCCGAGGTGTCCGAACCCGGCGAGGACGAGCTCGTCGACGAGGACCTCCCCGTCGCGGACGACGCCGAGCCGTCGGACGGACCGGCACCGGCCGCCTGACCTCTTCCCCGCCGACTGGTTCGTCGGCGCATGCTCCGGTCGCGGCGTCAGTCGATCTCGACGACGCGGACCGTGACGTCGGAAGGCGCTGCCCCGAGGGCGTGGCGCGCTGCGGTCACGACGGCGTCACGCACGGCCCGGATGACCGTGATCGTCGGCACGGCCCGGTCGGTCGTGACGACCACGCGGATCCGCGCCCCGTCCGGACGGTCCTGCACGAGCACGGCCCCACCGTCCCGAGGGATCTCGAGCACGGAGCGGACGTCGCGGACGAGCGTGGCGAGCCCGGGTCCGGGCGGCAGGACCGACCGGACGCCCGGCACCGCGAGGACGACGGAGGTGAGTTCGCGGGAGAGCACCCGGACGTCCGCGGTCACGGTGTGCCCCCGACCACGACGTCGGCGACGCGGACGACGACAGTGCGGATGCGGAACGGTGCGTGCGCGCCGAGCACCGACGTGATGTGCGCCCGGAGTGCCTCGGCACGGTCCGACACCGATGCCTCGAGCGTGGCCACGATGGTGACGTCGACGTCCACGGCACCGCCGGGGACCCCGACGTCCCCGCTGAACCGGGTCCGCCGGACGACGACACCGGGCACGTCGTCACCGAGGGTGCGGACGAGTCCGCGCAGAGCCCCCTCGGTCACGACCAGGTGCGCAGCCGGGTCGCCGTCGGGGACCGGGATGTCCCGTCCGGCGTGGGCGGTCGTCCGGATGGACGCGAGCACCGAGCTGATCCAGCGCTCGTCGCCGTCCGCCGATGCCTCGGTGTCGAGCAGGTCCCGTGATGCCACCCGCAGGGCCTGCAGCCGCTCGAGTGCGGCGACGGCTTCGGGATCACCCTCGATGTCCGCCCGGACAGGCGTCCGGTCGGCGTCGAGGTAGTCGGAGAGTTCGTCCAGCGTGAAGGCACCGTGACGGTCGTCGACGTCGTCGGTCATCGCCACCCCTCCATCTGTTCGAGCACGTGTCGCCGTGCACGTGCGAGCAGCCCGCGGACGGTCGGCGCGGGCAACCCGGTCGCCTCGGCGATCTCGGCGTAGGGCGCCCCACCCACCTCGCGCATCACCCAGACGGCGCGCTGTGCATCCGGGAGTGCCTGCACGATACGCGCGAGTTCCCGCACCTGCATCCGGGTGGCGACCACCTCGTCGACGGGTCGTTCGTCCGGGGCGTCGACCATCGCTTCGAGGTCGGCGTGCGGGTGCCGCCCGCGGAGCCGGTCGAGGGCCTTGTTGGCCGCGATCCGGAAGAGCCAGTTGCGCACCCGTTCCGGGTCCTCGACCCGGTCGATGCGCTGCCAGGCCTGCAGTGCGGCTTCCTGAACGGCGTCGTCGGCCTCGCCGTCACCGTACCCGAGGATCCGAGCCGCGTAGGCCCGCATGTGCGGTCCGTACCGACGGATCAGCACCCCGAACGCGGCCGTGTCGCCGTCGGCGCTGCGCTCGACGAGCGAGGCGTCGGACAACGCCGCGAGGGCTTCGTCGCTGGACAGGAGCAGCTCCTCTTCGCGGATCTCGGATTCTCGTGTGACGAATCGGGTGTTCGTCACGTCCTTAGTACGTGCCTACCAGGTACGCCTCCGCGCGCCTGGTGCGAGCGCGCCGTGGCCGGCCATCCCTGAAGGGTCGGTCACGGTGCTTCGACGGCGGCCCGTGCGCTCCCTGATCCGGTGCACGGGCCGTCTTCTCCCCGGTGGCTACTCGTCGGTCTCGTCGGCGAGGAAGTCCGCGTAGGTCGCGTCAATGTCGGTCACCACGGCCCCCGGATCAACCGGGATCCGTGCGGCACGATCTCCGTTGATCGCGACGCGTTCCTCGGCCGTGTACGGCGGCAGGTACTTGCTCGAGCTCATCCCCAGGCCCTTTCGTCCCGGCGAACGTAACAGTCGGCGGCGGACCGGCGGACGGACGGGTGGAAACGTCCCCCGCCCGGGCGCCGGACGGGGGACGGAATTTCGCCACGGGCGGACCCCATGCGCACGCATCAGCGCGTTCGCGAGCTGGCACAGGGCGGCCGGTCCGGCGAGCAGGTCAGTGCTCGCGCACCACGTCCTCGGGGTCCTTGTCCGGACGCCAGCCCCGCCAGGACGGCTGCCGCAGGCGTCCGTCACCGGTCCACTCGGCGAACTCGACCTCGCCCACGCGCTTCGGCGTCACCCAGTGCGCGTCCCGTGCGTCGATCCGCGGCACGTCGACGAACGGCGAGGTCTTCCGGTCGAGCGGTCGCAGCGCTGCGGCGATCTGGTCGAGGTCGCGGTCACGGAACCCGGTGCCGACCTTGCCGACGTACTCGAGGCCGTCCGGACCGGGCACGCCGAGCAGCAACGAGCCGATCCCGCCCGCTCGACGACCGCTGCCCGGCTTCCACCCTCCGACCACGACTTCCTGCGTGGCGTGGTGCTTCAGCTTCAGCCAGGCCTCGGACCGCCTGCCCTCGGCGTACTTCGAACTGCGCTTCTTCGCGACGACCCCCTCGAGGCCCTGTTCCTGCGACGACGCCATCACGCCGTCGAGGTCACCCTGCGAGCCCGGCGGCACGTCGATCGCCCCGCCGGGCTCGACGACCGTCTCGAGCGCTTGCCGCCGGGCGTCGTACGCCAGGCGGGTGAGTTCGTGCCCGTCGGCCTCGAGCACGTCGAAGACCAGGAACCGCACGGGGGTCGCCTGCTGCGCCGCCCGCACCTCACGCGCCTTCGTCAGGCCCATCCGGTTCTGCAGGAGCTGGAAGCTCGGGCGCCCCCGGTCGTCGAACGCGACGATCTCGCCGTCGAAGACGCCGTCGACCCCGGCACGGTCGCCGAGTTCCTGCAGTTCCGGGTACTGCTCCGTCAAGTCGTTGTCGTTCCGGCTCCGCAGCGTGACCGAGCCGTCCCGGACGGTGGCGAGCGCACGGACGCCGTCCCACTTCATCTCGAACGCCCAGTCGGCCGGGTCCAGCCGGGGTGCGTCCTTCGCCAGGGTGGCCTGCATGGTCCGTCGGTCCCCCGGAGCGGTGTCCGCGGGGCTGGCGCCGCTGATGCGCCGCTGTCCGTCTCGGTGCGCGGCAGAGGGACGGGAGGCCCGCCCCGCGTCCGTCGCGCCGCCGGCGTCCGCCAGCCGGTCGGGTTGCTCCTTCGTGCGGTGGATGAGCCAGTTCTTCTCGTCGCCCGCTCCGCCCCGGCCGCGGGTGTGCAGGAGCGCCAGTCGGCGAGCGCCGCCGGTCCGACCGTGCAGGGTGACGATGACCTCTTCGCCCTCGCGCCACTTCTCGAGCTCGTAGGTGCCGTCGTCCCAGAGCGTGACCGTGCCGCCGCCGTACTCGTCCTTCGGGATCGTGCCCTCGAACGCGCCGTACTCGAGCGGGTGGTCTTCGGTCTGCACGGCCAGGTGGTTCTTGCCCGGGTCGTTCGGTTCGCCCTTCGGCAGGGCCCAGCTCACGAGCACGCCGTCGTGCTCGAGCCGGAAGTCGTAGTGGTCGCGGGTGGCGTGGTGCTCCTGGATCACGAACGTCGGGGTGCCGTCCTTCCGGACCGTGGGGGCTCCTTCGGGCACCGGTTCCGGCGTCTTCGAGGCGTCGCGCTTCGCGCGGTAGGCGGTGAGCCGGTCGCGAGCCGGCTGCTCGGCCTCGTTCGCACGCTCGGTCCGGTCGCTGTCCCAGTGACCGTGGTCGTCGCGCCCGACGGCCAGCGAGGCGGAGGCGACCGGGTGCAGGTGGTCGCCGTGCGCCTGCAGGCGTTCGAGGACCTCGTCCAACGTGAGCTGCGCGAGCCCGCGTTCCTCGAGCTCCTTCCAGGTGCGGGGTGCTGCGACCGTCGGCCGCTCGCGGCCGCGCAGCGAGTACGGCGCGATCGTCGTCTTGTTGCCGTTGTTCTGCGACCAGTCGACGAACACCTTGCCCGTCCGCTCGGCTCGGCTCATCGACGACAGCACCAGGTCGGGCAGGTCGTGCTCGAGCGCCTTCGCGAGTTCGTGCGCGACGTCGGAGACGTTCGCCGTGGTCGACCGGCCGTCGAGGGCGGCGTAGAGGTGGATCCCCTTCGAACCGGAGGTCACCGGGTACGGGTCGAGCCCCATGCCGTGCAGGATCTCGCGTGCCGCGACCGCCACCTCGACGCACTCGGGCAGGCCGACGCCCTCGCCGGGATCCAGGTCGAGCACGAGCCGGTCCGGGTTCTGCTGCCCACCGCGCGGGCCGAACCGCCACTGCGGCACGTGCAGTTCCAGCGCGGCCTGCTGCGCCATCCACACGAGGGTCGGCAGGTCGTCGACGATCGGGTACTCGTTGTCGTGCTCGGAGTGGTGGATGGTGTGGTGGCGGACCCAGTCGGGGGCGGAGTCCGGCAGGTTCTTCTCGAAGAAGACCTTGCCGTCGACGCCGTTCGCCCACCGCTTCCGGGTCACCGGGCGGTCCTTGACGTGCGGGATCATCCACGGCGCCACACGCTCGTAGTACTCGATCACCCGCCCCTTGGTCGTGCCGGTCTCGGGGTAGAGCACCTTGTCCGTGTTCGTCAGCGCCAGTCGCCGATCGCCGATCAGGACGACGGTCTTGCGGGCCGCCGGACTCACAGCGCCACCCCGGTCGCTCCCGCCACCGTCAGGGTCGTGCCCGAGGTGTACGACGACTCGGGCCCCGCCAGGTACACGTAGGCGCTGCCGAGCTCGACGGGCTGCGCCGGCCGGCCGAAGGGGGTGTCCTGGCCGTACCGTGCGATCTCGTCGCCCGGGTAGCTGATCGGCTGCAGTGGCGTCCACACCGGCCCGGGCACCACGGTGTTCGCCCGGATGCCCTTCGCCGCGAGCTGCCGCGCGAGGCCGTTGGTGTAGGTGATGATCGCGGCCTTCGTCGCCGCGTAGTCGATCATGCGGTCCTGCGGTTGGTACGCGGACACCGAGCTCGTCGTCACGATCGCGCTGCCCGGCGCCATGTGCGGCACGGCTGCCCGGACCAGCCAGAACAGCGAGTAGAGGTTGACCTTCATCGTGCGGTCGAAGTCCTCGGTCGACTGCTCGGTCACGTCCTCGTGCACCAGCTGGTGTCCGGCGACCAGGACGAGGGCGTCCAGCCCACCGAGGTCGCGCACCGCCGTCCGGACGAGTTCGTCGCAGAAGCCCTCGTCCGTCAGGTCGCCGGGCAGCATCACGGCATTGCGCCCGAGGTCGGCGATGACGTCACGGACCTCGGTCAGGTCGTCGATCTCCTCGGGCAGGGAGTTCAGAGCGACGTCGGCCCCTTCCTTCGCCATCGCGATCGCCGCGGCTCGGCCGATGCCGGAGTCGGCACCCGTGACGAGCACGCGGTACCCCCGCATGCGCCCTGTGCCGAGGTAGGAGACCTCGCCGTGGTCGGGCGGCGGGTCCATCGCACTGGCCAGCCCGGACCCCTGCTGCGTCTGCGCGGGGAAGGGCGGGCGTGGGAACTGCTCACGCGGGTCCTGCTTGTCGAGCTGGCTCATGCGCCCATCGTGCTCGCGTCGACCGGTCGACGGTCCAGCGAACCCGGATCTGTGGAGAACCCGTCGGCTGCGGGCACTCCCGTGCGGACACGGGCATCATGTGCCCATGAGGTCGATCTGGAAGGGTTCCATCGCGTTCGGGCTCGTCAACGTGCCCATCAAGGTGTACGCGGCCACCGAGACCCACGACGTGTCCCTGCACCAGGTCCACGACGAGGACAAGGGCCGCATCCGCTACAAACGCGTCTGCGAGTTCGGCCACGAGGTCGAGTACGCCGACATCCAGCGTGCCTACGACGACGGTGACAAGACCGTGGTCCTGACCGCGGACGACTTCAAGCAGCTCCCCGAGGAGCAGTCGCACGAGGTCGAGGTGCTCGAGTTCGTCCCCGTCGAGCAGGTCGACCCGATGATGTTCGAGAAGACGTACTACCTCGAGCCGGACTCGCGCTCGCCGAAGGCCTACGTGCTGCTGCGCGAGACCCTGGCGAAGACCGACCGGCTCGCGATCGTGCAGTTCACGCTGCGCCAGAAGACCCGGCTCGGCGTGCTGCGCGTCCACGACGACGTCATCCTGCTGCAGGGGCTGCTCTGGGGCGACGAGGTCCGAGCCGCCGACTTCACGGCGCTGGACTCGTCGGTGAAGGTCAGCGCGAACGAGCTGAAGATGTCCTCGTCGCTCGTCGAGAGCATGTCGACGGACTTCGATCCCGACCGCTACACCGACTCCTACCAAGAGGAACTGCAGCAGCTCATCGACGCCAAGCTCGACGCCGGTGACGACATCGACACCGAGAAGACGTTCGGCGCGAAGGACGACGAGGACGACGAAGGCGAGGGCGGTGACGTCCTCGACCTGATGGCCGCCCTGCGTGCGTCCGTGGACAAGAAGCGGACAGGAGGCGCGGGGTCGCGTTCGTCGTCCAGCTCGCGTTCGTCGTCGGGTACCGACTCGAGCACGTCCGGCTCGACGAAGAAGGCGCCGGCCCGGAAGGCCCCGGCAAAGCAGGCGACCACCGAGAAGGCCCCCGCGAAGAAGGCTCCGGCGAAGAAGGCACCCGCGAAGAAACCCGCGGCCAAGAAGGCGCCCGCCGAGAAGAAGCAGGCGAGCTAGGACCGTCCGACACGAGCCGGTAACACGCTTCCGCGAGACTGGACCCATGACTCCACAAGAGCCTGGGAGCCTGCAGTCGTCACCCGCGACCGATGGCCCGCCCGTCACCGTGTCCATCACCCGCCTGGTCGAACCCGACCGCATCCCCGAGGTCACCCACTGGGTGCAGTCCGGCGTGAACCTCGCCAACCGCTACCCGGGGTTCCTCGGCTCCGGGTGGGTGCGCTCCCGGGCGCAGTCCCGCGAGTGGCACATGCTCTACCGCTTCGCCGACCACGACTCGCTCGCCACGTGGGAGAACTCCGACGACCGCCTGCGCTGGCTCGACCTCGGGCGCGACCTGGTCGTGGAGTCCCGCATCGAGAAGCGCACGGGCATCGAGGGCTGGTTCGACGTCCCGCAGGACGCCCCGGCATCGAGCGCTCCCCCGCGGTGGAAGCAGGCGGTGAGCATCTGGCTCGGCTTCTTCCCGGTGAACCTGGCGTTCACGTACTTGATGGCGTGGCTCGTCCCAGCGTTCGCACACGTCGCGATCCTGCCCCGTGTGCTGGTCACGACCCTCGTCCTCACGCCGATCATGACGTTCTGGGTGCTGCCCTTCGTGACGAAGCTGATCCGCCCGTGGCTGCTGGCGCCGCCGAGGCAGCACCCGTAGACGCTACGGCGTCCCCAGCACCGACAGCTGGTCGAGCCGCTCGAGGATCACGCCCTCGCGAAGCGCCCACGGGCAGATCTCCAGCGCGGGCAGGTCGAAGATGTCGAGGCAGGCCTCGGCGACGAGCGCACCCGGAACCACCTGGTGCGCGCGGCTCGCCGACACCCCGGGCAGCGTCGCGAGTTCGTCGACCGACATCGTCAGCAGCGCGGGCAGCTTCGACCGGAGCACGTCGCCGTCGAGCGCCCGCGGCACGAGCGGACCTGCACCCGAGGGCGCCGCCCCGCAGATCCGCGCGATCGACCGGAAGGTCTTCGAGGTCGCCACGGCACGGTCCGGACGCCCGGCGCGGAGCAACTTGCCGGCGTCGCGGGCGATCTCCACGCGGATCTCGTGACGGATGCGGCGGACGTCGTCCTCCGTCGGGGTGCCCGCGGCGAAGTACGAGCGGGCGAGCCGTGCAGCACCGATCGGCATCGACCACGCGACGTCCGGAGCCTCGTCGGCGCCCCCGGCGATCTCGAGCGAGCCACCGCCGATGTCGAACACCGCGAGCCGTCCGGCCGACCACCCGAACCACCGCCGGACGGCCAGGAACGTGAGTCGTGCCTCGTCCCCACCGGACAGCACGGCCAGCTCCACGCCGGTCGAGGCCTCGACGTGGGCGAGCACCGCGTCGGAGTTCACCGCGTCGCGCACGGCCGAGGTCGCGAACGCGAGCATGTCCTCGCAGCCGCGTTCCTCGGCGACGCGGACGGCGTCCGCGACGAACCGCGTCAGCGCGTCGACGCCCTCGGGCGTCACCGCGCCGGCGTCATCGAGGTGCTCGGCCAGCCGCAGCGGCTGCTTGAACGAGGACGCCGGCAGCGGCGCGGCACCGCCGTGGGCGTCCACCACGAGCAGGTGGCCGGTGTTGGACCCGATGTCGAGGACTCCCACGCGCATGCCACAACGCTAGCGGCCGGGCAAGCGGTCAAGGACCGGGAGGCCCGTCCTCCGCCCGCAGGAACGCCTCGAGTTCCGCCGTGGTCGGGTACGAGGCCTGCGCGCCCGCCTTGGTCGCGGCGTACGCCCCGACCCCCACCGCGAACCGTGCGGCGTCGACGAGGGAGTCCCCCGCCGCCAGCCGCAGGGCCACCGAGCCCATGAAGGCGTCGCCGCAGCCCGTGGTGTCCACCGGCTCGACCCGGACGGCGTCGATCGACACCGGGTCCGCGTCGCCGTCGTACACGACGCAACCCGAGCCGCCGCGGGTGACGATCGAGCGCGCGACGCCGTGCTCGCCGAGCGACGCGGCCTCGTGTTCGTTGACCAGCAACACGTCGGTCAGCTCGAGCAACTCGGCGGGGACGTCCCCGAAGGGCGACAGGTTCGTCAGCACCGTGACCCCGGCGGCGTGCGCTGCCCGGGCTGCGGCGAGGACGACGTCGATCGAGACCTCGAGGCAGAGGCCGAGCACGCCGGCGTCGTCGAAGGCGTCGGCGGGCACGTCGTCCGGCGTCAGCGTGCCGTTGGCGCCGGCGGAGATCACGATGGTGTTCTCCCCCGCGGCGTCGACCGTGATGACGGCGGTGCCGGTGGCCACGCCCTCCCGGACGGCGACGTGCGTGGTGTCCGCACCCGCAGCCGCGACGGAGTCGCGGAGCAGCGCACCGTTCCCGTCGTCGCCGACCGCACCGATCATGCGGACCGTGCCCCCGAGCCTCCCGGCAGCCACCGCCTGGTTGGCGGACTTGCCACCCGGCAGGATCGCCAGGTCGGACCCGTGCAGGGTCTCACCGGGCTTCGGGAACCGCTCGGTCCGGACCACCAGGTCCGCGTTGAGCGATCCGACGATCACGATGGTCTGGGTCAACGGACGGTCTCCTTCTGCGGCGCGACGGACGTGGTCTCGGCACTCTCCGGGCGGGGGATGAGGAACGAGATCGCGAGCGCGGCGGTCGTGATCACGGCACCGAGCAGCATGCCACCGGAGTACCCGGCGGTGCCCGCGGACCCGCCGACCCCGAGCGCGATCTGCAGCGCCGGCAGGACGGCGAAGCTGACCCCGGCGCCGAGGTTGAACGCACCGGCGTTCAGGCCCGGCAGGAAACCGGGGTTCGACTCCGGCGAGAGCACGATGCCCAGGCCGTTCAGGATGATGTTCGCGATGCCCGCGTACGTGATGCCGATCAGGACGGTCGCGGTGACCAGGACCGGCAGCGAGTGCACGCCCACCAGTGCCATCAGGACCGTCGAGACGATGCTGCCGATCAGGCCGAAGCGGAGCACGGCGCGGTAGCCGATGGTCGGCGCGAGGCGCCCGGCGAACGGACCGACGATCCAACCGACCAACGCGTACGGGGTGAGGAACACCAGCGAGGCGAGGTCGGGTTCCATGCCGAAGCCGGCGTCGCCGTTCTGCGCGAGCGACGTGACCAGCCCGTTCACGACCGCGAAGACGCCGGTCATGGTCAGGAACGTCGTCGCGAGGAGCGCCCACGTGGCACGGCGCTTCAGGAACCGGGTCTCGACGAGCGGCTCCTTCACGCGGGACTCGACCGCCCAGAAGACCGCGAAGGCGGCGAGCGCGACGACGCCGCCGCCGATCACCAGTGCCGGGTTGGCAGCACCGAGCTTGCCGGCCTCGTTGAACGCGGTGAGCAGCGCCCCGACCGAGACGACGAGCGGCACGACGCCGATCCAGTCCATCCGGGTGCCGGCCGAGGGCTTCGACTCGACGCCCCACACGGCGACGAGCGCCAGCGCGATGACGGTGACGACGGCGATGACCCAGAAGATCCCGCGGAACCCGAAGTTCGTGGCGATCCAGCCACCGGCCAGCGCGTCCACGCCGGCGATGCCGCCGTTCACGGCGGTGAGCAGACCGAGTGCGGCGCCGTAGCGCTTCGGGTCGGCGATCTCGTTGCGCAGGACGAGCAGGCAGATCGGGACGACCGGGCCGGTGACGCCCTGGATGATCCGGCCGGCGAACAGCATCGGCACGTTCACGGCGAGTGCGGCGACGATGCTGCCGACGAGCATCACGGCGAGCATGCCGATCAGGACGCGCTTGCGGCCGACGATGTCGGACAGGCGCGGCAGGAACAGCGAGAACAGTGCCGCCAGCGTGAAGTACAGGGTCTGCGAGAGCCCGATGGTGGCGTCGTCGGTCTTGAGCTCGCGCGCCATCGTGACCAGCGCGGGGCTGAGCATGCTCGCGTTGAGCTGGAACGCGATGCACGCGGCGAGGAGCGCCGCGGTGAGGGCGCCGATCGACTTCTTCGTCGAGGTGGTGGTCATGGTGTTCAGATCTCCGGGGTGGTGGTGATGCCGGCTTCGACGGCGTCGGCTGCGGCGCGCGGGGTCCAGCCGGTGTCGGTGGTCTCGCCGATGCGCTCGAGGGCGTCGACGACCAGGTCCCAGAACCGTTCGTGGTCGAGCTCCATGGCGGCGCTCGTCCGGCAGTCCTCCGGCGCGGGCGCACGGAAGTCGGCGACGGTCATGCCCAGCGTCAGGCTGCCCTGGGTCTCGATGTGGATCGGGACCTTCACGGCGCGGACGATGGTCGGGTCGATGACGTAGGCGACGGCGCAGGGGTCGTGCACCGGCGGGGCGTCGAAGCCCTGCGCGTCCTTGTAGGTCTGGCCGAAGAAGTCGAGCAGCTCGCCGACGAACGCGGCCGGGGCGGTGCCGACGGCGGCGATGCGTGCGGCCACCTCGGGGGTGGCGAGGGCCTGGTGCGTCAGGTCGAGTCCGACCATGACGACGTCCCAGCCGGCGTCGAAGACGATCGAGGCGGCCTCGGGGTCGATGACGATGTTGAACTCGGCGACGGGGCTCCAGTTGCCGACGTGCACGCCACCGCCCATGAGCACGACCTGCTTGACGCGCTCGACGATGCGGGGTTCCTTGCGGGCGGCGAGGGCGATGTTCGTCAGGCCGCCGGTCGGCACCAGCGTGACGGTGCCGGGCTCGTGCGCCATGACCGTCTCGATGATCAGGTCGACGGCGTGCCGCTGGTCGAGCTCGAACGAGGGCTCGGGCAGCATCGGTCCGTCGAGGCCGCTCTCGCCGTGGATGTCCGGGGCGACCTCGATCTGGCGCAGGAGCGGACGGTCGGCGCCCGCGGCGAACGGCACCCCGGTGATGCCGGCGATGCGCGCGACGGCGAGGGCGTTGCGGGTGACCTTCGGCAGCGTCTGGTTGCCGACGACGGTGGTGACGGCCAGGAGCTCGATGTCCGGGTTGCCGTGAGCCAGCAGGATGGCGACGGCGTCGTCGTGGCCGGGGTCACAGTCGAGGATGATCTTCGAGGGCTGGGTCGCACTGGGCACGCTGGGCGCTCCACTTCTTCGGGGAATCGAGGGGTCTGTGCTCGACGCGGTGGGGATCCGCGGTCCGACAGATCGTCGTCGCGCAGCGCGTCAAGCGTTTGACATCGAAACACGTCAAGCGTTTGACGTCAAGTCGTCGAGGCGCCCTCGGTAGCATCGACCCGTGCCTTCATCCGTCGCTCCGGGCCGCCGTGTGACCGCTGCCATGGTGGCCGAGCGCGCCGGAACGAGCATCGCCACGGTCTCCCTGGTCGTCAACGGCAAGGACCGCGGCCGGGTGTCCGTCCCCATCGCCACGCGGGTGCGCGACGCCGTCGACGAGCTCGGCTACGTCGTCGACCACGCCGCGAGCTCCCTGGCACGGGGCAGCGGCGACCTGGTCGTCCTCATCGCCCCCGACCTGTCGAACCCCTTCTTCGCCGAGGTCATCCGCGGCGTGCGCGACACCATCGGCGACCGGTTCCAGCTCGTGTTGTCGGTCACCGAGCGCGGCGCGCAGCCCCTGGCAGCCGACGTCCGCCGCTTCGAACGCCTCCGTCCGGCCGGCATCCTCGTCGACGCCCCGGCCGCCGGCGAGTCGATGTCGGCGAGCGTGCCCGTGGTCCTCCTCGACGCCCCGGGTGGCACCGAGGCCGTCAACTACGACCTCTCCCCCGGCGTCCACGACCTCGTCGCGCACCTGCACGAACAGGGGCACCGCCGCGTCGGGTACCTCGACGGGACCTCGCGAGCGACGACGTTCGGGGTGCGGCGCGAGCTCTTCGAGCAGGAGTGCGCCGCCGCCGGCATCACCGTGTCCGAGGTCACCGCCCGCGCCGACCTCACCGTGGACGCCGCAGCCTCGGCCACCGAGCACGTCATCGAGGCCTGGCAGGACGACGACGTCACCGCGGTCGTCGCGGCAGCGGACACCCTCGCCTACGGCGTCCTGCGCATCGCCGGGTCGCTGGGCATCGCAGTCCCCGGGGAGCTCGCGGTCGCCGGCTTCGACGACCTGCCGTCGTCGTCGGTGACGGCCCCCGCGCTGACGAGCGTCGCCCTGCCCGGCGCCGACCTCGGGCGCGCGGCCGCGGAACGGCTGCTCGCGACGCTCGACGGCACCGCGGCCGAGCCGGCAGCGCTCCCCACCCGCCTGGTCCGGCGCGCGAGCACCGGCGCGTAGCGCCCGCCGCGGAGCACCCGGCGCCCGGTGCGCGGTGCGCGGTCTTGTCCGCGGAAGCGACACTCCTCGCGGAGTCGACCCGTTCACCCCCGCAAGAGCGACAGTGTGCCGCGGATGGTCTACGGCACACTGTCGCTTTCGCGAGCCGGGTCGCGACGACAGCCGGCCGCGGCAGTGAGCGCGACCGGACGACGGACGGGAGGCGCGGTACCAGCTGGCACCGCGCCTCCCGTCAGCACGCCGTCGTCTCCACAGCGCGCCCCGCGGCCCGCAGGACGCCGCCGGATCGGGCGGCGTCTCGCTCAGTCGGAGGCGTCCCGGCGGAACGCCGGCGTCTCACCACCCGACGACACGGACTCCGCCCGGCCCGAACGCTGCGCACGCTCGAGCTCGTCGGCCTCGTCGCCACCGACGGCCTCGCCACGGGCGACCATGCCGGCCGTGTCGGAGAGCGTGATCTGCGGCAGGAACAGGGCGAGCAGGAACGCCACCGCGATGAAGGGCAGCAGGTACCAGAACACGGGCGCCAGCGAGTCGGCGTACGCGTTCACGATGCCGTCCTGCACCGCCTCGGGCAGCTTCGCCACGGTCGCCGGGTCGATGCTGCCCGCCGACGACGCCGCATCGGTCGCCGAGCCGCCGGCACCGGTGAACACGTCGGTGAGCGACGTCGTGAGCCGGGCCGTGAACAGCGCACCGAACACGGCGGTCCCGAGGGAGGCGCCGACCTCGCGGAAGTAGTTGTTCGTCGAGGTCGCGGTGCCCACCTGTTCGGCCGGCACGGCGTTCTGCGCGACCAGGACGACCACCTGCATGATCAGTCCGAGCCCTGCGCCGAAGACGAACAGGTAGGCGCAGATCAGCCAGATCGGGGTGGCCGCGGCGAGCTGGGTCATCGCGAGCATCGCGATGGCGACCAGGACCGTGCCGATGATCGGGAACATCCGGTAGCGACCGGTCTTCGTGATCAGGTTGCCGGACGCGATCGAGGTCCCGATCAGGCCGACCATCATCGGCAGCATCAGCAGACCCGAAACGGCGGCCGAGGTGCCTGATGCCATCTGCAGGAACGTCGGGACGAAGCCGATCGCCGCGAACATGCCGATGCCGAGCACCAGGCCGATGCCGGTCGCGAGCAGGAACGTGCGGTTCTTGAAGAACGACAGCGGCAGGACCGGGTCCTGCGCACGCGACTCGACGAGCACGAGGAGCGCGGCGGAGACGACGAGCCCGGCGAACCAGGCCCAGGTCTCGGGTGCGTCCCAGCCGTGGTCCTTGCTGCCGCCGAACTCCGAGAAGAACACCAGGCAGGTGGTCGCGGCGGACATGAAGAGCACGCCGAGCACGTCGATGCGCTTCGTCGCCTTCTTGTTCGGCAGGGTCAGCGCGAACCACGCCACGAAGAACGCCGCGATGCCGACCGGGATGTTGATGTAGAACGCCCAGTTCCAGGTGAGGTGGTCGACGAAGAAGCCGCCGAGGAGCGGGCCGCCGATCGCGGACAGGCCGAAGATCGCACCGAGCGGGCCGAGGTACTTGCCACGCTGCGAGGCGGGCACGATGTCGGCGATGATCGCCTGCGACAGGATCATCAGACCGCCACCGCCGAGCCCCTGCATCGCGCGGAACACCACGAGCTGCGTGAAGTCGCCGGCGAAGGCACACCCGGCCGACGCGATGGTGAACAGGGCGATCGCGATGAGGAACAGGTTGCGGCGGCCGAGGACGTCACCGAACTTGCCGTAGACGGGCATCACGATGGTCGAGGCGAGCAGGTACCCGGTCGTCAGCCATGCCTGGTGCGCGACGCCGCCGAGTTCGCCGACGATGGTGGGCATCGCCGTCGAGACGATGGTCTGGTCGAGGCTGGAGAGCAGCATCCCCGCGATGAGCGCGGAGAAGATGATCCAGATCCGGCGCTGTGTCAGCAGCAGCGGTCCGTCGGTGCCGGGGCGGGCACGCTTGGTGGTGCCCGGCGCGGTTGCGCTCATGGTGTGGAGTCCTGTCCGGTGGTGATGGCCGCCCTCATCAGGCGGAGGTTCTGGGTGAGCAGCTCGTCGAACGGCGGGCCGGTGGTCTCGTCGAAGGCGTCGTCGAAGTAGGTCTCGGCGGTGACCTTCGCCAGCGCCGCGGCCGCTTCGGTGACCAAGCGCGCACGGCGGTCGGACGGATCCGACCAGCCGAACCGCTGTCGCAGCGCCGCGGTGATCCGGGCGAGCTGCACGTCGGTCGCCGACAGGAACCGCGCGACGAGCGCCGGCTCCCGCTCGAAGACCCGGCGCACCAGGACCTCGTCCGACCGGTCGATGCCGTAGCGGCGGAGCTGGTCGATCGCCAGGGCGACGATCGAGTCGAGCGGATCGAGGTCGGTCGGGACGACGCCGCCCGCGGCGTACTCGTCGATCGCCTCGACGTCGGCGTGCAGCTCGATGCCGAGCACGGCGTCGTCCTTCGACGCGAAGTGGTTGAAGAACGTGCGCCGTGACACCCCGACGATCTCGCAGAGCTGCTCGATCGTGAAGCCGCTCAACCCGTGCTCGACCGTCGCCCGGCGCGCTTCGACGATCATGCGTCGGCGCAGCTCGCGGGTGCGTTCGGTGGTGTTCACCGAGCAAGAATTGCACTATCTGACTGAGAGTGCAATACGGGTCGGAACGCTCAGAGCGCTTTCTCGAAGCAGAACGACCACGGCATCGTCGCCGCGTACGGCGCGTAGACCGGGATCAGGCTCCACCCGGTCTTCTCGTACAGGGCGACCGCGTCAGGCTGCTTGTCACCGGTCTGCAGGATGAGCCGGGGCGCGCCGAGCTCGCGGCCGATGCGCTCGCACTCGTCGAGCAGTGCGGTGGCGGCACCCTTGCCGCGGGCCGACGTCAGCACGATCAGCCGCTTGAGCTCGACCTCGTCGCCGAGACGCCGGATCGCGATGTGCCCGACGGCCTGCCCGGCCTCGTCGAGGGCGAGGACCGAGGCGACGACGGTCGACGGGTCGACGGACAGCGCGCGGCTCCGCTCGGCCGTGATCGCCGGGTCCTCGTCGCCGTTCGACGAGCCGTAGCGTTCGTGCATCTCGTCGTCCATGCGGGCGCGGAGCACCACGGATCGGGGGTCGTCCCAGGACACGCGTTCGATCGTGATCACGGTCGACGATCCTGTCACGGATGCCGGCGGCGGTGCACGCTCACGCGCGCCCGTCCAGCGCCGCGATCGCGCCGTCCCCGGACCGCAGCGCGGCGAGCAGGGCAGCGGCGTCGTCGTGGACCTCGGCAGCGCCGGCGCCGCGGAGTTCGTCGCCGCCGATGCCGCCGGTCATCACCGCGACACACGTCACCCCGACGCGTCCGGCCGATTCGACGTCCCACATCGCATCACCGACCATCACGGCAGCGTCCGCACGCACACCGGCCCGGTCGAGCGCCACCTGGATGATCCCGGGGTCCGGCTTCGCCTGCTCGACGTCCTCGGAGCTCGTCACGGCGGTGAGCCACTCCTCGGCGTCGAGCAGTTCACGCAGCCGCGTCAGTTCGTGCTCCGGCGCACTCGTCGCCAGGACGACGGCGTGCCCGGCCTCGGCGACCGCACGGAGCAGGTCACGGGCGCCCGGCAGCAGCCGCAGCTGCGGCATGTGCTCGGCGAAGTAGGCGGTGTGGAACTGCTTGACGGTGTCGCGCGTCTCGTCGGACGCGTCCGGCAGCAGCGTCTCGAGCAGCTTCGCGGAGTCCATGCCGATCGCGCGGTGGATCCGCCAGGCGTCGACGGACTCACCCGCTGCGCGGGCAGCGCGCCACCAGGCATCGATGTTGGCGTAGTTCGAGTCGACGAGCGTGCCGTCGATGTCGAAGAGGACTGCGGTCGAGGGAGCGTCGGACATCCCTCCATGCTGCCCGGGAGGCGCGGATCGCCTCCCAGGAGCACGGTCGCGTCCGTCAGACGGTGATCGATCCCCCCGCGGGCAGGATCAGGACCGGCACCGGTCCGAGACCGTCCGAGCCGAGGAACCGCGCGGTGGACTGCTGGCCGAGGTCGCTCAGCATCGCCTCGTGGATCTGCACGGCACGCTCCGGCGCCACCGACCGGACGTAGTCGACCGCGGCAGCGGTGCTCGTCCACGGACCGCTGGTCGGCAGGAGCAGCGTCTGCACGGGGACACCTGGCTCGAGGTAGGCGTCGCCCGGGTGGAAGACGGCACCGTTGACCAGGTACCCGACGTTCGCGATCGTCGGGATGTCGCGGTGGATGACGGCGTGCTCCTCGCCGAAGACCTGTACGGAGAACGGCCCGACCTCGAACGCATCACCGGCACCGACCGCAGCGACACGGCCGTCGTGGTCACCCAGCTGCTCGACGATCGCCGCCGGCCCGCGGACCACGAGCGTTGGGTTCGCGTCGAGCCCGCCACGGACAGCGTCGACGTCGAAGTGGTCGGCGTGCTCGTGGGTGATGAGGACCGCGGCGGCAGCGCCGGCAAGATCAGCAGCCTCGGGCGTGAAGGTACCCGGGTCGATGACGAGGGTGGTGCCGTCCTGCTCGAGGACGACGGTGGCGTGGGTGTACTTCGTCAGCTCCATGCCGACAACACTACAACTGTGTTGTATTTCTGGTGTCCGATCCGGGTGAGGGAGCACTCAGTCGGCGCGCCGGGCCAACCGTTCGAAGATGCCGGGCAGGCGCTCGAGGGCCGCGCGTTCCTCGTCGTCCAGTTCCTCGCGGATCGCCGTCGCCAACCAGTCGGCGCGCGCCGTCATGTCCCGGCGGAGGACCTCGCTGCCGGTGTCGGAGATGCGGATGACCGACACGCGACGGTCGGTGTCCGACGTCGTCCGCTCGACGTACCCGAGGTCGGCGAGCTCCCCCACCGTGCGCGACTGCCCCTGGTGCTTCACCGCCCGGCGACGTGCCAGCTCGGCGATCGGCATCGGCCCCTCGCGCTCGAGGAACCCGAGGGTCGTCGCGTGGGCGGTCGGCAGCGAGTCCGCCTCCCGCTTCGCAGCGCGCACGACGCGACCGATCGCGTGCCGGAGCTCCACGGCGAGTTCGTCGGTCCGGTCCATGCCCGGAACGCTACCGCGTGGCCGCACAGCGGACCTCCGGTTGGATCGGAGGATGGTCCGCGTCTCCGTCGTCATCCCCGTGCGCGACGACGCTGCGCACCTGCGACGCTGCCTCGACGCCCTCGCGGTGCAGACACTGCTCGCCGACGAGGTCGTCGTGGTCGACAACGGCAGCCGGGACGACAGCGCCGAGGTCGCCCAGGCAGCGGGGGCGATCGTGCTCACCGAACGCATCCGTGGCATCGCCCGGGCCTCGGCGCGCGGCTACGACCGGGCCTCCGGGGACGTCCTCGTCCGGCTCGACGCCGACTCCGTCCCGCCGCCGGGGTGGATCGCCGACGCGGTGCGGCTGTTGGCCGATCCGACGGTCGTCGCGGTGACCGGGCCCGGGTGTCCGCGCGACGGCGGGCCACTGATCGGCCGGCTGTGGGACGCCGTCTACATGCGGCCGTACTTCGCGCTCATGTGGGCCGCGCTCGGTCGCCCACCGCTGTTCGGGTCCGCGATGGCGATGCGGCGCTGGACCTGGGACGCGGTCCGCACCCGAGCGCACCGCGAGGACCCCGAGGTGCACGACGACGTCGACCTGAGCATGCAGCTCGACCCGGCCTGGCGGGTGGTGGCCGACCCCGTGCTCACGGTGCAGGTGTCCGCGCGACCGTTGTCGGGCCTCCCGTCCGCCCTGCTGCGGACGCGACGCGCCTTCCACACGTTCCGCGTGAACGGCCGGCGGGCCAACCCGGTGCGTCGGTGGGCGCGCCGGGTGCGCGCGGGGCTGCGGGTGCGTCGCGGGTGGCGCACACGCTGACGGGGTCACGGAACGGTGACGCTTGCGGACGCCGTCAGCACGTCCGCCTACGTTCGATCGCGCGGGCACGTCCGCACGACGAACGAGGGGGAACGATGCGGCGGTCAGCGCGCACGACGACATCCGGGATCACGGCGACGCTGACGGCGGCACTGGCGATCGGACTCGCCCTGTCGGGCTGCGCCCAGAGCGCACCAGCGGGGCCGAGCACGCCGTCCGCGACGATGGCGGAGAGCACCGGCACACCGAGCGCCAGCCCGAGTAGCACCGGCACCACCGCCCCCGTGACCGACGACGCCGGCACGGTGCCGGCCGCTTGCACGGACCTCATCACCCCTGGCGAGTGGGACGAGGCCTTCGCCTCGGCCCCGCTGAACGACCCGTCGGTCGTCGGCGACCCGATCGCGATCCCGAAGAGCGCCCTCACCCCCGTCCTGCAGGCCGACGGCAAGCCTCTGTACTGCGTGTGGCGGGAACCGCAGGCCGACATCTCGTACCTGTCGATCGCGGTCGACACGGTCGACGCGGCGACGGCGAGCACGGAGCTGGAGAAACTCTCGGCGGACGGCTACGACTGCGCTGACCAGGCCGACGGCTACCAGTGCCAGAAGGTGTCGAAGAACGAGCAGTACCCCGTGACCGACGGGGACACCTACTTCACGCGGGGTGACATCGGCATCCACATCCAGCAGTCGAACATCGAGACCTCTGGGCTCCTCGACGACGTCGTGGACCACGTCTTCGCGGCGTAGACCGGGCGGTCAGCGCGTCGGTCTCGACCGCACGTGCGCCCGCTCCCCCTGGGGCCCGTACAGGCACAGCACCTCGGTCACCGAATCGGTGACGTTGCCCATCCAGTGCGGGGTGTGGGTGTCGAACTCGGCGACCTCACCCGGCCCGAGGTCGAGGTCGTGTTCGCCGAGCACCAGGCGCAGGCGGCCGGACAGCACGTAGAGCCACTCGTAGCCCTCGTGCGTCTTGAGCGACGGTTCGCCGCCCGGTGTGTTCGGTGGGAACAGCTGCTTGAACGACCGCACGCCGCCGGTGCGCTTCGTCAGCGGCACGACGACCCGGCCGCCGTGCACCTCGGGCTTCATGTGCACCCGGGGGTCTCCGGTCTGGGGCGCTCCGACCAGGTCGTCGAGCGGCACCTGGTACGCCCGCGCCAGTGGGAGCAGCAGTTCGAGGGTCGGCTTGCGCTGCCCCGACTCGAGCCGCGAGAGCGTGCTCACCGACACCCCGGTCTCCTCGGACAGGGCGGCGAGCGTGACGTCCCGGTGGGCACGGAGCGCGCGCAACCGCGGACCCACCCCGTCGACGACCTGGGCGGTCGTGCGGGGGGCGACTGGTTCCTGCGGGCCGTGGGACATGCTGCCCAGGTTGCCACATCAGCAAGGTTCCTTGCTGTCCGTGACCCAACGGCCGCATGCTCCTTGCATGCCTGATCACTACGACGTCATCGTCATCGGCGGAGCAGCCGCCGGCCTCTCCGCCGCCCTCGTCCTCGGGCGCTCCCGCCGCTCCGTCCTCGTCGTCGACGCGGGCGAGCCCCGCAACGCGCCGTCGGCCGGCGCCCACAACTACCTCGGACGCGAGGGCATCGCCCCCGCCGAGCTGTCCGCGATCGGGCGCGACGAGGTTGCCGCCTACGGCGTCGAGGTGACGGCCGGGAGGATCGTGGCCGCGTCCGCCACGACGGGTGACGGCACCGACCCGGTCGGCTTCTCGGTCACGCTGGACTCCGGCACGGTCGTCACCGCCCGCAGGCTCGTCGTCGCCTCCGGCGCCGTGGACGTCCTGCCGCAGGTGCCGGGCCTCGCCGAGCAGTGGGGGCGCGGGGTCGTGCACTGCCCGTTCTGCCACGGCTGGGAGATCCGCGACCAGCGCATCGGCGTGCTCGTGACGACACCGAACGGCGTGCACCACGCGCTGATGTTCCGGGCGTTGAGCGAGCACGTGACCGCGTTCGTCACCGATCCGGCCCTCGTCGACGACACCGCCCTGGCCGGTTTGCAGGCCCGCGGGATCGAGGTCGTGGACGACACGGTCACGCAGGTCCTGTCGTCAGAGGGCACGCTGACCGGGGTCACGCTCGGCTCCGGCGAGGTCGTCGAACTCGACGCCCTGGCCGCGGCGAGCACCGCTGAGGCGGGCGTGGACTTCCTGTCCGGGCTCGGCCTGGTCGCCACCGACCAGTTCATGGGCGACTTCCGGTACGCGAGTGCGCTGACGGTGGACCCGGCCGGGCAGACGTCGGTGCGCGGTGTGTACGCGGCCGGCAACGTGGCGGCCCCGATGGCGACGGTCATCGCGTCCGCAGCCGCCGGGGTCCAGGCGGGAGCGGCCGCCCACGGCGACCTGGTGCAGGCGGACCTCGCGGCGGCGTTGGCCGCGGCGGGTGCCCGCGCGGGCGCCTGACCGCCGGGCTGCTGCGCAGTTTCGCGCTGGCCGACGGTCAGTCGACGCGGTAGCCCGCCTGCGCCGCCAGCAGCGGGGCGAGCGTGTACAGCTGGTCGGCGCCGATCGTCGCACCGCGGAACCCCTCGAGACGCTCGACCCGGTCGAGGTCCGCACCCCGCAGGTCCACGTGGTCGATCCGGGTGTTGGACCCCTCGGCGTCGCGGATGCTGCTGCCCTCGAACGACACCCGGAGCAGCTTCGCGTCCGCGATGTCGAGCTCGTCGATGACGCAGTCGCGGAACACCACGTCGGTGAGCGTCGACCCGCGCAGGTTCACGAACCCGAACTTCATCCCGACGAACTCGACGCCGTTCAACCCGGAGTCGTACAGCTCACCCGAGCCGATGCGACCGCCGGACACCCGGACCTCGCGCCACGAACTGCTCGACGCCCGCAGCACAGGGGCGTCGAGCGTGTCGATGATCGAGTCGTGCACCCGCAGACCACGGAAGTCGGCGCCGTCGCCCCGGAGCGTGTCGATGACGCACTCCTCGATCTCGAGATCGGGCAGCCGCTCACCGGCCAGGTCGAACACGCCGATGCGCTTCCCCTCGATGCGGTCGCCGGTCAGGACGTCGCCGGGTCCGGGGACCCAGTCCTGCAGGTCGACGGGCTCGGTCAGGGTGATGCGCGGGGCTTCGGTGCCGGAGGAACGTGCCATGGACTCAGTCTGGCGCGTGCCGGTGACGCTCCAGCACGCTGTCAAGCCGGTAGTCCTTCGCCGGGCCCCGGGCTTCCCAGCGCACGGTCCACCGCTGCTCGTCGCCGTCCAGTGCCCCGGTGTAGTCGTCCGGAGCACAGGCGTGGGCGACGCTCGCTCCCCACACCCAGTCGTGGAACACCCGGCCGTCGGCGAAGTGCACGGTCCAGTCGTCGGGGTCCCCCGTGCTGCGGCGACGCGCGACGAGCGTCCGCGACACCGGGGTGGTCCGGCCGTCGAAGGTCATCACGCCCGCTTCGTCCCAGCGCACCTCGTCCGCACCGACCGCGGTCAACGTGGTGGTACCGGCGACGACGCCCCGCACGCCGGCACGCCGGTCGTCCAGGGTCCGGCGGAGCACCCACTCCCCCAGCAGGTCCGTCGGCAGCAGCACCGCCCCAGGCTAACCGCGCAGGGCCTCGGCTCGCGCCGCGCGTTCCTTCCCATCACACGCGCGATGGAAAGCGGAATCGGGCGTACCTGGTCGAAACTTCCGACCCGGTACGCCCGAAAGCACCCGGCACGCCCGAAAGCACCCGGCACGCCCCGCCAGCCCCCGCCCCAACTACCCCCGCAGCGGATCCGACGCGGCCACGTGCGCACCGTCCGCGAACCCGGCCACGAGCGCACGCAACGCGTCTTCGGAGGTGTGCCGGGCCTCCCATCCGAGCACCGACCGGGCACGGTCGGTCTGCATGATCGGCACCCCGGCCGCGATGTCGATCCAGCCGGCATCCGTCGGCTGCAACCGCAGCCGCCACGTCAGCGTCACGATCCCGCGCAGCAGCCCGAGCGGGATCCGGACGGCACCGAGCATGCCGAAGGCCCTGGCCAACCGCGGCGGGTTGAGCACGGGCGACGCAGCGATGTTGAACGCTCCGCCGGCCCGCTGGTCGACGGTCCGCCAGTAGGCGTCCGCGACGTCGTCGGCGTGCACCGCCTGGAACACGAACGGGTACGGCAGGGGCAGCACGAGCCACCGGATCCACCGCACGATCGACATCGGCACGAGGTGCCCGAGGAACAGCCCGCGGATCTCGGCGGCGGCGTCCCGCTGGAAGATCAACCCCGGGCGCAGCCGCGTGACGACCACGGACG
The DNA here is from genome assembly GCF_003752345.1 of Curtobacterium sp. PhB170. Taxonomy (NCBI): domain Bacteria; kingdom Bacillati; phylum Actinomycetota; class Actinomycetes; order Micrococcales; family Microbacteriaceae; genus Curtobacterium; species Curtobacterium sp. PhB170. Next base: position 28,185 of record NZ_RJUM01000010.1, read on the forward strand.
GATGGTCTGCCTCGAACGCGTCCATCGCCGCTTCGTTCGCGGCCTTGTGGATCGAGTACGTCGCGGTGGGGATGCCGTCGGTCGGCCAGCTCTCGTCGACCGGGGTGCGCTTGCCCGCGGCGTCGACGCCCCGGTAGGTCCCGACCGACGACGCGACGACGACCTGCGGGACCCCCGCTCGAGCGACGGCCGACAGCACGTTCGCGGTGCCGGTGACGTTCGTCCGGTACTGCAGCGGGATGTCGTGCGTCGGCTGCAGCGCCCAGGCCAGGTGTATCACCGCGTCGGCACCGGTGAAGACCGCGGTGAGCTGGCCGACCGCGTCCGACGCGCCGATGTCGACGGCATGCCAGACCGCGGAACCGTACGGCTCCGCGTGCACGTCCGGCAGCCGCCGCGCCACACCGACGATCTCGACGCTGTCGTCGCCCCCGTCCGCCCGCGCGGCGACCCGCGCCTGCGCGAGCCGACGGAGCACCGCCGTCCCGACGTTGCCGGTCCCGCCGACGACGACGATCCGCATCAGGCGGCGGCCAGGGCGGGGTCGAGCACGACCTTCACGCAGCCGTCCTGCTTCTTCTGGAACACCTCGTACATGTGCGGGGCGTCCTCGAGCGACACCCGGTGCGTGGTCAGGTCGAGCGTGCCGAGCGGGTCCGACGGGTCCTGCACGAGCGGCATGATGTCGTCGATCCAGTGCTTCACGTTGCACTGTCCCTCGCGGATGGTGATCTGCTTGTCGAAGAGCGTCATCATCGGCATCGGGTCGGCCATGCCGCCGTAGACGCCGCTCAGGGAGACGGTGCCGCCGCGACGGACCAGGTCGATCGCGGCGTGCACGGCTGCGAGCCGGTCGATGCCGGCGACCTCGATCGCCTTCTGCGCCAGGGCGTCGGGCAGCAGCCCGGCCGCACGCTGGGCGAAGCCGGCGACGGGGTTGCCGTGCGCCTCCATGCCGACGGCGTCGACGACCCCGTCCGGGCCGCGGCCGCCCGTCAGGTCGACGAGCTCCGGCACGGTGTCCTTCGACAGGTCGAACACCTCGGCACCGTGCTTCGCCCCCAGGTCGCGGCGGACCTGTTCGGGGTCGACGGCGAGCACGCGGTAGCCCAGGTGCTTGCCGATGCGAGCGGCGAACTGGCCGACGGGGCCGAGCCCGAGCACGGCGAGCGTGCCGCCCTCGGGCACGTTCGCGTACTGCACGGCCTGCCACGCGGTGGGCAGGATGTCGCTGAGGAACAGCCACCGGTCGTCGGGCGTGCCGTCGTCCGGGATCACGATGGGCCCGTAGTCCGCGTGCGGGACACGGAGGTACTCGGCCTGGCCGCCGGGGACCTGGCCGTACATCTTCGTGTAGCCGAAGAGCGCCGCTCCCGAGCCGTACTCGGTGACCTGGGTGGTCTCGCACTGCGACTGCAGACCGTTCTTGCACATCCAGCAGTGGCCGCACGAGATGTTGAAGGGGACGACGACCCGGTCACCGACCTTGAGGTTCGTGACGGCGCTGCCGACCTCCTCCACGATGCCCATGGGCTCGTGGCCGAGGACGTCGCCCTTGTCGATGTACGGGCCGAGGACCCGGTACAGGTGCAGGTCGGAGCCGCAGATCGCCGTGGACGTGATCCGCACGATCGCGTCGGTCGGTTCCTGGATGGTCGGGTCGGGGACGGTCTCGACGGACACCTTCTCGGTGCCCTGCCAGGTCAGTGCGCGCACGTCGCGTTCCTCTCGTGGTCGCTTCGGGCCGGCCGGGAGGCGCGGCTCGCTTCTCCCTCCTCGGTACGCGCCCGCCCCGTGGTGCGTTCACAGCCCCACCTCGGTTCGGGGCTCCGCCGCCCGGTCAGACGACGGGATCCGCGAGCACCGTGTCGAGCACGCGCTCGTGCTCCGCGCGGTCGCCCGGGCCGGCGCTGCCGGCGAGCATGATGAGCGCCTTCCACAGCGCCCAGCCCCGCCCGCGCGCCCAGGTGTCGGCGTCGAGCCCCACGGCCTCGCGGAACACCGGTCGCGCCGCCGGGTCGATGAACGTCCACGCGAGCACCAGGTCGCACGCCGGGTCCCCGACGCCGCAGGTGCCGAAGTCGATCAGCGCGCTGAGCCGTCCCCCGCCGTCGACGAGCAGGTTGCCGGGCGCAACGTCGCCGTGGAACCAGACGCCGGGACGCGCCCAACTGGTCGCCGTCGCCGCGGACCAGACATGCTCGCACGCCGCTCGGTCGACCTCCGACCCCAGGGTGTCGAGTGCCGCGACGACCTGGGCGCCGTACACCGACGGGTGCTCGCCGCGGTGGAACGAGTGCGCGCCGGCGGTCGGCCCCCCGGTGGCGGGGAGGCTCCGGAGCTGCCGGAGGACCGCGCCCACGTCGGTGGCGAAGCGCTCGTGGTCGAGGTCGACCGCACGCGCTGCCACCGTGCCGTCGAGCCACCGCCGGACCGACCACGGGAACGGGTACCCCTCGCCCGGTGCCCCCAGGCCGACCGGCTCGGGGACCGCGACGTCCAACCGGCGCGCCAGGTACGGCAGGACGTCCTGCTCCTTCTCGACCCCGGGCACGTAGCCGGCGGCACTCGGCAGCCGGACGGACAGCGCGTCGCCGAGTCGGTACGTGCGGTTGTCCCAGCCCTGGTGGTCGACCTCGCGCACGGGCAGCCCGCTCCACTCGGGGAACTGCGTCGCGACGAGTCGTTCCACGAGTGCGGCGTCGATCCGGGGCACCTCGGTGTGCATGACCCCACGGTACCCACGGCCCGGGCCGTGGTGGCCGATCGGCCACCACGGATCATTCGTCGAGCCGATGCGGACCCCGGCGACGATCCCGGACGATACGACCGATGGACCACCGAACCACCCGCCGCGCGCTGCTCGCCAGCGCCGCCGGCCTGCTCACGGCCACGACCGTCGCCGCGTGCGCGGCGACGGGACGGAGGCCGGCGACCGCACCGTCCGCGACCGCTCGCCCGACGACGACACCGGGGTCGTCGTCGACACCGACGCCGACACCGACGCCGACGCAGACCGCGACGCCGATCGCACGACGGCCCCTGCCGGCCGGAACGGTGACCGCATTACCGGAGGGGACCCCCGGCATCGCGTGGACGGTCGACGACGGTGCGAGTTCGGACGTGGTCGAGGCCTACGCCCGGTTCGCGGCCGACACCGGGACGCGTCTGACCTTCTTCGTGAACGGCGTCCGGCCGTCCTGGACCGACCACGCCGATCTCCTGCGCCCCCTGGTCGCGTCGGGGCAGGTGCAACTCGCCAACCACACCTGGGACCATCCGGCGCTGACGAAGCTGTCGGACCAGGGCATCGAGGACGAGCTCGTCCGGAACCACGACTTCATCGAGCAGACCTTCGGCGTCGATGCACGGCCGTACTTCCGGCCGCCCTTCGGCTACCACGATGCCCGCGTCGACGCCGCCGCGGCTCGGGTGGGGTACTCCACACCACTGCTCTGGTACGGCACGCTCGCCGATTCCGGGAACATCTCGTCCGACCAGATCGTCGGGTTCGCCGAGCAGTGGTTCCTGCCGGCGCACATCGTCATCGGGCACGCGAACTTCCCGGGGACGATCGGCGCGCTGCCACGGCTGGGCAAGCTGCTCGAAGAGCGGCGCCTCGCGACGTTCACGCTCGACGACGTGTTCGGTCGCTAGCCGGGCTCGGCCAGGGCGAGCAGCGCGTCGCGGGTGACCGCGACCTCCCGCTCGTCCAGGTAGGGCGGCATCGCGATGGCCGCCGCCAGGCCCTCTGCGGCGTTCCGGACCACGAGTGTTCGGTCCTCCGGCAGGCCGTCGCGCGCGAAGATCGTGCGCCAGTCCTGCGCGTCGGCGGCGACGAGGACCTCGACTCCCGGCACGGCCATCAGGCCGGTCCAGTGCGACGACGGTGAGAAGACCTCCATCGCCCGCTCGCTGCCCCCGCTGAGCGTCCGGACGTAGGCGCGGAGGACCTTGCCGGGGCGGTTCTCGGCCAGGTCGACGTGTCGCATGACCTCGTCCGTGAACGTGGTGAGGCCCTGCTCGACGACCGCGAGCAGCAGCGTGTCCTTCGACGGGAAGTGGTGCAGCAGTCCGCTCTTCGAGACGCCGGCGTCCGCCGCGATCTCGGCGACGCTCACCCGGGTGCCGCGCTCGGCGAGCAGCCGCTCGGCGGCCTCGAGGACCGCCTGGCGGGTGCGCTCACGATCGCGGGTGCCGTCAGTGCTCATGACGACCCTCAGTGCTCATGACGACCTTCAGTGCTCATGCGGTCCATCCTGCCGGTTCGGGATCACTCGGAGGGCGACCGCGGCGGCGACGGCGAGCGCCACGGCCGCGCAGATCGAGGCGAGCTGCATGCCGCCGGTGAAGGCCTGCCGAGCGTGTTCGAGGATCGGGTCGCCGTCTTGCAGGACCTGGGACGCCGACGCCAGGGACTCACGGATCCGGTCGCCGACACCGCCGCTGACCGCGCCACTCGTGACGTCGAGGTTCGACCGGTAGAAAGCGGTCTGCAGCGAGCCGAGCACCGCGATGCCGAGCGCGACGCCCAGTTCGTACCCGGTCTCCGAGATGGCCGAGGCCGCACCAGCACGCTCCCGAGGTGCCGCGGCGACGACAGCGTCGGTGGCCAGGGTCATCGAGACCCCGACACCCAGGCCGACCACGGCGAGCGAGATCGCGATGCCCCAGTACGTCGGCAGCCCCTCGGCGAACGCGAGGCCGGCCATGCCCACGGCGGCGACCGCCAGGCCGAGGCCGATCGACCGACCCGGTCCGACCCGCCGGGACAGCAGCCCGATGATCGCGATCACCGCGATCGAGGCCAGGGTCGCCGGCAGCTCGGCCGCTCCGGCGAGCAGCGGCGTGAACCCGCGGACCAGCTGCAGGTACTGCGAGAAGAAGAACAGCAGGCCGCTCAGTGCGAAGACCGACAGCGAGTTCGCGACGACGGCGCCCGAGAATGCCGGGATCCGGAACAGCTGCAGGTCGATGAGCGGCGACGCGAGGCGCTTCTGGCGGCGGACGAACCACCAGCCGGCGCCGATGCCGAGGAGCGCCGTCAGGGGCACCGTCCAGTCGAACCCGTGCCCGGCGACGTGCTTCACGGCGTACACGAGCGGCACGATCGCCAGCACCGAGAGGACGGCGGACAGCAGGTCGATCGGGGTGCGCGCGCCGCCCTTCGACTCGGGCAGCAGGATGGCTCCGGCGATGACGATCACGACGATGACGGGGATGTTGATGAGGAAGACCGAGCCCCACCAGAAGTGCTCGAGCAGCGCACCGCCGACGAGCGGTCCGGCGGCGGCACCACCCGTCGCACCCGCCGACCACACGGCGATCGCGGTGGTGCGCTGCCGGGCGTCGCGGAAGATCGTGCGCACCAGCGACAGGGTCGACGGCATCAGGGTCGCTCCGGCGATGCCGAGCAGTGCCCGCGCGGCGATGAGGAGTTCGGGCGTCTGTGCGAACGCCGCGGCGGCCGAGGCCAGGCCGAACGCGACCGCGCCGATGAGCAGCAGGCGCTTCCGGCCGATCCGGTCGGCGACGTTGCCCATCGTCACGAGCAGCCCCGCGAGCGCGAACGAGTAGACGTCGCCGATCCAGAGCACCTGCGTCGCGGTCGGGTCGAGGTCGGCGGTCAGCGACGGGACGGCGAGGGCCAGCACGGTGCCGTCGATCGCGAGCAGCACCACGGCCAGGGTGAGGACGCCGAGGGACGCCCATTCACGGACGGAGGCGCGGTGGATCGGGGCGGTGCTGGTGCTCGGGGTGGTTTCGGTCACCCGGAGACCCTAACCGACCACATGGTCGGTAGAGCCGACTGCACAGTTGGTTGCCAGTGTCGTTCGTGCTCAGCCGCGCAGGCGGTCGCGATCCGCCGGCGGCAGGTGCTCGGTCGCCGTGTGGCGCGCCGCAGGCGTCAGGAGCCGTCCGCTCCTCTCGAGGAACGCCACGAGCGCCGGCTCCGACGCGCGCTTGCCCGTCTCGCGCAGGACCCACCCCAGCGCGGACTGCACGGTGTCGCTCCGCTCCCGCACCAAGCGCCCGGCGATCCCGAGCGGCACCTCGGCGTCGCCCTGCTTGGCGAACGCCAGGGTCGCCACGACCGCGATCCGGCGCACCATCGCCACGTCGGACTTCACGAGCGCGAACAACGGACCGGTCGAGCCGCTGACGAGCGGCGCACCGACGAGTTCCTCGGCTGCCAGGTCGACGAGCGCCGGGTCGTCGAACCGCTCGGCCTTCGCCGCCGACAGGTACTCGTCGGTCAGCTCCGGGTCCGGGTGTGCCCGCATGGCCTGCACCAGCAGCAGCACGGCGATGAGCTTCGCGCCGTCGTCCTCGCTCCACAGCAGAGCCGAGCGCTCGCCGTCGTCGAGGCCTTCGAACCGCCGCGCGACCCGGCGCGCTGCCGCGACGTCGCCGTTCGTGCGCGCGAAGGCCACGAGCACGGCCTCGGCGTCGGTCCCGTCCCCTGCCCGGGTCCCGCCGCGCGATGTCATCCCGTCAAGGGTATCCGCGACGCCCCACCCGCACTTCGTGAGCAGAAACGGTCGGGTACCCGAAGGCGACCCGACCGTTTCTGCTCACCAAGCGGGACAGCGGTGGCCCATCAATTCGCGAATCGCTGCGCAGCCTCTCGGATCGCCTCGGCATGGAGGTAGATCTCGTCGAGGTTCTCGATCGGGTGCTTCGTCTCGACCTTGGCCTCGTCGAACAGGCCGAAGTACTTCTGCTTCTTGCCGTTGAACCAGAGTCGCGCGATCGGCTTGCGGTTGTTGTCGTCGAGCAGCACCGCGAAGTACGACTTCTGGTCGCGGTGTGCAATGCGGTCCGGCTTCACCTCGCTACAGGCGATGGCCTTCACGATCTGGTACCCCTCGAGTTCTTCGAGCGTCGTCTCGATCTCGGTGTCACGGTCGAGGTCGTCTTCGGCGACGGCTGCGCTCGTCATGGCCTCCGCCGGCGCTTCCGCGCCGATGGGCGCGCTGTACGAAGCGCCGAGAGCGGTCTTCAGTCGATCGTTGACCTGCTCGTTCAGGAATTGCTTCGACGCCTTGGTGACGAGCGCCGTGAACTGGACCCGCGCCTCCTGCGTGAATCGACCGTCGTAGACGCGCGACGTGAAGAGACGCACGAAGTCCTCGTCCGGCTCACGGAACTGCGCGGCGATCGCTCGCTTGATCGACCCGACGTACTTCAGTTCCTCAGCAGCACTGATCACCGAGTCGAGGTCGAAGACGTCCTTCGTGAGCTTGCTCAGCTCGGGGAGCAGGGTCTCGTCGATGTCGGCGAGGTCCAACACCAGGAACGGACGATCGTCCATCTTGTTCGGTGCATCGAGGTCCGTGTAGAAGTTGTAGACCTCGCCGTTCGTCAGGACAGCGATCCGCGCGTTCGTGACGGAGAAGTAGCGGAACAGCTGCGAAGCGTGCTCGATCTTCAGCGGCTCGGTCGACTTCTTGCACTCGATGAGGATCTGCACCTCGCCGTCGCGCATGATCGCGTAGTCGACCTTCTCGCCGCGCTTCACCCCGACGTCGGCCGTGAACTCGGGCACGACCTCCAACGGGTTGAAGACGTCGTACCCGAGGATCGTCGAGATGAACGGCATGACGAACGCGTTCTTCGTCGCCTCTTCGGTCTGGATGGCCTCGCGCTGGTTCTGCACCTTGGTCGCCAGCGCGGCGAGGCGTTCTTCGAACTCCATTGTTTCTCCCCTGTGATCGATCCAACGCTAGTTGACGAACTGTCATCAATCGATGACTCGTCCACCCCACTTCGCGGGTCGCGAGTCGTGACCGTCATGCAAAACATCAGCATTGCACAAAGTTGCGCCGGAACGACACCCCGGATGCTTCACTATCCGGGCGCGAGGTCACCGTCGTTGACGCCTCGCAATGCAGCCGCAGACCGCTGGCGTCAGGACGCCACGAGCTCCACGGGTTCCGCCTCGCGCACCAGCTGGTGCACTCGTTGGTACGAAACCCCCAGCACGACCGCGATGTCGCGCAGCGTCATGCCGTCGTCCTTGAGCGAGATCGCGACGGCCCGCCGAAGCGACAGCGCCCTGGCTTCCTTCTCCTCGGCCTCGGCCTCGGCGCGGAGTGCAACGGCTTCGTCGAGCGACCGAGCGAGCGCCGGTTCGAGTTCTACTCGGATGACGACCACGATCTCGTCCTGGTCGACCTCGGCGACGAACGCGATGGCCTCACGCTGGGCATCAGCGGCGAGGTCGAGTCGGCGGACCTGCGAGATCGCGCCGCGGAACTGATCGTTCTGCACGATCCACCAGCTGCCCTCACGATGTGCACGTGACGTGTAGGTCATCGCCACCACAACTTTCCGAGCTCTTGCTCGTACTGCTTGAAGAACGCGCGGCCCGTGCCGTCTGCGATCTCGGAGTGCCGACCGATCGTGCTCCGAGTGCTGCCGACGACAACACCGGTCTGGTTCGTCAGCTCGACCTCGCGGTACTCGAGGCCCGCAGTGCGTGCCGCGATCTTGATGCGCTTCAGCACCGCCTGTCGTTTCGGAGCATATGTCTAGAGCGCTTGACCATTCAGGTCAAGCAACATAGACACCTGAAGGCTCAGCACCTGCATGCTCACGCGAGGGACCCCATCGAGTGAGCAGAAGACGTCGAGTGGCGTGATGCCACTCGACGTCTTCTGCTCACTCGGCGCAAGCTCCGCGCGGCCCCGAATCACCGGAAGTGCAGGACCCCTAGCGGGTCGACGAGCGTGCCGCCCTGCCGGACCTCGACGTGCACGTGGGGCCCGGTCGACTGCCCGGTGTTGCCGGACTTCCCGACCTCGTTGCCCTTCGTCACGATCTGCCCCTGCTTCACGCCGATCTTGCTGAGGTGCGCGGTGAGCACCGTCGTGTTGCCGTAGGTCACGACGACGTAGTTGCCGTAGGACGCGTTGTTCGACACGGTGGTCGTGACCGTCCCGGTGCCGGATGCGTACACGGGCGTGCCGACGGCCGCCGGGGAGTCGGTGCCCTGGTGGTAGCGCGGAACGTGTCCGGCACCGCGGTCGTCCCCGTACCTGCCGGTGATCTTCGTGCTCGCGACGGGCCAGAGCAAGCCGGTGACCGGACGGGTCGACCACGCACGGGTGTCGGCCTTGCCGTACAGCACGACGTTGCCGTCGACCTGCACCATGAGCTTGCCGCCACCGGCCTTGCTCGTGGCGCTCGACCAGAGCCACTTCTTCGCCGCGGAGTAGACGGCGAAGTTGCCGTCGGACTGGACAGAGGCGTAGGCGCCGGCGTTCCCGGCCGTCTTCGTGGCCCAGACCTGCTTGCCGTCGACGACCTGCGCGAGGACGCCGTCGCCGCGCATGGTGAGGGTGCGTGACCCGGTGCGGTCGGACCGCAGCACGGTGCCGGGCAGGATGACGTTGCCCGCTGCGACGCTGTCCTGGTAGTTCGGGAACTCGACGACGCTCTTGTTGGCGGTGTTGATCATGCGCATGGTGCCGTCGGGGCGGACCCCGAAGTTCCGGCCGACGTTCCCCGCGCCGCCCCACAGGGCGATGCGCACGTTGTTGTGCACGATGGCGAGCGTGCCGTTCGCCCGGACCTGCGCGAAGGCCCCGGCCTTGCCCGAGGTGTTCGACGCCCAGAGGACCTTGCGGCCGATGCCGTACTCGACCAGGTTGCCGTCGCCCTGCATGACGAGTTGGAACTGCCCGTTGTTCGAGGTGACGGAGTCCCCGGGCCAGAGCGTCGAACCCGCGGCGACCGTGCCGACGTGGACGGCCGGGGCCGCGACGGCCGGTGTGGCGGTGGCGACGATGCCGGTGACGAGTGCCGCGATCGCGACGACCGAGGCGAGGAGTCGCCCGCGCGCCGGACGTGCCGTGGACGTGGTGGTGCGCATGGTTCCCCTGACTCAGGACCGCCCAGGGAGACGATCCGGTGTGCCGGTCCCGCCCCTGCGCGACCGTGAGCGACACGCCGGTTACGCGCCACCGAACGATGGTCGCTTTTCCGGGAAGCCGGCACAACCCCCTTGACATGACGTGCAGAACCCCAGTTCCGGGGGCACGCGGTCGGCTCAGGGCTGCTGGAAGAACTCCTTCGGTGTCGCCAGCAGCGCTTCGAGCTTGTGGAACGACTGCGTCCAGCCGGCGATGTTCATGTCGCGCATGAACTCGGGGAAGGGTCCCTGCGTCAAGGTGACGATCGTGCCGTCGCCGTCCTCGGCGAACTCGAGCGTCAGGGACAGCGCGGTGCCGTCCTCGACCCCGGGGATGCCGTGCGCGGTCGAGGTCCCGACGATGATCCGGTTCTCCTCGATCTGCTCGAGGGTCGAGGTGACGGGCGACGACCACTCGACGTTGTCGTTGCTGACCATCGTGAGGTTCCAGGCGCCACCGACCCGCGCGTCGACCTCGACGGTGGCGGCGGGGACGTGGAAGCCGAGGGGGCCGAACCAGAGCGCGAGCAGCGCTGGGTCGACGAACGCCCGGTACACGTCGGCGACGGGGTGGGCGAAGCGGTGGGTGGCGTGGGCGGTGAACTGTTCGGTCATGACTGCTCCTGCGGATCGACGGTGAAGGCGGGACTGGCGGAACTGGCGGGTGGGGCGGTGGACGGGCTGCCCACCGGGGCGGGCGTGCGCTGGGCGGCGAGCAGGGCCTCCAGGCGGTCGAACCGGCGGTCCCAGTCGGGACGCAACCGGCCCAGCCAGGTGCCGAGCTCGTCGACGGCCTCGGGCCGGAGGCGGCACGTGCGCCACGTACCGTGCCGCTCGCGCGTGATGAGGCCGGCGCGTTCGAGCACGCCGAGGTGCCGCGAGATCGCCGGGGCGCTGACGTCGAAGGGCTCGGACAGCTCGGAGACGGTCGCTTCGCCCTTGCCGAGCCGCTCGACGATGCGCCGTCGGATCGGGTCGGCGAGCGCCGAGAGGACGACGTCGGTGTGGTCGGGTTCCATCGTGCCTCCCCTGTGAACCGGACGGTTAATTAACCGTTGCGTTCAGTATGCGCCCGAGCCGGTCGGAGCACAAGGGACAGGATGGGAGCATGCCGACTCCGAACCACGCCTTCGTCCCGCCCGCCACGCAGACCTCGCGTCCGGACCTGCAGGGCACGTTCGGCATGGCGGCCGCGACGCACTGGATCGCGACCGCCACCGCGCAGTCGGTGCTCGAACGCGGCGGCAACGCCTTCGACGCAGCCGTCGCGGGCGCGTTCGCCCTGCACGTGGTCGAGCCGCACCTGAACGGCCCGGGCGGCGACCTGACGGCGGTGTTCGCGACGGCGTCGGACCCGACCCCGGTCGTGCTCGTCGGCCAGGGTCCGGCACCGGCCGGTGCGACGCCCGAGCACTACCGTGCCGAGGGCCTCGACCTCGTCCCCGGTTCCGGCGCGCTCGCCGCCACCGTCCCGGGTGCCGTCGACGCGTGGCTGCTGCTGCTCCGCGACCACGGCACGTGGGAGCTCGCGGACGTCCTCGCGCCGGCGATCGGCTACGCCCGTGACGGCCACCCGGTCGCAGCCGGGGTGGTCCGGACGATCACCGCCGTGCAGGGCCTGTTCCGTGACCACTGGCCCACGTCCGCCACGCAGTGGCTGCCGGGAGGCACGGTGCCGGTCCCCGGGGACCTGGTGCGCAACGAGGCGCTCGCTGCAGTGCTCGACCGGCTCCTCGACGCCGGTGACGGCTCCGGCAGTCGGACCGCCCGCATCGACGCCGCACGGAGCGAGTGGGCCGAGGGCTTCGTCGCCGAGGCGATCGACCGCTTCGTGCGGGAGCCCCACCGACACGCGTCGGGGACCGACCACGCCGGGGTCGTCCGGGCGTCGGACCTGGCGGCGTTCCGGGCGTCGTACGAGCCCGCGGCGACGGCGGAGTTCCGCGGCTGCACGATCGCGAAGACCGGGCCGTGGGGCCAGGGTCCGGCGCTCCTGCAGACCCTGCGGCTGCTCGAACCGCTCGACGACGCACTGCTCGACCCGTCGACGTCGGTCGGCGCACACACCATCGTCGAGGCGCAGAAGCTCGCCATGGCCGACCGCGAGGCGTTCTACGGCGACGGCGACGTCCCCCTCGAGGTGCTGCTGTCCGATGCGTACACCGACGAGCGGCGCGCGCTGATCGGGGAGCGGGCCTCGGCCGAGCTGCGACCGGGCACGATCGCGGGCGTCGAGCGGGCGATGCCGCCGGCCCGGACGTCGTACTCAGCGGGCGACGGCGCTGGTCTCGGTGAACCCACCGTGCAGGTCGCGCGCGAAACCGAGCGCGCGCCGATCGCTCAGGCCGCGCCGGTCGCTCCCGTCGCGCCGGTCGCCCCGGTCGAGGACCGCGGCGAGCCGTTCGTGGCGCCGGACGGCGAGACCCGGGGCGACACCTGCCACATCGACGTCGTGGACCGCTGGGGCAACATCGTGAGCGCGACACCGTCCGGCGGCTGGCTGCAGTCGTCGCCGACGATCCCGGAGCTCGGGTTCTGCCTGGGCACCCGGCTGCAGATGACCTGGCTCGAACCGAGCACGGCGTCGACGCTGCGCCCCGGCGAGCGCCCCCGCACGACCCTGACGCCGACCCTGGTGCTGCGTGACGGCGTCCCCGTGGCCGCGGTCGGCTCACCCGGCGGTGACCAGCAGGACCAGTGGCAGCTGCTGTTCCTGCTGCGGTGGATCGTCGGTGGGTACACCCCGCAGCAGGCGATCGACGCCCCGGCGCTGCACACGACGTCGTTCCCGGGGTCGTTCTGGCCGCGCACGTGGGAGCCGGCGGGCCTCGTGGTCGAGGACCGGCTCGGCGACGACGTCATCGCGGAACTCGAGGCCCGTGGTCACGTCGTCACCCGCGCCGGCGACTGGTCGCTCGGACGGCTGTCCTGCGTGACGCGGGACCCGGCCACCGGGGTGCTCGGCGCCGCGGCGAACCCCCGCGGTGCCCAGGGCTACGCCGCGGGCCGCTGACCCGGGGTCGTTCCTTCCCAGGACACTCGCGCTGGAAAGCGGAATCGGGCGTACCTGGTCCGAACTTCCGACCAGGTACGCCCGATTCGACCAGGGACACCGCGAGGTCAGAGCGTCGGGACGACCACCGCGCGACCCGACAGCTCGCCGGCCTCGAGCTTCCGGTAGGCCTCGAGCGCGTCCGACAGCGCGTAGCGCTCGACGTCGGGGACGATCTGCCCGGCGCGGTACATGGCGACGACCTCGTGCAGGTCCTCGATGGTGCCCCAGTAGGTGTTCGTGATCGTCGACTCGTACGGCGTCCGGAAGAAGTTCCACTCGGTGGTGCCACCGGCGATCCCGACGACGGTGAACCGGCCACCGACGGCCATGGACGCCTGCGCGACCTTGATGGTGGGCGTCGCTCCGACGAAGTCGAACGCGGCGTCGACCCCGCGGCCGCCGGTGACCTCGCGGATCGCAGCGGCCTGGTCCGGCCCGCCGGGCACCGTGATCGCGCCACGGGCGGCAGCGCGGTCCATGGCGTCCTGCTTCACGTCGGTCGCGATGACCGTGGCGCCGGTGAGCGCGGTGAGGATCTGCACGGCGATCTGCCCGAGGCCGCCCAGCCCGACGACCAGCGCGTACTTGCCACCGCCTGCCAGGTTCGGCAGCGCGTTCTTGATCGCGTGGTACGGCGTGAGTGCGGCGTCGCTGAGCGGTGCGGCGGCGATCGGGTCGGCGTCGCCGAGGGGCACGAGGTTGCGAGCGGGGACGCTGATGTACTCCGCCATGCCGCCGTCGCGCCCGAGGCCGATACCCATGTAGGGGTTCGTCGCGGCGTTCTCGCAGTAGGTGTCCTGCCCCTTCGAGCAGTAGGAGCAGTGCCCGCAGCCGACCGGCCCGTAGACCAGGTAGGCGTCGCCCTCGGTGAACCCGGTCACGCCGTCACCGACGGACTCGACCCAGCCGGAGTTCTCGTGCCCGAGGACGAACGGGGGCTGCTGCGACCCCGGAGCCCCGGCGGCGAACTCGCGGTACACCGCGACGTCCGAGTGGCACGCACCGGCACCTGCGACCTTGAGGAGCACCTCCCCCGGACCCGGGGTGGGCTTGGGGACCTCCGTCAGGGACGGGAAGGTCTGGTACTGCTCGAACACGACGGCGCGCATGGTGGGTCTCCTCAGAACACTCTCACGCTACACCTGTTGTTGAACGCAACACCTGTCGCCCAGCCTCCCGCGTTCGGTTCTTCCCAGAGCACCCGCGATGGCACGAAGGATCGGGCGTACCTGGTGGGAAGTTCCGACCAGGTACGCCCGACTTCACCAAGTGCGCGACCACGCGCACGCGGAACACCGGCGAAGCCTGCGTCTTCGCCGTGAGCCGGTTGCGAGAACGTGCGTTCTCCGCTTGACTCGGCTGCGACGGTCCCGCTCGGGTCCGATCCCCCACACGAAAGGAGCGGCCATGCCCACGCGCACCGCACGCACCGCCTGGAACGGCGGCCTCAACGACGGTTCCGGCCAGGTCGAACTCTCCAGCTCGAAGGTCGGCACCTACGACGTCTCGTTCCCGAAGCGCGCCGCTGACGAGGCCGGTGGCAGCACCAGCCCCGAGGAGCTCATCGCCGCCGCACACTCGGCCTGCTACGCCATGCAGTTCTCCGCCGTCCTCGGCGAGGCCGGCGGCACGGTCGAGGCCCTCGACGTCAAGGCCGACGTCTCGCTCGGCCCGGACTCCGCTGGCGGCTTCAAGCTCACCGGCATCGCCCTGACCGTGCACGGTGAGGTCACCGGCATCGACGAGGCGACCTTCCTGAAGGCCGCCGAGGACGCCAAGGCGACCTGCCCGGTCAGCAAGGCACTCACCGGCGTCGAGATCACGCTCGACGCGACGTTCGAGCAGTAGGCGAGCGACGCAGGCGACGTCACCACGTGACGGACGGGAGGCCCGGTGCCAGCTGGCACCGGGCCTCCCGTCCGCTCTGGTCGCGTCCAGATCGCGACTGGCACCATGGTCGGATGGCCGAGCAGCACTTCCCCGGCGAACCCAAGCCGGGGCGCCCACACCGGCCGCCCCGCCCCCGACGCCGCAGCCTGGCGCAGCACGACCTGCGCGACGCCCGTGCCCGACTGCGCGGCACGATCTACGAGCACGTCGAACCCGACGCCAAGGGGCGCGACCAGTACACCGCCGCCCAGATCGTCGACTTCTGCCTCGACCTGGCCGAGGTGATGCTCGCCTCCGGTGCCGACACCCGCAGCGTCGAGACCGCCGTCGTCGCGGTGTCGACGAAGTGGAACCTGGCCCCGCTCGACCTCGACTTCTCCGGCAGCTCGGTGACGATCCAGTACGCGCCGGCCGACATCCCGCCGCTCGTGAAGGTCCGGACAGTGAGTTCCGACGGCTCCGACCTCGACCGGCTCGCACGCGCGAACCAGATCGTCGACGACCTGATCCACGACCAACGGGACATGACCTCGGGCGTGAGCGCCCTCGTGGCGGTGCTGCGGATGCCACCGCGCTGGCCCACGTGGCTCGCCGACGTCGGGCTCTCGATCCTGGGCACCTCGATCGCGATGCAGGCCGGTGGTGGGTGGCGAGCGGGCATCGGTGCCTTCGTGCTGATGTTCGGGATCATCCTGTCCGGGCGCTGGCTGACGGGTCGTGGCTACCCGCAGTTCTTCGTGTCCGGAGCGCAGGGAGCGGTCGCGTCGGTGATCGGCACCCTCGCCATCGGTGTGGGCGTCCTGCACCCGGCGGGTGCGGCCACGATGGTGGCGGCCCTGGTGGTGCTGCTCCTGCCGCACGTCTCGCTCGTGACGTGGGCCCAGGACGCGATCTCCGGCTTCCGTGCGATGGCGGTCGCTCGGGCGTTCTACATCGGCCTGGTCATCGCCGCGATCGTCGTGGGGGTGCCCGCGGGGATCGCGATGACGAAGTGGCTGCACCTCGAGGTCGACCCGTCGGGCATCGTCACCCAGGCGCTGCCGTTGTGGGCGTCACTCTCGCTCACGGTGGTGTCGGCCGGGGCGAACTGCTTCGTGCAGCAGGCCAGCGCACGGGTGATCCCCGTCGCCGTGGTGTTCTCGGTAGCCGCGGGTGCCTCGCTGTGGGGACTGCGGCAGCTCGGCCTGCCGCTGCTCGGCGCGACGTTCCTGGCCGCGGTGCTG
The DNA here is from genome assembly GCF_003752345.1 of Curtobacterium sp. PhB170. Taxonomy (NCBI): domain Bacteria; kingdom Bacillati; phylum Actinomycetota; class Actinomycetes; order Micrococcales; family Microbacteriaceae; genus Curtobacterium; species Curtobacterium sp. PhB170. The sequence goes on from NZ_RJUM01000010.1 coordinate 44,269, forward strand.
CTCGGCGTGCTGTCCACCTACGCGGCCGCGCGGATGCGGACCGCGGTCGCGGCGATCGCGGTGCCGGCGTTCTGCGGAGCGCTGCTGCCCGGTGTCGCCGTGTCGAACGCACTGCTGAACTTCATGTCGGGCTCGTCGAGCGCGGCCCTCGACTTCGTGGCCGCGGTCTCCGTGGCGCTCGGCATCGGCGCCGGGCTCGTGCTCGGCGGCCTGTTCGCGACGCCTGGCGCGCGCCGGGCGCTCCGGCGGACCCGTCGGGTCGTCGTGCACTCGGTCCACAACGACACCACGGCGCTCCGGGTCATCCGCGACACCGGGTACGACCCCGGTGACGGCTCGGTGCCGCGCGGATCGCGGTCTGCGCCGGGCGGACGCTGACGGTGCGGCGCTCCGGACGGGCGCTGCCGGTCCGGGCTCAGATGTCCCAGCTGCCGTCGTCGCCGTCGCTCCACGTCGCGTGCCGGCGGGCGGCCTGCGGCTCGTAGCGCTCCATCCAGCCGCGCTCGAGTCGGGCCACCGCACGGTCGAACGCCGGCACCAGGTCGAGGTCCGAGCGGAGCAGGGCCTGCAGCTGCAGCCCCTCGTACAGCGCGATGAGCTGTTCGGCGCCGCGACGAGGCTCCATGGTGTGCGGGGCGCGGCCGACGGCGATGTCGTGCTCGAGGCCACGCCTCACCTGTGCGTAGAAGAGCTGGTAGCGCGACCGCAGGTACGTCGCCATCGGGTGCTCGGGGTTGCCCGCGACGGACAGCAGGGCGACGAGCAGGCGCATGAGCGCGGGGTCCTCGGCGTTCGACGCGACGATCGCGCGCAGGAGCTCGACGGTCGAGCCGTCGCCGACCTCGCGGGTGACCTCGTCCATCCGACCGCCGTTCCAGCGGTCGACGGCTGCGAGCACCAGGCCGTCCCAGGACGGGAAGTGCTGCTGGAGCTCCTCGACGGGGATGCCCATCCGCTCGGCGACGTGCACGGAGCGTGCTTCGTGGAACGGGACGTCACGGAGCAGGTCGACGGTGGCCCCCACGATCGTGATCCGGAGGTGCAGGGTGGCCGCCGCGGCCGCTGCGGCCTGCGTGTCGGCGCTGGTGTGTTCGAGCATCGTGCCCTCCGTCGTTCCACGGACGTCCTGTCCGAGGTCGCCCCGACCCGGGGCACGTCCATCCAAACGCAGAACGGGGGACAACAGAATCCCCGGTACGGGTGTCAGCACATGGGGGGACACGGACACCGACACCACGCCCAGCGCGTTCGCACGGATCCGTGTGACGATGCCGGGCATGACCCCGAACGACCCCACCGCACAGGGACTCGCGACGATGGCCTCGGCCGGCTTCGAGTTCGGCGGCGACCCGGATCAGGTCGCGCACGACGTCCGCGCGATGTGGGAGCAACTCGGCCGACCCGTCGGAGCATTCGACGCCGCCGCCCGGGCCATCGCGGTGCTGCCGCAGCGCCCCGAGGTGCCGATCGTCGACCAGGCACGTCGCCGCGCGTTCGAGCACGCGATCGGCATCAACCCGGTCGAGGTCGAGCTCGCGGCAGCACTGTCGGCGCGGGAGCTCCTCGAACGGCTGGCGCGCGCCGTCACCTGCTGACGTCACCACGGCCCGCAGACGGGACCACCCGGACGACGGGAGGCGCGGTACCCACCGGCACCGCGCCTCCCGTCAGCCCGTCGGCCCGTCGGCCCGTCAGCCCGTCGGCGACGCGCTACGGCGTCGGCATCCCGCCGTCGACGTGCAGCGTCTCGCCCACGACGTACGACGACTCACCGCTCGCCAGGAACACGTACGCCGGCGCGAGCTCCGCCGGCTGGCCCCAGCGGCCCAGGTAGGTCTGCTCGCCCGCGGACGGCAGCGCCTCGGGCGGCTGCCCGCCGGCCGGCTGCAGCGGCGTCCAGATCGGCCCCGGTGCGACGGCGTTGACGCGGATGCCCTTCGGTGCGAGCTGCGCGGCCAGGCCCTTCGCCAGGTTGTTCACGGTGGCCTTCGTGGCCGCGTAGTGCACCAGGTGCGGCGACGGCGCGTACGCCTGGATCGACGTCGTGTTGATGATCGTGGAGCCCGGCTGAAGGTGCGGCACGGCGGCCTTCGTGATCCGGAAGGTCGCGTAGGCGTTCGTCTTGAAGGTCTCGTCGAACTCCTCGTCCGAGATGTCCTCGATCGAGGAGACGTTCTGCTGCTTGCCCGCGTTGTTCACCAGGATGTCGATCCCGCCGAGCTGCGCGACGGTGTCGGCGACGATCTGCTCGCAGACCGCGAGCGAGGTGATGTCGCCGGACAGCGCGACGGCCTTGCGGCCGGCTGCCTCGATGAGCGCGACGATGCGGTCGGCGTCCTCCTGCTCCTCGGGCAGGTACGAGATCGCGACGTCGGCGCCCTCGCGTGCGTAGGCGATGGCGACCGCTGCGCCGATGCCGGAGTCGCCACCGGTGACGAGGGCCTTGCGGCCCGTCAGCCGTCCGGAGCCGCGGTAGGTGTCCTCACCGTGGTCGGCAGGGACGTTCTCCGCCATCTCGGCGTCGGTGCCGGCGCCCTCGAGGTACTGCTCGTCGGGCTTCTTGTCGGCGTACATCTTCGTCGGGTCCTGCATGGCGTATTGGTCGAGCCCTGCCTGGTCGTTCTGCTGGTCCGTCATGCCGCCGACGCTACGCAGGGGCGCACCACGGGCCGTCCAGGAGGCTGTCCCCCGGCGCGCAGTGCGGCCAGCGTCCGCCGGCCGCACCGGTCCAGGGCCGCAACTGCGTCTTCCTCGTTTGTCACGGTCCGGTGACGGCCAGGACCCGATTCGGTAACACCTGTCGTTCTGGAGGGATCGGGGTCGTACCGTCGAACGGTGACCCCTCGGACCCTGCTGGCGCTCGGCGCTGCCGTGCTCGCCTTCTCGGCCGGTGCGCTCGCGCTCGACGGCACCACCGGGCTCGGTGCCGACGCCGCAGTGGCAGCGGAGACGTCCCACGACGCCGCTCCGCTGCACGTGTCGAACGCGAAGCTCCGGCGGGTCGACTCGATCGAGCTCGACGCCGAGTCCCTGGTGCTCCGCAACGGCGGGAAGACCGTGGTCGAGTCGTCGATGCGCGACTCCCGGTTGACCGTGAGCCTGCTCGAACGCCTGCTCGGCACCCCGTCGCGCACCCAGACCGCCGAGGGCGACGGCGGCGCGTGCTTCCCGGCCGGCACCACCTACACGTGGGGCGGTGCCATCCGCGTCGCAGCCCTGACCACCGATGCGCAGGCGGGCAACGCCGTCGAGATCCGCGTGCTGCGCGACCAGGTCCGCAGTCGGCTCGGAGCACGGATCGTGCTGACCGGTCCCGGCGGCGTGCAGGTCGGTGACGACATCGCCGACGAGATCGCGGACGCCCCGCGCTCGGAACGGGTGTCCTTCGGCTCGGACGACTTCCGCGCCTGGCAGTTGCTGCTGGGCGCCGGCTGGGGCACCTCGGACGACGAAGCCACCTCCGGCACGAACGGCGTCTCGGCGCTGACGGACGAGACCACCGTCACGGTGCTCGGCTCCCCGATGCCCGTGCACGCGCAGCGGAGCTGCTGACTCACACGCGGATCGTCGCGATCACCGGGAAGTGATCGCTTGCGAACCACGTCTCCGGACCCTCGTGGTCGATGACGACCCGGTCGACGCTGGCGACCCCGCGGGTCAGCACCCAGTCGATGCGCTCCCCGGTGTCCACCGGCGGCTGCCAGGCGTTGAACGTCGCGGTCCGGTCCCCCGGGTCGCCCGCGAGCAGCCAGGTGTCGTCGAACCCGGCGTCCGCGAACACCCGTGACGCGGTACCGGCGCCGGCCGGCTCGTTGCAGTCCCCGGCGACGACGACCGGACCGGTCTCCCGCGCGAGCCGTTCGACGATGAGCGCCGCACTCTTCCCGCGCACCTCGTCGCCGTGCTCGCCGACTTCGTGGTCCAGGTGCGTGGTGAGCACCGTGACCGCCGGGCCGTCGGTGTCCAGGAACACTGCGTGGTTCGCGATCCGGGGGAACAGACTGCCCCACGTGTTCGAGACCGGCTCGTCCGGGGTGTCCGACAGCCAGAACGAACCCTCGTCCGTCGGTCGGAACCGGTCGCGTCGGTAGAACACCGCCGGGTGTTCCCCCGCGGTGCCGCCCTCGCGCCCCTGCCCGACGTCCGCGTGGTCCGGCAGACCTGCGCGCAGGTCGTCCAGCTGGTGCGCGAAGGCCTCCTGCACGCACACCAGGTCCGGATCGTGCCGGCGGATGACCTCGAGCAGGACGGGGAGCCGTGCCGGCCAGTCGTGCTCCGGGTCAGGGTTCTTGATGTTGTAGGTCATCAGGACGATCGAACGCGCTGCGCTGCTCACCCCTCGAACCTAGCGACCCGTGCTCCGTGGTGGCGTCAGTTGATGCAGGCGCCCTCGGTGCCGTAGTTGTGCACCGCGGTCGACTTCGGCGCCGGCTCCTTGCTCGCCTGCTCGGACGGCTTCGACCCCGAGCCGGTGTCGGCAGGCGTCGAGGCGGGCGCGCTCGGCTCGCTGGCGGCCTTCGGGGCCTTGCCGTCGGTACCGAGGACGAGCGTGACGCCGGTCACGGCACCGGTGCGGACTGCGACGGCACCGGGCACGACCGCCGCGATGGCCTTCGCCTGCGACTCCTGCCCGGCGGGGTACTGCACCTGCGTCGTCGTCGTCGTGGCGGACGAACCGGCCGGTGCGACCTGGAACCCACGACTCGTCAGGACCTGTCCGGCGGCACCGGCGGCGCCCGTGACACCGCTGCCGTTCAGCACCGTGACGGAGGTGCTCGCAGGCTGCGCAGCCGCGGCCTTCGTGTAGGCCTCGGGTTCGCCGACCAGTCCCTGCACGAAGGCGGGCAGCCCGACGGTGTCGATCTCGACGATCGACAGCGCGGAACCGTTGACGTAGATCGTCGGCGTCCCGAGCGTCGGGATCGTGGCGGACTGGATGTTGGCCGGCCGCAGGTTGCTCATCTGCGAGGCGAGGTCGAGCAGGTTGGTGTCGGTCTGGATCGACCCCCCGACGGCCTTCAGGATGTTGCCCATCTTGACCGGGTTGAGCAGCGTGCCCGCCGAGGTGACCTTCCGTGCCTCCTGCGACAGGAAGTACTGCTGCCGGACGTTGCGGTCGAGGTCCCCGTTCGGCAGCCCGTGGCGCTGGCGGACGAACGACAGGGCCTGCTTGGCGTCCAGCGTGGACTTGCCCGCGGGCAGGTTGACCCCGGAGTACGGATCGTTGGTGGCCTGGTTCAGGCAGACGTCGATCGGACCGAGCTCCTTGACCACCTGGTAGAAGCCGAGCAGCGAGACCCGCACGTAGTGGTCGATCTGCAGGCCGCTCAGGTTCTCGATGGTCTTGATGAGGAGCTTCGCCCCACCGGTGTCGCCGCCACCGTTGAGCGTGCCGTAGTAGAAGGCGCTGTTGAGCTTGCCCTTGCCGACGTCGGGGATGTCGACGTACGAATCGCGGGGGAACGAGATCATCGTCGCCTGCGAACCGTCTGCGCTGATGTGCAGGACGATCATCGTGTCGGTGTTCGTCGCCCCGCCGTCCGACTCGGTGCTCAGTTCGGCGAGCTGCTCGGGGGTGGCGTTGTCCGGACGGTGGTCGTCCCCGACGAGCAGGATGTTCTGCGCCTGGCCGTCGACGTCGTTCTTGTCGTCCTTCTTGCCGGTGATCGCGTTGACGATCGTGACGCCCCCGGACAGCTGGTTGTAGGCGTAGGCCGCGTACCCGCCGCTCAGCAGGACCGCCATGGTGAGCACGCCCGCGATCGCCGGGAACACCACGCCCGCTCGTCGCTTCTGGCGCCCGTGGCGCGGCGTCACGGCACCGCGGCGCGCGGGTTCCGTCGTCTGCTCGGGTTCGTTGCTCACCGGGAAACCATAACCGGAGCGCGCGCAGGGGACATGGAATCCGCCTGGAAGGTCACCCCACAGCCCCTGCGACACCCCTCACGTGCAGCTCACTCGGCAGCGAGCCCCTGCTTGTTCGTCTCGCGCGCCCGGAGCACCGTCACGCCGGTGATCGCGGCGGCCGCCATCACGTAGAAGGCCGGCGCGAAGGTGTTGCCCGTCGCGCTGATCAGCCACGTGGCGAAGTACGGCGTGATGCCGCCGAAGACCGCGACGCTGATGTTGTAGGCGATGCCCATCGACCCGTAGCGGATGGCGGTCGGGAACAGTTCGGCCATCGCGGCGCTCACCGCCCCGTCGAACGCCGCCATGAACAGTCCGAGCAGCACCATCGCGGCTGCGGCGGCCCAGAAGTTGCCGGCGTCCATGAGCATGAGCGTCGGGTAGGTCAGCACCAGGAACCCCGCGCAGCCGGCGAGCATGACGGGCTTCCGACCGATCTTGTCCGACAGCAGCCCGAAGAACGGCACGAGCCCGGCGATCACCAGGAACCCGATGACGACGACGCCGTAGGACACGAGTGGCGAGTACCCGAGGTCGACCTGCAGGTACGAGGGCATGAAGGTCTGCAGGATCCAGTGGCCGACGGCCTTGAGGACGACGAACCCGACGCAGAAGAGCAGGGCCTTCCAGCCGGTCCGGAGCGAGCGGCGGAGCGGGTTCTTCGCGAGTTCCCCCTTGGCCTTGAGCGCGCGGAACTCCGGGGTGTCCTCGAGCTTCGTGCGCAGGTACAGCCCGACCAGGCCGAGCGGCACGGCGATCAGGAACAGGACACGCCAGCCCCACGACTCGAGTGCCCCGTCGCCGGCGAGCGCCGTGAACAGGAAGACCAGGCCGCCACCGACGATGAACGCCGCGAAGCCGAAGACGTCGATGAAGCTCGTCACGAAGCCGCGCCGGTTCGACGGGGCGTACTCGGCCAGGAGCGTCGTCGCCCCGGCGCCCTCGCCACCGGCGGCGAAGCCCTGCACCAGCCGCACCACGACGAGCAGGATCGGCGCGAGCATCCCGACACTCTGGTACGTCGGCAGGATGCCCATCACGGCGGTTGCGCCGCTCGTGATCAGGATGACCGTCGCCAGCGTGGTCTTCCGGCCGATCCGGTCACCGAGCGACCCCCAGAACAACCCGCCGAGCGGACGCATCACGAAGCCGGCACCGAACACGGCGAAGGCCGACAGCAGTGCGACCTGCGGGTCGCCCTGCTTGAAGAAGTACAGCGAGATGACGGTCGCCAACGTGCCGTAGAGGCCGAAGTCGAACCACTCGACGAAGTGGCCGACGCCCGCGGCGACGATCACCTTCCGCATGCCCTGGCGGCGTGCGTCGTCGCCCAGGGCCACCTGGACGTCGGGGGCGGTGGCGGCATCGACGCTGGGTTGCGTCCGGGTTCCGTCGCTCATGGGTGGGCCTCACACTTCGTTGTCGAGAATTCGTTGACGATAGCACTCGTCGGGCACACATTGCCACACAGTGGGAAAGACGCGCCACCGAGTGATACCGTTCCGAGCATGCAATCCCGTGAACAGCACCACGACGTCGTGGTCGTCGGCGGCGGTCTCGCCGGTGTCAGCGCGGCCGTCGCCGCCGCCCGCCTCGGCTCGAGCGTCGCCCTCGTCACCAACCGCCCGGTCCTCGGCGGCAACGCCTCGAGCGAGATCCGGGTGTGGGTGGTCGGCGCGACGGCGCACGGCACGCAGCGGTTCGCCCGCGAGACCGGGATCATGGGCGAACTCTTCCTCGAGAACCAGTACCGGAACCCGCAGGGCAACGCGGTCTACTGGGACCAGGTGGTGCTCGACCTGGTCCGGGCCGAGCCGAACGTGCACCTCCACCTCAACACCGACGTCCGGACCGTGCAGACGACGGACGACGCCGGCGGCCCACCGCGCATCACCGCCGTCACGGGCTGGACCATGGGGTCGGAGATCGAGACGACGTTCACGGCACCGGTGTTCCTCGACTGCACGGGCGACGGCCTCGTCGGAGCCCTCGCCGGCGCCGAGTACCGCATCGGGCGCGAGGGCCGCGACGAACACGGCGAAGCCTGGGCACCCGAGCAGGCGGACGACGAACTGCTGGGCAGCTCGGTCTTCTTCTCGACGCACGACACCGGCCGGTACGACCGGTTCGTCCCGCCGTCGATCGCCGTCGACCTGTCCACGACGCCGATCCTGGCGAACCGGGCGATCCGGACCGGCGACAACGGCTGCAACTACTGGTGGATCGAGTGGGGCGGCGCACTCGACACCGTCGCCGAGAACGAACGCATCCGCGACGAACTCTGGGGTGTCGTCTACGGCATCTGGGACCACATCAAGAACTCGGGGGCGTTCGACGCGGACACCCTGACGCTCGACTGGGTGGGCGCGATCCCCGGCAAGCGCGAGTACCGCCGGTTCGTCGGCGACCACACCCTGACGCAGCAGGACCTGCTCGAGCAGCGCTCGTTCCCCGACACGGTGGCGTTCGGCGGTTGGTCGATCGACCTGCACCCCGTCGAGGGCGTCTACGCCGAGACCGCCGGCGCCCAGCAGCGGTACACCGACGGCACCTACGACATCCCGTTCCGGTCGCTGTACTCGGCGAACGTGTCGAACCTGCTGTTCGCCGGCCGCGACATCTCCGCGTCGCACGTGGCGTTCGGATCCACCCGGGTGATGGCCACCTGCGCAGCCCAGGGGCAGGCAGCGGGCACCGCCGCACACCTGGTCGCCCGGCACGGCACGACACCACGCTCCCTCGGCACCGAGCACATCGCCCTGCTGCAGCAGACCCTGCTGCGCGAGGACGCACCGGTCATCGGGGTCCGCGCCGACGACCCCGCCGACCTGGCCCGCACAGCCCGCATCACCGCGAGCAGCGAGCTGACCACGATCGACACGACGCCGTTCGCGACCGCCGACCGCTTCGACCTCGACCGAGACGTCGCGGTCCTCCTGCCCGCCGACCCCGCGCTCGGCGAGTTCCGGCTCCGCACCGAGACGGACGAGGACACCGACCTCACCGTCGAGCTCTGGACCACCGGCAAGCCCCAGAACTACGCCCCGATCGACCACGTCAGCACGCACTCCGCACACGTCGCCGCCGGACCGGGCGAAGCGGTCGTCGATCTGGACTTCCACCCGGACGCACCGTGCAACGCGGTCGTCGTGGTCCGTCGGCAGCCCGGCGTCCGCCTGGTCCTGACCGACGGACACCCCTACGGCGTGATGGCCCTGCGCGCCCGCGCCGCCGACGACGAGCAGTTCGACGACCACATCCCCGAGGAGTCCGGCCAGCCCGTGACGGACTGGGAGGCGCGCGCCCTGCGCGGACACGCGTTCGCGTTCACCGCGGCCGGCGAGACGGACGCGTGGCGGGCCTCCCGGGTCAGCGACGGCCACCAGCGCCCGTTCGGCGGACCGCACATGTGGTCGTCCGGTGCGGGTGCCGGCGCAGCCGTGCTCGCGCTCGACTGGGCGGAGCCCATCGACGTCCGCCAGGTGCGCATCGTCTGGAACGACGACGTCGACGCCGACCTCATCAACCTGCACCACCACCGCACGCCCTGGGACGCCGTGCCCACCCTCGCCCGCGACTACCGGATCGAGGCGTGCGTCGACGGGACCTGGCGGACGCTCGCCGCGGTCGACGCGAACCGGCACCGCCACCGCATCCACGACGTCGATCCGGTGCGCACGGCGGCCCTGCGGGTCGTCGTGACCGCGACGAACGGATCCCCGTTCGTCACCGCGAGCGCCGTGAAGGTCTCCTGACGCGCGCCGGGACGGGCCAGAATGAGGGGATGGCGACCACCCCTCCGAACCAGAGCATCGAGCGAGCCGCAGCGGTCCTCGGTGCGCTCGGCGCGTCCGACGGCGCGGTGCGAGCCTCCGACATCGCGCGGGCGATCGGGCTGGGGACCTCGACCACGGGCCGGCTCCTGGCGACGCTCGAGTCGCTCGAGTACGTCAGACGCGACCCGGAGACCCAGGCCTACTCGGTCGGTCGGGCCGTGCTCGAGCTCGCCAGCCAGGGGCTCAACCACAACCCGGTGCACCGCGAGAGCCGCTCGGCGGCGCAGGAACTCGCGCACCGCGTCGGGCTGACTGCCAACGTCGGCGTGCAGGACGCCGCGTCGTGCATCTACCTCTGCCACTTCGAGGGGTCGCTCGCGCCGAAGTCGCACACGATGATCGGGATGCGGCAGCCGATGCACGCGTCCGCACTCGGCAAGGCGCTGATGCTCGACCTGTCGCCGGACGAACGGCGCTCGCTGCTCGGGGACGACCTGGCCCGGTACACCGACCACACGATCACCACGCACGACGCCCTGACGGCCGATCTCGCCGCCTCGGCGAAGCGCGGCTGGTGCGAGGAGAACCAGGAGCTCGCGCTCGGCCGGTTCTGCATCGCGGCACCGATCCGCAACGCCTCGGGGCGGATCGCGGCGGCGCTGTCGATCTCGGGGCGCCTGACGCAGTTGCGTGACCGCGACCTGGACTCCCTCGCCGAGGACCTCATCGAGGTCGCCGACCGCATCAGCGTCGGTCTCGGGATGATCAGCGCCGTCGCGCACTGACGCGGGCGTCGCGGCCCGCCGCCCGCCGGCCGACGCCCGCCGGGACGGGATTCCCGCGAAAGCGACAGTCTGCCGCGGAATGTTCGCGGACATCTGTCGCTTTCGCGCCCGAGACGCGCGTGAGGGCGGGGCGACGGGGCGCTACGCGCGCGACGGCAGCAGGTGGATGGCCTCCATCGCGAGCTCGGCCGCGATCGGGTCCTTCGCCAGGACGGCTGCCTTGAGGTTGGCGAGCTCGGGCAGGATCACCGCGGCCGGGATCAGCTCGGCGAGTTCGGGGACCCGGAGCTTGAAGGACAGCCCGTCGGTGGTCGACCGGCAGAGCTGCACGAGCGACGGGTTGCCGCAGGCGTCCGCCCACTGCGAGTAGATGTCGGCGCCGTTGCGGGCGACCTGGTCCTGCTCGTCGGCGCCGACCCGCGCGATGACGTCGTCGAGCATCTTCACGATCTTCTTGCGCTGCGGCTCGGTGAAGTTGGGCACCGCCAGGCGCACGACGCCCCCGTAGATGACGCCGAGCGTGCGGTAGGCGTCGAGGAGCTCGTCCTTCGTCGGGGCCGCCACACGGGTGTAGCGGTTCGGTGCCATCTCGATCAGGCCGGCGCGGGCGAGTTCCGCCAGTGCCTCGCGGATCGGGGTGCGGGAGACCCCGAGCCACGCGATCAGGTCGTCGTCGTTGAGCCGCTCGCCGGGCTCCAGCGTGCCGTCCATGATCGCGTCGCGGATCTTGTCCTGCACGGTGTCACGGAGGAGCTTGCGCTCGGCGGCGGGCTGCGTCGAAGGAACTGGCATGCACCCAGCGTGTCACATGTGATGGTTCGCGCGCGAGAGGCGCGACGGCCACCAGGCCCGCCGACCGAGGTCGTACGCGATCGCCGGCACGAGCAGCGAACGGACGACGATCGTGTCGAGCAGGACGCCGAACGCCACGACGAACGCGATCTGCACGAGGAACAGGATCGGGATGACGCCGAGGGCCGCGAACGTCGCCGCGAGCACCACGCCCGCCGAGGTGATCACCCCGCCGGTGACCCCGAGTCCGCGCAGGACCCCCTCGTGCGGACCGTGCCGCAGCGCCTCTTCCCGCACCCGCGTCATGAGGAAGATGTTGTAGTCCACCCCGAGCGCGACGAGGAACACGAACGAGTACAGCGGCACGCTCGGGTCCGCGCCGGGGAAGTGGAACACGTGGTCGAACACGAGCGCTCCGACGCCGAGGGCTGCGGCGAACGACACGATCACGCTGCCGATGAGCACGAGCGGGGCGACGACGCTGCGGAGCAGGAGCATCAGGATGAGCAGGATGACGACCAGCACCACGGGGATGATCAGCGTGCGGTCGCGGATCCCGGTGTCGTTCGTGTCGACGGCCGTCGCGGTGACGCCGCCGACGACCGCGCCGGGATCGACCCGTTCGACAGCGGTGCGGAGGTCGCGGACCGTCTGTTCCGCGGCGTCGGAGTCGGCGGGGTCGGACAGCGTGGCCTCGAGCAGCACGTCGCCCCGCGACACCGTCGGAGCGGCGGCGCCGCCGCTCGAGGTCGAGTCGCCCGTCACGGGCACCGTGCCGGACGGTGCGTCCTTCGCGGCCGCGACGACCCCGTCGACCCCGTCGACCCCCGTGACGGCGTCGACGAGTGCGTCGAGGTCGCGCTCCGACCCGATGACCTGCGCCGGGCTGCCCGAGCCGCCGGGGAAGTGGTCGGCCAGGACGTCCTGCCCGTCGCGTGCCTGCGAGGCCCCGATGACCAGGTCGCTCTGCGGGACCCCGTCGGCCTTGAGCCCGACCAGGCCCGTGCCCATCGCGAGCAGCCCGACCGTGCAGACGATCCACACCACCCGGGAACGCTTGGCGACGAGCCGACCGACGCGGGCCCAGATGCCGCGCGCGTCCGGTCCGGTGAGCACCGGGTGGGCGCTGCCGTACGCGGGACGGAGCGGCCAGAACGCAGCGCGACGGAACGCGAGCAGCAGAGCGGGCAGCAGCGACAGGGCGGCCAACAGGCTGAACGCGATGCCGATCGCGGCGACGGGACCGAGCGCCTTGTTCGAGTTGAGGTCGGAGAGCAGCAGGCAGAGCACGCCCACGATGACGGTGCCGCCCGAGGCCAGGATCGGCTCGAGGCTCCCCCGCAGGGCCGCCTTCGTCGCACCCCAGCCGGTGCGGTGGTCGCGCAGCGCCTCGCGGAAGCGCGCCGTGTAGAGCAGTGCGTAGTCCGTCGCGGCGCCGATCACCAGGATCGACAGGATCCCCTGCACCTGGCCGTTCACGGTGACGATGTCTGCCTTCGCGAGCCACCACACCACGAGGATCGAGGCGCACAGGGCGAACGTCGCGGTGCCGAGCACGAGGATCGGCAGCAGCGGTGACCGGTAGACGATGATCAGGATCACGAAGACCGCGGCGAGCGCCACCCCGAGCAGCAGGCCGTCGATGCCGGCGAACGCCTCGGTCAGGTCGGCGGTGAACCCGGCGGGCCCGGTGACGTACCCGCTGATGCCGGCTGGCAGGGCGTCGTCGACGTCGGCGCGGATCGCCTCGACCGCGTCACCGGTGTCGGCTGCCGTGGTGAGGGTCGCGACGATCTCCACCGCGTCGCCGTCCTCGCTCGGGATCACCGGGCTGACGGCTTCGACGTCGTCGCGGTCACCGAGCTGGGTCGCGAGGCCCTTCGCCGCGGTCAGGTCGGACGAGGACATGCCGCCGTCGCGCTCGAGCACGATGATCGCGGGTGCGCCCGACTCCTGTCGGAACTCCGACGACCGCTCCTGCACCTTGGTGGCGTCGGCCGATGCTGGCAGGAACGAGGTCTGGTCGTTCGTCGACACCTCGGAGATCTTGCCGAAGTACGGACCACCGACGGAGGCGATCGCGAGCCAGACCACGATGACGAGCGCAGGGAGGACGATGCGGAGGAAGCGGGACACGACGGTGAGCGTACACCGGTCGTCAGCATGCTGATTACTAGACGGTCGCGACGCGGATCACGATCGGTGTCGACCGTAGACTGCGCGCATGGACGACACGACCGAGCAGTGGCCCCTCGGCCGGCTGCTGTCGGCCGCGGCACGCTCGGTCGAGCGGGACTGGGATGAACGCCTCCGCGCCATCGGGCTTCCGCACGCAGCCCTCATCGCGGTCGACATCCTGATCCGCACGGGCCCCACCGGCGCCGACACGATCGCCCGCACGGCACGGGTGCAGCCGCAGACGATGTCACGGACCCTCGAGCGCATGGAGCGGGACGGCCTGGTCGAGCGCACCCCACACCCCGACGACCGACGCCGGCGCCTCGTGACCGTGACCGATCACGGACGCCGAGCATGGGAGACCGCTCGGCACATCGAGCGCGAGGTCCTGCCGGACGATCCGGCACTGCGGACGGCCCTCACGGAACTGCTCGAGAAGGCACGGCAACCGGGACACTGACACGCTGTACCTGAAATACCACATGAGGTACGATGGGTCGGTCGGTGGCACGCCGACGCGAACCCGTTGGAGTCCCCCATGTCCGAACGACGGGCGGCCCGCCTGGCCGCCGACACCGCCACCCGAAGCGGACGCCACCCGCGGCGCCGACGCCCGTTCCTCGTCGCACTGCTCGCGACGGTCGGCTCGCTGATCGGCATCGCCACCGTGATCGCCGTCGTCGCGAGCATCTTCGTCGGCGGCCTGGCGCGCAGCTTCGACGCCCGCCACGACACGATCGCGAACCCGTTCCCGAGCGGGACCCGACCGGCTGCGTCCGGCGGCGAGAACATCCTGCTCATCGGGTCCGACTCACGAGCTGCACGCGGACCGGACGGCAAGCCATCCGAGGCCGGTGGCCGTTCGGACACCCTGATGCTCGCGCACGTCCCGGCCGACCGGCAGGCCGTGTACCTGATGTCGATCATGCGTGACTCGTGGGTCGACGTGCCGGGTCACGGGAGCGCCAAGATCAACGCCGCGTACGCGTGGGGCGGCATCCCGCTCACCGTGCAGACCGTCGAGCAGCTGCTCGACGTCCGCATCGACCACGTCGCCGAGATCGACTTCACCGGGTTCAAGGACATGACCGACGCCCTCGGCGGTGTCACGGTCGACTCCGGGCAGGCGTTCGCCGCAGGGAAGCACGAGTTCGTCGCCGGCGCGAACCGGCTCGACGGCGACGCCGCACTCGCCTTCGTGCGCGAGCGGTACTCGTTCGCCGACGCCGACCACACCCGTGTGCGGAACCAACAGGCGTTCATGCGCGGGGTCGTCGGCGAGTTGCTCTCCCGCGGCACGATCACGAACCCCGGGCGCATCCAGGACTTCGTGACCGCCACGAGCGAGCACCTGGCGGTCGATGCCGGACTGACCTTCCCGACCCTCGTCGGCCTCGGGTGGTCACTGCGCGACGTCCGGACCGACGACCTCAAGACGTTCACGGTGCCGACTGCGGGGTCCGGGACGTCTCCGGACGGGCAGTCCTACGTGACACTCAACGACCTGGCGGTCGGCTCGCTGTCACAGGCGCTGCGGTCCGACGACGTCGCGGCCTGGTTGGCCGACAACCAGCAGTAGCGCTCCCGACCCTCTCGACACGCACCACGCACGACGACGCCCCGCGACCGAGGTCGCGGGGCGTCGTCGTGTTCGGTGGAACGATCAGGCGGGGAGCTGCAGCACCTGGCCCGAGTAGATGAGGTTCGCGTCGTCGATGGTCGACGTGTTCGCGGCCCACAGCTTGTTCCAGCCACCGTCGATCTTGAGCTTGGTGGCGATGGTGTCGAGCGTGTCGCCCGACGCGATGGTGTAGGTCTTGCCGCTCGTCTTCACGGCGGCGGGCTTGCTCGGCGTGGTGGCTGCCGGGGCGGCCTCCTGCGCGGGTGCCGGCGCCGGGGTGCTCGGTGCGGCCTGCTCCGGGGCAGCGGGAGCCGGTGCGGCCTGCTGCGTCGGGGCCGGAGCAGCGGGGGCTGCCGGAGCCGGAGCAGCGGCGGCCGGTGCGGCACCGCTCGTGCCGCTCAGTCCGAGCTGGGCCGAGCAGGCCGGCCAGGCGCCCCAGCCCTGCGTGGCGAGGACACGCTCGGCGACGGCGATCTGGGCCTCGCGGCTCGCGCCGGCGGGGCTGCCGACGCCACCGTTCGCCTGCCAGGTGCCGAGGTTGAACTGCAGGCCGCCGTAGTAGCCGTTGCCGGTGTTGATGGCCCAGTTGCCGCCGGACTCGCACTGCGCGAGGGCGTCCCAGGTCGAGCCGGACGCAGCGTTCGCGGGGGTTGCCGCGAGGCCGACACCGGTCGCGGCAATGCCGGCGAACGCGAGGCCGCCGACGATGGTGCGGGTACGGGAAAGCTTCTTCATGTGATTGCTCCACCGGGGTCACGAGCCGCTTCGAACGCGGAATCCACTGCCCACCCCGACCGATCGCGGTCAGTTGTGGGGTGCGCCACCGGGGGCAGTGGTCATCGGGCCGGCGGCACCTCGGTCGGCAACCATAGGAAACTCTTCACCGTTATCAAACCGAGACAAACGGTTCTACCCATTGGTGCTATGTACCCCGCACCCGAACCTGTACGCCTCGATGCCCATGGCCATGGTCATCGACCCGTACCCGGGTACGTCACCTTGGCAATTCCCTGGCAATGACGGTCGGGAGGCCCGGATCACGCCCGCGACAGCAGCGTGACGGCCTCGAGATGGCCGGTCTGGGGGAACATGTCGAGCACACGCGCGCGGCGCAGCCGGAACGAGGGCATGCGCGCGAGGTCCTTCGCCAAGGTCACCGGGTTGCAGCTCGAGTAGACGACGTGCTGCACGTCGGATTCCTCGAGCCAGGTCGACAGCGCCTCGCCGATCCCGCGTCGTGGCGGGTTCACCAGGACGAGCTCGGGCACCGTGTCGGGTCGGGCGCGGAGTGCGTGCTCGGTGGCGTCGTCGGCGGCGAACCGGAGCCCCTCGAGCCCGGCCTCGCGCGCGGACTGCTTCGCCGAACGGATCGCCTCGGCACTCGTCTCGATGCCCGTCACCGCTCGTCCCGGTCGCGCAGCGTGCAGGGCGAACCCGCCCACGCCGCAGTACAGGTCCCACATCGACGCCGGGTCGAGCTCGTCGATCCACGCCGAGGCCTGCGCGTACAGCTCGGTGGCGACGACGGTGTTGGTCTGGAAGAAGCTCTGCGGCCGCAGGTGCATCGTGATCCCGCCGAGGCGCATCGGCAGCGTCTCCTGCTCGGTGAGCACGATCTCCCGGTCGCCCTCGGTCACGGCCTTGTGCTCGGGCAGCAGGTTCGCCGTGACGACCACCACGTTCGGCAGGGCGTCGCGCAGCACATCGAGGTACTGCCGGATCCGAGCCACCTGCCCCTCGGACCGCAGGACGAACCGCACCATGAGTTCGCCGTCGGGCGACTCGGTGACCAGGACGTACTTCAGCTCGCCGCGTCGGGCAGCGACGTCGTACGGAATCAACCCCGCGGTCTGGACGAAGTCGGCGAGCAGGGGCAGCGCGTGTCGGATGCCGGGCGTGCAGATCCCGCAGTGCCGCAGGTCGACGCCGCGCTGCCGGTGGTCGAGGATGCCGACGGTCGGGTGCTCGGTCGAACCGCCGACCACCATCTTCGCCTTGTTCCGGTACCCGGACTCGGGGCTCGTGATCGCCGGTGACCACGTGACGGCTCCGGGGCCACCAGCTGCCTCGACGGCGTCGTGCAGGAGTTCGCGGGTGCGGAGCTCCTTGTCGAGGACCTGGTCGGCGTAGGGCTGCCCCATGAGCGTGCAGGACCGGCACACCCCGCGGTCGAAGTAGTCGCACTGCATGGCCGAGTCAGGATACGGCAGCGTCCCGCGTCGTCGTGGCGATCCGGTACACCGACGTCGTCGCCGTCAGGAACAGCGTCGTGCCGTCCTCGCCGCCGAAGCACAGGTTCGACGTCACCTCGGGGACGGCCACCTCGCCGATCCGCTCGCCCGAGGGGTCGAACACCACGACGCCGCGGTGCGACGACGACCACACGTTGCCGTGCACGTCGACCCGGATGCCGTCCGGTGCGCCCTCGCCCGGCTCGAGTCGCGCGAACACCCGGCCGTTCTTGAGCAGGTCGCCGCCGTCACCGCGGCGGTCGTAGGCGCGGATGACCGGTTCGTCCCCCGATGAGCTCGCGATGTAGAGGACCTGCTCGAACGGGTCGAAGGCGAGCCCGTTCGGCTCGTCGACGTCGGTCGCGACGGGGCGCAGGCCCTCGCCGGACGGTCCGCAGCGGAACGCCCAGTGGTCGCCGTACTCGCGCACGCCGGGGTGGCCTTCGCGCGGCTGGGTGATGCCGTAGGCCGGGTCGGTGAACCACACGCTGCCGTCCCGGGCGACGACGACGTCGTTCGGCGAGTTGAACCGCCCGCCGGCCCAGGCGTCGACGATCGGCGTGACGACGCCGTCGCGGTCCCGCTCCACCCGCCGGAGCCCGTGCGAGCACTGGACGACGCTGCCGTCGCGGTCGAGGGTCCGGCCGTTGGTGAACTCGACGCCCTCGGCGTACGCGGAGGTCTCGCCGGAGTCGGCGTGCCACTGCAGGATCCGATCGCCGGGGATGTCCGACCAGCGCAGGGTGCGGGACGCCGGGATCCAGCAGGGTCCCTCGGCCCAGGTGCTGCCGGTGGCGATGCGCTCGAGCGCGTCAGGGTCCGGTACGAGGTCGTCGAGCAGCACGGGTTCTCCTTCGAACGGTGTCCCCACCCTACGTTCGTCAGGCCGCAGCCGCCGCCTCGCCGCGTCGTCGCACGGCCTTCTCGATCGCCGTGATCGCGAGGCCGAGCAGGATCGACGCCACGACCGCAAGGGTCGTGACGAGGAACGGCTGCTCGCGGCTCCAGCGTCCGGTGGCCGCCGCGATGCCGACGCAGTACGCGGCCCACACGACGTCGGCGAGCACGCAGCTGACGAGGAACCGCCGAACGTCGAGCCCGCTGTCCGCGCCGACCAGGTTCGTCGTCAGCCGGCCCATCGGGATGAAGCGTCCGAGGACCGCGATGCGCCCGGGAGCGGCACGGTAGCGGCCGTCGATGGCGTCCCGGGCCTTGCGGACCTTCGGACGCGCGAACCACGACCTCGAGCCGAGGTCGACCGAGCGCGCCAGGTGGTACAGCCCGAGGTCGCCGAGGACCATGCCGATCGAGGCCGCCACGACCAGGACGAGGACCGGCAGGAGGCCGCCGTCACCGCCCACCAGGAGCGTGCCGACCGCGACGACGAGCGCCTGGCTGGGGAGGAAGACCGCGACACTGCCGACGGCGAGCACGAGGCCGACCACGACGAACGTCCACGGGGTGCCGATGAGCTGGACGACCAGGTCCTGTGCTGCGTCCACGCTCACCCTCCACGGGCGCCGGAGGAGCGCACCGGACTCCATCTTCCCAGGTCGGCGGGGCACCGCTCACGTGCGCTCGACGATCGCCCGCATCGCTGCGGCCGCGGCGTCCGGGTGACCGTCGAGGACGGCATCGGCGAGCGCGATGTGCAGGCCGACGTCGTGCCGGTCCGGACGGAGGCTCCCGCGTTCGCGCAGCACCTGGCCCACGACGCGGTGCAGCCGTCGGTACAGCGCGTTGTCGGACAGGTCGAGCACGAGCGCGTGGAGCCGCACGTCGGCGGCCACGAAGTCGAGGCGGTCGTCGCGGGCCGCTGCGGCGGCGAGCTCGTCCGCGGTGGTGCGGAGCGCCTCCCGTCGGTCCGCGCACTCGTCGAGCGGCGCCCGCCGGGCTGCTGCGGCGGCTGCGGCGGGTTCGACCGCCGCGCGGAGCTCGCGGAGCTCGACCGCCACGCGGTCACCGTCCGGGCCCCGGAGGCGCCACCGCACGACGCGCGGATCCAGGACGTCCCATTCGCTCACACCGAGGACGGTGACGCCGACGCGGCGCCGCGCGGTGAGCAGGCCGAGGGCGACGAGGACGCGGACGGCCTCGCGGACGATGCTGCGACTGGCGCCCGTGCGGACGGCGAACCCGTCGATGCTGTCCCGGTGTCCGGCGGGCAGGACGCTGGTGACGATCGCTCCGCCGAGTTCGTCGACGACGCGGTCGAACGTGCTGGTCACCGTTGGGACACCGGGCTGACCACGAGCTCGTCGATGCGCATGTACGACGGCGCCTCGAGCACGAACGACACCGCACGGGCGATGTCCTCCGGCTGCAGCATCACCGATCGTGCGGCGGCGTCGGGCACCGACGGCCGCTGGTCGAGGAAGTCGGTCGCGACGTCACCGGGGCACAGGTGCGTCGCCCGGACCCCGTGGTGTGCCTCCTGCTGGTTGAGGCTCCGGACGACCGAACCGAGCGCGGTCTTCGAGGCGGAGTACGCGACACCGGCACCGGGCTGGAAGGACCACCCGGCGTAGGACGACACCACGACGACCACGCCGCCGGACTCGCGGAGCGCAGGCAGTGCGGCGTCGACGACCGTGACCACCGCGGTGAGGTTCGTGTCGACGATCGCGCGGAAGTCCGGCAACGACTGGTCGTCCCACCGGCGCCGCGGTGCGTTCAGCCCGGCGGCGAGCACGACCGCGTCGAGTCGTCCGAACCGCTCGAGCACGGCGTCCCGCGCAGACGCGACGGCAGCGGGATCGGCAGCGTCGAGGGGCAGGACCTCCGCCGTGCCGCCGGCGGCCGTGATCGTCGCAGCGACCTGCTCGAGCCGGTCCACGCGCCGCCCGCTCAGGACCACCGTCCACCCGTCGCGCGCAGCGGCCTCGGCACTCGCGGCACCCATGCCGCTGCCGCCGCCGGTGACCCAGAGCACCCGTTGCTTCGCCATGCTGCAATAGTATGCCTATTGCAGCAAACGACGACAGGAGCAACGATGCACCTCGACCTGACCGACCGCGTGGTGGTCGTGACCGGAGCAGCACGCGGGATCGGACGCACGCTCGCCGATCGCTTCGTCGCCGAGGGGTGTCGCGTCGTCGCCCTCGACCTGGCCTTCGAGCCCGACTTCCCGCTCGACCACGTCGTGTGCAACGTCGCCGACCCCGAGTCGGTCCGGGCCGCCGTCGACGAGGTCGTCGCCCGCCACAGCACGATCGACGTGCTCGTGAACAACGCCGGCATCAACGTCGAGGGCACCGTCGCCGAGCTGCAGTGGGACGCCTGGCGCCGGTGCATGGACGTCAACCTCGGCGGCACCTTCCTGATGAGCCAGGCCGTCGCGCCGGTGATGCAGGCCGCGGGCCGGGGGCGGATCATCAACGCCGCCTCGTTCGCCGCCATCGTGCCGAGTGTCGGCAGCGCTGCCTACGCGGCGTCCAAGGCTGCGGTCGTCTCGTTCACCCGGGTGCTGGCGTCGGAGCTCGGCCCGTGGGGCATCACCGTCAACGCGTACGCGCCGGGCATGGTCCCGACGGCGATGAACGGATTCGCGACCATGCCGGCCGAGGCCCAGGACCGCCTGCTCGACACCCTGTCGCTGCGCCGGTGGGAGACCGCGGACGACGTCGCCGACCTGCTCGTCTTCGTGGCGAGCGACGCCTCGGGCTACATCACCGGCACCCTGCTCGACGTCTCCGGCGGCAAGCTCGCGACGCAGATCCCGGCACGCGCCCACGGCCGCTGAGGACTCAGCGCAGCATCTGCTCCAGGAGCACGCGCAGCTGCCGCCGGTCCCGCTCCGGCAACCGAGCAGTGAGCGGCAGCAGTGCATCGCGGATCGCACCCTCGAGCGAGCGCGCCACCTCGAGACCGGCGTCGGTGATCACGACGTCCACCGCGCGTGCGTCGTCCGCGTTCGGCTGCCGTGCGAGCAACCCCTTCTTCTCCGCGCGCGCCACCAACCCGGTCATCGTCGACTTCTCGAGCCCCAGGTACTGCGCCAGGTCACCGATCCGCAGACGACGGTCACGCAGGATCGCGAGGACCCGCAGCTGCGTCAGTGACAGCCCCGCATCGGCCGCGAGCCCGGTCAGCGGACCCATCGTCCGGAAGGCGGCCTCGCCCAGGGCATCGACGAGCTGCTCGTCCTCGGTCATCTCCTGCACCGCTCCAGCCTAGTTGACGAATTTCGTGATGCGAACTACTTTGTTCGTAACGCGAAGCAAATGGAGGACACCATGCACGCAGCAGTCGTCACCGAGTTCGGCCACGCCCCGACCTGGCAGGAGTTCGGCGAACCGGCTCCCGGACCCGCCGAGGTCGTCGTCGACGTCGTCGCGGCCGGGCTCCACCCGCGGGTCCGCTCGCAGGCCGACGGTTCGCACTACACCAGCGAGGGCGCGCTCCCCCTGGTCCCCGGCGTCGACGGCGTCGCCCGGTTCCCCGACGGCACGCTCCGCTACGTCGCCGTCGCGAGCGACACCCGCGGCACCATGGCCGAGCGCGTCGCGGTCGACCCACGGGCGAGCGTCGTCCTGCCCGATGGCGCCGACCCGGTCACCGTGGCCGCCGGCGTGAACCCGGTGCTGTCGTCGTGGGTGGCCCTGCGCCGGCGGATCGACTTCGCCCCGGGCAGCCGCGTCCTCGTGCTCGGCGCGACCGGGGCCTCGGGCACCGCGGCGGTGCAGGTGGCGAAGCACCTCGGTGCCGCACACGTCGTCGCGAGCGGTCGCAACCCGGAGCGACTGGCGGCGCTCACCGCCCTCGGCGCCGACGTCGTGCTGCCGTTGAGCGACGTCGACACACTCGGCGCAGCGGCAGCCGACGTCGACGTGGTCATCGACTACGTCTGGGGCCAGCCCGCCGCCGACGTCATGCGCGCCGTCGTCACCGCGCGCGCCGACCGCGGACGCCGACTCGACTGGATCGCGATCGGTTCCACCGCGGGCCACGAGGCGACGATCCCGTCCGCGGCACTGCGGGCCTCGGGCCTGACGATCGTCGGCAGCGGGCAGGGATCGGTCGGTCGTGCCGGTTTCGTCGCCGAGCTGCCGGGCATCGTCGGTGCGATCGCGGACGGCACCGTCCGGGTGGACGCGACAGCCGTGCGGTTGGCGGACGTCGAGGCGACGTGGGCCGGACAGCCCGCCGGGAGCGCGGGCAGAGTGGTGTTCACAGTGTGAACCGAGCGCGAGCATGCTGTCCGGTCGCACAGGTTCTCCACATCCCACTCTTCGTAGGCTGTGAGGGCCCAGTGAGCCGGACTGCAGCCCGACCCCGAGGAGGTGCCCGATGGTCCTCGTCCTCGTCGCGTTCGCGATCGTCGCCCTGATCGTCCCCGCCCTGACCCCCGTCCTCGGCCGCCGCGTGTTCTACGTGGCCGCCCTCGCGCCCGCAGCCGCCGCCGTGCTGACGGTGCTGCAGACGGACGCGGCCCTGCACGGCAGCGTCGTCGAACGGCACCGGTGGGTCCCGCAGCTCGACCTCGAGATCACGCTGCGGATGGACGCCCTGTCGTGGGTCCTCGCGCTCGTCGTGTCGATCGTCGGGGCCCTCGTGCTCGTCTACTGCGCCTCGTACTTCGGCCGCGACGAACCGGGGATCGGCCGGTTCGCGGGCGTGCTGACCGCGTTCGCCGGGTCGATGTTCGGCCTCGTCCTCGCCGACGACGTCATCGTGCTCTTCGTCCTGTGGGAAGCCACCACGGTCTTCTCGTACCTGCTCATCGGGCACGACGCCGACAAGCGTGCGAGCCGTGCGGCCGCGATGCAGGCCCTCGTCGTCACCACCGCCGGTGGTCTGGCGATGCTCGCCGGTCTGGTCATGCTGTCGGTCGCGGCGGGCACGACCTCGCTCTCCGGCATCATCGCTGCACCGCCGACCGGACCGATCGTCACCGTCTCGGTGGTCCTCGTCCTGCTCGGCGCACTGACGAAGTCGGCGATCGTGCCGTTCCACTTCTGGTTGCCGGCGGCGATGGCCGCTCCGACCCCGGTCAGCGCGTACCTGCACGCCGCAGCGATGGTGAAGGCCGGCATCTACCTCGTGGCCCGGCTCGCCCCGGCGTTCGCACTGCTCGACGGCTGGCGCGAGACGATCACCGTGCTCGGTGTCCTCGGCATGCTCATCGGTGGCTACCGAGCGCTCCGCCAGACCGACCTCAAGCTCCTGCTCGCCTACGGCACCGTCGCGCAGCTCGGGTTCCTCGTGCTCGCCGCCGGGTGGGGCGCGCCCGCGGTGGCGCTCGGCGGGGTCGCCCTGCTCGTGGCGCACGCCGCGTTCAAGTCCACGCTCTTCCTGGTGGTCGGTGCGATCGACCACACCACCGGCACCCGCGACCTCGGGCGCCTGAGCGGCCTGGGCCGGAAGGCACCGTGGCTGGCCGTCGTGGCCGCCCTCGCGCTCGTGTCCATGGCCGGCATCCCGCCGACGATCGGCTTCGTCGCGAAGGAAGCCGTGCTGACCGGGTTCACCGAGTCGCTGCACGGTCCCGACGCCGGCTGGGCCTGGTTCGCCCTCGTCGGTGTGACGCTCGGCTCGGTGCTCACCGTGGCGTACTCGCTCCGCTTCTTCTGGGGAGCGTTCGCCCGCAAGCCCGACGTCGCCCAGACGGAACCGCAC
Source organism: Curtobacterium sp. PhB170 (assembly GCF_003752345.1). Taxonomy (NCBI): domain Bacteria; kingdom Bacillati; phylum Actinomycetota; class Actinomycetes; order Micrococcales; family Microbacteriaceae; genus Curtobacterium; species Curtobacterium sp. PhB170. The sequence goes on from NZ_RJUM01000010.1 coordinate 68,177, forward strand.
GCCCTGCACGGTCTGGGTGTGGTGCCGTCGATCCTGGCGCTGACCGGTCTCGCCCTCGGCCTGCTGACCCCGGTCGTCGCGCACGGCATCGAGCCCGCCGCGACGGTGGCCGCGCTCCCCGGCGAGGAAGTTCCCCACCTCGCGCTCTGGCACGGCCTCGAACCGGCGCTCGGCATCTCGGCCGTCACGCTGGTCGGCGGTCTCGCGCTGTTCGCCCTCCGACGTCCGGTCGAGGCACTGCAGCACCAGCTCGCCGGGTTCCCGAGTGCCTCGGGCACCTACCGGCACCTCATGCGCGGCCTCGACCGGTTCGCGACGGGCCTGACCGCCGGTGTGCAGCGGGGTTCGCTCCCCTACTACCTGACGGTGATCCTGTCGGTGTTCGTCGCGGGTGCGCTCGCGAACCTCGTGCTCGGCGGGCCGTGGGAGTTCCACGTCCGGTTCTCCGACTCGTGGGGGCAGATCCCGGTCGTCATCGTGATGTCCGTCGGCGCGATCGCCGTCCTCACCGCGAAGACCCGGTTCGCCGCCGCCGTCCTGGTGGGCGTGACCGGCTACGGCATGTCCGTCCTGTTCGTCCTGCACGGCGCGGTCGACCTCGCCCTCACGCAGCTCGTGGTCGAGACCGTCACCCTCATCGCGTTCGTCCTGGTGCTCCGGCGGCTCCCCCCGCGCATCGCGACGACGAACCCGAGCCGGTTCCGCATCGTCCGTGCGCTCTTCGCGGGGCTCGCCGGACTCACGCTGGCGATCGTCGTCATCGTCGCCGCCTCGGCGCGCACCGCCGACCCGATCTGGCCGGACCTGCCGGCGCTCACGAGCTCGTTCGGGCACGGCCTGAACGTCGTCAACGTCGCCCTCGTCGACCTGCGCGGCTGGGACACCCTCGGTGAGCTCACCGTCGTCGTCGCCGCAGCCACGGGCGTCGCGAGCCTCATCTTCGTGAACTCCCGCGAGGACACGCTGCCCCGGCTCCGTGACCTGCCGGAGAAGCTGACGGCGGACGGCCAGCGCACCGACGGCGAGCCGCGCGCCTGGCTGCCGACGAGCGCCGCCATCCCGACCGGCCGCTCGGCACTCCTCGACGTCGTGGTCCGACTGCTGTTCCACGGGCTCATCGTCCTGTCGGTGTACCTGCTGTTCGCCGGGCACAACGCGGCCGGCGGCGGCTTCGCCGGTGGCCTCGTCGCCGGCATCGCGCTGGCGGCCCGCTACCTGGCGGGTGGCCCGGCCGAACTCGGCGCCGCCGCCCCGGTCCGTGCCGGTCGACTGCTCGGACTCGGTGTCGCGACGGCAGCGATCACCGCGATCGTGCCGCTGTTCTTCGGTCGCGAAGCCCTGTACTCCGAGTTCTTCGAGGCGACCGTCCCGATCCTCGGCCACGTCGAGTTCGTCACCGCGACGTTCTTCGACATCGGCGTGTACCTGGTCGTCGTCGGCCTGGTGCTCGACGTCCTCCGCAGCCTCGGCGCCGAGGTGGACCGGCAACGCCTCGAAGACGCCGGGGCGCCCACCCGCGACACCACCGAGGGGTCCGTTCGCGACACCCTCGAGGCCCCCACCCCGGAAGGGAGCGCCACATGACCGTCACCCTCGTCCTCGTGATCGCGATGGCCGTGCTGTTCTCCTGCGGCGTCTACCTGCTGCTCGAACGGTCCCTGACCCGGATGCTGCTCGGCTTCCTGCTGCTCGGCAACGCCCTGAACCTGCTCCTGCTGGTGATGTCGGGCGCCGCCGGCAACCCGCCGATCGGCAAGTCCTCCGAGGGCATCACCGACCCGCTCCCCCAGGCCTTCGCCCTGACCGCGATCGTCATCACCTTCGCCGTCAGCGCGTTCCTGCTCGCCCTCATCCACCGCTCGTGGCAGCTGTCCCGTGCCGACGAGGTCGAGGTCGACGAAGCCGACGTCGCCATCGGCCGCACACGCGACGACCCCGACGACGACCCGGAAGCCGACTTCGACCCGAAGTCCCCCGAGGACGCCGACGATCCGCACGAACACCGACCGCACCAGGACGGAGTGAACCGATGACCTGGCTCGTCCCGCTCCTCGTCCTCGTCCCGCTGCTCGGCGCAGCCGTCGCACTCGGCCTCCTGCGGCACCAGAAGCTCCAGCGAGCGATCACCGTCGTGGTGCTCGTCGTCGCACTCGCCGTCGCCGCGACCCTCATGGTGCTCGTCGACCACCACGGCACCATCGTCGTGCAGGTCGGCGGGTGGGACGCCCCGTACGGCATCTCACTGGTGGTCGACCGCCTCAGCGCCCTGCTCCTCACGGTGAGCGCCAGCGTGCTGCTCATCGTCCTGCTGTTCTCGATCGGTCAGGGGCTCGCAGCCGACGACGGCGAGGCCCCGGTCACGATCTTCTACCCGACCTACCTCGTCCTGGCCGCGGGCGTGCTCGACTCGTTCATCGCCGGCGACCTGTTCAACCTGTACGTCGCGTTCGAGATGCTGCTCGTGGCGAGCTACGTGCTCATCACCCTGGGTGGCAGCGAGCAGCGTGTCCGGGCCGGCACCACGTACATCGTCACGAGCCTGATCGCGTCGGCGATCTTCCTCGCCGCGATCGGCCTGGTGTACGGCGCGACCGGCACGGTCAACATCGCCCAGATCAGCGAGCGCGTCGCCGATCTGCCCGAGCACGTGCAGCTGCTCCTGCACACGATGCTGCTCATCGGCTTCGGCATCAAGGCGGCGGTCTTCCCGCTGGCGTTCTGGCTGCCGGACTCGTACCCGACGGCCCCGGCCCCGGTCACGGCCGTCTTCGCCGGTCTGCTGACGAAGGTCGGCATCTACGCGATCATCCGCCTCGAGACGGTGATCTTCCCCGGGCCGCAGTTGAACAACGTGCTGCTCGTGGTGGCGGTGTTGACGATGGTCGTCGGGGTGCTCGGTGCGGTGTCCCAGACCGACGTCAAGCGCCTGCTGTCCTTCACGCTCATCAGCCACATCGGCTTCATGGTGATGGGTGTCGGACTCGGGACGGTCGCGGGGACGGCGGCCGCGGTGTTCTACACGGTGCACCACATCGTCGTGCAGACCACGTTGTTCCTGGTGTCCGGCCTGATGGAACGCGTCGGGGGGACCACGTCGACCCGGTCGCTCGGCGGGTTGTTGAAGGCCGCGCCGCTGTTGGCCGCGCTGTACCTGATCCCGGCGTTCAACCTGGGCGGCATCCCGCCGTTCTCCGGCTTCATCGGCAAGCTCGGGCTGTTCCGCGCCGCCGCCGAGGACGGCTCCCCGCTGGCGTACGTCACGATCGCCGCCGGCGTGGTCACGTCGCTCCTCACGCTGTACGCGCTGATGCGCGTGTGGGACGCCGCCTTCTGGCGGCCGAAGCCCGCGGCCGAGGCCGCGGCGCCGCACGCGACGACCGCCGAACCGCACGCAGCCCTGCGGTCGCCGGAACCCGCCCCCTTGACCGTCTCCGAGGAGACGGGTGAGGCCTTCCACCCAGGAGGCTCGGTGACGGTCACCGACGCACCCCACGCGAGCAGTGCCTCCCGTCCGACCACCGGGTCGACCGAGACGGTCGGCGAAGCGCCGACCAAGGTCCGACTGCCGCGCATGCTCGTCGGCGTGACGACGGTCGCGGTCCTCGGATCCGTCGCCCTCACGGTGGTCGCCGGCCCGCTCTACGGGTACGCGAGCCGCGCAGCGGAGTCGCTCGAGTCGCCGGACCGGTACGTGCAGGCCGTCCTCGGGGGTGACCGGTGAACACCGACACCCGACACGTCGCGAACGCCCGCCGCATCGCGGTGGCGTGGCGGTACGACGTCCCGCTCGTCGCCGGGCTGACCGTCCTGTGGGCCCTGCTCTGGGGCTCGTGGACGCCATTGACCCTGCTCTGCGGCATCGTGGTGGCGCTCCTGGTAACCCAGGCGCTGCCGCTCCCGCCGGTCCCGTTGTCGGCCCGGTTCTCGATCGTGCACGCCGTCCGGTTCCTCGTGGTGTGGTCCGGACTCGTCATCACGGCGTCGTTCCGGGTCGCCTGGGTCGCGTTCCGCCCGCGGGGTGTCCGCCGCAGCTCCATCACGCTCGTGCAGCTGCACTCCACTGCCGAGATGACCTTCACGCTGGCGACCCTCGCGATCTCGCTGGTGCCCGGCTCGTACGTCGCCGACGTCGACCTGCGGCGCCGGCGCCTGCTGCTGCACGTGCTCGACACCGAGCGGGTCGAGCAGGTCGAGGCCGCTCGTCGCGAGGCCCTCGGCATCGAGGCCATGGTGATCCGTGCCTTGGGGTCGAAGCAGGACGTCTCCGAACTGTCCGAACCGCTGCCGGAGGTCACCCGATGAGCGCCGCCGTCGTCGTCATGGGGATCGGCATCGCCCTGGTCCTGGCCCTGCTCGGTGCCACCCTCGCGCTCGCGGTGTTCCGGATCGTGCGCGGCCCGACGATCCTCGACCGCATGATCGGATCGGACATGGTCCTGACGACCGTGCTCGTGGTGATCGCGGCGTCGATGGTGGTCCGGCGCGACCTGACCGGGATCCCCGTACTCGTGGTGATCGCGGCGACGAGCGTGTTCGCCACCGTCGCCGTGGCCCGAGCGGTCACGCCATCGTCGGACCCGTCGGACGAGGGCCTGAGCGTCACCACCCCCGAGCACGCCGCCGAAGCAGAGGAGCAGTCGTGACCGAGATGATCCAGGCGTTCCTCGACGGCGCCGGCGTGCGGGCGTGGATCGCGCTCGCCCTGCTGCTCATCGGCTCGCTGCTGTCCCTCGGCGCCGGGGTCGGCATCGTGCGGTTCCCGGACCCGCTCGTCCGCCTGCACGCCATGGCGAAGCCGCAGGTGCTCGGGCTGGCGTTCGGGCTGGCCGCGATCGTCGTCGCGGTGGGGACCTGGACGGCGTTCTGGGTCGTCCTGCCCATCATGGTGTTCCAGCTGTTCCTGGTGCCCGTCTCGACGCACATGATCGCCCGCGCCGGGCTGCGGGCGGACGACTACCGGCACGAGGACCTGCTGGTCGACGACACCGAGTCCTGATCTTTCGAGTGTTATCCCATTTTATCTGCGATGACTAAAACGAGGTAAATCCGCTAAGGTCTGGCGCATGGACAGCGTGAGGAATCCGTACACGCCGAACGCTGGAGCGACTCCCGAGATCGTTGCGGGACGCTTCGAGCACACCCGCGCTTTCGAAGTGCTCCTCCAGCGGCTCGCCCGCGGGCGTACAGACCAGTCGCTGATCATGACCGGGCTCCGAGGCGTCGGGAAGACGGTACTGCTCAACGAGTTCGCGGAGCTGGCGCGAACGGCGAACTGGGAGGTCGTCGAGCTCGAGGCGAGCAAGCACGACGATGGACAGTTCCGGCAGACGATGGCCTCGCTCCTCCGGTCGGCACTGCTCCAGATCTCTCCACGCAAGCGATGGACGGATCGCGCGCGACGGGCGGCCGAAGTCCTGACCGCCTTCGGCATGTCCGTGGACCACACCGGTACCTGGTCGATGACCTGGGATGTCGAGCCGGCGGAGGGGTTGGCTGATCACGGCGACCTCGCCCTGGACCTGACGGACGTCCTCGTCGCGCTCGGACAGGCTGCGCAGGAACACGGTCGGGGCGTCGCGATCCTCGTGGACGAAGTACAGTTCCTGCGGTCAGCGCAGCTCGAAGCCATGATCCAGGCCCTGCACAAGACAGTCCAGCGCAAGCTCCCGATCACCTTCGTCGGCGCCGGGCTCCCCCAGATCGCCGAGCTCGCTGGCGACGCGAAGTCCTACGCCGAGCGGCTCTTCAGGTTCCCGGAGATCGACTCGCTCGGGGACGACGACGCCAGGGAGGCGCTCATCCGCCCGGCCGAGCTGGAGGAGGCCTCGTTCGCTTCCGACGCCGTCGACCTCGCACTGGAGATCACCAAGGGGTACCCCTACTTCCTCCAGGAGCTCGGGTACCAGGCCTGGGAGATCGCCGCTGGTCCGGAGATCACCGCCGACGACATCGACGCAGCTCGCGAGGGGTACCTCACCAAACTGGACCGGTCGTTCTTCCGAGTGCGCCTCGACCGCGCGACAGGACTGCAGACGGCCTACCTCCGTGCGATGGCAGAACTCGGGCCGGATGCGCACAAGGCCGCCGATGTGGCTCGCGTCCTCAACCGGGAGTCCACGCAACTCGGGCCGACTCGAGCGGAGCTGATCGACATGGGCCTGCTGTACACCCCCGAACACGGCTACGCAGCATTCACCGTCCCGGACTTCGACCAGTTCATGCTTCGAGCCGTGCCGGAGCTCGTGATCCCGGAAGTCCGACGCCGTGCTCGTCGGAACAGCGACGGCCATCTCTGAACGGCGACAGGGCTCGGACGCCGAGGAGACCGCGATCGGCCCGGTGCGATCTGCTTCAGGCGGCGGTACGGCGCCGCAGCAGCAGGTTGACGACGGCCGCCAGCACGACGACCGCTGCCGAGGCCGCGGGGAGCGCCATTGCGACGGACGTGCCGTGCTGCTCCGCCAGGTCGCCCGTGATGGCGGAGGCGATCGACTGCCCGACGATCACGGCGGACCCGAGGATCGTCATCGTGGTCGCGGACCGGCCGACCGGTGAACGGTCCGAACCGAGGCTGTACTGCGCGACGAGGGTCGGACCGATGCCGACGCCCATGATCGCCAGGACGATGCCGACCGCCACGACGGAGTCGGCCTGCGAGAACGCGATCGCGCCGCCGAGCAGGACGACACCGAACACGAGCCAGCGCCAGCCGAGACCGAACGACCGCGGGAACGCTGCGGACCCGAGGGCGAGTCCGGCCGAACCGATGCCCATCAGGCCGTAGAGCAGGCCGGCCTGGGACGCCTCGCCGTGGGTCTCCATGAACGCCGTCAGCGACGTCAGCGTCGAGCCGAAGAACAGGCCGATGCCGAGGATCCCGACGACCACGACGACGAGCCGCGGACGCAGGAGTTGGCGCGCCGGGGCCTGGGTCAGTTCCTCGTGCTGCCCGAGCACGAGCTTGCCGGTGGGGTGCAGCGCGAAGGCGGTCACGAACACGAAGGTCAGGGCCGAGGCACCGGCCACGGCGACCCAGGGGGCGATCGCGCTGGCGAGGATGCCGACCAGGAACGGGCCGATGATGAAGACGGTCTCGTCGGCGGCGGACTCGTACGCCATCGTGCCGCTGAGGGTCTTCTCGCGGCGGGCCGGCCGCATGCGCTGCGCGATGATGGCGACGAGCCGGGTACGGGACATCGGCGCGACCTGGGGAGCGGACGCCCCGATGCAGAACGCCATCGCGAGCACGGCCAGGTCCGGCGCGCTGCCGCTGACGACGAAGGGGAACGCGCCGAGCAGCGCCGCGTTGACGAGGCCGACGGGGACGAGCACGGCACGCTGGCCGAACCGGTCCGCGGCGGCGCCGACCATCGGTCCGAACACCGCGGCACCGATGCCGACCGAGGCGGAGTTGACGCCACCGAGGGCGACGGAGTCACGCGCGGCCACGACGAGGGTGAGGACCCCGACGACCATCATGGCGAACGGCAGGCGGGCGATGAACGCCACCGGGAAGTACCAGCGTCCGGCGAGGGAGACGAGCGAGGCGTCTGCGCCGGCCGCGGGGTCCGTTCGCTCCGGAGCGGGCGCCGACGGGGTGGGACTGGTGTGGAGCATGGGGGTGTGCCTTCTCGGCCCGGCCCGGTTCGGTGGGGGGCGGACCCATCGGGTGCCGCCGTTGTCCGCCGGGGAGCCGGCGGCCGGTAGATACACACTGCGTGTTTCAGAACTGCGCCCATCGTACCAACCGTTCCGGTCAGGGCCAGGGGTAACGCTTCGTCACCGGACCGTCCTGCGGCCCGCACGGCCCATATCGTGGCGCGCATGGAACAGCGACGCATGGGGCGCACGGGGGCGCCCGTCAGCTCGCTGACGCTCGGGACGCGTGCCGTCGCCGGCGTCGCGGCCCACGACCCGTCGGCCGGAGTGACCCTCGTGCTCGAGGCGCTCACCCGCGGCGTGACGTCGGTCGACGTCTCGGACGCCGACGGCGCGGGCCTGGCCGAGACCGCGGTGGGCGCAGCGATCGCCGGACGGCGCGAGGACGTGTTCCTGTCGGTGCGGTTCGGTGCCCCGGTCGACCAGGATCCGGCGCACCGCGGCAACGGGCGGCGGTGGATGTTCCGTGCCGTGGAGCGGAGCCTGCGGCGACTCGGCACCGACGTCATCGACCTGTACCAGCCGGCGCTGCCGGACCCGGCGACGTCGCTCGACGAGACGCTCGACGCCCTCGCCGACCTGGTGGCCCAGGGCAAGATCCGCGCGTTCGGCCTCCCCGGGTTCCCGGCCGAGGAACTCGTCGAGGCGCAGTGGCTCCGGTCCGGGTCGAAGAGCGCCACCGCGACGCACGTGCCCTACTCGATCCTCACCCGCACGGCGGAGCGCACGGTGTTCCCCGTCGCCCGTCGGTTCGGCCTCGGGGTCCTGGCCGGAGCGCCCCTCGCCGGCGGCTGGCTCGCGGGCACCTACCGCAACGGCACCGTCCAACCTCGTTCACCGCACGTCGACGAACAGCCGGACGCGTACGACATCGGCGCCCCGCGGAACCGTCGGAAGCTCGAGGTCGCCGACCGGCTCGGACGCCTGGCCGACGACTCCGGCTTCACGGTGTCGGAGCTCGCCGTCGCCTTCGCCCTGACCCACCCGGACGTGTCCTCGGTGGTGATCGGGCCCCGCACCGTGTCGCACGTCGATGCCTACGTGCAGGCGTCCGAGATAGTCCTCGACGACGGGCTGCTCGACGCGATCGACGCGATCGTCGCGCCGGGCACCCACGTGCTCGAACGGGACACCGGGTTCGCCCTGCCGGCGCTCAGCCGCGAGCGACTGCGCGGCCGCACCCCGGTGGCCGCCGGACCGAACCGCTCGTAGGGCCACGGTCAGGAGACCTCGCCGGCACGCGCTCCCGCCCACAGGTCGACGTCGGTGATGCCGACCGAGTGCTCGTCGATGGTGCGGAGCTCCTCGTCGGTGAACGAGGTGTTCGCCAGCGCCGCGACGTTGTCCTCGAGCTGCGACACCTTCGACGCCCCGATCACGAGCGAGGTCACCCGCTCGTCACGGAGCGCCCAAGCCAGGGCGAGCTGCGCCAGGGACTGTCCACGAGCGGCGGCGACGTCGTTCAGCGCTCGGAGGTGCCCGACGACCTCTGGGGTGATGCTCGAGGCGTCGAGCGACTTGCCGGCGGCGGCTCGGGAGTCCGAGGGCACCCCGTCCAGGTACTTGCCGGTGAGCAGGCCCTGCGCAAGCGCGGTGAACCCGATCACGCCGAAGCCGAGCTCGCCGGCGGCGTCGAGCAGTCCCTCGGTCTCGATCCAGCGGTTGAGCATCGAGTACGACGGCTGGTGGATGAGGAGCGGGGTGCCGAGGTCGCGCAGGATCGCGGCGGCCTGGCGGCTGCGTTCCGCGTCGTACGACGAGATGCCGACGTAGAGCGCCTTGCCCTGCTGGACCGCGGTGTGCAGCGCGCCCATCGTCTCCTCGAGCGGGGTCGAGGCGTCGAGTCGGTGCGAGTAGAAGACGTCGACGTAGTCGAGACCCGTCCGCTGCAGGGACTGGTCGAGCGAGGCCAGCACGTACTTCCGCGAACCGCCACCCTGACCGTAAGGCCCCGGCCACATGTCCCACCCGGCCTTGGTCGACACGACCATCTCGTCGCGGTACGGCCGGAAGTCCTCACGCATCAGGCGCCCGAAGTTCACCTCGGCGGCTCCGTACGGCGGGCCGTAGTTGTTCGCGAGGTCGTGGTGCGTGATCCCGAGGTCGAAGGCGCGACGGCTGATCGCGCGCTGCGTCTCGAACGGCACGTCGTCACCGAAGTTGTGCCAGTACCCCAGGGAGAGCAACGGCAGGTCGAGGCCCGAGCGGCCGGTGCGGCGGTACGTCATCGAGTCGTAGCGGTCGTCGCTGGCGATGTAGGTCATGGACCGAGCCTGCCACCGGCACCATCGGACGAGCGCAGCACGCGCGATCGGGTGCATGATCGTCGCACCGACACGGAAGGGCACGACCATGGCACGGACGACGAAGACCGAGGGCACCTTCACCGACGAGGAACGCGCGGCGATGCAGGAGCACGCCGCCGAGGTCAAACGCACTCGCGGCACGAAGGGCACCAAGGCGGAGAAGGCGGCAGCGGACGCCGCCGCCGTCGAGGCGAAGATCGCGGAGATGCCCCAGCCGGATCGCGGACTCGCGGAACGCATCCACCGCATCGCGCTCGAGGTCGCGCCCGACCTCGCGCCGAAGCTCTGGTACGGCATGCCCGCGTACTACAAGGACGGCAAGGCGGCGTTCTTCTTCCAGGACGCCGCGAAGTTCAAGGCCCGCTACGCGACGCTCGGGTTCCAGGACTCTGCCGCGCTCGACGACGGGACGTTCTGGCCGACGTCGTGGGCGATCACGCCGGAGTTCTCCGAGGCGGACGAGGCGACGGTCGCCGACCTGATCCGCCGCGCGGTCGCCTGACCCTGCAGCGCGGACGTCTGACCCACAGTAGAAGGAGGGCACGCAACCAGCCGCGGGCCCTCCCTATCAGAGGATCTACTGAGCGACCACGTTGGTGAAGTGTGCGATGAACTGGGGGGAGATCCCGTAGAACGTCTCTGTCAGGTTGCCCTTGCTCAGGCAGGATCCGTCCTCAGCTACCATCTGCGCGGTGAAGGTGACCTTCTGACCTTCCTTCATGGCGACGAGGTTGTTGAAGAATGGGGTCGACGGGTCGATCAACGTGTTGTCGACAGCGTCAGAGAATGCATTGTTCCACGTCTTGATCTCGACACCTGGAGCAATCTCGACAGTGACGTAGGCCTTGCCTTCGCCATTCGCACCGATCGTGGTGATCTTGCCGGACCAGTCAGTGGCCGTGGCATCGCCGAGGGTCGAGCAGAGCGCGGCATCGCGGTTCCGCAGCGCTTGTGAACGCTGCAGGTCCGTCAAGTCTCCGCCCAGCGAGTCGGCCGTCGCTTGGATGGCCTGCACGAAGGCCACCTCGTCGGCAGGGCCGGTTCCGTACTCGGATGTGTCGGCCGCGGGAGCGGCCTCCTTGGTCGGCTTGGCCGCGTCAGCGGTCGGCTTCGCAGGAGCGGCGGTCGGCTTCGATGTTGCAGAAGGCGACGCCGTCGTCTCGGCCGCGGTGGTGGCTCGCGCGCTGTCCACCCCGTCTGAGAAGCCCTCGGACACAGAACCCGCCGCGGCGGAGCTGACGGCGATGGCGACTACGAGAGCCGCACCACCCTCGATGAGGCCGGCGAGTGCCCGACCGTGCGGCAGCCCTCGCTTCCGAAGGCCGATGATTCCCAAGATGATCGCGGGAACTGCGAAAAGCCACGCTGCGAAGGACAGACCTGGGATGACGGCCATCAAAGCAGCCACGATCCCCAGCACCATCGCGGTCGTGCCCAGACCGTTCTTCGCTGTTCCGGTCGGGGGCGGCGTGAAGGAGTTGAACGGGGGCGGGGGCCCGGCGGGGCCCGGGGCGTACGGCTGCGGCGGAGGAGGGACAGAACTCATACGATCATCATCACGATCTGAGAATTATTTGCGTATCCCCAGAGATGGGGCGATCAGGGCGGAGGGCGAGCAGCCGGCCGAGTCAGATTTCGACGGGCTCAGGCCGGTACCGTGAGCGCATGACCGTGCTCTGTTCGGCCGACCGATGACCGCCGTGGGGGTGCCGGCCTGCTTCGCGCTGGTCTTCGTCCTGCTGTACGCCCTGGGACGGCGCCGTGACCCGCGGATGCTCCGGAACGGCGTGTTCCTGACGGCCGCCGCGTTCTTCGCGCTCGCGACGGCCGTGACCGCACTGACGCTCGTGGTCCCCGGGTTCAGCCTGGTCGTCGGCACCGTGCTGCTGCTCGTCCCGCTCGCGGTGGCCGTCCTCGGTGTGGCGCTCATCGCGAACGGGTTCCGGATGCTCCGATCCGAGGGACGCAGTCTCGGCAACACGCTGTCACTGGTCGCCGGGGTGCTCGTGTTCGTGCTGCCGGCGGTGGCGATCGCGCTGTTCGTGTCCGCCAGCGGCGAGGGCTTCACGCTCTGGGACGGCACCCGGATCGCGGTCGCCGTGCTGATGGTGTTCGTGTGCGGGTACTTCGCCGTGTCACTCGTCGCGTTCGCCGTGTACTCCGTCGTCTACGGCCGGATGCGTCACGGCACCGTGCCGGACACGATCGTCGTCCTCGGTTCCGGGCTGATCCGCGGTGAGGTGCCGCCCCTGCTCCGCAGCCGCCTCGACCGCGCACTCGTCGTGTACCGCGCCGAACGGGCCGCCGGGCGTCGGCCGCTGCTGATCCCCTCCGGCGGGCAGGGCGACGACGAACCGCGCGCCGAGGGCACCGCGATGGCGGAGTACCTGCTGGCGAACGGGGCGGACCCCGACGACGTCCGGCCCGAGACCGAGTCCCGCAACACCCGCGAGAACCTGCGGTTCTCCCGCGCCGTGCAGGCCGAGGCCGGGCGCGACGGTCAGGTCGTCGTGGTCACGAACGACTACCACGTGCTCCGCGCCGCCACCCTGGCCCGCCGGCTCGGCCTGCCGGCACAGGTGGTCGGCTCGCCGACGGCGCCGTACTACGTGCCGAGTGCGTTCCTGCGCGAGTTCGTCGCGGTGGTCGTCGAACACCGCTGGCTCAACGTGGTGGCGTGCACGCCGTTCGTCCTGTTCACCGCGTTCCTGCTCTGGGAGTCGTTCCAGCAGCGGTAGGCGCGACCGACGGACGGACTGGAGGCCCGTGGCGGGCCCGCCCCGCGCCTCCAGTCCGACCCGCCGTAAGATCTCGACCATGGTCGAGATCCAGCCGCCGCGTCCGACCGACCTGCTCCCGATCGGCGAGATCGTCCGACGCACCGGCGTCGCCGCGTCGGCCCTGCACTTCTACGAGCGCAAGGGCCTGATCCGCCCCGAGCGCACCGACGGCGGTACCCGGATGTACCCGCGGCACGTCGAACGACGGATCGCGATCATCCAGGTGGCGAAGCGCCTCGGCATCCCGCTCAGCGAGGTCGCCGAGCAGTTCGGCACGCTGCCGGCCGACCGGATGCCGTCCCTGCGCGACTGGAACCGGCTGAACGAGCGGTGGCGTGCGCGACTCCGGGCCCGCCAGCTGGAACTCGAGCGGCTGCAGCAGGAGATGACGCAGTGCATCGGGTGCGGCTGCGTCTCGCTCGGGGCGTGCTCGGTCGTGAACCCGGGCGACACGCTCGGCGACGAAGGCCACGGCGCTCGGCGGCTGCTGCCGATCGAGGACGACGCCCCGCAGGACTAGACCCCGCGGAGCCCCTCGTCGATCCGGTCGAGCAGCGCGAGCGCCCCGGGCAACCCGGCGTCGTCGTCGCCGAGCGCGTCGCGGAGCTTGCCGGCCCAGTGCGCGCGGAGGCGTCCGATGCTCTCCCGTGCCACGTCGGTCGAGTGCAGCTGCACGGTCCGCGCATCGTCCGGGTCCTGCCGACGTTCGACCATCCCCTTCTCCACCAGGGACCGCAGCGCGACGCTGAGGTTGCTGCGCTTGAGTGCCGTCGCCTCGGCCGTCGTGCTCGGCGAGGTGCCGGGGTTGCGGTCGACCCAGCGCATCACGAGCGCTTCGGTCCCGGTGAGCGGCACGATGTCGAGCGCCCCGGCACCGTGCGGGTCGATCTCCCGCGAGATCCGCAGCACGACGTCGGCGAGGTCGGCGAGGACGTGGTCGGACACGGCGGAGTGCATGTCCGTACTGTACCGAGGATCGGCAATGAGTTATGCTTTCATAACAATGACCACGGACACCGGAACCATCCGCGCGCACGCCGCGACACCCACGACCAGGCAGCAGGGCATCACGACGCCGCTGCTGCTGGTGCTCGGCCTGCTCAGCGCCGTCGCCCCCTTCGCCACCGACCTGTACCTGCCGGCGTTCCCGCAGATGACCACCGAGCTCGGTGCGAGCGCCACCACCGTGCAGCTCACGCTGACCGCGTTCCTGGTCGGCGTCACGGCCGGCCAGCTCGTCTTCGGCCCACTATCCGACCGGTTCGGCCGCGTGCCGCCGCTCATCGCCGGCGCGGCACTGTGCGTCCTCGCGAGCGTCGCCGCCGTGTTCGCACCGAACATCGGCGTGCTCATCGCAGCTCGACTCCTGCAGGGCCTGGGCGGTGCGGCCGGCATGGTGATCAGCCGTGCGGTCATCTCCGACCTGGCGACCGGCAAGCCCGCAGCCCGCGCGTTCTCGCTCATGATGATCGTCGGCGGGGTCGCCCCCGTCGTCGCTCCGCTGCTCGGTGGTCTGCTCACCGGTCCGATCGGCTGGCGCGGCCTGCTGTCGATCGTCCTCGGTCTGTCCGTGGTCATGCTCGTCGCGGTGCTCGCCGTCATCCGTGAGACCCACCTGAAGGCGCACCGCGACGTGCTGCGCGAGGAGCGGAAGGGCTCCGGTTCGCCGCTCCGTGCACTGCGCTCCCGCACCTTCCTCGGCTACATCGCCGTGTTCGGCTTCGCGTTCGCCGTGATGATGGCCTACATCTCGGCCTCGCCGTTCCTGTACCAGGACATGATCGGGCTCGGCACCGTCGGCTACGGCCTGGCGTTCGGGCTGAACGCGCTGGCCCTGATGGGTGTGAGCATCGTGTCCGCCAAGCTCACCGAGACGCGTTCGGTCACGGGCGTGCTGTCGCTCGGCATCGCCCTGGTGTTCGCCTCGACGGTCGCGTTCGCGCTGCTCGTCGTCTTCGCGGCGCCGGTGTTCTGGCTCGCGGTCCCGCTGTTCACTGCGGTCGGCTCGCTCGGCCTGGTGCTCGGCAACGCCACGGCGCTGGCGCTCGGTGCGGTCCCCGCCGCTGCCGGCAGCGCATCGGCCGTGCTCGGTGCGCTGCAGTTCGGGCTCGCGGCGCTGGTGTCCCCGCTCGTCAGCATCGGCGGCTCGGTGACGGCGGCACCGCTGGCGATCGTGATGCTCGCGTCCGCCGTGGTGGCCGTCGTGGCGCTGCTCGTCGCCCGGGGTCGCACCCGCCTGGCCTGACCCGGTCGGGGCCGACCCGGAACGACATCATCGACGTCGCACGACAACCAGGACGTCGGCCCGAGTCGGCAGCCCCGTCGACTACCGCGCCCGCAGGAACGGGATCCGCGGCATGAGCCAGTCGACCCACACCACCCGCACCCCCGGGGCCACGGCGAGCGCCCACAGGATCGAGGCCACCGCGTCGGTCGGGTAGTGCACCGCGTCGATCGACACCGAGAAGAACACCACCACGATCGCGACGACCCCGAGCGTCAGCGCGAGTCGGTGCCACCGGGTCTCGCGCAGCAGCCAGATCAGCGCGATGACGAACGCCGTGATGTAGACGGTGTGCCCGCTCGGGTACCCGGGGTCGGGCTGCACCGGGAACGGGTGCGGCAGCACGGCGACGTCGGGCCTGGCGCGGTGGACGATCTCCTTCACGACCGCGGACGGCACCCACGTGATGGCGATCGTGCCGCCGAAGGCCAGGGCCGTGCGGAGACTCCGGGTGCGCCACCAGATCACGGCCACGACGACGACGGTGATCCCGATCGCCGGACCGGGACTGATGACGTGGTAGACGGCGGTGGTGAACGCCCCGATCGCGCCGGTGTGCAGGGCGTTCAGGGCCTTCGACAGTCCGAGGTCGACCGTGCCGAGGGCGAACCCGACGAGCGTGATGACGACCACGGCGATGACCGCGATCGCGACGGAGACGAGCGGGTAGGGCGACGGCTCGAGGATCCCGGCGCCGTCGGACTCCGGTCGGCGGGGGCGGAGCAGCGGCGCATCGGTCATCCGACCATCGTCCCAGCCCGGACTCCGACCACGGGTCCGGCGAGCCTCTGAAAGCACTCAGCGCAGCCGCCCGCGAGTAGACAGGAGGCATGCCAACCGTTGCCGAGAACATCGTCGCCACCCTCCGCAAGAACGACGTCGCCCGCGTCTACGGCCTGCCGGGGGACTCCCTCAACGGCTTCACCGACGCCCTGCGCAAGGACGGCACGATCCGGTGGGAGCACGTCCGCCACGAGGAGGCCGCTGCGTTCGCCGCGAGCGCCGAGGCCGAACTGACCGGCGAGCTCGCGGTCTGCGCCGGCAGCTGCGGTCCCGGCAACCTGCACCTCATCAACGGCCTGTTCGACGCCAACCGGTCGCGCGTCCCGGTCCTCGCGATCGCCGCGCACATCCCCACCGCCGAGATCGGCTCCGGCTACTTCCAGGAGACCCACCCGCAGGAGCTGTTCCGCGAGTGCTCGGTCTACGTCGAGTACGTCGCCGACCCGACCCAGATGCCCCGCCTGCTCGAGATCGCGATGCGCGAAGCCGTCGAGAAGCGTGGGGTCGCGGTGCTCGTGATCCCCGGCGACGTCCTGCTCGCCGAGGCGAAGGACGACCGCACCACCCGCATCGAGCGCACGACGCCGCGCATCGTGCCGAGTGAGGCCGAGCTGCTCCGCACCGCCGAGCTGCTGAACGGCGCCGACAAGGTCACGATCCTGGCCGGCGCCGGTGTCGTTGGGGCCCACGACGAGGTCATCGCGCTGGCCGAACGGCTGCAGGCCCCGATCGTGCACGCCCTGCGGGGCAAGGAGCACATCGAGTGGGACAACCCCTACGACGTCGGCATGACGGGCCTGCTCGGCTTCGCGTCCGGGTACCGCGCGATGGAGGACGCCGACGTCGTGCTCATGCTCGGCACCGACTTCCCGTACCAGCAGTTCTTCCCCGCCAAGGCGAAGCACGTGCAGGTCGACATCCGCGGGTCGCAGCTCGGCCGACGACACCCCGTCGACATCGGCCTGGTCGGCACCGTCAAGGACACCGCCCTCGCGCTCATCCCGCTGCTGACCGGTTCGCACCCGACGAAGCACCTCGAGGAATCGCTGAAGCGCTACCGGAAGACCCGCGAGAAGCTCGACGACCTGGCCGTCCCCGCCGGCAAGAAGAAGCCCCTGCACCCGCAGTACGTCGCCCGGGTGCTCGACCGGATCGCCGCGCAGGACGCCGTGTTCATCCCGGACGTCGGCTCCCCCGTGGTGTGGGCATCGCGCTACCTCACGATGAACGGCAAGCGTCGTCTGATCGGCTCGTTCGTGCACGGCACGATGGCGAACGCCGTCCCGCAGGCGATCGGTGCGCAGACGGCGTTCCCGGACCGCCAGGTGATCGCGCTCGCGGGTGACGGCGGGCTGACGATGCTGCTCGGCGAGCTCATCACGATCGTGCAGAACAAACTGCCCGTGAAGATCGTCGTGTTCGACAACTCGTCGCTGAACTTCGTGGAGCTCGAGATGAAGGCCGCCGGGTTCGTGAACTACGGCACCGAGCTGCAGAACCCGGACTTCGCCGCGGTCGCCGAGGCGATCGGCATCAAGGGCTTCAAGGTCGACGTGTCCGACGACTTCGAGGACGCGATGGCCGCCGCGCTCGCGCACGACGGCCCCGCGCTCGTGTCCGTCCGCGCGAACCGGCAGGAGCTGTCGATGCCCCCGGCGGTCACGCTCGAGCAGGCGAAGGGCTTCACGCTCTACGCCATCCGCACGGTGCTGTCCGGTCGCGGCGACGAGCTGCTGGACCTCGCGTCGACCAACGCGCGACAGCTGCTGTAGACGCGACCGCACGGCGGACGGGAGGCACGGTGCCAGCTGGCACCGTGCCTCCCGTCCGTCACGACGTCACCACCCGAGCGGCTGGCCGTCCTCCAGGAACACGCCGGTCGGGCCCTCCGGGCCCACGCTCGCGGCGGCTGCGACGGTCGCCGCGCTCACCTCGACGGGGCGACCGTGCGGGTTCGGCACCCCGCCGAGCTCGGTCGCCGTGTAGCCGGGCTCGAGGACGACGAAGCGCACCTCGGGTGCGATGCGGGCGTACTGCACCGTGAGCATCGAGACGGCCGACTTGCTCGCGCCGTAGACCGCGGCCTGCACGGTCGACGCCGCGCTGTCCGGGTCGTGGACCGCCGTGAACGAGCCGAGCGCGCTCCCGACGTTGACGACGAGGGGGCTGGCCGATCGGCGCAGGATCGGCAACGCGGCCTCGGTCGTGCGGACGATGCCGACGGCGTTCGTGTCGAAGACGGCGAGCGCGTCCGGCCCGTTCAGACCCCACATCGCGATGCCGGCGTTGTTGACCAGGACGTCCAGGCCGCCGTTCGCGTCGATGTGCGCGAAGGCTGCGGCGACCGAGTCGTCGTCGCGGACGTCGAGCTGGACGGAGCGTGCGCCGATCTCGGCGGCGACGGCCGCTCCCTGGTCGGCGTCGCGAGCGCCGATCCAGACGGTGTGGCCGGCTGCGACGAGCTGGCGGGCGGTTTCCTTGCCGAGGCCACGGGTGGCGCCGGTGATGAGTGTCGTTGTCATGGGTCCAGCGTCGCGCCGGTCGTCCGTCGCAGGGAGTCGCCCGGTTGTCGTAGGACTGGTGGGGCCAGGACGGGGCCGCGACGTGCGCGCAGACTGGGGGCATGGCGGACACGGACTTCGGGCACACCCTGCGACGGCTCCGCGACCACGTCACCCCCGCGGCCGCCGGCATGGCCGTCGGGCCGCGGCGTCGCGCGGCGGGACTGCGGCGTGAGGAACTCGCGGGCCTCGCGGGGATCTCCGCCGATTACCTGACGCGCTTGGAACAGGGTCGCGCGACGTCGCCGTCCGCCCAGGTGGTCGAGGCGCTGACGCGTGCCCTCCGGGTCTCGGACGCCGAACGCGAGCTGTTGTACCGGCTCGCCGGGCACGCGGCCCCGGGCGCGGACGTCGTGCCGTCGCGGATCCCGCCGAGCGTGCAACGGCTGCTCGACCGGCTGGCGGACACCCCGGTCGCGGTGCTCGACGCCGCCGGGAACCTGCTCGTGACCAACGCTCCGCACGAAGCCCTGATGGGACCGATCGGCGGGATTCGCGGGAACGAACGCAACACCGCCTGGCGGCACCTGGTCGGCGCGGGGAGCCGTGCCGTGCACACGCCCGCGGAACAGGCGGCGTTCGAGGAGAACCTGGTCGCCGGACTCCGCATGACCGCGGCCCGCTACCCGCTCGACCGGCAGTTGCAGCAGCTCGTGCGGGACCTGCGGGCGGCGAGCCCGCGGTTCGTCGAGCTGTGGGACTCGGGTGCGACGACCCTGGGCGAGACGGCCCGTCGCAAGGTGATCGACCACCCCGACGTCGGGCTCATCACGCTCGACTGCGACACCCTGGTGGTCGGGCCGGAGGACCTGCGGATCCTGGCGTACACGGCGGTGCCGGGGTCGGTGGACGCCGAGCGGTTGGCGCTGGCGATCGTGCTCGGGACGCAGTCGTTGGTGGAGTGAGCTCGTCCGGCTACGCGGCGTCCTCGACGTCGAACACCACGACCCGGGCACTCGCACCACCGATGAACTCCGCCACCGGCCGGTGCTCCGGGTGCGGCAGGTACCCGGCGAGCGCTGCCCGATCGCGGAACCGCACCACGAGCATCCAGTGGAACCCGCCCTCGAGCCCCTCGGTGCTCACGCTCGTCCCCGACTGCACGGACTCGACACCGTCGATCCGCGGCAGGTGCTCGCGCGACAGGGCGTCGGCCTCGGACGACCGGTCCGCTCCGTCCCACTCGACCAGCACGGTGTGCGTCACTCCTGACACGTGGTCTCCTTCGTCTGTCACGACGCCGATCAGAACGCGGGCGTTCCGCCGGCGATCGTGATCGTGGACCCGGACTGGTAGCTCGACTCCGGGCTCACCAGGTGCACGTACGCGGCACCGAGCTCAGCGGGCTGTCCGGGGCGGCCGAACGGCGAGGTCTCGCCGAAGTGCGACACCGTCTCGGCGTCGTCGGAGCCCGGCTGCAGCGGCGTCCACACCGGCCCGGGGGCGACGGAGTTCACGCGGATGCCCTTGGGTGCGAGCTGCTGGGCGACGGCCTCGGTGAAGAGCTTGATCGCGCCCTTCGACACGGCGTAGTCGATCTTGTCGGCCGAGGGCGTCGACGCCTGGATCGAACCGGTCGTCACGATGGTGGAGCCCGGCTCGAGGTGCGGCACCGCTGCCTTGGTCAGCCAGAACAGCGAGTAGATGTTGGTCTTGAACGTCGAGTCGAACATCGACGTGTCGAGGGTCAGGATGTCCTCGTTGCTGTCCATGCGGCCGGCGACCATGACCAGGGTGTCGAGACCGCCGAACTCGTCGACGCCCTTCTGCACCAGGTCCGTGCAGTACTGCTCGTCGGAGATGTCCCCGGGGAAGAGCACGGCGCGACGTCCCTCGGACTCGAGCAGGTCGCGGACCTCTTCGGCGTCCTCCTGCTCGTCCGGCAGGTAGGACAGCACCAGGTCGGCACCCTCACGCGAGAGGGCGATGGCGGCGGCGCGACCGATGCCGGAGTCGGCGCCGGTGATGATGCCGCGGTAGCCGGTGAGGCGTTCCCGGCCGACGTAGCTCTCCTCGCCGTGGTCGGGCTTCGGGTCCATCTTCCACGCGGCACCGGGCAGCGACTGCTCCTGCTTCGGGTACGGCGGTGCCGGGTAGAGGGTGTTCGGGTCGCGCTTGTCGTACTGGCTCATGCGTTCCACTGTCGTCGTCGCGCGTGGACGCGCGTTCAGCCGCTGCGGTCCTGGGACACGGCTGGTGACGGACGGGAGGCCCGTGGCGGCGTCGCCACGGGCCTCCCGTCCGCCACGTGGTTCAGACGCCGGCCGTGGTCCGGATCCAGGACGAGGCCTGCGACAGCAGGGCGTAGTTCGAGCCGGCCTTGGTGTCGGCGCCGGGGTCGGCACTGTCGCCGGTGGAGCAGACGGCGACGACCTTGCCGTTCACGAGCAGCGGGCCGCCGGAGTCGCCGTGGTTCGAGGCGCCGGTCACGCCGGTGAGGTGCTGCGCACGACCGCTGTACGCATCGGTGCTCGCACCGGTGAGCGAGACGGTGGCCTGGTAGAGGCCGTCGGACTGGGTCGCGTTCGCGCGCAGGCCGTAGCCCTGGATGGTGCCGGTCCCGCTCGACTTGGCGGTCGCGGTGAGGTCGAGCGGGGCGTAGGTGGACAGCGAGTAGGCGGTCCGCAGGTGCACGAGCGCGATGTCACCCGCGGGCGAGGCACTGACGCGGTCGACGGCGACGGCGGTGCCCCGGTTGGTGGTGGAGTTGGAGTGGTAGACGTTCATCGCACCGATGCCGTCCATGCAGTGGCGGGCGGTGAGGATCCACGAGGCGTTGATCTGCTCGCCGGTGCAGTTGCTGACGTAACCCGACGGGATGGAGCCGCCCGACGCTTCGAGCTGGACCGCCCACGAGGTGGTGGGGGCCTTCTCGCCACCGACGACCTTCGTGCTGGCCGGCAGTGCCGAAGCGGGTGACGCGGCGAACACACCCGCGGTGATGACGGCCGCGGCGGCGAACGCGGCTGCGATGGACTTCTTCATGACGACTCCTCTGTCGGGGGAAGCACCTGACCCGTTGCGCTGTGCAACTAGGCAGCATCCTGACCCTCGTTCGGGGGCCGCGCCAGTCCGCACTTCGGCGGACGGGGCCGCCCTAGGATCGTGTCGACCGGGAAACCGAAGGAGCGACATGAGCACGAACACCGCGCGGAGGACGCGCCCGAACGTCGTCACCATCGCGTCCGGCATCTGGTGCGCCGTGGTGCTCGTCCGCCTCGGGTTCCTGGTCGTCGCGGTGGTGCACACCGGCGGCGGGCTCGCCGTCGCACTGGTCGGCGCGTTCATCGGCCTCGCCTTCGCGGCCTTGTTCGTCTGGCTGGCGATCCGGATGGCCCGCGGATCGGCGTCCGCACGGCTCTGGCTCGCGATCGTCGCCGGCTTCGCCGTGGTGAACACCGTGGTCGGGCTCGTGCTCGGCGCGGGGGCCGCAGGCTTCCTCTACCCGATCGCCCTCGTCGCCGCGACGGTCCTGAGCTACCTGCCGTCCACGCGAGGGTTCTTCCCGAAGACCGAGCGCCGCGATCGCCCCGCCGAACCCCGCACGATCGGGTGGGACCCGGCGACCGGTGAGCGGATCACCGAGCCGGCCCCCACCGACGGACGCGCCGGCTGACGGATCAGCGACCCCGTCAGCGGGTGCTCCAGAACGAGATCGACCGACTCTCGTCGCGGATGACGATCGTGTGCGACGCCGCACGGTCCGCGACGGGCCGGTTGCCCTCGCCGCCGTACCAGTACGAGACGTACCGGCGCTGGCTCGGCGACCAGCCGACGACCTCGACCTTGTAGCGTCCGGGGCTCAGCACCGCGCCGAAGGTCCCGCCTCGACCGGGTGACCAGTAGCTCAGGTGTGTGTCGAACGTGCTGCCGATCGACTCGCCGTACACGTGGACCGTGGCGCCGGTGAAGTCGGTGCCCACGACTCGCCGCGGAGCGCCGGCCACGAGTCGAGTGTCTCGTCGTGCGCGTTGACCTGCACGCTGTAGTCGTCGCTCGGCAGTCCGTGCACCCAGTAGTGGCCGTCGGGCGAGGTGACGGTGCGCCGCACGGTGCCGGTGTTCCAACCGCGGACCACGACCGCTGCACCGGACAGGTCCGCGCCGTACGGGTTGTGGGCCGTGCCGCCGATCGAGGCACCCCGTCGCACCACCAGCACGACGGTCTCCTGCCTGCCGGCACTGACCACGACACCGGTGCGCTCCGCCGGGATGACGTCGTCGAAGCCGTACGAGCCCTCGCGCTCACCGTGCAGCGTCCTGGTGCCGGCCGGGACCGCATCGAACGTCATCCGGCCGCGGCGGTCGCTCGTCGCCGAGTCCGCCGTGCCGCCGTCCGGGGTGCGGAGGTCGACGACCACGCCCTCCATCGCGAGCGGACGCTTCTCCGGATCGGTCAGCATGACGGTGAGCGCGCCGTCGTCCGGAGCGGCCACCGCCGCGGTGACCGGCGCGACCAGCACACCGATCAGTGTCAGTGCGGTCGTGATCCCGACCGACGTGCGTCGTCGTCGTACCGTCATGGTGTGCCCCTGACCCCCTGGTGCGGGGTCGCCCCTGGCCCCGGTGCAGTGGAGCGTAGCGGCGTGTGGCCGCGGGCGCACGGACGGGGCCCGCAGCCATCACCAGCCGCGCTGCGCAGCGTTCTTCGCCACTGCGTCGGCGAGCTCCTGTGCGAACGGCTCGTCCACAGCGCTCGCGGCCTGTGCGAAGGCAGCAGCCACGTTCGACGTGATGTGACGGTACCGCTCGGATGTCTCGTCCGGTGCGAGGTCGAGCGCCTTCCCGAGCTCGCGGAACTGCGCGCTCCCGATCCCGTCGAATCGGTACTCGTTGCCGATGGACATCGCAGCGCGCAACGCGCTCCCGTCCGCCGACGGGTACGCGGCATGCGATCCGAGGTCGTAGAGGGGCGCCAGTCGGACGGAGGACCCGTCGAGGAGCAACGAGTAGTTCTTCGCGTGCGCGTCAGTGCCGAGCATCGCGACGTTCAGCACCAGCGCGTCGAAGAACTGTCGTTGCGCTGCGCTTCGTTCCGCCGGCTTCGTGATGGCACTCCGGAGGAGCGCAGCGATCTGCTTCACCGACGGGCCGCCCTCCTCCTGGTACTTGCGGACCGGGTAGACCGACAGCGCCTGGCACATGTCTTCTTGGTGGAGCCGTCGCCAGTGCCCACTGGCGTCGCGGGCACGGTCGTACCGTCTGCTGACGAAGACCCGTGTCCCGGCCGAGGTGCGCAGGAGCTCGTGGTCCGCAACGTGCAGCCCGAGCAGCCGTGCGGCTTCCATCGACACGAACTCGTTCACGTCGTGATCAGGTAGCGCCGCGATCACCGGCTTGAGGATGTGCGTCGTCGGGGTCGAGTCCTGCGGCACTCCCCACGTGCCGTCGTCGAAGCGGAAGAGGGCAGCCTTGCTCTGCGCGCCGGCGAGCGACCATCGCCCGGCGTTCTTCGTTCCGCCCCAGGAACCGGGGTTGCGCGCGAGCGCATCCAGCAACGTGGAGAAGTCGTCGTCGGTGAGCCGCTGCACATCCCCCCGCCGAACGGCGGCGTCCGTCGATGCCACGTCCGGTGGAAGGAGCTGGACCGCGCCGGCGGCGTCCCGACCGACGCGCTCGAGCAGCCGGAACGGGTTCTCCGAGACGCGGTTCTCGGAAGCGAGTTCGTGAAGCCGTTCCGGGCTGTCGGGCAGGAGCCCGGCGAGGAAGGGGCCGGCGGACTTCGCTGCCCACGTGCGCCGTCCGGTTCGCATCGACAGCGACAGCGGGGTGGCGGACGGGCGGGAACGGTAGGCCTCGTCGTACGTGAAGGTGGTGTTGCCGGTGGCGTTCATCTCGAAGGCACCGACCGGCTCGCCGTCGAGGAACGCGCGGAGCTCACTCATCCGCAGCCGCAGCCTCTGCGTCGAGGACCAAGCCGAGCACGGTGAGCGCATCGAGAGCGAGTCGGAGCTGCGCGGTGCCCTTGCCATTCTCGAACTCGTTCACCCACCGGCGACTCACACCCATGCGCTGCGCCAGCTCCCCCTGGGACCACCCGAGCTCCACCCGGCGCTCGTGGACGGCATCGCCCAGCGCCAGGACACTGTCTACACGCACGGGACACCTCCGGAGTAACTGATCGCGGCAGCTCAACTGTAACCGATCGATTACACAGTCGTACTGTAATCGATCGATTACACAGTCGCACTGTAACCGATCGCTTACACCTGACTGATGTAACCGATCGATGACAGCCTCCACTCGGAGATCGCTCGCGCGAAGCCCTAGACCGACTCGGCCTCCGGCACCAACGCCCGCACCTGCGACGCGGCACCGAGCGCCACGGCGTCCGACCCGAGGGTCGACTGCGCCAGCCGGATCGTCGCGCCGCTCACCGGGGGCTCGGCCGCGATCGCCGCGGTGATGGCCGGTTCGAGCAGGTCCCACGACCGCGCGATGCCGCCGCCGATCACGATCGTCGTGACGTCGAGGATCCCCGCGGTGAGCAGGGCGGCGCGCGCCAGTCCCCAGCCCGCGGCCTCGAAGACGGCAGCGGCGTCCGTGTCACCAGCACGCGCGGCGACCGCGACGTCGCGCGCCGACAGCCGCCGGCCGGACCGTTCGGCGTACCGGTCGGCGATGCCCCGCGCGCCCGCGATGGTCTCGAGGTGCCCGATCTGTCCACAGGTGCAGGTCGCGTCGCCGAAGCCCGGCACGTGGCCGATCTCACCGGCGGCACCGCGCGGCCCCGCGAACAGCCGTCCGCCGAGCACGAACGCACCGCCGACCCCGGTGCCGAGGGTCATCCCGAGCACGTCGGACTCCCCCGCGACGGCACCCGTGGCGATCTCGCCGAGCAGGAACGCGTTCACGTCGTTGTCGAGCGTCGCCGGCACACCGAGGGCGTCGTTGACCGCGCGGGTCACACCGTAACCGGCCCAGCCGGTGAACGAGTTGCCCGTGACCAGGACGGTGCCCGTGGCCGCGTCGACCACGCCGGCCGCGCCCACCCCGACACCCGTCAAGGAGGCCCGGTGCCGGACGAGCAGGCCCGTCACCGCCCCGACGGCGGCCGTCACGATCGCCGCCCCGCCCGCGTGGGCGGGCGTCGGCAGGTCGACGCGGTCGATGACCTCGAGGTCCGGGGTCGTCAGCACGACCTTGGTGTTCGTGCCGCCGACGTCGACGCCGGCGATCACCCGGGTCACGCGGTCACCGCCGCGAGCGAGGCGAGACGCTCCGTCCGACGCTGCCGTTGCAGGACGGGGTCCGGCACGGGTACGGCGGCGAGCAGGCGTCGCGTGTAGTCGGTGGTGGGGTGGAGCAGCGTCGTGCCGGTGGTGCCCTGTTCCTCGACGACGCCCTGGCGCATCACCACGACGCGCTCGGCGAAGTGCTGCACCACGGCCAGGTCGTGCGAGACGAACAGGCACGCGAACCCCAGGTCGTCCTGCAGTTCACCGAGGACCTCGAGCACGGTCTCCTGCACACTGACGTCGAGCGCCGAGGTCGGTTCGTCGGCGACGAGCAACCGCGGCTCGAGCACCAGGGCACGGGCGAGCGAGACCCGCTGGCGCTGGCCGCCGGAGAGTTCGCGGGGTGCACGCGATGCGAGCGACCGCGGCAACCGGACGGCGTCGAGCACCTCGTCGATCCGCCGACGACGGTCCGCCGACGACATCCCACGGCGGTGCACGGCGAGCGGTTCGGCGATGCACTCCGCCACGGACATCCGGGCGTCGAGCGAGGCCACCGGGTCCTGCAGCACGACGCCGATGCCGGACCGGAGCGCCCGACGGTCGCGACCACGGGCGCTGCGCAGGTCCTGCCCGAACAGCGACACCGTGCCGGACGTCGGCGTGATGAGCCCGAGCGCCACCCGGGCCGCGGTGGACTTGCCGGAGCCGGACTCGCCGACCAGGCCGACCGTCTCGCCCGCGTGCACGGCGATGTCGATCCCCTGCAACGCGTGGACGGCGCGCGCCCCGCGCCCGAACGTCACCGTGACGTCCCGCAGGTCGACCACCGGGGCCGCACCGGGCCTCCCGG
Organism: Curtobacterium sp. PhB170; assembly: GCF_003752345.1. Taxonomy (NCBI): domain Bacteria; kingdom Bacillati; phylum Actinomycetota; class Actinomycetes; order Micrococcales; family Microbacteriaceae; genus Curtobacterium; species Curtobacterium sp. PhB170. The sequence continues at coordinate 94,580 of NZ_RJUM01000010.1, forward strand.
CCGCCGCACCCGACGTCCTCAGCTCGGAAGACGCCGGCGTCTGCGCATCACGCCCCCGAATCCGGAGGCGTCTCGCCGACTCGGCGGCGTCGGATGACGACGCCGGCGTCTCGAGCCGCGGCACCGCGGCGAGCAGCCGCTTCGTGTACTCGTGCTCCGGACGGAGCAGGACGTCCTCGACGCTGCCGGTCTCGACGATCTCCCCCTGCAGCATGACCGCGACGCGGTCTGCGAAGTCCGCGACGACGCCCATGTTGTGCGTCACGAGCAGCACGCCCGTGCCGGTGTCGACGGCGAGCTTCCGGAGCAGTTCGAGGATCTCGGCCTGCACGGTCACGTCGAGGGCGGTCGTCGGCTCGTCCGCGATGAGCAGCTCCGGCGAGTTCGCGATCGCCATCGCGATCACCACGCGCTGGCGTTGCCCACCCGACAGCTGGAACGGGAACGACCGGGCCCGCTGCTCCGGCGACGGGATCCCGACGCGACGGAGCAGGTCGACGGCCTCGGCCGCGGCCTGCACGGCGGTGACCGTTCGGTGGTTCCGGATCACCTCGGCGATCTGCGCGCCGACCCGGGTGAGCGGGTCGAGGGCCGTCGCGGGCTCCTGGAAGACCATCGACACCGTCGAGCCCCGCAGGGCACGGAGCGACGGTTCGGGAGCGCCCACCACCTGGTGCCCGGCGACGAGCGCGCTGCCCGTCGCCGTCGCGTTGCCGGAGAGCAGCCCCATCGCGGCGAGCGCCACCGTGGACTTGCCGGAGCCGGACTCGCCGACCAGGGCGAGCGTCTCGCCCGGCGCGACCGACAGGGACACACCCCGGACGGCCGACACGGTGCCGGACTCGGTGCTGAACGAGACGCCGAGGTCGGTCGTCCGCAGGATCGGTTCGGTGGTCATCAGCGGCCCCTCACGTCGAAGGCGTCCCGGAGTCCGTCGCCCACGGCGTTGAAGGCGCAGACGATCAGGATCACGGCCAGACCCGGCGGCACGATGAGCCACCAGTGTCCGGAGTACGCGGCGGTGAGTCCCGCCGAGAGCATGCCGCCCCAGTCCGTCGCGGGCGGCTGCACGCCGAGCCCGAGGTACGAGACGTAGGCGACGAGCAGGATCGCGTCGGCGACCTGGAAGGTCGCGGCGACGACGATCGTGGACACCGAGTTCGGCAGCAGGTGCTTGCCGATCGCGCGGGCGTGCGAGCCGCCGATCGCACGCAGGGTGAGCACGTAGTCTCGGTTCTTCAGCGTCAGGGTCTCGGCGCGGATCAGGCGGGACGGCACCAGCCACGACACCAGCCCGAGGATCAGGATGAGCCCGGCGACACCGGGGGTCGTGATGGCCGAGATGACGAGCAGGATGAACAGCGCCGGGATCGCGATGCCCGCGTCGACGACGCGCATCATCAGCGCGTCGACCCAGCCGCCGACGTAGCCCGCGACGGAACCCCACAGGGTGCCGACGACGGTGGCCAGGACCCCGGCGGCGATGCCGACCATGAGCGAGACCTTGCCGCCGTACATCAGCCGGCCGAGCACGTCGTGGCCGACGGCGTCGGTACCGAGCCAGTGCGCCGCGCTCGGACCCTGGTTGGCCTGCTCGAGCAGGGTGTGGGTCTGGTCGGTCGGGTACAGGAACGGCCCGACGAAGCAGAACAGGACGATGACGACGATCACGGCCAGGCCGATCGCGGCGAGCGTGTTGCCGCGGAACCGGCGGGCGGCGAGCCGGAACCCGGTGGCCGCGACGGTGACGGGGGCGCCCGGTGCTTCGGGTGCCAGTTGTACGGCGCTCATGCGCGGTTCGCCTTCACTCGCGGATCGATGAGGGACTGGGCGACGTCGGCGAGCAGGGTGCCGATGACGGTCGCGATGGAGATGACGAGGACGCAGCCGAGCAGCGTCGGGTAGTCCGACGACTGCGCCGCGTTCCAGAACAGGAGCCCCATGCCGGGGTAGTTGAACAGCTGCTCCGTGACGAGGGCGCCGCCGAACAGCACGGGCAGGTAGTAGCCGAGCATCGCGACGACGGGCGTCAGCGAGTTCCGGAACACGTGCCGGCGCAGGATCGTCATCGTCGAGGCGCCACCGGCGCGGGCGGTGCGGACGTAGTCCTCCTGCAGGTTCTCGAGGGTCGAGGCCCGCATGTAGCGGCTGAACACGGCGATCATCGCGAGCGCTCCGGTGACGACCGGCAGGACGAGCCCGGCCGGGTCCTGGAACACCTCGGCGAGCGTGGTGCCGCTCGGCGCCTGCGACGGCAGCCACGGCAGTTGCTGGCTGAACACGATGATCAGGATGAGGCCGAGGAAGAAGGCCGGCGTCGAGTAGAAGACGAAGGCCAGCGCGGTGGCGGCGTAGTCGACCGCGCCGTTGCGGCGGGCGGCCTGGAGCATGCCGACCGGGATCGCGACGACGAGGCCGAGGACGGCGGAGATGCCGGTGAGGACGAGGGTCTTCGGCAGGCGTTCGGCGATGAGCTGCGACACCGGCTCGTTGAGCGTGTACGAGGTGCCGAGGTCACCGCTGAGCAGACGGCCGAGGAACCGCAGGTACTGCACCGGCAGGGCCTGGTCGAGTCCCTGCGCCTGGTTGAAGGCGGTGATCTGCGCGGGCGTCGCGGAGACGCCGAGGACACCGCGGGCGGGTCCGCCGGGCAGCGCGTGCAGCAGGCAGAACACCACGATCGTGACGATGAGGATCACCGCGAGCGCCTGCAGGACGCGCCTGGTGAGGTAGAGAGCTGTGGTCATGCGGCTTCCGATGGTCGGATTGGAGACGTGCGAGGGACGGGAGGCGCGGTGCGCGTCGGACGCGCACCGCGCCTCCCGTCCGTGGTCACGGTCTTACTTGTTCCACTTCCACTGGGCCGGGTGGAAGTTGGCGAGCGAGTCCTGGTCGAAGCCGGACAGGCCCTTCTTGACGACCGAGATCTGGTAGTCGGGGCTCGGCAGCCAGATCACCGGCAGGTCCTTCGCGACCGCTGCGCTGTAGTCCTGCACGGCGGTGGCGTCGGTCGAGGTGGTGGTCGCGTCGATGAGGTCGTCGACCTGCTTGTTCGAGTAGCTGCCGAAGTTCGCCGAACCACCGGTCGAGAAGAGCGACTCACCGGTCGGGTAGGCCGGGAAGTACCAGCTGCCCGCGGTGCCGAAGAACGACAGGTCCCAGTCACAGCTGGCCTCGTCGCTCGTGCAGGTCGGGGTCTGCGAGAGCACGCTCGACACCGGCGCGGTCTTGATCGTGAAGCCGATGCCGGTCTTCGCGAGCGAGGACTGGATCGCGCTCATCATGTTGTCGGTCACGGTCGAGCCGGACTGCGACAGCACGCCCATGGTGAACTTCGTGCCGTCCTTCACGCCCTCGCCGCACTGGCTGGCCGACGTGCCGGGGTCGGTGCAGACCATCGTGCCGCCCTGCTCCTCCCAGCCGTGGCTGGTCAGCAGGTCCTTGGCCTTCGACGTGCTGAACGGGTACGGGTTGTCCTTCTGCACGTCGGAGACGTAGTCGGACTCCTGCGCCTGCGGGATCGGGCCGTAGGTCGAGGTGGCGGTGCCGTTGAAGACGACCTTCGACAGGGACTTCTGGTCGATCGACATCTGCACGGCCTGGCGGGCGTACAGCTGCTTGAAGACGGCGCCCATGTCCGGGTTGTTGAAGTTGTACGGCATGTAGGTGATGGCCCAGCCGGTCCACGGCTCGACCTCGTAGCCCTTCGCCGTGAACGAGGACTCCTGGTCCATGTCCGTGGCGTTGATGTAGCCGTAGTCGACCTCGCCGGAGCGGACCGCGTTCACCTCGGCGTCGGCCGTCGTGAACGGCAGCAGGTTGACGGTCGTGATCGAGGGCTTCTCGCCACCGTCGTACTTCGTGTTCGCGGTGAGGGTGACCTTGCCGGCGGTGGTGAACGCCTTGACGCCGTACGGACCGGAGATGGTCTTCCACAGGTCGTCGGTGGCGTAGTCCGAGATCTTGCCAGCCGCGGTGTTCAGGTACTTCCAGACCTGCTTCGCGCCGGCCGTGGTCTCGTCGGCGTCGGTGACCTTCGCGCTCGCGCTCGTCTTGTCCCAGGCGTGCTGCGGCAGCGGGATGATGTGGCTCAGCTGGTTGGCGAGCATCCAGTCCGAGTTGTACGCCTTGTCGAACGTGATCGTGAAGTGGGTGTCGTCGACGGTCTTGAACGAGGTCCAGTTGTCCGGCGCCTTGCCCTCCGAGTACGAGCCCCACTGGTCCTTGTTGGCCTTGATCAGGTTGAACCAGAACTCGACGTCGCGGCTCGTGATCGCCTCGCCGTCGGACCAGTGCCGGTCACCGAGGGTGATCTCGACGCTCTTGCCGTCGTCGGCGAACTCCGCGTCCGTGGCGACGGACCCGTCCTTGTTCCACGCGATCTTGCCGGTGGAGCCGTCGTACGCGACGAGCGGCTCGTACAACGACTGCGCGATGGAGCCGTTGTTCGTGTTGAGGTGCGCGGCGGTGCCGATCGGCAGGATCCAGTTGGGCGTGAAGTTCGCAGGAAGGGCGTAGTCGATCTCGTCCGGATTCGCGTTCGAGGTGGCGGAACCACCCCCGGAACATCCGGCGAGCAGGGCGCTCACGGCGATCGCTGCTCCGGTGAGGAGCGCCCAGCGGCGGGGCTTGGTCATGTGTGTCTCCTGGTGCGTGGGAGTTCTGGGGAGGTGGAGCACGCGTGCCGAGCGGCACGGACACAGTCAATGGCCAAAGCCGTTGGAAAAACAAACATCTTCGTGTAAAAACTGCGTTTCTGCCGTTTGGACGAAAGGGTGAACGGGCCGTTCCGCCGGTTAGGCTCCGGGTGTTCGGTCGGTTCGGCCGTCGTTTCCCCCGGATTGGAGAAAGTCGTGACGGACCTCTCTGCTCGCGTCCTCGAACTCGTCGCGTCGGGTCAGGCCGCGAGTCGCACCGAGATCGCCTCACTGCTCGGCGCCGCTCCGTCGACGGTGTCGCACGTGGTCACCCAGCTGCTGTCGCACGGGCTGCTCGCGGAAGAGGGCACCGACGTCTCGACCGGCGGCCGTCCCCGCAAGGTGCTCCGCATCGGCGGCGTCGACGAGTACGCGGTCGCCGCCGACGTCGGCGGTGGGCACGCGCGGGTCGGGATCGTGCTGCCGGGAGGCGCGCTCGAGTCGGTCGCGAACGTCCCGTTCGCGCTCTCCGACGGTCCGACCGCCGGCCTGCAGCGGTTGGCCGGCCTGCTCGAGCGGCTCGCCGACGACCGTGGCCGCGCCGGTCTGCGCGGGGTCGGGCTCAGCCTGCCCGGACCCGTCGACGTCGAGGCCGGTGTCGTCGACCTGCCGAGCCGGATGCCGGGCTGGAACGGGTTCCCGGTGGCCGCCTGGTTGTCCGACCGCTTCGGCCTGCCGGCGATCGTCGACAACGACGCGAACTGCATGGCCGCCGGCGAGCAGAGCGTGCAGCCTCCAGGACGCCGGCAGACCATCACGATCAAGGCCGGGTCGGCGATCGGCGCGGGCATCGTCATCGACGGCCGCCTGTACCGCGGGTCCACGGGCTCGGCCGGGGACATCACCCACGTGCGGATCGACGCCGCCGGCGACACCCCGTGCTCGTGCGGGAACACCGGGTGCCTCGAGACCGTCGCGTCCGGAGCTGCCCTGGTGCGGATCCTGTCGGGCGCCGGCGTCGACGTCTCCTCGACCGCAGACGTCGTCCGACTCGCCTCGGACGCCCACCCCGAGGCCACCCGTGCCGTGCGCCTGGCCGGTCGGTACCTCGGCGAGGTGCTCGCGGCCAACGTGAACTTCTTCAACCCGGACGCCGTCTACCTGGGCGGCATCCTCTCCACCCTCGACCCGTTCATCGCGGCCGTGCGCAGTCAGCTCTACGAGAGCTGCCACCCGCTCATGACGCAGCACCTGGCCATCGAGCCGGTGTCGCTCGGTGCCGATGCCGGGCTCGTCGGTGCCGGGCAGTTCGCGCTGCAGCGGGGCCTCGCAGCCTCGCTCGAGGAGCTGTCCACCCCCATCCCGCAGTCCACCACCAGGAACAGGAGCGTCCGTGTCTGAGACCGTGTCCGCCACCCCCGCCGTCCCCGCCGGTGCCCGTCGTCCGGTCGTCGCCATCGCTGGACTGGCGATCGAGACGTCGACCTTCACCCCCACCCGCACCCACGCACCGGCGTTCCACCCGGACCGTGGCGACGAGGTCGTGGCACGGTACCCGTTCCTGTCCGCGATGTCGGACGCGGCGGACTTCCGCGGGGCGCTCATCGGGCACGCGCTGCCCGGCGGCATCGTGGACCGGGCGTCGTACGAGGAGCTCGCGGCCGAGATCGTCACGCGACTGCGCGCGATCGTCGACGCCGAGCACGTGGACGGCCTCTGGTACGACATCCACGGCGCGATGGTCGTCGAGGGGCTCGACGACGCCGAGGCGGACCTGCTCGGCCGGATCCGTGCGGTGATCGGCCCGGACGTCATCGTGTCGGCGTCGATGGACCTGCACGGCAACGTCACGCGCGAGCTCGCCCACCAGGTCGACCTCGTCACCTGCTACCGGATGGCCCCGCACGAGGACGCCATGGAGACCAAGGAACGTGCCGTCCGGAACCTGGTCGACGTGCTCACCACGCGTCCTGCCGGAGCGCAGCGCCCCGTGAAGGCCTGGGTCCCGATCCCCGTCCTGCTGCCCGGGGAGCAGACCTCGACCCGCCTCGAACCCGCCGCCTCGCTGTACGCCCAGGTGCCGCTCGTCGAGCAGACCGACGGCGTGCTCGACGCCGCGATCTGGGTCGGCTACGCCTGGGCGGACCAGCCCCGCGACCAGGCCGTCACCGTCGTCACCGGGTGGGACGAGGCCGCCGTGGCCGCCGGGGCCGAGCACCTCGCCCGTGCCTTCTGGGACGTCCGCGAGGACTTCGTCTTCGTCGCACCGACCGGCACGTTCGAGGAGTGCCTCGCCGCCGCGCTCGCAACCGGCGCCGCACACCCCTACTTCGTGTCCGACTCCGGCGACAACCCCACCGCGGGCGGCTCCGGCGACATGACCTGGGGACTGACGCAGGTGCTCGCGAACCCGGCCTTCGCGAGCGCCGACGGCCCCACCCTGATCTACGCGAGCATCCCCGGTGCCGCTGCCGTGGCGACCGCGGTCGAGGCCGGTGTGGGTGCGACCGTCACGGTGACCGCGGGTGCGTCGGTCGATGCCGTGCACGCCGGACCGATCACCATGACCGGCCGGGTCCACGCGATCAAGCACGGCGACCGCGACGCCGAGACCGAGGTCGTGCTGCAGGTCGGCAGCGTCTTCGCTGTCCTGACGAAGCTGCGCAAGCCGTACCACCACGAGCACGACTTCACCGACCTCGACCTGGCACCACGGCAGGCCGACGTCGTCGTCGTGAAGATCGGGTACCTCGAGCCGGAGCTGTTCGACATGGCCGCCGACTGGATGCTCGCGCTCACCCCGGGCGGTGTCGACCAGGACCTGCTGCGCCTCGGGCACCACAGGATCGAGCGGCCGATGTTCCCCTACGATCGAGTGTTCCCCGAGGCCCCGGACCTGACCGCCAGGATCATCCCGGCCTCGGACCAGCCACTCGGAGCCTCTGCATGACCCCTTCGCCCGTTGCACTCGAGATCGCGGTCACCTCGCCGCAGGGTGCGGTCGTCGCACGGGACGGCGGGGCCGACCGGGTCGAGCTCTGCGTCGGGCTCGAGCTCGGCGGGCTGACTCCGTCGCAGGCCCTGGTCGAGACGACCCACGAGACCGGGATCCCGGCGCACGCGCTGGTCCGGTGCCGCCCCGGCGGGTTCGTGCACACCCCCGACGAGGTCGAGCTCATGGTGCGCGAGGTCCGGACGGTCCTGCGCTCCGGTGCCGCCGGCGTCGTCGTCGGTGCGCTGCGCCCGGACCGGACCCTCGACGAGGACGCCCTGCGCCGCTTCGTCGACGCCGCCCGCTCGGTCAGCACGACCGCCGAGATCACCCTGCACCGGGCGATCGACCACGCGGTGGACCCCGTCGCGGCAGCAGCCACGCTCGCGGCGCTCGGGTTCACCCGCGTGCTGACCTCCGGCGGCGCCCCCACCGCAGGAGCCGGCGCTGCCACGATCGCCCGGATGGTCGACGCCGCCGGGCCGGTGCAGGTCATGGCCGGTGCCGGTGTCACCCCGGCCGACATCCGGACGTTGGTCGCGACGGGTGCCGCCGCCGTGCACCTGTCGGCAAAGCGTGCCGCGCCGGACAGCGCGCACGCCGGGGTCCCGATGGGCGGGGCCGACGACGGTTCCGCGCACTTCGTGACCGATGCCGAGGTCGTCGCGGCCGCCCGGCGCGCCCTCGACGCCTGACACTGGTCCGATCACGACAGGTCGCGGGAGGACGTCGGCATCCTGAGGATCGGCCGATCGGCCTGCTCGATCGCGACGGCGATCGTGTAGGCCCGCTGCGCCGTCACCTCACCGAACGCGACGAATTCCTCGAGGACAGCACGCGTGTCTCGAGTGAGGATGCCCATGCGCGCGGCCACTCTGAGCGACCCGCCGTCCTCACTCATCCAGACGCTTCCCGCGAACTCCGCGCGGGTCCGGAGCAGGTGGAGCGTCTGACTCTCGCCGAGGTGTTCCAGGGGCTTCTCGTCCCCACCGCCGAATCGCGCCGTGCGCACAGCTTCGATCTGCAGCTGATCGACTGCATCGCGGAATTCGATCGCCGGACCGAACCAGTCGTGGAGGTCCAGCCGGGCCAGGTTCGGAACATGGGCTGTGGAGCGCTCGATCTCGAACGCGACGGCTTCCACGACCCTTCCTGCACCGTGGAGGCTGGCACGCAGGAGGTCGAGTTCGTCGACGGCAGCGAAGTTGCAGATCAACGAGTTGTCCGGGAACCAGTGGAGCGCCACGATCAGATCTCGGTCACGCCGGCTTCTGGGATCGGTGTCGATCCGTCGTCCAGTGCAAAGAACTCCTCGGCATCCTGCGGTGCCCACCCGAGGAGCGTCGCGACGGGCTTCACCGTCGTGTCACCGTCGCGGTAGGCATCGAGCGCAGCGTTCACGAGCAGCCAACTCGGACGTGGCTCCCCCGCAGCGTGCGACAGGTCGACGTACTCGGCCGCTTTCCCGAGCTGCATGTAGATCGAGCGAGCGCGCAGGCCGTTCAGATCTGCTCGGACGGTCTCATCGATGCGTTTCTCGTTGAAGAGCCGCCACGCCATCGACTCGGGCGAGAGCTGGAAGTGCTCGACCAGTTCCGGGAACGCCGCTGCCGTCGAGCGCTCGCCGATCGCCGCACCGAGTTCGTCCGTGGGGGCGAGGAAGGCCGCGGCGAAGCTGTTCGCGCGCCGCTCGACGTTCGAGCGCGCCGTCCCCATCTGTTCCTCGAGCATGCCCTGGCGAGCATCGCCGAAGGCGATGTGTGCGAGTTCGTGCGCGAGCGTGAACCGCTGACGCAAGGGCCGGTCGGTGGTCGCAAGGAGGATCACCCGACATTGCGTGTCCTCGTACGAGAGGCCGTCGATCCCCTCCGGCAGGTCGGTGACGACGACCATCACGCCGAAGACTCGTTCGATGGCCGAGATGAGATCATGCGTCGACATTCCGCCGAGCGGTCGACCGATCACGGCGACGAAGCGACGAGCGAGCTCAGCCGCCTCGACCGTGTACCAGCTCGACCGTCGAGCGAGCTGCGGGAGCTCAGGCCGGACCAACGGGCGGTCGACCGCTGCGAGGCCACGAACGCCCGCGGCGAGGAGCTCGACCGTCCTCGCGCCCGTCTCGTCATCGGCACCAGCGAGCCGGGCACGCTGCGCGAACACCGGTCGGAACGGCTCACGTCCAGTGATCAGCCAATCGACGCTGCGACGGCCCACTTCGGCGATCCTGGCCAGTTCAAGGGACGAGAACCGTCGCCGGCCCGAGAGCGACTTCGAGAGTTTGCTCGCGTCGATCCCGATGGAGGCTGCGAAGTCCGCCCGCCCGAGGTCGACCGAATTGATCACGGCTTCGACACGTTGCTCCAGGGATTCGGCCATGTGCTCAGCCTACTTGCGATTATCGCAACCGGCAACACATCACATGCAGCGACCGAGCAACGGACGGGAGGCACGGCGCCAGCTGGGACCGTGCCTCCCGTCCGCCGTCAGCGCGTCAGCGCTGTCAGCCCTTGACCGGGATCGACTGCGCCTTGAGCGCCGCCACCGTCTTGGACTGCCCGGACTCGAGCGCCTCGAGCAGCGTGCCGTCACCGGACGCCGCCGAGCCGAAACCGTCGGAGACGTCCGAGTAGGTCTGCGTCATCGTCGGGCCCCAGGTGAAGGGCTGGATGTCCTTCGCCGCGGTCGCGAACTCCTCGTAGATCTTCTGGTTGCCGTAGAAGGGCAGCCCCTCGGTCAGGGCCGGCAGCTCGGCACCGGTGCTGGAGGCCGGGTAGAGGTTGGCCTCCTTGTTCAGTGCGGAGAGCGCCTCGGTCGAGGTGTTCAGCCAGACCAGGAACTTCGACGCCTCGGCGGGGTGCTCGCTGCCGGCGAAGACGACGTTCGACGAACCGCCCCAGGCGGCCGACTTCGACTCGCCCTCGCTCCACTGCGGCATCGGCGCGACGGCCCACTTGCCGGAGGTCGACGGCGCACCGCTCGAGATGGTGTTCGCACCCCAGACGGCAGAGACCCAGGTCCAGTCCTGGCCGCTGTCGTACGCGGCGTTCCACTGGTCGGTGAAGCTCGGCAGGGTGTTCACGAGCTTCTTGTCGATCAGGTCCTGCCAGTAGTCGGCGACCTTCTTCGACTTCGCGTCGGTCAGGTCGACCTTCCACGAGTCGCCCGAGTTCGCGAACCACTGGCCGCCGGCCTGCGACACGAGTCCGGCGAACTGGTTGACGTCACCCTTGGCGAAGTTCGTGATGTTGCCGCCGAGCGCCTTGATCTTGACGGCGTCCTCGGCGTACTCCTCCCACGTCTTCGGGACGTCGAGCCCGGCCTTCTCGAACAGGTCCTTGCGGTAGTACAGCGCCATCGGACCGGAGTCCTGCGGCACGGCGTAGACGGACTTCGACTCGCCGAAGGTGACCTGGTTCCAGAGGCCGTCGGAGAAGTCCTTCTTCGCCGCCGAGATGCCGGAGCACGCACCGATGTCCTCGAGGCCGCCCTGCACCCGGAACGCCGGCAGGGTGTCGTACTCGACCTGGCCGATGTCCGGCGCCTGCTTCGCCTTGAGCTGGTTGAAGAAGTTCTGGTACGTGCCGCTGTTGCCGTTCGCGACGATCGAGGTCTTCACCTGGATGTCCGGGTTCGCCTTGTTCCAGATGGCGACGACCTTGTCCATGTTCGGCACCCAGGTCGTGAAGTCGAGCGTGACCTTGCCGCTCGAGGGCTTGCAGCTCGCGGCTGCGGTGTCGGAGGAACCGCCGCCGCTGCCGCTGCCGCCGGCGCTGCAGCCGGCGAGGGCGACGGTCGCGGCGACCGCCAGGGCGGCGACGCTGAGGAACTTCGTTGTCTTCATGCTGTTTCCGTTCGGGATGTGGTGTGGGGAGGGCTGGTGTGCGGAGGGAGTGCTGGTCGGGGTGGCTACTTCAGACCGCCGGACCCGAGGCCGGAGCGCCAGAAGCGCTGCAGGCTCAGGAAGGCGATGAGCAGCGGGATGATCGAGACGAACGACCCGATGAGCACGAGGGTGCGCAGGTCGGGGTACTGGTTCACGCTCGAGTTCCACGTGTAGAGGCCGAGGGTGACGGGGAACAGCGACGAGTCGCGGAGCATCACGAGCGGCAGGAAGAAGTTGTTCCAGACGGCGACGAACTGGAACAGGAAGATCGTCACGAGCGCCGGCGACATGAGCCGGACGGCGACGGTGAAGAACGTGCGGACCTCGCCGGAGCCGTCGATGCGCGCGGCCTCGATGATCTCGTCGGGCACGCTCGACGCCGCGAACAACCGCGACAGGTAGACGCCGAACGGGCTGACGATGCTCGGCAGGAACACCGACCAGAACGTGTCGGTCAGGTCGACCTGGCTGAAGATGAGGAACAGCGGCAGGGCGAGCGCCGTGGCCGGCACGAGGACGCCGCCGAGGAACGTGTTGAACAGTGCCTCGCGTCCACGGAACCGGTACTTGGCCAGGGCGTACCCGCACATCGCCGACAGCACGGTGCCGAGCAGCCCGGCGACACCGGCGTAGGCGATGCTGTTGAGCAGCCAGCGCAGGTAGATGCCGTCCTGCCGCGTGAACAGCTCGGCGAGGTTCGCGAAGAAGTCCTGCACCGAGGTCGCGCTGAACCACAGCGAGAACGTGGTGTTGAAGTTCGCGGCCGTCTTGGTCGACGAGACCAGCAGCCAGAAGATCGGCAGCAGGAAGTACAGGGTGAAGACACCCATCACGATCATCGCGGCGCTGCGCGAGATGACGCTCTCCCGCGGCCCGCGTGCACCGTGCTGGTGCGGACGGGAGGCCCGGTTCGGCTCGAGCGGTCGGCCCGCGTCGCGCACGGTGTCGCCCGGGGTCGGTGCGTGGACGGTCACTGTGCGGCCTTCCGCTGGGTCAGTCGGAGGAACCCGATCGACAGGATGAACGTGGCGAGGGCGAGGACGACCGAGAACGCGGCCGCCAGGTTGAAGTTCGGCACCGACGAGGTCGAGTAGACGAGCATGTTGGGCGTGAACGTCGACGAGATCGTCGAGGTGAACTGCCGGAAGACGGTCGGTTCGGTCAGCAGCTGCAGCGTCCCGATCACCGAGAACACCGCGGTCAGGACGATCGCCGGCACGACCAGGGGGATCTTGATCGACAGTGCGATCCGGAGCTGCGAGGCGCCGTCGAGCTTGGCGGCCTCGTAGATCTCGGCCGGGATCGCCAACAGCGACGAGTAGATGATGAGCATGTTGTAGCCGACGAAGACCCAGGTCACGACGTTCGCGACGGCCCAGAGCACGGTGCCGGACCCCAGGAAGTCGACCTTCGAGGTGACGGCGGAGAACGGCGACAGGTCCGGGGCGTAGAGGTAGCCCCACATGATCGCGGCGATGACACCGGGGACCGCGTACGGCGCGAAGAAGGCCAGGCGGAAGAACCGCTTGCCACGCAGCAGCGGAGAGTCGAGCAGCAGCGCGAACAGGAGCGCGAGCCCGAGCATCACGGGGACCTGCACGACACCGAACAGCAGCACGCGGAGCACCGAGTCCCAGAACGCGCTGTTCTGGAACACGAGCGCGTACTGGCTCAGCCCGCCGAACACCTGTGTCGGGGCGCCGAACGTGCCCTGGCGCTCGATCTTCTGCAGCGACTGCCACACGGCGTACAGGATCGGGACGAGGTAGAACGCGGTGAACAGCAGGGCGAACGGGACCACGAAGATCGCGATCGCCAGGCGGTAGCGGGAGCCCCCGCCCCGACGACGGACGGCGCGGGGCCGCTGGGTGGTGGTGGTCATGATCGGTTCCTGTCGGTGCGGATGATCTGGGTGCTGCCGGCGTCGAGGACGGTGACGCCGTCGACGGGTCGGTCGGTGACGAGCTCGTGGCCCGTGACGGTGTGCGAGGCGGGCTGGTCGGAGTGGTTGAGCAGGAACACCCACTCGTGCTGGTCGTCGCGGCGCCGGACGACCTCGACACCCGGTGCGGTCGCGGGATCCGGGGAGACGCCGGCCTCGGCGAGCACGCGGCGGAGCAGGTCGCGCAGCGCGTCGGCCTCGAGCACGGTGGACGTGTACCAGGCGGATCCGGCGCCGTGATCGTTGCGGGTGACCGCGGCCGTGCCGGCGAGCGGGCCCTCGGCGTACTCGACGACGCTCGTGGCACCGCGCAGCGCGACCGGCTCCGACCACACGGTGCCGGTGGTGCCGTCGGACAGCGCGATCGCCTGGTCCGCGGCGAGCGGCAGGAACTCGTCGACGCGGATGCCGAGCAGGTCGCGGAAGGCGCCCGGGTAGCCGCCGGTCCGCACCCGGTCACGTTCGTCGACGATCCCGCTGAAGAAGGTGACGACCGCGTGGCCACCGGCGGAGACGTGGTCGGTGATCACGGCGGCGTGCTCGTCACGCACCAGGTACAGCTCGGGGACGACGACCGCGGTGTACCCGTCGAGCGGGGCGCCCGGCGCGACGACGTCGACCGTGACCCCGAGGTCCCGGAGCGCGGCGTGGAACGCGTGCACCTGCTGCAGGTACCGGAGCGCCGTGGTGGGGTGGGCCTCCAGGTCGGCGGCCCACTGGTTCTCCCAGCTGAAGACGAGCGCGACCTCGGCGACGACCCGGGATCCGCGCAGTTCGCCGAGCCGCTCGACGAGCGACCCGAGGGCGACGACCTCGCGCCAGGTGCGCGAGTCGGTGCCGGCGTGCGGCAGCAGTGCGGAGTGGAACTTCTCGGAGCCCTGCACCGACGCGCGCCACTGGAAGAAGCAGACGCCGTCCGCGCCCCGGGCGATGTGCGCGACGGTGTCCTGCAGCATCTGGCCCGGTGCCTTCGCGACGTTGTGCGGCTGCCAGTTCACGGCGCCGGTCGAGTGCTCCATCAGCAGCCACGGGGCTCCGCCGGCGAGTCCGCGGGTGGTGTCCGCGGCGAACGCGAGCTCGGCGTGCGGGCGGGGCAGGCGGTGGTCGAGGTAGTGGTCGTTCGCGATGACGTCCATGTCGGCCGTCCACGACCAGTAGTCGAGCGCGGTGATGTGCGCGGCGACCATGAAGTTCGTGGTGACGGGCTTGTCGCTCAGTTCGCGCAGCACGGCGGCCTCGGCACGGTGGTGGCCGAGGAGTTCGTCGGACGAGAACCGGTCGAAGTCGATGGTCTGCGCGGGGTTCGTGAACGACAGCGTCGCGCGGGGCGGCAGCACCTGCTCCCACGCTGAGTAACGCTGGCTCCAGAACGAGGTGCCCCACGCGGCGTTCAGTTCGTCGACGGTGCCGTGGCGGGCACGGAGCCAGCCACGGAACGCCTCGGCCGAGACGTCGCAGAAGCAGTGCGCGTTGTGGCAGCCGAGCTCGTTCGACACGTGCCAGAGCTTGACCGCGGGGTGGTCGCCGTAGCGCTCCGCCGTGGCGCGGACCAGAGCCAGTGCGTGCTCGCGGTACACCGGGGAGCTCGGGCAGAACGCCTGCCGCCCGCCGGGCCAGCGCGTGGTGCCGTCCGCCACGACGGGCAGCACCTCGGGGTGCAGCGTGGTGAGCCACGGCGGAGTCGAGGCGGTGCCGGTGCCGAGGTCGACGCCGATGCCCGCGCCGTGCAGCAGCTCGATGACGGTGTCGAGCGCGGTGAAGTCGTACTCGCCCTGACGCGGCTCGACGTGCGACCAGCCGAAGACGTTGATCGCGACCAGGTTCACCCCGGCCTCGCGCATCAGCCGGACGTCCTCGACCCAGACCGCAGGGTCCCACTGCTCGGGGTTGTAGTCGCACCCGAAGGCGAGCCCGGTCGAGCCGAGCCCGAGCGCCCCGGTGGCGGGCGTCGGCAGGGTGGTCGTGGTCACGTCAGGGTCCTCGCTGATCGGGGCGACCGCTGCCGCTCCGGTCGTTGACGACCCCTTCGACGGCGAAGGTCACCCAGGTTCTGGGAGCGCTCCCAGTCCAGCCGGATCGAACGGGTTCGGATCGTTCTGGGAGCGCTCCCAGAGTGAACACCAGAAGCGGACCGCTGTCAACAAGACGCGTGCTGGAGCCCGTCGCGGGACGGATATGGTTGCCGCATGTCCGAGGTCCGAACCGCACGCCAGCGCGCCACGATCCAGGACGTCGCCGACGAATCAGGACTCTCCCGGGGCACCGTCTCACGGGTCTTGAACGACGAACCGTACGTGTCGCCCGAGGCCCGCGAAGCCGTGCAGGCAGCCGTCCGGCGCGTCGGCTACGTGCGCAGCGCGGCGGCCCGGAGCCTGGTCACCCGACGCTCCGGAGCGATCGCCCTGATCGTGCACGAGCCGTCGGTCCAGGTGCTCGACGACCCGAACATCGGCAACATCCTGATCGGCACCAACACGGTGTTGTCGCAGGCCGACCAGCAGCTCGTCACGATCATGGTCGACTCGGCCCGCGACAACGAGCGCGTCGTCGAGTACCTGCGCGGCGGGTTCGTCGACGGTGCCATCGTGCTGTCCGCCCGCGACGGCGACCCGATCACCCGGGCGATCGAGGAGATCGGCATGCCGGCGTGCTTCGTCGGCCACCCGTCCGACGCCGCGAACATCTCGTACATCGGCATCGACAACCGCGCGGCCGCCGAGCAGATCACCCGGCGCCTGGTCGCCACCGGCCGAAAGCGGATCGGCATGCTCGCGTCCGGGCTCGACCGCGACTCGGGGCAGGACCGACTGGCCGGCTTCACCGCAGCCCTCGGCGACCGCTTCGACCCCGAGCTGGTGGCCCGGAACCCGCTGTTCAGCTACACCGCAGGTACCGAGGGCATGCGTGAGCTCCTTGACCGGGCCCCCGACCTCGACGGGGTGTTCGCCGCCTCGGACGCCGTGGCTGCCGGCGCGATGGACGTCCTGCAGCGCAGCGGCCGGTCGGTCCCCGGTGACGTCGGCGTGGTCGGCTTCGACGACAGCGCCTGGGCACTGCGTTGCGATCCGCCGCTGTCGACGGTCCGGCAACCCGCGCACACCCTCGGCGAGAGCGCGGCGCAGCAGGTACTCGCGCAGATCGCCGGCGCCGACGAGGGCCCGCACGGACTCATCCTGCCGACCGAGGTGGTCTGGCGCGGCTCCGCCTGAGCACCACCCTCCGACCGCCGTCTCGGTAGCATGGACCGGTCCCCGTCACCGTCGACCGGTCCACCCCGCGAAGGAGCCCCGATGCCCCCGACCCCTCCCCGGATCGGCCTCGTCGGCGCCGGCGGCATCGCCCACGCGCACATGCCCGGCCTGCTCCGGCTCGGCCCGGTCGTCGTGTACGCGCAGGACGGTGCACCGGAGCTCGCGGCCGTGTTCGCCCCGGCCGCAGCCGCCGCGGGCTCGTCGATCACCGTCGTCGACTCGCTCGACGACCTGTTCGCCGCCGTCGACGTCGTGGACGTGGTGACACCGACCTTCGCCCACGCCGAGGTCGTGCGGGCCGCACTCGCCGCCGGCAAGGACGTCGTGTCGGAGAAGCCCCTCGCCCGGACCGACGCCGACGCTGCGGACCTGGTGGCCCGTGCGCAGGACGCCGGCCGACAGCTCTTCCCGGCCCACGTGGTGCGCTTCTTCCCCGCGTACGTGCGCCTGCACGACGCCGTCACCACGGGCCTCCTGGGCGACCTGGCGGTCCTGCGGTTCGTGCGCTCCGGGGCCTTCCCGATCCGCACCGCGTGGTTCGCCGACCGGGCACTGTCCGGCGGCATCGTGATGGACCAGATGATCCACGACCTCGACATCGCGCGGTGGGTCGCCGGACCCGTCACCACGGTGTCGGCGGTCGGCGTCCGTGCCGGCACCGAGGCCGAGCCGGTGGAGGCAGCACACGTCCTGCTCACGCACGAGTCCGGGGCGATCAGCCACGTCGCCGGGATCTGGGGACCGCAGCACCTCGCGTTCTCGACCGAGTACTCGGTGACGGGCACGCGCGGCAGCCTGGCGCACCGGTCGCTCGACGAACAGGACTACGTCGCCGACCTCGCGGTGCCCGACGCCGCAGACGGCTTCCTGCCCGAGGTCGACCCCGCCGACGACCCGTACGGACTCGAGCTCGCCGAGTTCCTCGGGGCGTTCACCGGCGGTGCCGCTCCACGGGTGACGGCGGCGGACGGCGCCGAGGCGGTCCGGATCGCGAACGCGGCGCTCGAGTCGATGGACACCGGGCAGCCGGTGTCCCTGACGACGGGGGCTCGCGCGTGACCGCCCTGAAGATCGCCGTGATGTCGTTCGCCCACACCCACGCGATCGGCTACCTCACCGCCCTCGCCGCGATGCCCGGGGTCGAGGTCCGCGGTGCCGACCCAGGCGGCGTCAGCACGGGCGAGACGGTCGTCGAGCTGCGCGGCCGCGACCTGGCCGACGAGCTCGGGGTCGACTACGCGGACACCTACGACGAGCTGCTCGCCTGGGGCCCGGACGCCGTCGTCGTCACGAGCGAGAACGCCCAGCACCGCGAACTCGTCGAGGCCGCGGCCGCCGCCGGAGCGCACGTCCTGTGCGAGAAGCCGCTCGCCACCACGTGGGAGGACGGCCTCGCGATCCGCGACGCCGTCGTGGCCGCGGGCGTCATGCTCATGGTGGCGTTCCCGGTGCGGTTCACCTCGGCGTTCGACAAGCTCCGCGCGGCGCACGACTCCGGAGCGCTCGGGCAGCTGTTCTCAGTCCGCGGCGCGAACAACGGCATGCTCCCCCTGACCCGGTCGTGGTTCACCGAGCCGGAGCTGTCCGGCGGCGGCGCGATCGTCGACCACGTCGTGCACATCGCGGACCTGCTCGAGGGCCTGATGGGGTCGGCGCCCGTCACCGTGACCGCGGTGGCGAACCGCACGCTGCACGCGGCCCGGGCGCAGGCGGAGACCGCCGGACTCGTCACGATCACGTACGCGAACGGCGTCGTCGCGGCGATCGACTGCTCGTGGAGCAAGCCGGACACCTCGGCGGTGTGGGGTGGGCTGACGCTCGACGTCGCCGGGACGGGCGGCACGGTGTCGCTCGACTTCTTCGGGGCGGCTGCACGCGGGATCGTCGCGGAGACCGGACTGCCGATCGAGTCCCGTTACGGCGCCGACCCCGACGCGGCGATGCTCCGGACGTTCGTCGACGCCGTCCGATCGGGCGTGCAGCCGCAGCCGGACGTGCACGTCGGGCTGCGGACCCTGTCGATCGTGCTCGCCGCGCAGGAGTCGGTGGCGTCGGGCCGCACCGTGTCGGTAGCCAGCGAGTAGCGACACGACACGCGGGAATGGCCCGCGACCGGCGCTGCTTGACGAACCCATGACCTCGTCAGCAGAGCGCCGCGGGTGGCTCGGTGTCACGTCCGTCGCACTCGGATCCTTCGTCCTCGTGCTCTCCGAGTTCCTGCCGATCGGACTCCTGCCCGCCATCGCCGCCGACCTCGACGTCGGGATCGGCACGGCCGGACTCATGGTCGTCGCCACCGGGCTGGTCGGTGCCGTCGCGGCGCCGGTCGTCACGGTCCTGACCTCGCGGGTGGACCGCCGTGTCGTGCTCGTCTCGCTGACCGTGCTGCTCGTGGTGGCGGACGGGCTCGCGGCGATCGCGCCCTCGTTCGGTGTGCTGCTCGTGGCCCGGATGCTCCTGGGCGTCGGCATCGGCGGGTTCTGGGCGATCGGCGCCGGCATCGCCGGTCGACTGGTCCGGCCGGCCGCCACGATCCGGGCGACCTCGCTCATCACCGCCGGCGTCTCGGTCGCGACGGTCGTGAGCCTGCCGCTCGGCGCCCTCGTCTCGTCGCTCGCCACCTGGCGGCTCGCGTTCGTCATCGGCGGTGTGCTCGGTCTGGTCGCGCTCGTCCTGCAGCTCGCGATGCTGCCGCGCATCCCCGCGCAGCAGCAGGTCCGGTTCGCGACGCTCGGCTCGCTGCTCCGCGTCCCCCGCGCCCGTGTCGGTCTGATCGCCGCGGCGTTCCTGTTCGCCGCACAGTTCGCCGCGTACACGTACATCGCGCCGTACCTGCAGGACCTGGTCGGGGTCGGCCCGGACACCGTCACGCTCGCGCTCCTGGTGTTCGGCGTCGCGGGGATCGTGGGGAACTTCGCCGCCGGCTTCACCCTCGGGCGGAGCGTGCTCGGGACGATCAGCGTGTCGAAGGTCGCCCTCGCGGTCGCCGTGGTCCTGCTCCCCCTGCTCGCGCACTCCGTCGTCGGGGTGTTCGTGCTGCTCGTGGTGTGGGGGCTGGTCTGGGGCGCGTTGCCGCTCGGCATGCAGACGTGGATGTCCACGGCCTCGCCCGCCGGGTCCGAGACCGGGCTCGCGCTGTTCGTCACGACCATCCAGCTCGCGATCGCCGCGGGGTCGGTGCTCGGCGGCGCAGCGGTGTCGTCGTTCGGTCTCGCTGCGGACTTCTGGTTGTCCGGAGGGGTCGCCGTCGTGGGTGCGATCGTGCTCGTCTCCCTCGGGCTGCGCCGCTCGAGCGCAGCGCCGGTCGCCGACGAGGCTCCGGCACCGGTGCCGGTGACGACCTCGACGGGTTCCGTCGCCGTCGCCTGCCCCTGACCGCCACCCGCGCCGTCAGGACGCGGGGAGCGTGACCACGGCGTCGGCTGCGGTGATCGCCACCGGATCGTGTGCGGCATGCACGACCACGACGCCGTCGGCGGCCTCGGCGGCGAGCGCCGCCACCACGAGCGCAGCGGACGCCGCGTCGACGCCGGCCGTCGGTTCGTCGACGAGCAGCACGCGCGCCCGCTGCGCCAGCCCGAGTGCCACGAGCGTGCGCTGCCGCTGGCCGCCGGACAACGCGTCGAGCGGGCGGTCGGCCAGTTCGGTGATCGCCATCCGCTCGAGCTGCGCGTCGACGACGGCGCGGTCGTCGCGTCCGAGCGGTCGCCACCAGGCCCGGTGACGCCACCGGCCCATCGTGACGGCCGCGCGGACCGTGAGCGGGAGCGTGGTCGGCGGGACGGACTGGCTCACGTGGGCGACGCCGCCTGACGGGAGGCCCGTGATGCGCCCGGCGGTCGGCCGCAGCACGCCCGCCACCACGTCGAGCAGCGTCGACTTGCCGGATCCGTTGGGTCCGGTCAGCGCGGTGACCCGGCCGGCCGGGAAGGCCGCGTCGAGGCCGTCGAGAACGGTCCGCTCCCCGCGCAGGGCGGTCACCTGCTCGAGGCGGACGGCGGGCATCGGATCGGTCGCGAACACCTGAGCACGCTATCAGTATCGATAGTCGTTTTCATGTAGCGTCTCGGATCGTGACCTGGCTGACCGACCCCTTCACCGTCGACTTCATGGTGCGTGCCCTGACCGGTGGCGCCCTGGCCGCGGTGCTGTGCGCCGTCGTCGGGACGTGGGTGCTCGTGCGCGGGATGGCGTTCCTGGGCGAGGCACTGTCGCACGGCATGCTGCCCGGCGTCGCGATCGCAGCGCTCACCGGAGTCCCCGCGGTGCTCGGCGCCGCCGTGAGTGCCGGGGTGATGGTGTTCGGCGTCGGGGCGCTCCGACGACGCGGTGGCTTGTCGTACGACACCTCGATCGGGCTGCTCTTCGTCGGGATGCTCGCGCTCGGGGTCATCATCGTGTCGGCATCGCGGTCCTTCGCCACCGACGTCACCGCGATCCTGTTCGGCGACGTGCTGGCCGTGACCCGCACCGACCTCGTCGGCCTGGCGATCGCGGTCGCCGTCGCCCTGCTCGTCGCCGCCGTGTTCCACCGACCGTTCACGGCACTGGCCTTCGACGTGCGCAAGGCCGCGACGCTCGGCCTGCATCCCCGGCTCGCCGAGGTGGTCCTCATCGGCCTGGTCACCCTCGCCGTCGTCGCCTCGTACCGCGCGGTCGGCACCCTGCTGGTCGTCGGGCTGCTGCTCGCGCCCGCCGCCGCGGCCCGCGCCTGGACGAAGCACGTGGCCTCGACGATGTTCCTCGGCGCGGTGCTCGGTGTCGTCGCCGTCCTGGTCGGCCTGCTCGTCTCGTGGCACGCCGGCACCGCCGCCGGCGCCAGCATCGCGGCCGTCGCCGTCGCCGGGGTCGCCCTGTCCCACGGGCTGGCAGCCATCGCACGCAGCACCGCGCGCGCGACCACCAGGCCCGTCGAACACCCCGTCCGAGCACCAGCACGAGAGGCATCATGAACCACGACCCGACCACCGACCGCCCCCACACACGCGCACGACGCACGCGACTCCTGGGTGCCCTGGGCCTGACGACCGGCCTCGCGTTCACCGTCACGGCGTGCTCCACCGCGTCGACACCGCCGGCCGACGACGCCAGCGCGACCACGGCCCCGCACGGCTACGTCGCGGGCGCGACCGAGTCCCAGGAACCGCAGCTGGGCCTCCTGGCCGTCTCCGCGACCGGCGAGACGGCGCTGCACGACCTGCTCACCGGCGAGACGACCGACCTGGACCGCATCGGCGCAGCCGAGCACTCCGCGACCGACGGTCGGTTCCTGGTGACGAGCGACGGCGACCGCACCACGGTCGTCGACGGGGGATCCTGGACCGTCGACCACGGCGACCACACGCACTACTACGCCGCCGAGCCGCGCGTCGTCGGGACGCTCGAGGGCGGCGGTCCGGTCCAGGTGCACTCGTCGGAGACGATGACCACGATCGCCTGGCCGGAGCGCGGCGAAGCGGTGGTGCTCGACCGCGCGGCACTCGGGCAGGGCGAGCTCGACGAGACCGCACGACTCGACGCGACCGTGCTGCTCCCGCTCGGCGAGCACCTGGTCGCCGCCGAGGGCGACACCGTCCGCGTCCTCGACACCGACGGAGAACAGACCGAGTCGACCGGGTCGACCAGCGCCGGACAGGCCTGCACCGACCCCGCTGGTGGCATCGTCACCCGCGCGGGCGCCGTGGTGGGCTGCGCCGACGGAGCGGTCGTCGTCGACGATGCCGGTGCGACCTCGTTCGTCGCACTGCCGGACGACGCCGAGCGTCCGACCGCCTTCGCCGCGCGGGCCGGCCGCCCCACGGTCGCCGGACTCGCGGGCGACACCGGCTTCTGGTTGCTCGACGTCCGACAGGGCTCCTGGCGGCACGTGCCGACCGAACAACCGCTGCGTGCGGTGGTCGCCGTCGACGACCAGGACGAGCACGTGGTCGGGGTCGACGACGCGGGTCGGGTGGTCGTGGTGACCGCCTCGACCGGGAAGGTCGCGACGACTGATCCCCTGGTCGACAGCGACACCGACACCGACACCGCGCCGCTGCTGCAGCTCGACGCGCAGCGCGCCTACGTGGCCGACCCCACGGCCGCCGTCGTGCACGAGGTCGACTTCGCGGACGGCGCCCGCGTGGCCCGGACCATCGAGCTCCCGTTCGCGCCCGTCGCGTTCGCCGAGGTGGGACTGTGAGCGGAACCTTGCCGGTCGGGCGCACCGCGCGTGCGGTGGCAGCGGCCCTCGTCGTCGCAGCCGTTGCTGTCACGACAGCCGGCTGCACCACGACCGGGTCGGACCGTCCGCTCGTCGCCGTGACGACGAACATCCTGGGCGACGTCGTGACCGAGGTCGTCGGCGACGACGTCGACGTCATGGTGCTCATGCCCCCTGGCGGCGACCCGCACTCGTTCGAGGTCTCCGCGCAGCAGGCGGCGCGACTCCGGAGCGCGGACCTGGTGGTCGAGAACGGCCTCGGGCTCGAGGAAGGCGTGGCCCACCACGTCCGCGCCGCGGCCGACGACGGCGTGGCCGTCTTCACCGCGGGTGACGCGATCGACGCCCTGGAGTGGACCACCGACGACGACGGCGGCCCGGACCCGCACTTCTGGACGGACCCGGCGCGCATGGTCGACGTGATCGAGGCCCTCGACGAGGAGCTGGACGCCGTCGGCATCGACACTCCCGGCGCCGAGGCCTACACCGACCGGCTCGATGCCCTCGACGACGACATGACCGCCGCGTTCGACACCATCCCCGCTGATCGCAAGGCCCTGGTGACGAACCACCACGTGTTCGGCTACCTCGCCGACCGCTACGGCTTCCGGGTGGTGGGTGCCGTGATCCCGAGCGGCACGACCCTGGCGTCCCCGAGTGCCGCCGACCTGCGTGATCTGGCGAACGCGATCGAGCAGGCCGGCGTCCCGACGATCTTCGCCGACGCCTCGCAACCCGCACGCCTGGCCGAGGTCCTGGCGGACGAGGTCGACCTGCAGGTGTCGATCCGCTCGCTGGCGACCGAGTCCCTGACCGAGGACGGCGCCGCGTCGACCTACCTCGGGATGATGCACTCGAACACCGAGTCGATCGTCGACGGCCTGACGGCTCCGATTTCTTGATGAGAATGAGAATCAGTACAGTGTTGCCCATGACCAAAACCAAGACCCTCCGCGCCGCGGCACTGCCGGCCGCGCTGCTCGGCACCGTTGCCCTGGCCCTGACCGGGTGCGCCACGAACGCCGCCGATGCCGAGAGCACCTCGGCCCCGAAAGCCGACAGCACCCGCATCACGCTGACCTACGACGGCGGCCTGCTCGTGCTCGACCAGGACCTGCAGGTCGTGGCCGACGACGCCGTCGACGGCTTCACCCGCGTGAACCCCGCCGGCGACGGCCGCCACGTGCTCGTCACGGTGCCCGAGGGCTTCCGGGTGCTCGACACCGCAGCGGACCCGGCCCTCACCGACGCGGTCTTCCCGGCCGACACCGGTGGGCACGCCGTCGTGCACGGCGACCGCACCGCCCTGTTCGCCGACGGCACCGGCGACGTGACGACCTTCGACAACACCGACCTCGACGGCGACGCCCTGCCCGACTCCCGGACCACCGAGTCCGAGGCGGCGCACCACGGCGTCGCGATCGAGCTCGAGGACGGCACGCTCCTGACCACCATCGGCACCGAGGAGAGCCGGAGTGGCGTCCGAGCCCTGGACGCCGACGGCGAGGAACTCACCCGCTCCGAATCGTGCCCGGACGTGCACGGCGAAGGTGCGGTCCAGGACGAGGTCGCGGTCTTCGGCTGCACCGACGGCGCGCTCGTCTACGCCGACGGCGCGTTCGAGAAGCTCGACGCCCCGACCGAGTACGGGCGCACCGGCAACCTGTTCACCACGGACACGTCGTCGGTCGCGGTCGGTGACTACAACGACGACCCGGACAGCGAGGGCTACCTGCTCGACCAGATCGCGCTGATCGACGCGGCTTCGGGGAAGTACACCGTCGCGGACCTGCCCGACGGCGTCGGCTTCACGTTCCGCGACCTCGCACGCGGCCCTGGCGACGAAGCGGTGGTGCTCGGTGACGACGGCGCCCTGCACACCTTCGACGAGACCAGCGGGGAGCAGCTCGACTCGTTCCCCGTGATCGACGCGTGGGAGGGCCCGGCCGAGTGGCAGGACGCCCACCCCGCCGTGAAGGTCGCCGGCGACATCGCCTACGTCACCGACCCCGCCGAGCGGAAGGTGCACGCCGTGGACCTGACCACCGGGAAGGTCGTCGCCTCCAGCGACGCACTGCCGGGCGTGCCCAACGAGATCGCGGTCGCGTAGCGCTCTGCAGGCGACCACGCGCAGACGGGCGCGCCCCGCTCAGCGGCAACGCGAAGCGTTGCGCGGGGCGCGCCGACCGAGGCTGCGAGGGAGGCCCGGTGCCAGCTGGCACCGGGCCTCCCGTCCGTCCTGGGGTCGCGTCAGCCCTGCGGCGGCGCGTAGAACTGCAGGTCGTTGCCCTCGCTGTCCTTGAACGGGACGATCTTGCCCCACGGGTGCTCACTGATCTCGCCCTGCACGTCCGCACCACGCTCACGGATGCTGGCCAACTCGTCCTCGATCGACCCGTCCGGCTGGAACGTGATGACCGCTCCCCCGCCGCTCGACGGGCTCGCCGACTCGCGACCGTTCAGCCCGATCATGAGACCGTTCGCGTCGATCTCACTCCAGTCGTCGGACTCGTCCGTGACCGTCAGTCCGAGGGTGTCGCGGTAGAACGCGACCGCCCGGTGCATGTCGGTGACCGGGACCCATACCGCTGCGACTCCGCTTGCCATGGTGCTGCCTTCCGTCGGGTGTTGCCGTGTTGCGGAGCGTAGGCAGCACGGCATGCGCACCGACTCAGCAGGTGCGCCGACGTTCGGAAATCGGATCGTCCCTGCAATCCGACTGCGCATCGACTACGAATGCCCTGTGCGTCACATCCGCGACGCGTACGAGATGAGAGGTCCCACCATGACCAGCAACGCAGCAACCGCTCGCAACCGCACCGGCTCGACGTGGACCCAGAAGGGTGCACTCCTCTTCGGGGTCGTCTTCCTGATCGTCGGCATCGCCGGCTTCATCCCCGGACTCACGATGGACATGGGGTCGATGTCGATGGCCGGCCACGGCTCCATGGCCCTGCTCCTGGGGCTGTTCCAGGTGTCGGTCCTGCACAACATCGTGCACCTGCTCTTCGGCATCGTCGGACTCGTCGCAGCCCGTTCGGCGTCGGGCGCTCGCCTCTACCTGGTCGTCGGCGGCATCGTCTACGCGGTCCTGTTCGTCTACGGGCTGTTCACGGCCGGCATGGCGGACCCCGCGAACTTCGTCCCCCTGAACAGCGCGGACAACGTGCTGCACGCGTTCCTCGCCGTCGCGATGATCATCCTCGGCTTCGTGCTGCCGCGCATCGGCGCGCGCACGCGCTGACAGTCGTCCGTCGTCTGACGCGTTCGCGCCCCCTGGCGGGCATCGCGCCCGTGTGAGTCGGGGCGCGATGCCCGTTCCGGGGCGCGGTACGCGGCGGCCCAGCGTTGCGTCCCGTGACCGCCCCCGGAACCGGGCGGCGTACTGTCCGACGCATGCCCGCTCTCACCGACACGTTCACCCTGTCCAACGGCCTGCACATCCCGAAGATCGGCTTCGGCACCTGGCAGATCCCGTCCGGCGACGACGCCTACGACGCCACGAAGACCGCCCTGGACGCCGGCTACCGCCACATCGACACCGCCCTGGCCTACGGCAACGAGGCCAGCGTCGGCCAGGCCATCCGTGACAGCGCCGTCCCCCGCGACGAGGTCTTCGTCACGACGAAGCTGCCCGCCGAGATCAAGACCGCCGACGGCGCCCGTGATGCCTTCGAGACCTCGAGCCGCAACCTCGACGTCGGCGTCATCGACCTGTACCTCGTGCACGCACCGTGGCCCTGGGACGCCATCGGCTCCGACCACCGCGACGGCAACGTCGAGGTGTGGAAGGTGCTGGAAGAGGTCTACGACGCTGGCCGGACCCGCTCGATCGGTGTCTCGAACTTCGCCGTCCCCGACCTCGAGGACCTGCTCGGCCGCACGGACGTCGTCCCGCACGCCAACCAGATCCGCTGGTTCATCGGCAACACCCAGGACGAGACGACCGCCTTCGACCGCGAGCACGACATCCTGACCGAGGGCTACTCGCCGCTCGCCACCGGTGGCCTGCTCGAGAACACGCAGATCGCCGAGATCGCGGCGAAGTACGACAAGTCCGTCGCCCAGGTCGCGATCCGCTACCTGCTCGAGAAGGACGTCCTGCCGCTGCCGAAGTCCACGACCCCGTCGCGCATCGCCGACAACGCCGACGTCGACTTCGTGCTGGCCGCCGACGACGTGGCCGCGCTCGACGCGCTCGAGGACACCACGAACTGACGCGGCCCCACCCCGGACTGGAGGCGCGGTACCAGCTGGCACCGTGCCTCCAAAACGTCGCAGCGAACGACGAGTGCGGGTTGTCGGCCTCGAACGCAACAACCGGCGGCGCAGGGGCACTCACAGCCGGAAGCTCGTTCCGCTCACATCGTTGACCGTGACCGCCGAGCCGTCGAGATCGGCGTTCGCCGATCGGACTTCCCCCGGGCCCGGGGGACGTGCGCAACTGGTGCTGTCCCGTGTCCGCCCTCTCAGCGCTCTGCGGTGTCGTACTCGAGGAGTCCGTCGTTTTCCAGCTGCTGCAACCGGTCCGCGAACTGGTCGGCAGCCGCATCCCCTCGGATCGCTACTCCTGTGATCGAGCCCCACGTCTCGACGGCACCGCCGAATTCGTGGATGACGTCGTGAACGATGCGGAAAGCGTCTTCATCGCGAGGACTGATCCTGAAGACCCAAGACTGTCCCCGGTCGACACGATCCCCGTACTCGAGCTGTCCGGTCGAAGGATTCTCGACCGCATTGATGATGTCTCCCAGGTGTACATTCTTCGCGAACAAGGGGACACAGCTCACAACGTTGCGGCCGTCGTCGAGGATGATGATCGTCAAGTCTTCGTAGCGGATCGGGTCCCACGACGGATCAAGCTCCACCCGGACGACCTTCTCGACCCCGAGCACTGGGTTCTCGTGCGTGACGACGGTGTAGTCCGGCATTCCTGTGCTTCCTTTCGCATGAGCGGTGGGATCCACTCCTTGTAGTTGTAGCCTTCCTGCCCCATGCCGGGCCAGTCCTTCGCGCCCTTGGACAGGTTGCAGGGCGGACACGCGAGGGTGATGTTGCTCTCTGCGCCATCACCGCCCTTGTTCTTCGGGATGACGTGGTCGAGATGGGGGTTCTGCGTGTTCTCGCCACAACCAGCAGATCCGAATCGCGATCAACTTCGACGTCGCCGGCGAAGGCGCTGCCTACCACGCCCTGGTCGCGGACGAGTAGGCGAGCGCCGGGGGGCTCGCCGCACCGTGGGGACACCAGATGCCCCGATGACCCAGGTCGTGATCGCGACGATGAGTGCGAGGAGCGGCACGATGAGCTCCGCGACATCGCCGACCGCGTACGAACACCGCATCGTCTCGTCGGAGCACACGACGTGTACTGCACCTGCGCGACGAGCATCCCCGGCAGCGAGCCGATCGCCGCGAACACCTCGAGGAACACAACGCAACAGAGCGCGAGACCCAGCGGCCACGAACGTCGTGGGTGGCACAGTCCATCGTCAGGCATGGATGACCGCTTCAGGTGAGCCCGACCGTACCGCAGAGGTGACGCAGAGCACGTCCTCGTACTGTCGAGGTGTGCCGGCCCGGCGACGGGAACAGACAGCCGCCGTTGCCGGTTGCACCACACGGTGCCGCAGCCAGCGGCACGACGACCTCAGGAGGCCACCATGACCACCACCGAAACCGCCATCCTCGCCGGCGGCTGCTTCTGGGGAGCGCAGCAGCTCCTCCGCCGCCGTCCCGGCATCATCAGCACCCGCGTCGGCTACTCGGGTGGTGACACCCCGAACGCGACGTACCGCAACCACGGTGACCACGCCGAGTCGGTCGAGATCGTCTTCGACCCGTCGGAGATCTCGTACCGCGACCTGCTCGAGTTCTTCTTCCAGATCCACGACCCGTCGACGAAGGACCGCCAGGGCAACGACGTCGGCCGTGCCTACCGTTCCGCGATCTTCTTCACCTCGCCCGAGCAGGAGCAGGTCGCGCGCGACACCATCGCCGACGTGGACGCCTCCGGCATCTGGCCCGGCAAGGTCGTCACTGAGGTCGAGCCCGCGGGCGACTTCTGGCAGGCCGAAGAGGAGCACCAGGACTACCTGGAGAAGTACCCCGCCGGGTACACCTGCCACTTCGTGCGCCCGGGTTGGAAGCTCCCGCACCGCGACGAGGCGACCGCGGCGGTCTAGGGGCAACCCACTGACGAACGGGAGGCGCGGTGCCGGCTGGCACCGCGCCTCCCGTCTGTCTCCCTTCGCGTCGACGGCCCTAGCGCGACCCGCCGAGCAGTTCCAACCAGACCGCCGGCAGGCGGTCCGCCGGCCCGGGGACGGACTGGTCGACGGGGTGGCTCGTCGGCGCCGCGAGCTCCACGCCCTCGAACGTGGACTGGTCGCGGTAGTCGTACGCCCACGTCTCGCCGGGCTCGTAGCTCTGGATGACCGCGTGCCCGGTCGCCTCCCAGTGCCGGGTGGCGTGGGTGTTCAGCGAGTCGTCGCAGCACCCGACGTGGCCGCACGCGGCACACCGGCGCAGGTGCACCCACCAGGACCCGGTGGCGTCGCACTCGACGCACCCGTCGCCGCTGGGCGCGACCCGGGGGTGGATCATGTCGCTGTCGTCGGTCATGTCGCTCATCCTGCCCGGCTCAGCGACGCGGCACCAGGGCGTCGATCGCCGCGAGCTCCTCGTCAGTGAGCGGGGCACCCGCGAGGGAGTCGAGCGTGCCGTCCAGCTGACGGACGCTCGATGCCCCGACCAGCGCCGACGTGACGGCGGGCTGCCGGAGCACCCACGTGATCGCGAGCTGCGCGAGCGTCTGCCCGCGGGCAGCCGCGATGTCGTTGAGTGCGCGCGCCGTGGTCAGGTACTCGTCGTCGATGCGGTCCGCACCGAACCAGCGGCCCTCGGCCGCACGCGACCCGACCGGCACCGAACCGTCCAGGTAGCGGTCCGTCAACAGCCCACCGGCCAACGGCGAGAACACGATCGCACCGGTGCCGAGACGCGTGAGCTCGTCGAAGAGCCCGTCCTCGGGGACCCGGTCGAACATGTTGTAGCGCGGCTGGTGGATGAGCAGGTGCATGTTCTCGGCGGCGAGCGCCTCGGCTGCCGCGGCGGTCTGCGCCGGGTCGTAGTTCGAGATGCCCGCGTAGAGCGCCTTGCCCGAACGGACCGCGGTCACGAGCGCGCTGACCGTCTCCTCGATGGGGGTCTCAGGGTCGGGACGGTGCGAGTAGAAGACGTCGACGTAGTCCAGCCCGAGGCGCCCGAGCGACTGGTCGAGCGACGCGAGCATGTACTTGCGCGAGCCCCGGTCGCCGTACGGGCCCGGCCACATGTCGTAGCCGGCCTTCGTCGACACCACGATCTCGTCACGGTACGGACGCAGGTCCGACTCGAGGATGCGGCCGAACTGCTCCTCGGCCGACCCGGCAGGCGGACCGTAGTTGTTCGCCAGGTCGAAGTGGGTGATCCCGCGGTCGAAGGCGTGCAGCACGATGTCGCGCTGCGTGGCGAGTGCGCGGTCGGCGCCGAAGTTGTTCCACAGGCCGAGGGAGATACGCGGCAGCATGAGGCCGCTCCTCCCCACACGCTGGTACGGGAGCTGCTCGTAGCGGTCGGCGGCAGGTAGGTGGACGTCAGGCATCGTTGCTCGATCCGGGGTCGGGGGATTGGCCGTTGTCGACGCTAGCGGATGGCGGAGGGGCTGACAGGATGGGGGCACGTCCGAGACCAGGGGGAACCAGACGATGCACGACGAGCAGATCAGCGACAGCGCGCCACAGGAGTCCGCGACGAGCAAGCTGTTCGGGCCGCCGCCGGCGGGGGCGCTGGCGTTCAGCGGCACCGCCCCCGCGATCGCCTTCGCCGTGCCGGTGGTCGCCTCGGCGCTGCTGGCCGGCCTCGTCGTAGTCGTACTCGGTGGTCGCGGTGCGCTCGCGATCGTCAACGGTGCGTTCAGCACGGTCGACCCCGGCCCGACCTGGCTCGCCGTGGTCGTGACGGCCGGTGCGCTGCTCGTCCTGGGGAACGCGTTCGGGATCACCGCGGCGACGGTCGCCATGGTCGGCGCTGTCGGGTCCGCGCGGGCGGCATCGTCGGCGCGGGGTGCCTGGCGCGCTGCGGCCCGGCGGGCGCCAGCGGTGCTGCTCGCGTTCCTGGTCACAGCGCTGGTGCTCCTGATCGCCGTCGCTGCGACCGTCGCGACCGCAGTGTCGCCCTGGCTCGCCCTCGCGATCACCCTGCTCGTGTTCGTGGCGCTGGTCGTCGCGGCGCCACTGCTGATGGCGTGGCCGCAGATCGCGGTCGGTGGCACCACGTGGCGGACGGCGTTCGCGAACGCCTGGCGGACCCGTGACGTCCAGCAGTCGCCCGACGTCGAGGTCTTCCGCTCGCCGCGCCGAGCCCTGGTGACCACGGGGCTCGTCCTCGGGGTGGTCCACGTCGGCCTCGCCGCCCTGGTCGGGGTGCAGTCCCCCTCGGTCGTCACGGCGGTGCTCAGCGCGGCGATCTCGTTCCTCGTGCCCGGCGCGACCGTCCTGCTCCTGATCGCGATCGCCGTGCGAGGGGCGGCTGTCCGCTCCACGTCCGTGTGGTGGACCGCTCCCGCTGCTGCGCCGGTGCCGGTGCCAGCGGCCGCGGCAGGCTCGGCTGAGGGGTCGCCCGGCCGTCTCCGGGGCGGGGCGTTCGTGGGACTCGCGACGCTCCTCGTCCCCGCGATCGTCCTCGTGCCGACCGTGCTGGCCAACCCGTTCGGGTTCACCAGCTACTCCGCCGCCCAGACTCCGCAGATCTGGCGGGGGGCGGCGGTCACCGAGGTCGGCGCGGACACCGTGGCGCTGAGCGGACTCGGGGGTGAGGGTGCACAGGTGGACCGGTGCTCCGGCGCGACCTGTGACCCGTCGCTCGAGCCGGCGTCGATCCTCGGTACCGCGATCGCCGGCCTGCCCGACGGCGCGATGATCACCGCGCAGTGGCGTCCGGTCGAGGGGTCGGGGTCGGGATCCGACCGCTTCGAACTCGACGTCGTGCACAGCACGCCCGCCCAGCTCCACCGCTGGGCGACCGGACCGGCGACGCACGGCTTCTCGACCCCGAACGGCACCCGGACGTCCGTCGCCGGCTTCGACGTGGCCTTCCGCAGCGGTGAGTCCGTGTTCGCACGGAGCAACGCCACGCTGACCGCGGCAGCCGTCACCACCACGGGCGAGCACCCCGTCGTCGCCGGCATCGTGCGCGGTGTGTCGGGAGCAAGGGCGCAACTCTCCATCACGTTCTGCGACGACGACCTGTGCTCCACCTCGATCACCAAGCGTGTCCCGCTCGACTGGGTACCGACGTTGTCGGCATCGGGCACCCTCGGCATCACGGTCACGAAGAGCGGCACCGCGGTCGTCTCGCTCGTCGACAGCGGGCGGGACCTCGAGCTGCCGAAGCTCAGGATCGTCTCCACCACCGTCGCGGGCGAACCGCGGGTCGAGACGCCGGACATCACCACGGGGAAAGCCGACTCGTCGACCTTCGACATGACCGACGGCGCGCAGATCGGTCTCGGCACCCGCGACCGGCCGATCGTCCTCTACCGGCCCGCCGGCAGCACGACGCAGCAGCTGATCTCATGCGACGACGCTGCCTGCGGAGCCTCGACCGTCGTCGACCTGGACCTGCCGGGGGCCGACCAGCAACCTCCCGCCGTGGTCGTGGACGACACCGGCAGGCCACTCATCGCGGTCCGCAACACCGACCGGCAGTCGATCGACCTGGTGTCGTGTCTCGACCGCACGTGCTCGACGACCTGGACGAGCACCATCGCGCGGTACGTCCCGGACGAACGATCCGAGGACGGCGGTGGGTTCGCGATGGGCCTCACCGCCGACCAGACGCCGGTGCTCGCGGTGGGCGATCGTCGGGTCGGTGCCGGGAGCGCGCACCCGACCTGGGACGGCAGCGTCATCAGCTGCACCGAACGACGCTGCGGTGTCGGCTGAGCGGGACGAGCTTCACCGGGGCGACACGCGTGGTTCGGCATCCGTGGGGCTGTGCAGGACAAGATGGGCACGAGCCGACCGACGAACCGTCGATCGGTGGGCAGTGAGGGAGACACCGTGGACACAGCGCCGTACTCGCAACCACTCCGGGAGTACATCGAGCAGCTCCGGACCGAGGGCTACAGCGTCGCCGACGGGCACACTGCTGACCCGGACCTCATCGACCCGCACGGCAACCCCGTCCTGACGTGGCGCGACGACTACCCGTACGACGAGCGGCTGCCGCGCGAGGAGTACGAGTACGCGAAGTACCAGCTGCAGATCGAGCTCCTGAAGTGCCAGTACTGGCTCGAGGACACCGGCCAGAAGGTCGTCGTGCTGTTCGAGGGCCGCGACGCCGCGGGCAAGGGCGGCACCATCAAGCGGTTCACGGAGCACCTCAACCCCCGCACCTCGCGCGTGGTGGCGCTCAGCAAGCCGAGCGAGCGGGAACGCGGCGAGTGGTACTTCCAGCGCTACGTGCAGCACCTGCCGTCGGCCGGCGAGATGGTCCTGTTCGACCGCTCCTGGTACAACCGCGCCGGCGTCGAGCGGGTCATGGGGTTCTGCGACGACGCCGAGTACGAGTCGTTCATGACCCAGGTGCCGCAGTTCGAGCGGATGCTCGTCGACTCCGGCATCCACCTGACGAAGTTCTGGTTCTCGGTCACCCGCCGCGAGCAGCGCACCCGGTTCGCGATGCGGCAGCTCGACCCCGTGCGCCGGTGGAAGCTGTCCGACATCGACCTGCTGTCCCTCGACCGCTGGGAGGACTACACCGAGGCGAAGATGGCGATGTTCACCCGGACCGACAAGCGGTACGCACCGTGGACCATCGTGCGGTCGAACGACAAGAAGCGCGCCCGACTCAACGCGATGCGGTACTTCCTGACGCAGTTCGACTACCCGGACAAGGCGGTCGACGTGATCGGCAAGCCGGACCCGCTGATCGTGCGGCGCGGCAAGCGGGACGTCGACATCGAGTGAGCGGACTGTCAGGAGTCGTCACTCGGGCGTAGGGGTTCCGTCAGGGCACCTTCCCCCTTGCCTGTCCGCGCGGGAACGTGTCCGGTGTGACACTGACAGCGATCATGCCGACGCTCCGCGCGTCCCTGTCGGATCCGATGGACCCGGTCCTGTGGCCGGCCCACACCGTGGCGACCACCGACGACCTGGTGGTCGCCGCGATCTCGATGGTCCGGCTCGCCGACCTGACCGGCACCCCGAGCGTGCACACCGCGGAGCAGTCGCCGCCGCGCTACCGCCCCCGCGGCTGGACCCCTCGAGACGTCAGCGTCGCGGTCGCGTCGGTCACCCGGGTCCGACGGCCGCGCACCGGGGTGGTGCTCCTGGAACTGGACGCGGTCCTGCCGACCTGCGCCGTGCTCGACCAGGTGCGCCTGATCGGACGCCGGAGCACCGCTCCCCTCGCCACGATGTACGTCGTCACCCGATGTGACGGTCAGGCCGACGGTCCGTTCCACCGCCTCCCGGCTCCGCTGCCGGCCGACGTCCGCGATGGTGACCTGGTCTGCTTCCCCTGCCTCACGACCGTCCGGCACCGGGACGTCGTCAGCACGGCCGTGCCCGTCCGCGCCGAGCTCCTGCCGGTGGAGCGGTGACCACGGCGACGTCGGTCCGCGACCGCCTGATCGACGGGCCGCACCTGTGGGGCCGGTACACGATCCGGCCGGTGGGACGCACGATGTGGACCTCGCGGACACTCGTCGTGTTCCCACCCGGGACGAACACGAGCGAACGCCTGCTGCTCCGGGCATGGCACGTCTGGCCCGCCGTCGGGGTGTTCACCGCGCTCGTGGTCGTGGTCGTCGCCGTCTCGGTACCGGCGGCGGGCATGCCCGTCGGACTCGCGCTGTACGCCGCGGGGTTCGCGGTGCTCGCGCGGGCCACCAGACGACTGCGGCCACGGGTGCGCTCGATCACCGTGACCACGTTCCTGGGCAACGGTCGGCCGGAGGTGTACGGCGACGAGCGGCTCCTCGCCGGCTCGCTCGACGCGCTTTCGATCCTGGAGCGGGCGGTGCGGGCGCACCGACTCGCGCCCGTCGACTTCGAGCTCGTGTGGGCCGATGTCTGGGCCGCGCTGCCGGAAGAGCGTCCTCGTGCGAGGGCGATGCCGTGTTAGGTTGTGCGCAATTCAATTGCGCACAACCGGGCACCCGTGTCCGGCACCCCTCGAAAGGCCCCCGCCCGATGACCTCCCGCCCCCGCACTCCCCGCTCGACCAAGCCCCGCACCGTCGTCCGCATCCTGCTGGGTGCCGCCATGACCTGGGCCGGCATCAGCCACCTCACGGTCGCACGTCAGGAGTTCCGGGCACAGGTGCCGGAGTTCGTCCCCCTGGACCCGGACGTCACGGTCCTGGCCTCGGGCATCGCCGAGATCTCCCTTGGTGCCGCACTGATGCTGCTGGTCCGCCGGCAGGCCACCGTCGGGTGGGTCGCCGCGGTGTTCTTCACCGCGATCTTCCCGGGCAACATCGCCCAGTGGATGCACCACCGTGACGGCTTCGGCCTGGACACGGACACCAAGCGGTTCGTCCGGCTCCTGTTCCAGCCCGTGCTGATCGCCGTCGCGCTGTGGGCGACGAACGCACTGCGCAAGCGGCGCTGAGCTGGACTCCCGCAGCGGGCCATCGGCACCTCAGCGGGAGGGATCGCGCAGACCCACGATCCTCGAGTCGTCTGCCTTCCAGAGGTCGAGTTCTTGCATACGACCTCGCGGGTCGAAGGTCAGGAACGCAGTGATCGAAACGCCATCGACGTCGTCGAAGGTGAACATGTCGGAGTGGAAACCCCGTTCACCGGACGAGACTGGCTTCTCGAAGCGAAGGCACTCTGATTCGTCGTACCGAGCGACCAGCGCGGTGGACAGGTCGGTGGGAGCGGGCTTCGCGTCCTGCGGCATGCAGTGCGCCAGCAACCAGCGGATCAGGTCCGATTCGGCGGTCGTGAGACCTCGTGCTGCCAAGTCTCATCGCCTTCCCTGCGTGAACGGCTCACGCTCACGCGCTCCGCGCACCGCCGCGGAGATCAGGTCCGCCTCAAGCCGTGGCCCGCGCTGGTCTCAGCGCACCAACGCGACGGTGATGAGGTTCCCGAATACGGCTGCAATTCACCCTCCATCTGTCCACCCGGTCTCGTACACCAGAAGTCCTTCCTGCTCGAGCTCATCCAGCTCAGCTCGAACGCGTTGCAGCAGGTCGCGTCCAGGTACTGCGAACGCGACGAGTCGCCATGTGGTCTCGACTGGCGCGTGGATGCTCTCGATGAGACTCCGGATCGCCGATGCTCCGCGATCCTGTTGGAGGAGCACGCGGAGCACCCAGTAGTCGCTCCGCTCGAGCACCCGCGCCGGGGTCCAACCGAACCCTTCCCGATCAACGAGTTCCACGACGTCGCCAAGAGCGTAGCCGTGATGGTAGAACGGCACGCAGCACAGTCGGAAGCGCTGTTCAGGCAGGCGCTCGAACACGAGTTGTTCATAGCGAAGCAGCGAATCTGGGTCGTCCTCGAGTTCGACGTTCGCGACGAAGTCGACCAAGGGTGCCCAGGCGGGCTTTGGGTGCAGCGCCCACGCTTCTGATCGAGCGCTCAACACCATGTCAATTCCCCGTGACGGCGCAACGCGGCGAAGATGCTCTCACTCGGCGCGCCATGAAGAACATTGACCCTCGAGGAGGGCAGCGAAGGCCGTCGAGATGCGGCCACTCGAATTTCCGCCAAGGTGCATCGTGAGCGCACGCTGCCATTCCGTACCCGCTCGAAGGACATCGACGAAGATGTCCAATTCTCGCTCGGGATCGCTCACGAGGAGCTGGTCCGCGTTCTCCACCACCAGGTTGACGTGCGCATCCGGCAACCACGTCAGATCGTGAACGCACTCCTCGAGCGCATCCCAGTTCGCGCCGTAGTACGGCGGAAACTGAAGTGCCACCCCGATCTCACGAAGGAAATCGGCGCGCGTGCGACAGCGTTTCCCATCGAGCCGCAGGGAGACCTCCCCCTCGGACTCGATCGGACCGCCGAGTTCCACCTTCAGTGCTTTCAGCTTCTCCCGCCCCATCGGCATGGCGCGTCACTCCCGAGGCGCAGGGCTGGCGTGCGCGTTGGTGCGCACGGACGGCAGCTTCCGGTGGTCCTTGACCAGCGAACGGGTCTCGCGGATGCGGCGGTCGATGCCCCACTTCGTCACGAGGGCCAGGCTCTCGCGCACGATGTTGCCGCTCATCTTCGAGACACCGAACTCCCGCTCCGTGAACGTGATCGGGGTCTCCACGACCCGCAGACCGGCCTCGAGGGCACGCCAGCACAGGTCGACCTGGAAGCAGTAGCCCTTCGAGGCGACGCCGGCCAGGTCGATCCGCTCGAACGCCTGCGAGGTGAAGACCCGGAACCCACCGGTGGCGTCGCGGACGGCGATGCCGAGGGCCAGGCGCGTGTAGAGGTTCCCGCCACGGGAGAGCAGTTCGCGGTACCAGGGCCAGTTCTCGACCTTGCCGCCCTTGATCCAGCGGGACCCGAGCACGAGGTCGTTCGTGTCCGCGAGCTCGAGCATCCACGGCAGGTACTCGGGGTGGTGCGACCCGTCGGCGTCCATCTCGACGAGCTTGGCGTAGCCGTGCTCGAGGCCCCACGCGAACCCGGACAGGTACGCGCCGCCGAGGCCGTCCTTCACCGTGCGGTGCATGACGTGCACCCGGTCGGACTCGCGGGCGATCGCGTCGGCGATGTCACCGGTGCCGTCGGGCGAGTTGTCGTCGACGACGAGCACGTGGACTCCGTCGTCCGTCGCGGCGAGCGTGCGCTCGACGATGGGACGGACGTTCTCCGCCTCGTCGTAGGTCGGGATGATGACCAGGGTCTCGCTCATGGTCGTTGGTCCGCGTTCACGCCAGGAAGAGTACCGGGCACACGCCTCAGTGCGACTGAGTGGATTCGGTGCGCGCAGGTGAGGGTTCGAGCACACCACCACGTTCCTGGAGAGCGCCGCCCTTCGGGATCCACACTTGCAGCTCGTCGACGGTGAAGTACTCGAGGTCGTCACGGTGGGCACGGAGGAAAGAGGAGACGCCTGGTTTCATCGGGAAGCGGCTGTCGACGCCCTGGACGACGGCGGTGATGTCGTCGGCGTCGGGCTCCCAGGTGCCCCGCGGGAAGAAGTAGGGCTTCCACGCGACGAAGTTGTACCCGCCGAACAGGATGGTGCCGCCGTCGACTCCGCGGGCGCGCAGCTCCGCGTCGAGCCTTGCGATGCCAGCCGGACGGGCGTGGGCAACCGCGGCGCCGAGCCGGACCACCGGGGCGACGGCGAGGAGGAGCACCAGGCCCACGCCCGCGACCCGCAGGGTGGCCTGGCGCCGGCCGGGACTTCGCGCCGGCCAGCCCGCGCGACCGAAGCCGACACCGGCGAGGGCGATGAGGAGCGGCATCCATGCGTAGTAGTAGTGGGCCAGCGCAACGTCGGACGAGGTCAGGAACGCGACTTGCGCGCCGAGGCCGATGCTCAAGTACGCCACCAGGCGGTCGGGTCGGAACACGAAGGCCGCGACGAGGCCGATGATCAGGACCAGCACGATCCAGCGGCTCGTGCCCTGCGAGAAGTACACGAAGTTCGCCCACCACGGGGCGAACTGGTACTCGCGCCCGAGCAGTTCGATCGTGTGGCCGGTTGTCGAGTGCTCCGTCTGGAACTGGAGCATGTGGAGGAAGCCTCGTTCGAACCCCACTGGCGCGTACAGCAGGACGAAGGCGATGACGAACGTCCCAGCGGCGATGAGCCCGCCGGTGAGCAGGTCCGACCACCGGCGGAACAGGATCGGCAACGCGATGATCGCGATCACGAGCACCGCCGAGGTCACCTTCGAGGTCACCGACAGCGCGAGCAGCAATCCGGACGCGCTGGCCCAGAACCACCGTCGGCGATCGGAACCGTTGATCCACCGCCACGCCGCGTACATCGCTGCCACGGCGAAGAACACCATGACCGGTTCGAGCAGGGCGGTGCGGTCCATCCTCGTCGCCACGCCGGAGCCCGGGTCTGACCAGGCGATCCCGTTCGCCCGCGGGGTGAGCCACCAGAACGCAGCGGTGATCAGTGCCGCCCAGAACCCAACGGATCGCCGGAACCACAGGAAGAAGATGAGTCCGGTGCCGAACGAGGCAGTCGCGGCGACGTACCGCGGACCGAGCGGCCCCGGTGCCCCGAGCACGACTTCGGCGAGTCCGAACAGGTACTTCGCGGTCGGCGGGTGCTCGAGGTTCCGGATGAAGACGCCGTGCAGGTACTCCCACCCCGAGACCACGTACACGTCTTCGTCGACGTCCACGCGCTGCCGACCGACGTGCCAGTAGGCGAAGACCAATGCTGCGACGACCACGATGGTGAACGCGATGACGCGCACGGTCTGAGGACGGTCAAGCGATCGGCGAGCACCATGAGAGACCGTCACGGACGACAATTCTCACACATGCGGTCCGCCGACGCCGTCAACCGTTGGGGCATCCACACCTGCACCCCTGAGTCTTGCCGCACGAGGGAAGAGCGTGACCACCGTCATCATCGACGAAGGCCCCCGGGATGCTCCCGGGGGCCTTCGTCGTGGGGTTCACGAATCCCGAGAATGTCTTCATCGAGATCCGTGAATCGCCCTGTGGCGGTACCGGTGGGATTTGAACCCACGGTGGAGTTGCCCCCACACATGTTTTCGAGACATGATCCTTCGGCCGCTCGGACACGGTACCGGGAAAGAGTTTACACGATCCGGGAGGCCCGTCACGCCACCCGACGTCGGCTCGCCCTCCACAGGCGGTCACCTCCACGGCTCTTCCCACACCCACAGGCCGCCCACGTCGTCGACTCGGCCTGCGGGCGTACCGTCCACGACATGAAGACCCGCACGCTCATCGCACTCCTGACGTCCGTCCTCGGTGGGGCTGGTGTCCTCGGGGCAGCCGCCGTCGGGGCCCGGGCCGGCGTCAAGGGCCAGCGGGCGGCCGCGCAACGGGTGGTCGACATGCTGCCGATCCACGCCGACTGGTGGCACGAGCGACAGCAGCACGAGGGGCAGCTCCTGTACGTGGCGATCGGCGACTCGGCGGCCCAGGGCGTCGGCGCGACGGTGCCGTCGCGCGGGTACGTGGGTCTGTTGGCGCGCCGGATCCGGCATCGTTCCCACGAGTCGGTGCGGGTCGTGAACCTGAGCGTCTCGGGCTCGACGACCTGGGGTGCCAAGCGCGACCAGTTGCCGAAGCTCCGGCAGTACACACCCGACATCTGCACGGTGTCGATCGGGGCGAACGACATCGCGGACTTCGACCCGGACAAGTTCGAGCGGAACATCCGGGCGATCTACGGCGCGGTGCCGTCGCACGCTGTGGTGGCCGAGCTGCCGTGCATGTTCGTGCCGGACCGCGAGCGCAAGGTGGCGGTGGCGAACGAGATCGTGCACCGTGTGGCCGCCGAGTTCGGGCTGACCGTGGCGCCGCTGCACACGATCACGAAGCGGGTCGGGGTGCGCCGCACGTTCTTCAACAGCTACGGCGACCTGTTCCACCCGAACGACCGGGGGTACGAGGTCTGGGCGAGCGCGTTCGAGCCGGCGGTCGACGCCCGGGCGGACACGGTCGCGGCGATCCGGCACTACCTCTCCGCGCGTGAGGCGGAGAACCTCGGGCGTGAGGCCGGAGCGGTCGCGAACGCACGTGCCGAGCAGGACACCGACGGTGCCGAGGCACTCGACCACGCCAACCGCCCGAGTCCCGTCGAACGGATCCGCAACCGGATGACGGGTTCGATCGCCCTTCCCGACGAGCCGGTGCACCGCTCAGGCGATGTCGGCGGCACGGCCTAGCCTCGACGACATGGCGCGCCCGCAGTCCCTCTACCGATGCACCGAGTGCGGCTGGACCAGTGTCAAGTGGGTCGGCCGGTGCGGCGAGTGCCAGACCTGGGGCACGGTCGAGGACTCCTCGGCGGTCTCGGCGAGCACTCGTGGCACCGCAGCTGTGGCCGTCACCGGCGCCCGAGCCGCGCGGCCCATCACCGAAGCCCGCGGCACGACGGTGCAGCGCTGGCAGACCGGCATCGGCGAGTTCGACCGCGTGCTCGGCGGCGGGGTCGTCCCCGGCGCAGCTGTCCTGCTGTCCGGCGAACCCGGCGTCGGCAAGTCCACGCTCCTGCTCGAGGTCGCTTCGCGCGCGGCGGCGTCCGGCAAACGCGTCCTCTACGTCAGCGCGGAAGAGTCCGTCGACCAGGTCCGGCTCCGCGCCGAGCGCACCGGGGCGATGCACGACGACCTCTACCTGGCGAGCGAGGTCGACCTCGGCGTCATCATCGGCCA
Organism: Curtobacterium sp. PhB170; assembly: GCF_003752345.1. Lineage (NCBI taxonomy): Bacteria > Bacillati > Actinomycetota > Actinomycetes > Micrococcales > Microbacteriaceae > Curtobacterium > Curtobacterium sp. PhB170. Next base: position 135,873 of record NZ_RJUM01000010.1, read on the forward strand.
GATCGACCAGGTCAAGCCAGACCTGCTCATCGCCGACTCCGTCCAGACCATCTCGTCCAGCTCGATCGACGGCATCGCGGGTGGGACGTCCCAGGTGCGCGAGGTCGCCTCGACCCTGATCCGCATCGCGAAGGACCGCGCCCTCCCCGTCCTGATCGTCGGCCACGTCACGAAGGACGGCACGATCGCCGGGCCGCGCCTGCTCGAGCACCTGGTCGACGTCGTCTGCCACTTCGAGGGCGACCGGCAGACCGCGCTCCGCTTCGTCCGGGCGCTGAAGAACCGCTTCGGCCCCACGGACGAGGTCGGGTGCTTCGACATGGGCGGCGACGGCATCCACGAGGTCCCCGACCCCAGCGGCCTCTTCATGTCCAAGAACGCGACCCCGGTGTCCGGCACGTGCGTGACCGTGGCGCTCGAGGGGCGCCGGGCACTCCCGGTGGAGGTCCAGGCGCTCATCGTCCCGAGCTCCGCACCGCAGCCCCGTCGGGTCGTGAACGGCGTCGATGCCTCACGCGTGGCGATGCTGCTCGCGGTGCTCGAACGCCGAGCCGGCCTCAAGCTCTCCGATGCCGACGTCTACGTCTCGACGGTGGGCGGCATGAAGCTCACCGAACCCGGCGCCGACCTGGCGATCGCTCTGGCCCTGGCGAGTGCGGCACGTGACCGCCCGTACCCGCACACACTCGCGGCCATCGGCGAGATCAGCCTCGCCGGCGAGATCCGTCCGGCCACGGGCACGAAGCAGCGCCTGAACGAGGCCACCCGCCTCGGGTTCACGACGGTGCTCGGCTCGGACTCCGGGCACCTGCGCGAAGCACTGCGTGTGGCGTTCTCGATGACGCAGTCAGCTCGCGAGCGCGAGCTCGACCGCGCGTTCTGAGCCGACGGCCCACCACGGACAGCCCGACGGCCCCCCGCGGACAACCCGACGGCCAGTCCTAAGCGCGCAATGCGGCCAGCAGGTCCCCCGGCGTCGCCTGCATGGTGTTCGGCCCGGCGATGTCGAAGAACACGCCCTCGAGCATGTCGAGGTGGGCGGCGAGGAACTCTTCGAGTCGCGGTCCGTCGTAGACCATGACCTGCCGGATCTTCTCGTCCGGCACCATCGCCGTGTAGGCGTCCGCCGACGAGAACAGCAGCAGAACGCGCTTCTCGGAGCCTTCGCGCCCGAAGACCCGCACCTGCATGTCCTTCTTGCCGGTCACGAGCCGGGGGACGATCACGATGTCGTTGCGCAGCGCGAACGCCACCGCAGCGACGTCCTGCTTCGCGAGGGCTTCCTCGAGTTGTTCACTCCGGAAGCGCTGTTCCTTGTCTGCCATCTGAGCAATTCCACCAGATTTTCGTCGTTCAGTGACGCACGGGTAGCCAGTCGGCCCAGAGCACGCTAGCCTGATGGAACCGCTTCGGCGGCGCTCAACGTTCGGGCGAGGTGGTTTGCCCCTCAACTCGGACTACCAGGGTCACTGGCCATCAGGCCTGACCCCGAACCCGTCCCGCCGGCACCTGCCCGCGTGGCGCATCACCCCCGTCGACGTACGTCGGGGCTCCGCAGGTGCGATCGCACCATGGCGGAACGCAAGAAAGCTAAGGAAACGCCATCATGGCATCTACCGGTACCGTCAAGTGGTTCAACAACGAAAAGGGCTTCGGCTTCATCGCCCCGGACGACGGAAGCGCTGACGTCTTCGCGCACTTCTCCGCGATCGCCGGCAACGGCTACAAGTCGCTGGAGGAGAACCAGAAGGTGGAGTTCGACATCACCGAGGGCCGCAAGGGCCCGCAGGCGGAGAACATCACCGTCCTCGGCTGATCGCATCAGCTTCGAACGGCCCCGTCGTCCTCTGGACGGCGGGGCCGTTTGCTGTCCACTGATATGTTGGACCGGTGCGCAGTGGATACATCGTCTACGTCGACGAAAGCGGAGATCACAGTCTCACGCGCATCAATCCGGACTACCCGATGTTCGTGCTCGCGTTCTGCATCTTCCCCGTCGACGTCTACGTCGACCGGATCGTTCCGCTCGTCCAACGCCTCAAGTTCGACTTCTTCAACCACGACATGGTCGTCCTCCACGAGCGGGAGATGCGTCAGTCAGCTCCGCCGTTCGACATCCTCCTGAACGCCTCCGTCCGCAGCGACTTCATGGCAAGAGTCGACGCCGTGTTCGATGAGCGCTTCGGGGTGGTTGCATCCGCCATCCGGAAGCACGAGTTCGTCCGCCGGGTCGGGGAGGACACGAGTCCGTACCACGTCGCGCTCGAGTTCGGGCTCGAACGGGTCTTCTTGCAGCTCCAGGATCGAGGAGCGTCCCGGTGCGAGACGTTCGTGGTCTTCGAGAGTCGGGGCCGCTCCGAGGACCGGGAGCTGGAGGCCGAGTTCGACCGAATCATGAGCACCACGAAGATGCGCGGGATGGCCGAGACCTTCCGTTTCAAGATCGCGAGCAAGCAGACGAACAGTGCCGGGCTCCAGATCGCCGATCTCGTCGCTCGTCCGATCGGCACACATCTCCTCAAGCCCGAGCAGCCCAACCGCGCGTGGGACCGGATCCTCGAGCGCATGCCGAAGTCGCCGTCTGGTTCGGTGAAGGGCTGGGGCCTGAAGGTGTACCCGTGAAAGCGAGAACCCCCGGGGGTTCCGGGGGTTCGACGCCGATCGGGCATTCCCAATCCACTTGGATCGAGGCTACCAGCCCGCGCGACGCCCGGGCTACTGCAGGATGAACTGCACCGAGGCCTTCGACTCGAGGTTCCCCACCTCGACCTGCAGGTGGTAGCTCGCCCCGTCGGCCGAGACCGCCGGGCGGGACGCATCGCACGTCGTGGTGGAGGACCGGGTGCGGTCCCAGGCGATCGCGGGCGTGGTCAGGGTCTGCCCGGACTTGATCGTGACGTCCTGGTTCGTGCCGCCGGTCTGGCAGTCCTTCGACGACCAGTACTGTTCCTCGCCCGAGCTGATCGTCAGCACCTGCTGCGCTGACCCGAGGTCGAGGTGGCACGAGTTCATGCCGGTGTTCTTGATCGACATGGCGATCTTCGGGTCCTCGGTGGGGCCGTACGCCTCCTTGTCGAGCACGGGCGTCAGGACGACCTGGTCCTTGCTGCACGTCGACCCGTCGGCAGCGCCGGACCCAGACGCCGACGCAGATGCCGACGCCGAACGGGACGGGGCAGCGGACGACGTACCACCGGCCGAAGCCGGGGCCGAAGCGGACGGCGAGGACGTGGGCGCTGCCGTCGGGGTCGACGCGCTCCCCCGTCCGACGACGATGAGCACGATCACCACGACGATGATCACGAGTGCGCCGAGCACGGCTGCACGACGGCGCCAGTACACGACCGGCTTCTCGGGCCCGACGGGGTGACGCAACGACGACATGCGCACAGGGTAGACAACCGTGGATGCCCGGTGCGGGACCCCCGCCGGGTGCCGCGCGAAAGCGTCAGAGGATCTTCAGCATGCGGGTGTTGCCGAGGGTGTTCGGCTTGACCCGGGCGAGATCGAGGAACTCCGCGACCCCTTCGTCCGACGACCGCACCAGCTCGGCGTAGACCGCCGGTTCGACGACCTGCTCGCCGATCTCCAGGTAGCCGTGCTTCGCGAAGAAGTCGACCTCGAACGTCAGGCAGAAGATCCGCGCGACGCCGAGTTCGCGGCCGTCGTGTTCGAGCGCCTCGAGCATCCGGTGTCCGACGCGCTTGTGGATCCAGTCGGCGTCGAGGGCGAGCGTGCGCACCTCGGCGATGTCGTCCCAGAAGACGGCGAGGGCACCACAGCCGATCGGGACGCCGTCGGGACCCTCGGCGATCCGGAACTGCTGGATCGAGCCGTACAGCGCGACGTTCTCCTTGCCGAGCAGGATGCGCCGGTCGACGTAGGGGGCGATGAGCCGCTGGATGTGCGGGACGTCCGAGGCGAGTGCCGGACGCACCAGGATCCCGTGCTCGTCACGTTCGTGGAACGCGTGCTTCCCGTGCTCTGTCATCCCGACAACCCTAGACCGCGCCGGAGGGCAACCGAAGCCCCGTGCGCGGACGAGCGGCACCCGACCGCTCCGGGGGACACCCCGCTGTACTGCGCCCAGGCGTGGCCGCCTACCGTCCACACCATGCCTCAGATCATCGAAACCGTCGACGTCAACGTCCCCGTCTCCGCAGCGTACGGTCAGTGGACCCGCTTCGAGGAGTTCCCGCACTTCCTCGACGAGGTCGAGAAGATCGTCCAGGTCGACGACAAGACCACCGACTGGACCGTGAAGGTCGCCGGCCAGGAGCGTGAGTTCCGCGCCGTCATCACCGAGCAGCACCCCGACGAGCGGGTCGCCTGGGCCGTCAAGGACGGCGAGACCGACCACGCCGGCGTCGTCACCTTCCACAAGCTGTCCGACAACGAGACGCGCGTGACCGCGCAGATCGACTGGGAGCCCTCCGGCTTCCTCGAGAAGCTCGGCGCTGCGGTCGGCGTCGGTGGCCACGCCATCAAGAAGGACCTGCAGAACTACAAGGAGCGCGTCGAGTCGGCTCCGACCGACACGGGCTGGCGCGGCGACGTGCAGGCGTGATCACGGCCTGACACGTCCGCACGCGGACAGACGGGAGGCCCGGTGCCAGCTGGCACCGGGCCTCCCGTCTGTCTGGTGTCGGGTCCTAGGACTCGATCTCGCCCTGGGGCGCGTCGGGCGCGGTCTCGACCGCGGCTGCGCCGGCGAGGACCTCTTCGCGGCCCGGCTGACGCCCGGTCTCGAAGTGGAACGCACCGTCGACGAAGTCGACCTTCACGTGGTCACCGGCGGTGAGCTCACCCTGCAGGATGTGCTCGGACAGCTGGTCCTCGACCTCGTGCTGCATCGCGCGACGCAGCGGGCGTGCACCGAGGGACGGGTCGAACCCGACCTTGATGAGCTGCTCCTTGGCGGGGAGGGTGAGCTCCACCGTCATGTCGCGGTCGAGCAGACGGTCGGCCAGGCGCTTCACGAACAGGTCCACGATCTGCAGCAGCTCAGGCTGCGACAGCTGCGGGAACACGATCGTGTCGTCGACGCGGTTCAGGAACTCCGGCTTGAAGTGCTTCTTGAGCTCCTCGTTGACCTTGCCGCGCATGCGGTCGTAGCCGACGGCCGAGTCACCCTCGACCTGGAAGCCCACCGGTCCACCGGCGATGCCCTGCGAACCGAGGTTCGTGGTCATGATGATGACGGTGTTCTTGAAGTCGACCACGCGGCCCTGGCCGTCGGTGAGACGGCCTTCCTCGAGCACCTGCAGCAGCGAGTTGAAGATGTCCGGGTGGGCCTTCTCGATCTCGTCGAACAGGACCACGGAGAACGGCTTGCGGCGCACCTTCTCGGTGAGCTGGCCGCCCTCCTCGAAGCCGACGAACCCGGGAGGGGCACCGAACAGACGCGAGACGGTGTGCTTCTCACCGAACTCCGACATGTCGAGGGAGATCAGTGCGCCCTCGTCGTCGAACAGGAACTCGGCGAGCGCCTTGGCGAGCTCGGTCTTGCCGACGCCCGTGGGCCCGGCGAAGATGAACGAGCCCGAGGGGCGGTTCGGGTCCTTCAGACCGGCACGGGTCCGGCGGATGGTCTTGGACAGGGCCGAGATGGCTTCTTCCTGACCGATGACCCGCTGGTGCAGTGCCTTCTCCATGAAGACGAGACGCGAGGTCTCCTCTTCGGTGAGCTTGAACACCGGGATGCCCGTGGCCTGCGCCAGGACCTCGGCGATGATGCCCTCGTCGACGGTGCCGGACGCGGCGACGTCACCGGCACGCCACTGCTTCTCGAGGCGGAGACGCTCGCCCAGGAGCTTCTTTTCCTCGTCACGCAGGCTGGCGGCCTTCTCGAAGTCCTGCTCCTCGATGGCGGCTTCCTTCTGCCCGCGGACCGTCGAGATCTTCTCGTCGAACTCGCGGAGCTCCGGGGGCGCCGACAGGATCGAGAGGCGCAGGCGTGCGCCGGCCTCGTCGATCAGGTCGATGGCCTTGTCCGGCAGGAAGCGGTCCTGCACGTAGCGGTCCGCCAGGTTGGCGGCCGAGACGATCGCACCGTCGGTGATGGACACCTTGTGGAACGCCTCGTACTTGTCGCGCAGGCCCTTGAGGATGTTGATCGTGTGCGGCAGCGACGGCTCGTTGACCTGCACCGACTGGAAGCGACGCTCGAGTGCTGCGTCCTTTTCGAAGTGCTTGCGGTACTCGTCGAGCGTGGTGGCACCGATGGTCTGGAGCTCACCGCGGGCGAGGAGGGGCTTGAGGATCGACGCGGCGTCGATCGCGCCTTCGGCAGCGCCGGCACCGACGAGCGTGTGGATCTCGTCGATGAAGACGATGATGTCGCCGCGGGTGCGGATCTCCTTCGTGACCTTCTTCAGGCGCTCCTCGAAGTCACCGCGGTAGCGGGACCCGGCGATGAGCGATCCGAGGTCGAGCGAGTAGAGCTGCTTGTCCTTCAGCGTCTCGGGCACGTCGCCCTTGACGATCGCCTGGGCGAGGCCCTCGACGACGGCGGTCTTGCCGACGCCGGGCTCACCGATCAGGACGGGGTTGTTCTTCGAACGGCGGGAGAGGATCTGCATGACCCGCTCCATCTCCTTCTCGCGCCCGATGACGGGGTCGAGCTTGCCGTCGCGCGCGGCCTGGGTGAGGTTCCGACCGAACTGGTCGAGGACCTGCGAACCCTGCTGCGCGTTCTGCTGCTGCTCGCCGCCGACGGCGACCGCTTCCTTGCCCTGGTAGCCGGACAGGAGCTGGATGACCTGCTGGCGGACCCGGTTGAGGTCGGCGCCGAGCTTCACGAGCACCTGGGCTGCGACGCCCTCGCCCTCGCGGATCAGGCCGAGCAGGATGTGCTCGGTCCCGATGTAGTTGTGGCCGAGCTGCAGCGCCTCGCGCAGGGACAGCTCGAGCACCTTCTTGGCACGCGGCGTGAACGGGATGTGCCCGGTCGGCTGCTGCTGACCCTGGCCGATGATGTCCTGGACCTGCTCGCGGACGGCGTCGAGCGAGATGCCGAGCGACTCCAGCGCCTTGGCAGCAACGCCCTCGCCCTCGTGGATCAGGCCGAGGAGGATGTGCTCGGTGCCGATGTAGTTGTGGTTGAGCATCTTCGCTTCTTCTTGAGCGAGGACGACAACACGACGGGCTCGGTCGGTGAATCTCTCGAACATGTGCTCTCCCTTGGCCCTTTCTGACGGAGCCGACAGCTGGTCCGGTCTCGTCTGAGTCCGGTCACGTACTCCGAGAGTAACCAGCGCTCCCCGTGCGGGCTGCCCCTGTTCGCCGTGGGCGTGACCTCACTGCGCGATGTGCGCAGTGAGCGAACGGAACAGACGACGGGAGGCCCGTGGCGGCGTCCGCCACGGGCCTCCCGATCGCTCGTGGGTCGCGTGTCAGGCACGGCGCGCTGCCCGGCGCAGGGCGCGCCGGAAGCGGCGCGGCTCGACGCCCAGGGCGTCGAGGACGTCGTGCGCCGAGCCCATGAAGGGGTCGTCGACGCCGTCGAGGACGGCCAGCACGACGTGCACCGGGCGGACGCGCTCGGCCGGACCGGCGAGGACGGCTGCTCGTGCGAGGACTCTGGCGGCCGCCGGGGTGCAGGCGACCCGGTCGTGCTCGTCGGGGCACGCGGCCCGCGCACCGACGAAGACGCTGATCTCGGAGCGGACGGCCTCGGGGGTCACGCCGTGCGCGTCGAAGATCGGGCGGAACCGGGGCATCCCGCTGCAGAGGGTGACGGCGGCGAGCAGGAGGTGCTCCGCGTCGACGAAGCCGAAGCCCGTCTCGTGGGACTCGAGGTCGGCGAGCAGCACGATCTCGCGACCCTGCCGGACGGTGGGGAGGGCGACGGACAGCTGAGCGATCTGCATGTATTCAGAATATCGCATGCAATAGCAATTGAACACCCCTCGGTTCAGCGCGGCTCGGTACCATCCGGTCATGGATCAGCCCGTCGTCGGCCTCGTCGTCCACCCGACCAAGAACGTGCAGGAGTCCGTCACGACCCTGCAGCGATGGAACGCGTCCGGCCGGGGCGAGCTCGTCGCCCGCCGAGCCGACGCGCAGCGGATCGGCGGGGGCATCACCGCGGTGGAGGACGACGACTTCACCGCACGCGTCGACCTCGTCGTGGCCCTCGGCGGCGACGGCACCATGCTCGGCGCCATGCGACTCGTGGCGAAGCGCCCGGTCCCCGTGCTCGGCGTGAACTACGGCAACGTCGGGTTCCTCGTGGAGATCGAACCGCCCGAGCTCGAGGCAGCGCTCGACCGACTGTCGGCCGGCGAGTACCAGCTCGAGCCGCACCACGCGCTCGAGGCCCGGCTGGCCTGGAGCGGCGCACGCACCGACTACCTGGCGTTCAACGACCTGACGATCGTGCGGCGCCCCGGTTCCGGTCAGGTGTCGGCGGACCTCAGTGTCGGCGGGCTCGGCTACGGCTACTACCGCGCCGACGCCATCGTCGCCGCGACCCCGGCCGGCTCCACCGCGTACAACTACGCCGCGGGTGGCCCGGTGCTCTCCCCCGCACTCTCCGGGTCCGTCGTCACCCCGGTCGCCCCGATGGCGGGCATCGACCGCGCCGTGGTGCTCGCCGCGCGCGAGCGCTACCGGTTCGACATCGCCGAGGGCACCAGGAGCGCCGCACTCGAGGTCGACGGGCTCGTCGTCGGCGAGGTCGCCACCGGCGCGCAGATCGACGTCCGACTCCGCAAGGACGCCGGCAGCGTCGTCCGACTCGACGCCGAGCGGCACGGACGCACCGGCCGGGTGAAGCTGAGCCTGCTCGACCTGCCGGTCCGGCCCGACCAGCTCATCGAGCTGATCCCGAGCGACCTGCGGCAGAAGCTCGGGCGCGAACTCGACCAGTAGCGGTCCGGGCCGGCGTCCGGCGCCCACGAACGTGAATGGCCCGCTCGAGCAGTGCTCGAGCGGGCCTTCCCATCACCCCACCGGATCGTCTTCCCACAGACCGACCCGGGTTCCCCTGCCGACGCGAGCGCCGGCCGAAGCCTGCTGACCTCAGTCGGTCAGGTACAGCTGCATGTCCTGCGAGACCGCCTTGGCGAACAGACGCAGCTTGGCGCGCGACTCCACCCGGCTGACGGCCTGGCGGGTCGTGTGCACGATCTTCGAGATCTCGTCGAGCGTCATCGGCTTGTCGTCGTCGAGGCCGTAGCGCATGCGGATCACGTTGGCTTCCTCGCTCGGCAGCTCGGCGACGATCGAACGGATGTCGCGGTGCAGGAGCGTGGTCTCGGTGAGCTCGTTCGGGGACGCAGCGTCCTCGTCCTCGATGAAGTCACCGAGCTCGCTGTCGTCCGAGTCGCCGACCACGGTGTGGATCGAGACCGGCTCGTGCGAGCGACCCTTGAGGTCGACGAGCTCTTCCACCGTCATGCTCAGCTCGGCGGCGACCTCGTCGGGCATCGGGGCGCGGCCGAGGTCGACGGTCAGGTCGCGCTCGGTGCGGGAGATCTTGTTGATCAGCTCGACGGTGTGGACCGGGATGCGGATCGTGCGGGCCTTGTCGGCCAGACCACGCGAGATCGCCTGGCGGATCCACCAGGTGGCGTAGGTCGAGAACTTGTAGCCCTGCGTGAAGTCGAACTTCTCGACCGCACGGACCAGGCCGAGGTTGCCCTCCTGGATGACGTCCATGAACGGCAGGCCACGCTGCGAGTAACGCTTCGCGATGCTGACGACCAGGCGGAGGTTCGAGGTGATCATGCGCTCCTTGGCGCGCTCACCGTCGCGGACGAGCCAGCGGAGTTCACGCTGCAGGGTCTTCGCGAGGCCCTTCTCGGTCGCGAGCTTCTCTTCCGCGAACAGGCCGACCTCGATGCGACGGGCGATCTGCGCTTCTTCCTCGGCGGTGAGGAGCGAGAGGCGACCGATGTGGCGCAGGTAGTCGCCGACCTGGTCGACGGAGGCACCGCGGACGCCGGCGAGCTGCTCGTCGGCCTCGACCTCGGTGTCGAGGGAGGTCGTCGCGGACTCGGCGCCCTGGGTCTTCGATGCCGCTGCCTTCTTCGTGGTGGCGCGGCGGGTGGTGCTCGGTGCAGCCGGTGCGATCGTCATGGTGTTGCTCCCTGCGTTCGGCGGTGATGGCTTCGTGCGGTGGTGCTGGGGGTGTTGCTTCTGGGTACTGCTTGGGGTGTTCACGAGTAAAGCGGTCCGGAGGTGTACCCCACAAACCGATCGGAATGATTCTCAGGCTTCTCCGTGCTTCGTCATCGAAACCGTCCCCCGTGGGGTACAGCGATGCTGCCAGTGTGGTCCCTCGAACTGCCGCGGATCAAGGGTGTGACGTGATGTTTCCGGCGTTGCAGGAGTGTTTCTCACGCGTTTCCGAACCTGTACCCCGTGGCGCCGCGCCTTCCGGACATGCAAAAGGGGTACGTCCGGCCGGATCGATGCGATCCGGTGGTCGTACCCCGAAAACCGAGTGGGTGGGGGTCACCAGGAGGGTTCGAGCCACCCGTCCCGGCGCTTGGACGCCTCGAGGTCGGCGTCTCGGTCGAACTCGTCGTACTCGCTCTCGATGTCACCGACGAGGCTGCGGCCCGTGAAGGGGTGTGTGGTTGCCATGCGGACGATGCTCACCCCGGCGCGCGACGGCGAGGTGAACGGCGTGTGACCGGTCGAGGGCGCACAGCCGTCGAGCGGGCACAGCCGTCGAGGGGGCGCGAACGATGAAGGCCGCCGTCCGCGGTGCGGACGACGGCCTTCGGACAGGACTGGGTCGGGCGGCGCTACTCGGCCGAGGCCGGTGCCGGCGCGGGGACGCCGTGCTCCCGCTCGAACCGGGCACGCTCCTCGGCCTCGACCTTGGCGTACGCGGCACGCTCGGTGCGGTCGGCCCGCATGATGGCGCGCATCACGAACCAGAAGATGAGGCCGACGACGATGGTCGGCGTCAGGGCGAAGATGATCCCGGTCACGACTCCATGCGGCACCGGAGCATCGTACCCCGGGGAACCGGGTCTTACTTCACCAACGGGAACAGGATCGTCTCGCGGATGCCGAGGCCGGTGATCGCCATGAGCAGGCGGTCGACGCCCATGCCCATGCCACCCGACGGGGGCATCGCGTGCTCGAGGGCTCGCAGGAACTCCTCGTCGACGCGCATCGCCTCGGGGTCGCCGCCGGCTGCGAGCTTCGCCTGCTCGACGAAGCGCTCCCGCTGCACGACCGGGTCGACGAGCTCGGAGTAGGCCGTCGCGAGCTCGAAGCCGCGGACGTACAGGTCCCACTTCTCGACGATGCCCGGACGGGTGCGGTGCTCGCGGGTGAGCGGCGAGGTGTCGACCGGGAAGTTCATCACGAACGTCGGGCGGTCGAGCGAGTCGATGACGAAGTGCTCCCAGAGCTCTTCGACGTACTTGCCGTGCGTGGCGTGCGCGACCTCGACGCCCTCGGCAGCGGCGAGCTCCTGCAGCTCGGACAGCGGGGTCTCCGGGGTGATCTCGCGACCGGCGGCCTCGGACAGCGAGCCGTACATGTCGATGCGCGGCCACTCGCCGCCCAGGTCGTACGTGCTGCCGTCAGGCAGGGTGACCTCGAGCGAGCCGCCGGTCACGGCCCGCGCAGCGCGCTGCACGAGCTCCTGCGTCAGGTCGGCCATCTGCTCGTAGTTGCCGTACGCCTGGTACGCCTCGACCATCGCGAACTCGGGCGAGTGCGACGAGTCGGCACCCTCGTTGCGGAAGTTCCGGTTGATCTCGAACACCCGGTCGATGCCGCCGACGACCGCGCGCTTCAGGAAGAGCTCGGGCGCGATGCGCAGGAAGAGCTCGGTGTCGAAGGCGTTCGAGTGGGTCACGAACGGACGAGCCGAGGCGCCACCGTGCTGGGTCTGCAGCATCGGCGTCTCGACCTCGAGGTACTCGTGCTCGGTGAAGGTCTGGCGGAGCGAGGACATCACGGCGGCACGCGCGCGGACGGTGGCGCGTGCTTCGTCGCGGACGATGAGGTCGAGGTAGCGCTGGCGGACCCGCGTCTCCTCGTTCAGTTCGTTGTGCAGGTTCGGCAGCGGCAGGATCGCCTTCGCCGCGATCTTCCACTCGTCGACCATGATCGACAGCTCACCGCGGCGCGAGGAGATCACACGGCCGTGCACGAACACGTGGTCGCCGAGGTCGACGAACTCCTTCCAGCGCGCGAGGGACTCGTCTCCGACCTCGGCGAGGGACACCATCGCCTGGACGCGGGACCCGTCGCCGGACTGCAGCGAGGCGAAGCAGAGCTTGCCGGTGTTGCGCGAGAACACGATGCGGCCGGCGACACCGACGACGTCCTGCGTCTCCTCGCCGGTCTCGAGGTGCGCGTACCGGTCGCGGACCGCCGGGATCGTCGTCGTGATCGGGAGCTCGGCGGGGTACGCCTCGATGCCGGACTCGAGCAGCTTCGCGCGCTTGTCGAGCCGGACCTGTCGCTGCTCGCTGGTCTCCTGCTCGGCCAGTGCGGCGGCTTCGGCGATCGCGGTGTCGGTGGTGGCGGTCTCGTCGGTCATGCGGGTGCGGCTCCGATGGTCGTGGGGGTCGGGGGAAATGCTACCCGCGACGCGCGCCCGCCCCCGAACCGGCGGCCACCCTCGCTACAGCGTGGACTGCCCGTCGGCGGCCGTCAGTGCGTTGTCGACGGCGGAGCGGACGAGCGCACCGAGCACCCGGCCGGGGTGGTCGACGCCGATGCCGGAGAGCGTGCCCGCCGACTGGTCCACGATCGCCGTCGAGAAGCTCACGGCGGCGCGGACGGCGTCGGCGTAGGCGGGCCGGTCCCCCTCGGCGATGACGAACGGCTCGGCGCCCATCTCGACCACCAGGGCCTGCGCGATGGGCAGCACGGGCGAGGGAGCGGTGACCGCGCAGTAGGCGTCACGGAGCCGCGACAGGTCGACGCTGGTGCCGGTGAACGCCATCGCGGGGTGGATGGCGAGCGGGATCGCGCCGGCCGCCATCGCGGGGGCGAGGACGCCGACGCCGTGGTCCGGGCTGGTGTGCACGACGAGTTGTCCGGGCTGCCAGATGCCGGCGTCCGCCAGGCCCTGCACGAGCGAGGCCAGCTGGTCGTCCGGCACGGCGAGCAGCACGAGTTCGCTCCGCTCGACCAGGTCCGGCGTCGCGAGCACGGGAGCGCCGGGCAGCATCGCCTCGGCACGGTCACGGCTCTCGGCGGACACGGCGGTCACCCCGACGACCGCGTGCTCCGCGTTCGCGAGTGCGGCGCCGAGCACGGGTCCGACCCGTCCGGCACCGACGACGCCCACGCCGAGGCGCCCGGCCCTCATCGGGCCGCTCCGGTGGGCGGGACGTCGCTCCACCCCGGGCCGGGAGGCACGGTGCCGGGCCGGTGGTCGCCGTCGGGCCCGGCAGGGGCTCCGTACCCGGGCCACGGCACGTCCGCAGCGTGCCTGGCGGACTCGGGACGGGCCTCCCGTTCGCGCCACCGGTGGGACGTGTCGACCGCAGCGGCCTCGACGGCGCGCTGGGTGGTCTCGGACCACAGACGCTGCGCGTCCCGTGCGTCGAGCGCACCGACGCGGGCCGAGACCGGCCCGGCGACGGTGTGCACGTGGACGGCGGCGAGCCGCAGGGCACGCTCGAGCGGACCCTGCTCGACCTTGACGCTCTGCACCCGGGGCAGCGGCACGATGACGAGCGACCGCCAGACGGCGCCGAGCCGGAGCAGCACCGCGCCCTGCACGAACCGGTACCCGTTGCGCCGGAACGCGAACGGGCGGAGCCACGCACCGCGGCGCGGGGAGTGCACGAAGCCGCCCTCGTCGCCGCTCGTGGTGAGGCTGTCGTCGACGACGCTGACGGCCTCGGCGGAGCCTTCCCGCAGGGCCTCCTGCGAGGCCTCGGGGCCCGCGACGGCAGTGCCGACCAGGCCGGGCAGGATGATGTCGAGGACCTCGCGGACGTCGGCCGCGGTGCCGACGGGCAGCACGATGGCGGAGGCCTGCTGGTTGCTCGATGCCCCGTTGCCGGCGTTCGTCGCACGGTTGATCCGCACGTCCCACCAGCCGAACGGCCGCCAGAGCAGCGGCTGCGCGACACTGACGGCGTGGATGCGGCCCGGGGGCAGCGTCTCGTTCGAGGTCGAGACGAGCCCGAACCCGATCCGGATGCCGTCGCGGGTCTCGGCGATCGTGTACTGCAGCGACCGCGAGAACTTGCGGACGTAGTAGCTGCCCGCACCGATCACGGCGGGGAACAGGCCGAACAGGATCCCGTACTCGCCGGTGAGCGCGACACTGACGATCATCGCCGCCACGGCCAGCAGGATGAAGACGGTGGTGCCGGAGAGCAGCATCGACGCGATCAGCCGGCCGGGCTTCACCTTGACGATCCGGGTGGCCTGCACCGCGGCGGGGTCGAGCTCGGGCGAGAACATCTCGTCGACGCGGTCCTGCAGCACACCGTTCGACGCGCGCGCCGGACCACTGCCACGGTCGTCGTCCTTCGCACCCGAGGCGAGCACGAGGATGCGCAGCCGCAGGTCGTCGGCGGCCTTCACCCCGAGGTACGCGAGCTGCACGTTGGCGTCGTTGCCGGCCTGGGCGATCTCGAGCTTCGCCGTGCCGAACACCCGCGGGATGAGCGGACGCGAGATGTTGATGCCCTGGATCCGGTCTAGCCGGGCCTTGCGGTGGTTCCGGAACAGCACGCCCGAGCGGACTTCGACGATCTGGCCGGTGACCCGGAACTCGTGCATGCGCCAGGACAGGTAGAAGAGCCCGATGAGCACGAGCAGGAACACCGCGACGCCGAGCAGCACCCAGCCGACGACGCCGTGCTCGTAGACGTAGCGGACGGGGTCGCCGTCCTGCTGCTCGCCGCCGGGGATGAAGAACTCGACGAGCTGGTCGCGCAGGCTGTTCAGCACGTAGCCGAGGATGACGATCAGGAAGATCCCGCCCTTGAGCAGCGGGGTCAGCGGGTGCAGGCGGTGCCACTCGCCGTCGGTCAGGGGCGCTGCGGCAGCGGCGTTCCCGCGCGTGGGCGGGGCGGGCGGCGGCGGGCTGGGTCGGAAGGTCACCGCGACCCCCTACAGCCCGGCGCGGCGGGACTCGGCGAGCTCGACGAGCCGGTCGCGCAGTTCGTCGGCGTCGGTCGCGGGGATACCGGGGATGCGGACGTTCGTGGCGGCCGCGGCAGTCACGAACTTCAGCTCGCTCATGCCGAGCGCCCGGTCGAGCGGACCGCGCGCCACGTCGACGAGCTGCATGCGCCCGTACGGCACCGCCGTGAAGCGCTGCCACATCAGGCCGCGGCGGACCACCAGGTCGTCGTCACGCAGGGCGTAGCCGATCGCACGGACCCGGCGGGGCGTCAGCGCCGCGGTGACGAGCGTGACGACGAGCACCACGATGCCGATGAGCAGCCAGACGGTGCCGGCGCCCGAGCCGAAGCCGTCGTTCACGATCCCGATCAGGACCAGGCCGGCGGTCACCACGAGGCCGATCACGAGGGTCGTGATGAGTTCGGTCCACACGAGCTTCGCGGACACCCTGGTCCAGTCGATGCCGGTCAGGCCGAGGCCCGGCTCGTCGAGTCGTTCACGCGCCATCGCGGGCCTCCAGTGGGTGTGCTCGGGTCAGTTCGCCGTCGTGCCGTTCCGGGGGTCGCCCGGCTCGTCGTCGTCGCCCGGAGGAGCGATGCACATGCGCTCTGCCACGAGTGCGCAGACCGTCAGCACGATCCCGCCCCCGACGGCGACCACGTTCGGCAGGGTCGAGCCTAGCGAAGGCGTCACCGAGCGGGTCAGGAGGTACACGACCAGCCCGATCGCGAAGCCGCCGAACAGGACGCCGCAGATGCTCGAGGCCTTCGCCAGCACCACCACGCGCGTGGCGTAGAGCGGGTCCACCGGGCGCTGCCGGCCCGCGCCCTCGCGGGCGTGCCGGCGGACGGGTCGCGCCATGAGCACGACGGCGACGCCGATGAACGCGAGCGTGATGCCGAGCGGCACGGCGAGCAGCAGCGCCGGCGACTGTCGCGACGCGAGCACCGCGTCGAACGCGAAGCCCGCCACCGCGGTCACGACGGCGATGCTGAGCAGGGTGGAGGGACGGGTCGGCTTCACGGCTGGGTCACGTTCCCTTCGGTGGTGGCCCGGGAGGCGCGGGGCACGTCCGCGAACAGGCGCGGCTCGTCGACGCGCTCGGTGTCGTCCCCCACGGCGGCGAGCAGGTCGGCCACCGGTCCGGCGCCGGGCAGGACGGCCGCGGGGTCGGCGTCGAGCCACGGTGCGAGCACGAACGCGCGCTCGGCGGCACGGGGGTGCGGCACGGTGAGCGTGGCGGTATCGATGCGCAGGTCGTCGACGGCGACGACGTCGAGGTCGAGGGTCCGGTCGCCCCAGCGGACGTCGCGGGTGCGGCCGTGCTCGTCCTCGATGCCGTGCAGTGCGTCGAGGAACGCCTGCGGCTCGAGGTCGGTGTCGACGACCACGACGGCGTTGCGGTACCGCGGCTTGGTGTCGTCGCGGCCGTCCAGGGTGACGGCGACCGACTCGACCTCGTGGCTCGACGCCACCGGGTGGACCCCGGGCAGCGCGGCGACCGCTCGGGCGGCGGCGCGGAGGGTGCTCCCCCGGTCGCCGAGGTTGGCGCCGAGCGCGACGACGACGCGGCTCACTCTTCTTCCTCGTCCGGCACGGTCGCCCCGCGGGCACGGCGGATGGTGATCGAGACGTCGGTGAACGGCACGGTGATGGGCGCCTGCGGCTTGTGCACGGTGACCTCGGTCGCCAGGGCCGCACGGTGGGTGAGCACCGCGGCCGCGATGCGCTCCGCGAGGGTCTCGATCAAGTCCACCGGGTCGCGTTCGATCTCGGCGACGACCTGCTCGGCGAGGACGCCGTAGTGCACGGTGGCGTCGAGGTCGTCGCTGCCCGAGGCCGCGCGGGCGTCGAGCTCCACGGCGACGTCGACGACGAAGTCCTGACCGTCGGCACGTTCGTGGTCGAAGACGCCGTGGTGGCCGCGCGCGCGGACCCCGACGAGGCGGATGGTGTCGTTCACGAGCGAGCTGCCCTCCAGGCGTCCCAGACGTCGAGCACGGCACGGGTCGGTGCCGGGTCGTGCACGCGCACCCCCCACGCACCGCGTTCGGCGGCGAGCAGGCTGATGGCGGCGGTGGCGAGGTCGCGGTCCTTCGGCGGGGCACCCTCGGGGCTGCCCACTCCGTCCAGGAACCGCTTGCGTGATGCGGCGACGAGCACCGGCAGGCCGATCGAGGCGAACCGTTCGTAGCCGGCCAGGATCTCCCAGTTCTGCACGCCCTGCTTGGCGAAGCCGAGGCCCGGGTCGATCACGACCTGTTCCTGGCGCACCCCGAGGACGATGAGCTCGGCGACCCGCATCTCGACCTCGCGCCGGACCTCGTCGACGGCGTGCACGTACTCGGCGTTGCGGTACATCCGGTCGCTGTGGCCACGCCAGTGCATGACCACGAACCCGACCCCGGTCGACGCGACCACGCGGGCCATGTCCGGGTCGGCCAGGCCGCCGGACACGTCGTTGACGATCGCGGCGCCGAGTTCGACGGCCCGTTCGGCGGTCGAGGCGTTCATCGTGTCGACGCTCACCGGGATGCCCTCGGCGACGAGCTGCCGGACGACCGGCAGCACACGCTCCTGCTCTACCGGCACCGGCACGCGCTCCGAGCCCGGCCGGGTCGACTCCCCACCGACGTCGATGATGTCGGCACCCGCGGCGACGAGGTCACGCGCGTGCTGCACGGCGGCGTCGTAGGCCTGGTGCAGCCCGCCGTCGCTGAACGAGTCCGGCGTCACGTTGAGGATGCCCAACACCCGCGTGCGGTCCGGTGTCGGACCGCCGCGGGTGTCGAGCCGACGAGCACGTCTCGTCGGCAGGTCGGTCATGCCGGCCCCCTACGCCGGGGCGATACCCGGGTTGCCGAAGGGGCGACGACGGGGCTTCGAGGTCGACTCGCTGTCCGACTGGTCCGCTGCGGTGGCGGCGGCCTGCCCGGGCACGTCGATCGCGGGCAGGTTGCTCACCGGACGCTTGTCGCTGGAGAGCCACTGCGGGCGCTCCGGCAGCTTGCGGACGTCCTTGAAGATCTCCACGAGCTCCGGGGCGTCGAGCGTCTCCTTCTCGAGGAGCTCACCGGCCAGGCGGTCGAGGATGTCGCGGTTGTCGTTGAGCACCTGGTAGGCCTCGTTGTGCGCGGCCTCGAGCAGCGCACGGGTCTCGGCGTCGACCGTCTGGGCGATGTTCTCCGAGTAGTCGCGCCCGGTACCACCGCTCATGTCACGGCCGACGAACGGCTCGCTCGACCCGGAACCGAGCTTGACGGACCCAACGGCCTGGCTCATGCCGTACTCGGTGACCATCTTGCGGGCGGTGCCGGTGGCCTTCTCGATGTCGTTCGAGGCGCCGGTGGTGGGGTCGTGGAACACGATCTCCTCGGCGACGCGTCCACCCATGGCGTAGGTGAGCTGGTCGAGCAGCTCGTTGCGGGTGACCGAGTACTTGTCCTCGAGCGGGAGCACCATCGTGTACCCGAGGGCACGGCCGCGCGGCAGGATCGTGATCTTCGTGACCGGGTCGGTGTGCCGCATCGCCGCTGCCGCCAGGGCGTGGCCGCCCTCGTGGTACGCGGTGATCAGGCGTTCCTGGTCGGACATGATCCGGGTCCGACGCTGCGGGCCCGCCATGACACGGTCGACGGCCTCGTCCAGCGCGCGGTTGTCGATGAGCTGCGCGTTCGACCGGGCGGTGAGCAGCGCGGCCTCGTTCAGGACGTTCGCCAGGTCGGCGCCGGTGAAGCCCGGCGTCTTGCGGGCGAGCAGCTCGAGGTCGACGCTCGCGGCGAGCGGCTTGCCCTTCGCGTGCACCTCGAGGATCTGCTTGCGGCCGGCCATGCCCGGGGCGTCGACACCGATCTGGCGGTCGAAGCGGCCCGGACGCAGGAGCGCGGGGTCGAGCACGTCGGGGCGGTTCGTCGCGGCGATGAGGATGACGTTCGTCTTGCCGTCGAAGCCGTCCATCTCGACGAGCAGCTGGTTGAGCGTCTGCTCGCGCTCGTCGTTGCCGCCGCCGATGCCGGCACCACGGTGACGACCGACGGCGTCGATCTCGTCGATGAAGACGATGGCCGGCGAGTTCGCCTTGGCCTGCTCGAAGAGGTCACGGACACGGCTCGCACCGACACCGACGAACATCTCGACGAAGTCCGAACCGGAGATCGAGTAGAACGGCACACCCGCTTCGCCGGCGACGGCGCGGGCGAGCAGGGTCTTGCCGGTTCCGGGAGGGCCGTACAGCAGCACGCCCTTCGGGATCTTGGCGCCGACGGCCTGGAACTTCGCCGGCTCCTTCAGGAACTCCTTGATCTCGTGGAGTTCCTCGATCGCCTCGTCGGAGCCCGCGACGTCGGCGAACGACACCTGCGGGTTCTCCTTGTTGTTGATCTTGGCCTTCGACTTGCCGAACTGCATGACCTTCGAGCCGCCGCCCTGGGCGCTCGAGAGCAGGAACCAGAACAGGGCACCGATGATCAGGAAGGGGAGCAGGACGCCGAGGAGCGACAGGAACCAGTTGCCCGTGTTCACATGGTCGTCGTAGCCCTTGGGCAGGTTGGCGTCGTTGACGGCCTGGATGACCTCTTCGCCACGGGGCGTGGAGTAGTAGAACTGCTCCTGCTTGTCGCCGTCGCGGGTGATCATGTCCACCCGCTGCTCGGTGGAGTTGACGATGACGGACGAGATCTTGCCGTCGGCGAGCTGCTCGAGGCCCTTCTGGGTGCTGACCTCGGTCGTGCTGCCCTGGCTGATGACGCTCCAGCCGATGAAGATGCCCGCCAGCGCGATCAGCACGTAGAGGTACGGGCCGCGGAAGATGCGCTTGAAGTTCATGTGATCCGGGCGCGAGTGCCCGACACCTTTCTCTGCCGAAGTTGCGTGCAGGTCAGCATACGGCCGCGATTCTGTGGCGAGAATGGGTGTCCTCTGCGGGCGAACTCCACCCGAGGCATGTACCCCCTGGACGGGTTACGAGTACACGTGCGGCGCCAGGACGCCGACACCGCGCAGGTTCCGGTAGCGCTCGTCGTAGTCGAGGCCGTACCCGACCACGAACTCGTCGGGGATGTCGAAGCCCACGTACTTGACGTCGACCTCGACCTTGGCGGCCTCGGGCTTGCGCAGCAGGGCGACGATCTCGACGCTCGCGGCACCGCGGGACTGCAGGTTCTGCTTGAGCCAGGACAGCGTCAGACCGGAGTCGATGATGTCCTCGACGATGAGGACGTCGCGGCCGTGCAGGTCGGTGTCGAGGTCCTTGAGGATCCGCACCACACCGGACGACTTCGTGCCGGAGCCGTAGGACGACACCGCCATCCAGTCCATCCGCGCCTGCATCTTGAGGTGCCGCGAGAAGTCCGCCATCACCATGACGGCACCCTTCAGGACACCGACGAGCAGGGGGTCGCGGCCTGCGTAGTCGGCGTCGACGACCGCCGCGAGTTCGGCGAGCTTGTCGTCGATCTGCTCGGGGGTGAAGAGGACTTCGGACAGGTCTGCCTGGACGTCGGAGAGTTCCACCGGTCCAGCCTAACCGGCACTGAACGACAGGCGGTCACCGGATCGCGACGCCCGGACGCCCGGCAGGTCGATCGGCCCCTGTCCGCTCCAGTCCGTGACGAGCCGGCAGACCTCGAGCGTCTGCACGCGCGACAGCGTCACGCCGAACTCGCTCTCCACCGCCAGGCGCACGAGTCGCTGCCGGAGCGCCGGCGGGTTCGCCCCGAGCGCCCGGACGGACAGCGAGATGCCGGCCTCGGAGTGCTCGGCGATGTCCTCCGCCAGTTCCTCGGCGAAGTGGTCGAGTGCCGCCGAGTCCTCGCGCAGCTGGTCGGCCGTCCGCGCCAGCGCCTCGGGCACCCCGGCTCCGAGCTCGCGTTCGAGCACCGGCATGAGCGCGTTCCGGACCCGCACCCGGGTGTACGCCGGGTCGTCGTTCTGCGGGTCGTGCCACGGCGCCAGCCCGGCGGCGGCGCACGCCTGCCGCGTGGCGTGCCGACGCACGGTGAGCAGCGGGCGGCCGTAGGCCGGCCCCTGGTCGCGCCGTGCGAGCGGCAGCATGCCGGACAGGCTGTCCGGCCCGCTGCCGCGCAGCAGGCCCAGCAGCACCGTCTCGGCCTGGTCGTCCAGGGTGTGCCCCAGCAGCACGAGACGCGACCCGGTGGCGGAGGCGACCTCGGCGATCGACGCGTGGCGGGCCTCCCGGGCGGCGCCCTCCGGACCGCCGTCGGAGCCGACCGCGACCCTGCGGACCTCGACCGGGTCCAGACCCAGCTCGGATGCCTGCCGGGAGGCGCGGCTCGCGACCGCCTCGGAGCCCGCCTGGAGCGCGTGGTCGACGACCACTGCCCCGGCTCGGAGCCCCTGCTTGCCCGCCTCGAACGCGGTGGCCGCGGCGAGCGCGAGCGAGTCCGGTCCGCCGCTCAGCGCGACCAGCACGAGGTCACCCGCGGTGACGACGCCGTCGTCGAGCGCGGTGGCGAGCAGGTCGCGGACCGCCAGGCGGGTCTCGGCGACGGCAGGGTCCAGCCGGGGACGCGGAGAGTTCACCCGGTAACGTTAGCCGCGCTCTCGGGACCACCGACAGCCCCACCGACACACCAGGAGTACAGACATGGCCGCGTACGACGTCGTCGTCGAGATCCCCAAGGGCAGCCGCAACAAGTACGAGGTGGACCACGAGACCGGTCGTGTCTACCTCGACCGCGTGCTGTTCACGTCGTTCGTCTACCCGACCGACTACGGCTTCTTCGAGAAGACCCTGGCTGACGACGGCGACCCCGTGGACGCGCTGCTGCTCCTCGAGTTCCCGACGTTCCCCGGCGTGGGCGTCAAGGTCCGTCCGGTCGGCGTCTTCAAGATGAGCGACGAGGCCGGCAAGGACGAGAAGGTCCTCGTGGTTCCCGCGAAGGACCCGCGCTGGACGCACATCCAGGACATCTCGGACGTCGACGAGCAGACGAAGGCCGAGATCGCGCACTTCTTCGAGCGCTACAAGGACCTCGAGCCGAACAAGTGGGTCAAGGCCGAGGGCTGGGGCGACGCCGCCGAGGCCGAGGCGATCGTGCAGGCCGGCCAGGCCGCGTACGTGCCCGCTGGTCACTGACGCTCCGCACATACTCGAACGGCGCCCGCTCTCCATCCGGAGGGCGGGCGCCGTTCTGTGTTCGTGGGGGCGCGCCGTGTGGGTTCGGGCGGTGGGGGGCTTGCTGTGCCGTGCGGGTTCGGGCGTACCTGGTGGGAACGGGCGTACCTGCTGCTCTGATCCGGGCAGGTATGCCCGATCCCGCTTGCTACCGCAGCCGTTCTGGGAACGATCGGGCACACCGGGAAGGGGCTACAGGGAGCCGCTCGGGCGGGCGACGTAGGGCAGGAGCTGACTCGGCGTCCAGACCGCCCGCTCGACCACGCCGACGCCCGGTCTGGCTGCTTCGACCATCATCCCGTTGCCGGTGTAGATCGAGTCGTGGTAACCGCCTGAAGCGGTTCCGTTCGACGAGTAGAAGAGGATGTCGCCGGGCTGGCGCTGCGAAAGCGGCACGAGGCGACCGATCGAGCCGAAGTAGTTGTACTGCCAGACGACGTTGTGGCCGCCGGTCGCGATGCCCTGCGAGCTGTACGCCATCATCACGAGGCCGGAGCAGTCCCAGGTGCTCGGGCCGGCACCACCGAGGACGTAGGGCTTGCCGAGCTGCCCGCGGGCGTACGAGATCGCACCGGCGGCCTTCGAGGGGCTGCTCGGGGCGGGTGCCGGAGTGCTGGGCGCCGGGGTGCTCGGCTTCGACGGCGTCGGCGTGCTCGGCTTGGCGGGAGCCGGGGCGGGCGCGGGAGCGGGCGCCGCCGGCGTGCTCGGCTTCGACGGGGTGCTCGGGCGCGACGGGGTGGTCGTGCCACTGCCGCTACCGCCGCCGGCGCTCGGGTTGGTGGTCGAGGTGTTGCCGTTGCTGCTGCCACCGCTGGTGCCGTTGTCGGTGCTGGTGCCGCTCGCGCCGCTGCCGGTGGCCGTGCCGGTGCCGCTGCTGCTCGTCTGGGCCGCCAGGGCGGTCTCGGCCGCCTTGGCCTGCTGCGCACTCCAGTAGGCGCTCTCCGTCGCGACGCTCGTGCCCTTGAGGTACGCGAGCTGACGGAGGACCTCGTCCTGCTGGTCCTGCTGCTTCTGCACCCGGGCCTGGGCGTCGGCGGAGACGTCGTTGGCGGTGGCGAAGGCGGTCTTCGTCGCTTCGGTCGCCTTGCTCAGCGCCGTCGTGGCGACGGCCTGCTGGTCGGCGAGCGAGTCCACGGTCTTCTGGTCGGAGCGGGCCTGGGCCAGGATCGTCGCCGACCGCTCGGACAGGTGCGACATCGTGCCGACGCGGTAGAGCAGGTCGCCGGAGTCCGAGGCGTCCGTGAGCATCGTCGTCGACAGGTCGCCGCCGCCCGTGCGGGACAGCTCGACGACGAGCGCGGCCACCTGGCCCGCGGAGTCGTCCGCCTTGCCCTTGGCCCGCTTCGACTGCGCGGACAGGTCGGCGAGGGTGTCCTTCGCCTCCTGCTGCTGCGAGGCGGCGAGGGCGTACGCCTGCCCGGCCTGCTGCTCGACGATGCCGGCGCGGTCCGCGGCGGCCTGCAGCGAGGTCAGCCGGTCGCTCAGCTCGTCCACCGTCTGCTGCGCGTCGGCGGCATCCGACTTCGCGGCCTTGACGTCGTCCCAGGACGGCGCCGACGGCGCGGCCTGGGCAGGTCCTGCGACGACGACCGACAGTCCGATGCCGAGCACGGCGACGGTGGCGATCCCGCAGGAGAACGAGCGAGCGGACAGGGTCATGGCGGGGTCAACGCATCCCGGCTGCGCTGATGCTCATACCGAGATCCCCCGCGCTGCCATGAAGGGGACCGGGTCGACGGCAGCACCGTTGACCCGGGTCTCGAAGTGGAGGTGGCACCCGGTCGACCAGCCGGTCGAACCGATCTTGGCGATCTGCTGCCCGGCGGAGACGTGCTGGCCGTTCGCGACCATGATCCCGCCGTCGACGATGTGTCCGTAGGCGGTCGAGATGCCGCCGCCGTTGTCCAGGATGACCTCGTTGCCGTAGCCGCCGCCGTTGCCCGCGAAGGTCACGGTGCCGTCGTGGGCCGCGTAGATCGGGGCGTAGCAGGCGGGAGCGAGGTCGACCCCGGCGTGCAGTGCCGTGGAGTGCGTGTACGGGTCGACGCGGATGCCGTAGCCGCTGGTCTGGAAGCCACCGGCCGGACGGACCCACCCGGCAGAGTTGGCCGTCCCGCCGCCGGTGCCGCCCTGGCTCGTCGCCGCGGCCTTCGCGGCTGCCTTGGCCGCAGCAGCGGCGATGCGCGCCTGTCGGGCCTTCTCGGCGGCGACGCCCTTGCGGTAGTCAGCCTCGACACCGCGCTGCTTGGTGGTGAGGGCGGTCAGCTGGGCCTCGAGCCGCGACTCGTTGTCGTTCTGGGCGTCGACGGCGGTCTGTGCCGCGTCGGCGGCACCCTGCGCCTGCTGCATCTTCGACTGGGCTGCTTCGGCGAGGTCGCCCAACGCCGCCTTGGCCTTGTCCGCCTTGTCGGCCTGGGCTTGCGCGGTACCCCGGTCCTGCGACGCCTGCGAGTAGATGCCGTCGGCCTGCTCGCTGAGCTTCGACATTGCGCCGAGCTCGTAGAGCAGGTCACCGGAGTCCGAGGGGTGCGTGAGGATGTCGGTCGTCACGTCGTTGGCACTGGCCCGACCGAGCTGCGCGGCGAGCTGACCGGCCTGCTCCTCGGACTGTGCGGCGGTCTGCTCGGCGTCGTCCGCCTGGGACTGGAGCGTCTTCTGCTCGAGGGTCGCCTCGTCGTACTTGTTCTGTGCAGCCTGGTAGGCCTCGCCGGCTGCCTGTGCGGCCTTCTGCTTCGCCGCGGCCTCGGACTTCAGGGTCGAGATGAGCGACTTGATCTCAGAGACCTTCGCCTGCTGCGCACTCGTCGAGGACTTGGCCTTCTGCACCTCGGACCAGCTCGGGTAGCTCGCGGCGCTGGCCGAGGTCGCCGGGGCGAGGACCGCGAGGGTGCTGCCAGCGAGCGCGATGGCGACCGCAGCGGCGACGAGGCGGCTGCGGTTGCGGAGGGAGAGCGAAGGTGAGGTCGACATGTATCTCGATTTCGTAACAGCGCGGCAAGGCTCACGCACGTAACACTGTTAACAGACGCAACAGTAACAACAGGTGTCGCAGCCCCACAGCCCCTCGGACGAGGGGCGTGGAGCCGACGACGATGCTCGCACCGCAACCTCGACACCCGGTGCCGGGAGGGCGCGACACGCCGGGGATTCCGCGGGAACGCGGCCCGATTTGCGAACCCCCGGGGGCATCCGTATGCTTGTCCATCGGTAGCGCGAAGCACCACTTGCGGCCCTATCGTTTAGTGGCCTAGGACACCGCCCTTTCACGGCGGCAGCACGGGTTCGAATCCCGTTGGGGTCACTCTCCGAGTGAGCGAGCAAGTAATACTGAGCAACACCACAGCAATTCAACATGGCCCTGTAGCGCAGCTGGTTAGCGTGCCGCCCTGTCACGGCGGAGGTCGCGGGTTCAAGTCCCGTCAGGGTCGCCACGGCTGGATAGCTCAGTTGGTAGAGCGTTCGACTGAAAATCGAAAGGTCCACGGATCGATGCCGTGTCCAGCCACCGGTGAAGGCCCCCTGCTCCGGCAGGGGGCCTTTTCCGTTGTCTGAGCCGTCTGGCCCGGGTCGGCGCTAGGCCTCGCGGGTCTTCGGGCTGCTGTCGTTCGTCTTCGCCGGGTCACGCTCGACCACGGCACCGAGGGCATCGTCGATCCGGCTGAGCAGCTCCGCGGGGATCGTGACACCGGCAGCGCCGGCGTTGTCGTGCACCTGCTCCGGACGCGACGCCCCGATGATGGCACTCGCGACGTTCTCGTTCTGCAGTACCCAGGCGACGGCGAGCTGTGCCATCGACAGGTCGAGCTCCTTCGCGATCGGCTCGAGCTCCTGCACCGAGGACAGCACCTCGTCGCGCATGAACCGCTTGATCATGTCCGCGCCGCCCTTGTCGTCGGTGGCGCGTGAACCCTCGGGCAGCGGCTGACCCGGCTTGTACTTGCCGGTCAGGACCCCCTGCGCGATCGGGGACCAGACGATCTGCGAGATGCCGAGCTCCTTCGAGGTCGGCACCACCTCTTCTTCGATGACCCGCCACAGCGCCGAGTACTGCGGCTGGTTCGAGATGAGCTGGAAGCCGAGGTCCTTCGCGAGCGCGGCGCCCGCACGCAACTGCTCGGCGGTCCACTCGCTCACGCCGACGTACAGGACCTTGCCCTGGCGCACGATGTCAGCGAAGGCCTGCATCGTCTCCTCGAGCGGGGTCTCGTGGTCGAAGCGGTGCGCCTGGTACAGGTCGACGTAGTCCGTCTGCAGCCGGCCGAGCGAGCCGTCGATCGACTCGAGGATGTGCTTGCGGGACAGCCCGGTGTCGTTGTGCCCCTTCGGCCCGGTCGGCCCGAACACCTTCGTGGCGATCTCGAGCGACTGGCGCCGCTCCCCCTTGAGGGCTTCGCCGAGGACGGTCTCCGCGCCGGTGTTGGCGTAGACGTCGGCGGTGTCGAACGTCGAGATGCCCACCTCGAGGGCGGCCTTGACGCAGGCGATGGCCGCGTCGTTCTCGACCTGGGATGCGTGGGTGAGCCAGTTGCCGTAGGTGATCTCGGAGACCTTGAGGCCCGAGTTGCCGAGGTAGCGGTACTCCATGTGCGTGTCACTCCTGTCGTGGGGCGCGTCGGTGCGACCCGACCCGTGACGGTAGTCGGCCGGGACGGTGCAGGATCACATGGGACGACGGCGCAGGGCTGCGCCGCGGAGAGCGAGGGAGCATCCATGACCGGAGCGAGCGTGTTGTTCATCGGCGGGAGCGGCGTGATCAGCGCCTCCTGTGTGCGGGAGGCGACCGAACAGGGCCACGACGTCACGGTCCTGAACCGGGGGACCACCGGGGGCAGGCCGATCCCGCAGGGTGTGACGCGCCTCCAGGCCGACGTGTCGGACCGCAGCGACCTGGCGGACGCACTCGGCGACCGTCACTTCGACGTGGTCGTGAACTGGGTCGCCTTCACGCCGGACCAGGTGCAGGCCGACATCGACTTCTTCGCCGGACGGACGCGGCAGTACGTCTTCATCAGCTCGGCCTCGGCGTACCAGACGCCGGCGACGCACCTGCCGATCACGGAGTCGACGCCGCTGAAGAACCCCTACTGGCAGTACTCGCGCGACAAGATCGCTTGCGAGGAACTGCTGATGGAGGCGTACCGGGAGCAGGACTTCCCGGTGACGATCGTGCGGCCGTCGCACACCTACGACGAGACGAAGCTGCCGCTCACCGGCGGCTGGACCGCGGTGGCGCGGATGCGCGCCGGCAAGCCGATCATCATCACCGGTGACGGCACGTCGCTGTGGACGCTGACGCACAGTCGTGACTTCGTGGTCGGGTTCACCGGGCTGCTCGACAACGCGTCGGCGATCGGTGAGGCCTTCACGATCACGAGTGACGAGGCGCCGACGTGGAACGCCATCGCGCACGAGATCGCGGCGGCGGCGGGGGTGTCCGACCTGCGGATCGTGCACGTGCCGGCGGACGCGATCAACGCCGTGGACCCGGAGTGGGGTGCGGCGTTGCTCGGCGACAAGGCCAACAGCTCGGTGTTCGACAACAGCAAGATCCGGTCGCTCGTGCCGTGGTACCGGCCGCGGACGCCCTACCGGCAGGGCGTGCGCGAGGTCATCGCCTGGTTCGAGGCCAACCCCGACGCGCAGGTCGTTGACGAGCGCCTCGACGGGCTGATGGACGAGTTGGCGGCGCGCTGGGCGGTGTGAGCCGCACTTGGTGAGCAGAAATGGTCGGGTGCCGTGTGGCGACCCGACCATTTCTGCTCACGAAGCGAGCGCGCGGCGCCGAGCGCGCGGCGCCGAGCGCGCGGCTCAGGCGCGCGCGGCCAAGACCGACGCGAGCGTGCCGATCGCCGTGCGCAGTTCGTCGTCGGTGACGACGAGCGGCGGAGCGAAGCGGATCGTCGAACCGTGGGTGTCCTTCACGAGCAGCCCACGGTCGGCCAGGTCCTTCGAGATCTCCTTGCCGGTGCCGAGCGCCGGGTCGATGTCGATCCCTGCCCAGAGTCCGGCGACGCGGTGCGACACGACCCCCTTGCCGAGCAGGTCGTCGAGCAGCCCGCGCAACAACGGTTCGCCGTCGAGGGCGCGCTGCTGGAACGTGCCCTCGCCGAGCATCGCCACGACCTCGGCGCCGACGGCCGCAGCGAGCGGGTTGCCACCGAAGGTCGAACCGTGCTCACCGGGACGCAGCACGCCGAGGACAGCGCGCGAGCCGACGACCGCGGACACCGGCACGATGCCACCGCCGAGTGCCTTGCCGAGCGTGATGAGGTCGGGGCGGACCCCGACGCGCTGCACGGCGAGGGTGTGGCCGGTGCGGCCGAGCCCGGACTGGATCTCGTCAGCGATGAACAGCGCACCGAACTCGTCGCAGACCTCCCGGACTTCCGGGAGGTACGACGCCGGCGGGATGACCACGCCGCCCTCGCCCTGGATGGGTTCGAGCAGCACGGCG
This sequence comes from Curtobacterium sp. PhB170, assembly GCF_003752345.1. Taxonomy (NCBI): domain Bacteria; kingdom Bacillati; phylum Actinomycetota; class Actinomycetes; order Micrococcales; family Microbacteriaceae; genus Curtobacterium; species Curtobacterium sp. PhB170. The sequence continues at coordinate 164,534 of NZ_RJUM01000010.1, forward strand.
ACGACGGTGTCGTCCATCGCCGCGCGCAGGGCAGCGGCGTCGCCGTACGGCACGGTGCGGAAGCCCGGGGTGTACGGCCCGAAGTCGTTGCGCGCGTCGGGGTCGTCGGAGAACGAGATGATCGTGGTGGTGCGGCCGTGGAAGTTCCCGGACGCCACGATGATCGTCGCGCGATCCGCGGGGACCCCCTTGACGCGGTAGCCCCAGGCGCGGGACACCTTGATCGCGGACTCGACGGCCTCGGCACCGGTGTTCATCGGCAGGACCATCTCGGTCTCCGTCAACGCCGCCAGTGCCGTGGCGAACGGCCCGAGCTGGTCGTTCACGAACGCACGACTCGTGAGCGTCACCCGGTCGAGCTGCGCCCGGGCGGCGTCGAGCAGCCGCGGGTTGCCGTGGCCGAAGTTCACCGCGGAGTACGCGGCGAGGCCGTCCAGGTACTGCTTGCCGTCGACATCGGTGACGGTTGCTCCGGCACCCGACGCGATGACGACGGGCAGCGGGCTGTAGTTGTGCGCGAGGGCGCGGTCCTCGACGGCGAGCGCCGCCGCGGTGTTGACCCCGAGCGACGCTGCCGCCGGCATCAGCTGACCCCGAGCGAACGCGCGACCGAGGTGCCGGTGCCGACCGGGTGCAGGTCGAGCGTGCAGCACTTCACGCCGCCACCGCCGAGCAGCAGCTCGGACAGGTCGACGCCGATCGGGTTGTACCCCTTCTCCCTGAGCTGTTCGGCGAACCGAACAGCTCGCGCAGCGATCACGACGTTGTACCCGTCGGAGTAGGAGTTCAGGCCGAGGATCGCGGCGTCTTCCTCGGTCGCGATGATCGCGTCGGGGAAGCGCTCGCGCAGGATCGCCAGCGACGGCTCGTCGAAGGCGCTCTCGAGGTACGCGATGTTCGACCGGCCGGAAGCGTCGGGCTCCGGGTCGAGCACGGCGATGGCGGTGTCGAGGTGGTAGAAGCTCGGGTTGATGAGCTTCAGGGTGACGACCTCACGGCCGTAGATCGTCGCGAGTTCGTCGTGCGAGGTGCTGTCCGACCGGAAGCCGGTGCCGGCGAAGATCGTGTTGCCGATGAGCAGGAAGTCACCCTCGCCCTCGTTGGTCTGCTCCGGCTCGGCGACGGTCAGGCCGGCCTGACGGAACCAGTCCATGTACGCCGGGCCCTCGGGCTGGCGCTCAGGGTACTGGAACTTCGCTCCGTAGGCGATGCCGTCGAGCACGAACCCGCCGTTGGCCGCGTAGACCATGTCCGGCAGGCCGTCGATGGGGTCGATGTACGAGATGTCGAAGCCGAGCTGCTCGTACACGTCGACGAGCGTCTGCCACTGGGCGACGGCCTTCGACGTGTCGGTCGGCTCCTCCGGGTGCATCCACGGGTTGATCCGGTAGCTCACCGTGTAGAAGTCCGGCTTGCACATCAGGATCGTCCGCTTGGTGGCGGTACGGGCCGGTGCATCGGTGGTCGAGGGTGCGGTGTTCGACATCAGTCCTCCTGAGAAGGGACCGGGGCCCGAGCCTGCCAGGAACCGAAACGGAACGAAGGAGAGGTGCTCCGGCGAGATGCAGGCTCACTCGCCGTAGCGGACCAGGTCGACGCCACGTCGATCCTGACACAGACCGTCCGGCAAGTGCAGTACCGGGAGCGAAGCGCCGTGACACCCGTTCGGGTGACGCACGTTTCGTGCGTCCGACCCGCCGACCTCGCAAGAAGTCCGCGTACGATGGGTGCAATGGATTCGCTCGACCACCGCATCCTGGATCAACTCCGGGACAACGCCCGCGCCGGCTACGGCGACATCGGGTCGGTGGTCGGACTCTCGGCATCGGCCGTCAAGCGCCGTGTCGACCGGCTCGTCGGCGACGGCGTCATCCAGGGCTTCACGATCAAGGTCGACCCCGCCGTCGAGGACCGCGGCACCGAGGCCTGGGTCGAGCTGTACTGCCGCGGCACGGTCTCCCCCGACGAGCTCCGTGCGCTGCTCGACACCGTGCCCGAGGTCATCGACGCCGGCACGGTCACGGGGAGCGCCGACGCCGTCGTGCACATGCGCTCGAAGGACCTGTCCGCGCTGGAGGAGGCGCTCGACAAGGTCCGCCTCGCCCCGCAGGTGGACCACACGCGCTCCGCGATCGTGCTCTCCAAGCTGGTCAGTCGCGACACCGCGTAACGTCCCACGCATGGGACGGAAAGCGGCCTGGAGGCGCGGCTCGGCACCCACGGGATCGCACCCGGCCCGGCAGCTGGTCACCGCCGCGAGCGTCGCCTACGTCGCGAACTGCCTCTGGGGCACGGCCGTCGCCGTCCGGTTGATCCGGACGAAGAAGCTCCGCGTCGTGCACCACGGCCTGTTCGTCGTGACGGCGACGCTCACCGGGGCCGCCGCGACGACACCCTTGTGGACCCGGGACCGTTCGGCGCTGTTCCTGCTGCCCGCAGTCGTCCCGCTCGCGCTCACGCCCCGCACGAACCCGCGCTCCGGAGCACACTGGAAGATCGCGGTGGCCGCCGCGCCGTCCTACCTGGGGGCGCTGCTGGTGCGGCGTCGACCGTGACGACGAGACACGAGGGGAAGCAGTGGAGCTCTTCGAGGCCATCCGACGCCGCCGGACCACGAACGGGGCGTTCCTGCCCGACCCGGTGTCCGAGGAGCACCAACGGCTGCTCATGGAGCTCGCCGGCCGGGCCCCGTCCCAGCTGAACAGCCAACCGTGGCGGTTCGTGCTGGTCGAGGAGCGCGACACGATCGACCGGGTCGCCGCGATCAGCGGCAGCTCGATGACCCGCACCATGGCCGAGGGGACGTTCTTCGAGCGGTACAAGCCGTACTTCCGGTTCTCGAAGGCCGAGATGGACGAGCGGCGCGACGGCATGCTGTTCGACAAGCTGCCCGGGCCGCTCCGGCCGTTCACGAAGCAGGTGTTCACGAAGCGCGGGCAGCTGCTCATGAACACCCTCCGCGTACCGCAGAGCCTGGGTGAGGAGAACCGGAAGCTCGTCGCCGGGTCGCCGCTGCTGCTCGGGGTGATGCTCGACCGCCACGAGTACCGGCAGCAGGAGCTGTCCGGCTTCTACTCGGTGTTCAGCATGGGCGCGGCGATGGAGAACATCTGGCTCGCGACGACCGAGCTCGGGCTGGGGATCCAGTTCGTGTCCTTCCCGATGGAGACCCCGGGTGCCTGGGCGGAGATCGAGGGGCTGCTCCGGGTGCCCGAGTCGCTCGAGCTCATGGCCGTCTACCGGATCGGGTACCTGACGCCCGAACGGCGACGCCCCGCGATCGACTGGACGTCGAGCGAGCGGAAGCGGCCATCGCAGTACGTGTTCCGCGGCACTTGCGACACCCCGCAGCAGGGGTGGGACGACGCGCCCGTCGCGGGCCACATCGAACCGGAGGCGACCACATCGTGACCGACAACCGACCCACCCAGAGCACCCCGGGCCTCCAGGCCGTCGCCCCCGGCCTGCCGGGCCGCCCCTGGATCTCGCAGGACTGGCTCGACGTCGTCTTCGTGCACTGGCGCGTCGACGTGTCGGCGGTGGCCCCGCTGCTGCCGGCCGGAACGCGGCCCGACACGATGGCGCTCGACGGCACCGACGACGGAGTGACCACCTGGGTGGGCCTCATCGCGTTCCGGTTCGAGGACACCCGGTTCCCGCCCCTCGGGGCGCTGGGGCGGACCGGCTCGATCGGCGACTTCGTCGAGGTGAACGTCCGCGTCTACACGGTTGATGAGCAGGGCCAGCACGGTGTCGTGTTCCTGTCGCTCGACGCCGGCAAGCTGCTGCCGACCCTCGGCGCACGCGTGGCCACCGGGCTGCCGTACTGGTGGGCGGACGCCGAGTCGCGGAGCGGCGACGGCCGCATCGGGTACGCGATGCGGCGGCACGGGACGCACCTGCGGTCGATGCTCGACGTCCGCGTGGGCGAGGTACTGGACGAGCCTGGGCCGCTCGAGACGTTCCTGACCGCTCGGTGGGGCATGCACGTGCACCGGGCCGCGCGGACACGCTTCTGGCCGAACGAGCACGACGCGTGGCCGTTGCACCGTGCCTCGGTGGTGTCGCTGCGGGACGACCTGATCGGGGCCGCCGGGCTGCCGTTCGGGTTGACCGAGCTCGAGCCGGACTCGGTGCTCTACTCGCCGGGGGTCACGACGCGGTTCGGTCGGGGGCGGTGAGGCCGGACTCGGGCCCGTCACGCGGTGCGCGGGCGGCTGCCCGGAACTGGTGAACGGCGACGACGGCACCGAACAACCCGAAGAAGGACCCGGCGATCCAGGCGACGGTCCGGTACTCCGGGAGGCCAGGCGCGGTGAACCCGATCACGGCGAGGGTCGTGCAGATCACCGCCACCGACGCCGAGGCCCACGCGACGACGAGGTGGTCGATGCGCGGGACGACGCGCGCGAACCGGAACGTCATCGGGATCCCGGCGATCGCGCCGAACACCAGGCCGGATGGAGTCCCGACCACCAGGCTCGCCACCGCGACGACCGCCGCGCTCGTCACTGCCACCACCACCCGGGTGACGTGGCAGCGCCACGAGGCCGCACGCGTCTGCTCGTCGTACGCGCGCCAGCCCGTCACGAGCAGCGCGACTGAACCCATCCCGAACACGACCGCAGCGGCGATGCCGACGACGAGCGCGAACACGCCCCCGAAGGCGATGCCGAGGGCGACGTGCGCGGCGGCGAGGAGCAGCTCGAGCACGGGGTAGAGCCAGACCTCGAGCAGCCGGTTCGGGGTGTTCAGGACCCAGCCGGGAGGGGCTTCCTCAGCGAGGTCGTCGCGCTCGGGATCTCGGGTCTCCACGTGGCCATCATGGCCGGTCGGTGTGATCGTGGTTCGGTGCCCGCCGATCCGGGGGACACCGGCTGAGTGGTGCGCGGTCGGCCGCAGGTACAAGGGAGCCATGACTCGAGTGGCAGTGGTGACCGGTGGATCCGCAGGACTGGGGCGTGCGACCGTCCGGGAGCTCGCCGCGCGGGGGTGGGACGTCGCCGTCCTCGCCCGTGGACGGGACGGCGTCGACGCCGCGGTGGCCGAGGTCGAGGCCGCGGGGCGTCGCGGGCTGGCCCTGGTCGCCGACGTGTCCGACCGCGAGGCCGTCGAGGCCGCGGCCGACCGCGTCGAGCAGGAACTCGGGCCGATCGACCTGTGGGTGAACGGCGTGATGGTCGGGGTGTTCGGCAAGTTCCTGGACACCGCGCCCGAGGACTTCGAGCGGGCGCTCAACGTGACCTACCTCGGCTTCGTCAACGGGACCCGAGCAGCGCTCTCCCGGATGGTGCCCCGCGGCCAGGGACACGTCGTCCAGGTCGGCTCAGCACTCGGCTTCCGGGGCATCCCGCTGCAGGCCGCGTACTGCGGCGCGAAGCACGCGATCGTCGGGTTCACCGAGTCCGTCGTCTCCGAGCTGCTCGAACAGGGCAGCAAGGTGAAGGTGTCGCGGGTCGACATGCCCGCCCTCAACACGATCCAGTTCGGGTGGGTGAAGTCGAAGCTGCCGCACCACCCGCAGCCGGTCGCCCCGATCTTCCAGCCCGAAGTCGGTGCCCGCGCGATCGCTGCCGTGGCCGAGCGGCCGCGCCGTCGCACCTGGGTCGGCGAGTCGACCGTCTACACGATCCTCGGCAACCGGATCAGCGGGCGTTTCGCCGACTGGTACGCCGCCAAGACGCTCGTCTCCGGGCAGCAGGCGCCGGACAAGGACGGGCAGGAGCTGCACGACAACCTGTACGAGCCGGTGCCGGGCGACCACGGCGCGCACGGTGTGTTCGACGAGTCCGCGCACGCCTGGTCACCGCAGACCTGGTGGGTGGAGCACCGCCGGATGGGCAACGGGATCATCGGGGCGGCACTCGGCGCGGTCGGGGCCGTCGCACTCGTGGCCGGACGACGACGATGAACCGCCGCGGATCGTCGGTGCGGGGTGCAGCCGTCGTCGAGCTGTGTCGGGCAGGACTCGGCCTGTGGCACCTTGGCCGAGCGGCTCGTGGCCACGACCAGGCCGTGCTGCACGGTGTGCTCGGCGTCCGGCAGCTCGTGCAGGCCGCCCTCGTCGCACGCACGGGCTCCGGGAACGCGCACACGCTGAGCGCGGCCGTCGACGCGGTGCACGGCGTGACGATGGTGCCGCTCGCCCTCGACCCACGGCGCCGCGGGTTCGCCCTGCAGCAGGTGTGGATCGCCACGGTGCTCACCGTCGCCGAGGTCGCCGTCGTCGGTCGGGGCGGCCGGCGCTGACGGCAGGCGGCGCTGACGGCAGGCGGCGATGTCAGCGCTGACGTCCGTCGGCGCTGACGTCTGTCGGGGGTGCTCGGTAGCGTCCGGGGCATGGCTACCACCTACTCCGTCGCGTCCTCGCTGGACGGCTTCGTCGCTGCACCGGACGACGACCTCGACTGGCTGCTGCAGTTCGGCTTCGAGCCGTTCCAGGAGCACCACGACCGGTTCTTCGCGGGCATCGGCGCGATCGTCATGGGCTCGACGACGTACGAGTGGCTGCTCGAGCACGACGACACCTGGGCGTACCCGGACCTGGCGACGTGGGTGTTCACCACGCGTGACCTACCGGTGCCGGACGGCGCCGACGTGCGCTTCGTGTCGGGCGAGGTCGCGGACCACCAGGCCGACCTCGAACGGGCAGCCGGCGAGCGCGACGTCTGGGTCGTCGGCGGCGGACTGCTCGCGGCGCAGTACCAGCAGGCCGGACTGCTCGACGAACTCCGGGTCACCGTGATGCCCGTGGCGCTCGGCGCCGGTGCGCCGCTGCTGCCGGTCGCGGCGCCGACCCCGGTGTTCGAGCTGGTCGGGACGACGCCGTTCAGCGGCGGTGCCGTCGAGCTGCACTACCGGTCCGCAGCCACCGCGGCGTAGCGTCCGAGCCATGAGCGACAACGAGCAGACCGAGCCCGTCATGGACGGCGCCAACGAGGCCACGAACCACGAGAAGCTGCACGGCCTGATCGAACAGGTCGACCACGACCACCACGGCGAGGGCGCCGGAGCGATGGCCGACCACCTGCGTGACCGGATGGACGAGACCGGCGTCGAGGACGAAGAAGCAGGCGACACCGAGGACTGACGCGAGCCAGCGCCACGCCGCACACTTCATGAGCAGAAATGGTCGGGTCCGCCGCAGCGCACCCGACCATTTTTGCTCACCAAGCGGCAGCTGTCAGACGCGCAGGTCAGCGAAGTCCGCGTCGACGTCCCCGAACCGGTGAGCGGTGATCGAGACCGACTGTTCACGGATGAACGGGAGCATCTCGATCAACCCGGCCTCGACCACCGGCGCGTCGTGGATCGCGACGTCGATGCTCGCTCCGAGGGCTTCCTCGAGCGCCAGGGGATCGCCACCGATGAGCCGGATCCGTGCGCCGGGGCCGCCGAACGCCGTGTGCACGGGTCGGTCCTGTCCCTGCGCGAGCATGTCCCCGAGGGCGTCGGCGGGCTCGGCATCCTCATCGCTCGTCCAGTTCGCCTGGAACACGGCGCCGGACGACGCACGGGCGTGGAAGTCCTGGTCGGACTCGACCCGGTGGTCGACGACGTCCAGCGGCGACCGACTCGAGGCCAGCAGCTGACTGAGCGGACCGGGCAACGGGCGGGCGGTGCTGAGCAGGACGTGGGCGCGGGCAGCCGTGGCGGCGACGAGCGCCCGGACCAGGTCACCCGCCGAGGCGTCCTCGGCCTGCCGCACGATGACGGACTGCGGTCGGTGGCGCAGCACGTTCCGCTGCACCACGAGCCCCGCCAGGTCGTGCGACCCGCCGTACAGCTCCTCGCGCGCCCGGACGTCGCTGAGCGCACCGGCCCGCACCTGGTCGAACTCCTCGAACGACAGGCCGCTGCGTGCGGCCTCGATCACCGAGGTCACGCGCGGCGGGAGTCCGTGCAGCTGGATGCTCTTGTGCACCGTGCGCGGGACCGGCTCCCACCGGCCGAGCGTCGCGACGTACATCGGTCCGCCCGCCTTCGTGCCGGTGCCAACGGACGACCGCTTCCAGCCGCCGAACGGCTGCCGACCGACGACCGCACCGGTGATGCCGCGGTTCACGTACAGGTTGCCGGCGCGCACACTCGCCAGCCAGTCCGCCACCTCGTCGGCGTCGAGCGAGTGGATCCCCGCCGTCAGGCCGTAGTCGGTGCCGTTCTGGATCGCGATCGCCTGCTCGAGCGTCTCGGCGCGCATGATGCCGAGCACCGGGCCGAAGTACTCGGTCTGGTGGAAGTCGCTGCCCGGGCGGACGCCGTCACGGATGCCGGGTGACCAGAGCCGCCCGGAGTCGTCGAGGGCCGTCGGCTGCACGAGCCAGGACTCCCCCGGGCCGAGCTCGGTGAGCCCTTGCCGCAGCTTGCCCTCGGGCTCGGCGATGACCGGTCCGACCTGGGCGGTGGGGTCGTCGGGCCAGGCGACCCGGAGCGTGCGCGTGGCGTCGACGAGCTGCCGACGGAAGCGTTCGCTCTCACCGACCGTGCCGACCAGGACGACCAGGGACGCCGCCGAGCACTTCTGGCCGGCGTGGCCGAAGGCGGACTGCACGATGTCCTGCACCGCGAGGTCGATGTCGGCGCTCGGCGTGACGACGATCGCGTTCTTGCCGCTCGTCTCGGCGCTGAGCGGCAGACCGGCGCGCCACCACCGGAACGATCGCGCGGTGTCGGCCGAACCGGTCAGGATGATGCGGTCGACGGCGGGGTGCCCGACCAGGTCACGGCCGAGTTCGTCCTCGGCCAGGTCGACGAGCTGCAGCAACGAGTGCGGCACGCCGGCGTCCCAGAGCACGTCGGCCAGCAGCGCACCACTGCGCTTCGCCTCGGGTGCCGGCTTGAGCACGACTCCGCTGCCCGCGGCGAGCGCCGCCAACACGCCACCGGCGGGGATCGCCACGGGGAAGTTCCACGGCGGCACGACGACGGTCAGGCGCGGCGGGACGTAGCGGGCCCCCTCGACGTCGCCGAGACGGCGGGCGCGCTCGGCGTAGTAGTGGGCGGCGTCGACGGCTTCGGTGACCTCGGTGTCGGCCTCGGAGAAGGTCTTCCCGGTCTCCGCCGCCATCACCTCGATCAGGTCGGCGCGGCGGGTCTCGAGCTCGTGCCCGATCAGGTCGAGGAGCTCAGCACGGTCGGAGGGGTCCTGCCGCCCCCAGTTGACGCCGGCTTGGGCGGTGCGGGCCATGATGCGTTCGAGCTTGGAGCGGTCGGCCACCTTGGCTCCGCGGATCGTCTGCGCGCCGAGCTGCGAGCGCGGTACCCGGCGCAGGACGTCGAGCGCCCACGAACGGTTGGCGGGAACGGCGGGGTCGGTGTCCGCGGCGTTCCGGAACGCGTCGCGCAGGACGGGGTCGCCGAGTGCCAGGTGGCGGTCCTGGGTGCGGTGCGTCGTGTGCACCGGCTCGTCGAGGGCCGCGACCGACGCCAGGTACCGGCCGTGTTCGCGGTCGAACACGCTGGCGTCGTGGTCGATGTCGGACGCTGCGGCGATGAAGTTCTCGGGGCTCGAGCTCTCCTGCAGGCGGCGGGCGAGGTACGCGATCGCGGAGTCGAACTCGTCCGGCTGTACAACGGGCGTGTAGAGCAGGATCTGTCCGACGTCGGCTCGGACGGCGTCGGCGTGCGTCGATGCCATGCCGAGCAGCATCTCGACGTCGACCGCGTCGGTCACCCCGCGGCGCTGGGCGAGGACCCACGCGGTCGCCAGGTCGAACAGGTTGTGCCCGGCGACGCCGATGCGCACGGCGTCGGTGCGCTGCGGGGTCAACGCGGCGTCGAGCATCCGCAGGTAGGCGGTGTCGGTCTCGCGCTTGCTGCCCCAGGTGGCGAGCGGCCAGTCGTGCACGATCGCGTCGACGTGCTCCATCGCCAGGTTCGCGCCCTTGACGAGCCGCACCTTGATCGGTGCGCCGCCCCGGGCACGGCGTTCCTGCGCCCACGTCGTCAGCGACTCGAGCGCCCCTGCGGCGTCGGGCAGGTAGGCCTGCAGCACGATGCCGGCCTGCAGCCCCGCGAACTCGTCGCGGTCGAGCAGGGTCCGGAACACCGCGAGGGTGACGTCGAGGTCGCGGTACTCCTCCATGTCGAGGTTGATGAACTTGGCCTGGCCACCGGACGCCAGCGGAGCGGCCGCGAGCCGGTACAACGGCACGAGCCGGTCGACGACCCGCTCGACCGTCTGGTCGAACGCCCACATCGACATCTGCGGCACGACCGAGCTGACCTTGATCGACACGTAGTCGACGTCGTCGCGGGCGAGCAGGTCCATCGTCCCCTGCAGCCGACGGTCGCTCTCGGCGCTGCCGAGCACGGCTTCGCCGAGCAGGTTCACGTTGAGCCGGGTACCCGGCCCACCGACCTTGGCGAGCGCCGGACCGAGCTTCGCCGTGCTCGCGTCGATCACCAGGTGGCCGGTCATCCGGCGCAGGATCCGGCGAGCGGTGGGGATGACCGCCCACGGCGCCATCGTCGCGAACCCACCGCCGAGCGTCACCGCGCCCCGCAGGTACCAGGCGAGGAAGTCGGGGACGTCGCGGCTGACCTGTTCGAGGTTGCGGGCGGCGACCCGGGGGTCTTCGGGGCGGATGACCTTGTCGACGAAGCTGCGCGTGAAGTCGAGCCCGCGTTCGTCGCGCAGGGCCTCGGCGAGACGGGCGGCACCGGCGTCCGGCTTCGCCCCGGCGGACGCCGCCAGCCACTTGCGGACCAGCGCAACGGCGTCGTCGGTGCAGTCCTGGAGGCGGGCGCTCGGCATGCTCCGATCGTATGCCGCACCTCCGACCTCACCTTGGAGCGCGCCGCACGTCGGCCAGGAGTCATCCGGACGGATGAAAGACGCGGAGGCGGGGTCGGTCGGCCTCCACGGTGGATACGCTGGTCGGCATGTCGACGCAGGGCAACGATGGCCACGACTGGGCGACGTGGGACGCCTACCACGACGTCTGGCGACGCCTCGACCGAGCGCTCGACCAGGCCGTCCAGGCTGGCGCCGGCATCTCCATCCCCGAGTTCGAGATCCTGATCGGGCTGCAGCGTGAGCCGGACCACCGGCTGCGCGTCCGCGACATCGCCGCCGGCATCGGTTGGGAGAAGTCGCGCGTCAGTCACCAGGTCACACGGATGGTCTCCCGCGGCTTGGTCGGACGCGCCGACTGCCCGACCGATGGCCGCGGCAGCTGGGTGGAGATGACCCCCGATGGCCGCCGCGCGGTGCTCGCCGGCATCCGCGCGCACACCGGTGCGCTGGAAGACCTGTTCTGGAGGCCCGTGGGGACCGACGCGGACACCCTCCGGTCCGTCAGTGCGCGCGTCCAGGACGCGATCGGCCCCGACGTGTCGGACGAGGCCGCCTCGGGCTAGCCGCCCCCGCACGTCCGCCGAGGTTCCACGACTCGCCGCACGGGGAGCGCCGAGGTTCCACGAACGCCCCCTCACCGCGTCGAGGTTCCGAGATCTCGGAACCTCGGGACCCGGACTTGGTCGTCACACACCGCCGCTCCGCGCGCGCCGTTCAACATGGTCCCTGGCGATGGCTCTCCCGCGCACCTCCGCCGAGGTTCCACGACTCGCCGCACGGGGAGCGCCGAGGTTCCACGAACGCCCCTGAGCTGCGCCCAGATGCCGAGATTTCGGAACCTCGGGGGCTCGGGGGCGGGGTCGGGCGGGGCGCGGGGGCGGGGGCGGGGGCGGGGGCGGGCGGGCGCTACAGGTCGACGACGGCGAGGGCTCCCTGTTCGCCGCGGAGCCGCACCTGCACGCTCGCGATGTCGTCGCGCGGGATGTCCGTCGACGCCGACAGTCCCTTCGCGTCCTCGCCCGCGGCCGTCCACGAGCCGACGATCTGCGCGGTGCCGTCGGACCGCACCACGACGAGGTCGTACATGACCGAGCCGTCCGCCGCCCACTCCTTGCCGCCGTACGAGCAACCCCAGTCGAAGCGGGTGCCCCACTGTTCGCCGCTGACGGCCAGGTCGACGTCGAGTCCCTGGGCGCCGGTCATGTCGTAGCGGTCCGCGGTCGCCGATGCCGAGACGTCACGTCCGGCCTGCACCGAGCCGCGGTCTCCCGCCGTGCCGACGGCGAGTCCGCCCAGGACGGCAGCGACCACCGCGAGCCCTGCGGTGGCGGCGACCCAGACCCGGCGACGACGGCGACGGTGTCGAACGCGGTGCGCGACGGAGGCGAGGGTGCTCTCGGAACCGGTGTCGGGCCTCCCGTCCGGTTCGGCGATCTCGATCGCCTGGTCGGCCGGCAGCTTGGCGAGCAGACCGGGCAGGCCGACCAGCTCGGCGACGGCGGCCGTGCAACGGTCGCAGGTCTCCAGGTGCTGCTCGTACTCGAGCCGTTCGTCCGGGCTCAGGGACCCGAGCACGTACGCCGCGTCCCACTCTGCGTACTGGTCGTCGCTCATCGGGTCACTCCTCGTTCCTGCAGTGCGAGCCGCAGGGCTCGCAGCCCGTAGTGCAACCGCGACTTCGCGGTGCCCTCGGGGATGTCGTGTCGTCGTGCGATCTCCGGCACCGTGTGGCCGAGCCAGTAGGCGTCCACGACCACGCGGCGGTGGTCCGGCGAGAGCGATGCGAGCGCGTCGGCCACGACGATGCGGTCGAGCACGGCGTCGGTGCGGTCCGACTCGGCGCGGTCGACGGGGTGTTCGGTGCCGAACTCCCGGCGGTTCCGGGCGGACCGGGCGTCGTCGACGACCAGGTTCCGCGCGACCGTGAACAGCCAGGCGCGGGCGCTGTCCGGCGCGCGTTCCAGCACCGCCGGGCGCTGCCAGGCGCGGACCATGGTCTCCTGCACGACGTCCTCGACCGCCGAGCCGTCCCGCGTCAGGTGCCGGACGTACCGGGTGAGCGCGTCACCGTGCTCGCGGTACAGCGTCGCGAGCAGCTCGTCGGCGGAACGACTCGACACGGTCACTTCTGCAGGTCGAGGGAGAACTCGACGGAGCCCTTCCCGTCCACGGTGACGAAGCCGAGCGAGGGGGCCTGCACGCCGTAGTCGGCGAACGTGATCGGCACCGAGCCGGCGACCTGCACGGTGCCACCCGTGCCGACCGCCACCTGCGCGTCGGCGGTGACGGCCTTCGTGACGCCGTGCAGGTCCATCGTGCCGGTCAGGGTGACGTCCTGCGTGCTGCCGTCGAGCGCCTTCGAGACGTCGACGGGCTTGGTGAGCGTGAACGTCGCCGTCGGGAACTTGTCCGTCTCGAGCGCTGTGTCCCGGAAGTAGGCGTCGCGCGCGGACTCGGGGGTGGAGATCTTCGCGACCTGGACCGTGACCGTCGCCGTCGCGAGGGAGCCGCCGTCGACCTCGGCGGTGCCCTCGACGTCCTTCGTGCGTCCGACCACGTTCACATCATTCCCCTGCAGGACCTCGTGCACCCGGTAGCCGGCGTACGAGGTCTTCGCGCTGGTCCAGGTGCCGTCGGCGTCCGCCGCGTCGAGGCTGGCGGACGACGTCGCCTGCAGCGAGGGTGCGGCGGCGGCCTGTCCGTTGACGGTGTTCGCGTAGATGGACGGACCGGCGATGACGGCGGCGGCCGCGATGACCACGACGCCGGTGGAGATGCCGATGATGACCTTGGTGCGTGTGCGGAGTCCCATACCCGGTCAACGAGGTGGTGGGGCGGATCGTTCACCCGGAACGATCCGGCTGCCGGATGCGTTCGGATCTGTCAGGCTGTTCATCCACCTCTGTCAGGCTGTTCATCCACCCGATCCCCCGCAGCCAGGAAGGCCGCAATGCCCGAACTCCCCGTCGTGTTCGAAGTCGGCTCGCTGATCGCGATCGTCGCGATCCTGCTCGCCGACCTGCTCATTGTCGCGCGCCGACCGCACGTGCCGACGCTGCGCGAGTCGGCGACGTGGGTGGGCGTCTACGTGGGGCTCGCGCTGGTCTTCGCGGTCCTGATGCTCGTGTTCGCTGGCGGCGACTCGGCGGGTGAGTTCCTGGCAGGTTGGCTCACCGAGTACAGCCTGAGCATCGACAACCTGTTCGTCTTCGTCATCATCATGGCGCGGTTCTCGGTGCCGAAGAAGATCCAGCAAGAGGTGCTGATGCTCGGCATCATCATCGCGCTCGTGCTGCGCGGCATCTTCATCCTCGTCGGTGCCCAGCTCATCGAGAACTTCTCGTGGATCTTCTACATCTTCGGCGCCTGGCTGATCTGGACGGCGATCCAGCAGCTCCGCGGCGAGGACGATGCCGACGACCAGAAGGACAGCTTCATCGTCCGGCTGCTCCGCCGTCGCGTGCGCCTCACCGACACGTTCGACGGCATGAAGTTCCGGACCACCCACGACGGCGTGCGGCACTTCACCCCGTTGCTCATCGTGCTGATCGCGATCGGGACCACCGACCTGCTGTTCGCCCTCGACTCGATCCCCGCGATCTTCGGCATCACCGAGAGCCCGTTCATCGTGTTCACCGCGAACGTCTTCGCCCTGATGGGCCTGCGGCAGCTGTACTTCCTGCTCGGCGGCCTGCTGGAGCGGCTCGTCTACCTGAAGTACGGCATCGCGGTGATCCTCGCGTTCATCGGCGTGAAGCTCGTCCTGCACGCACTGCACGACAACGAGCTGCCGTTCCTGAACGGTGGCGACCACATCGAGTGGGCGCCGGAGATCAACACGTGGGTCTCCTTGATCGTGATCATCGCCGCGATGGCGCTGTCGACCCTGGCCAGCGTCGTGCGGATGCGCCACGACGGCGTCGAGGCGAAGGACGAAGAACCCGCTCGCACCTCGGACTGAGCGGCGATCAGATGTCGGCACTCGAGACGGAGCGGTTGCGCCTGCGGCCGTGGCGGAGCACCGACGCCGCGTTCCACCGTCGGCTCTGGGCCGAACGGGATCCACGCGTGCCGCCGCATCGACGGCTCTCGGCCGACGGACACCCCACCGTGTCCGATCTCGAGGAGTGGGCGCGCGGGTACGACCAGACGCCGGCGCCCGGTCTGCTCGTCGTCGAGCGCCGGGACACCGGTGCCGCCGTCGGCTACTGCGGCCTCGTCGCGAACAGCGTCGGTGCGCCCGACGAACCCGAGCTGGCGTACGAGTTCCTGCAGGCGTCGTGGAACCACGGGTACGCCACGGAAGCATCCGGCGCGGTGATCAGTGCGGCACGCGAGCTCGGGTACCGCCACCTGGTGTCCACGGTCCGCGACTGGAATACCGCGTCGCTCCGGGTGCTCGGCAAGCTGGGCTTCGTCGACACCGGGCAGCGTGAGCGCGACCAGGAGCACGGCGACTCCGTGCTGCTGCGGAAGGTGCTCTGAGCGGCAGCAGGCCGGGTGCGGGAGCGTCCACCAGGTGTCCGTGCCAAGGTCGACGGGTGCACAACAACGACACCGTCGTGATCGCCGGCTGCGGCGACCTCGGGACCGAGGCCGGTCTCCGCTTCGCGCGCCGGGGACACCACGTGATCGGCCTCCGACGCCGCGCCGAACTGGTCCCGGCCCCGATCACCGGCCGCAGCACCGACCTGCGGCACGAGGTCCCCGAGATCCCCGCCGACACCTCCGTCGTCGTCGTGGCCTTCGCCGCGGGCAGCCGTGACGTCGACGAGTACCGCGCCACCTACGTCGACGGCCTGCGGAACGTGCTCGACGGCATCGATGCCTCGGACGCCGATCCACGCCTGCTCGTGGTGTCCTCGACCGCGGTGTACGACGTCGACGACGGCAGCGTGGTCGCCGAGGACACCCCGGCGCACGGTGCGACCCCGACCGCCGAGGTGCTGGTCGAGGCCGAAGCGCTGCTGCGCGACCGTGCTCCCGACGCCGTGCTCGTGCGGCTGTCCGGTGTCTACGGTCCGGGCCGCGAGCGCCTGATCGACCAGGTCCGCTCCGGTTCGGCCCGGTTGGCTCCGGGTCCCTCGCCGCACACGAACCGGATCCACCGCGACGACGCCGCCGCGGCGCTCGTGCACCTGGCGACCGTGGAGGACCCGGCGCCGACGTACCTCGGCACCGACGACGAACCGAGCCGGCTCGACGACGTGCTGCGGTTCCTGGCCGAGGAGCTCGGCGTTCCCGAGCCCGTCACCGGTGACGGCGGTGCCCGGCAGTCCGGTGGTGACAAGCGCTTGTCGAACGCGCTGCTCCGGTCGACCGGCTGGGCGCCGCAGTACCCGACGTTCCGCGAGGGCTACCGCGCCGTGCTGGCCGGCGAGGGCGTCCGCCACCCCTGACCCGGCGCGACACCGGTTCTCCGACACGACACCACGTGATCACCTGGTGTCGTGTCGCGAAACAGGTGCGGACCGCAGCGGGCCGCGCGCGACCGCTCAGTGCCCGCGGTGGTCCTGGATCGTGAGCCGCGGCCCGAACGACGGTTTCCGGAACCCCGAGCCGCCGATCAGCCGCACGACCCGCTCCCGGTGCCCCCGCCACGGTTCGAGCAGCTCGAGCATCCCGTCGTCGTCGACCGGTCCCCCGGTCAGCGCCCACCCGACCAGCGCGGGGACGTGGAAGTCCCCGACGCTCGGCGAATCGGGGTCGCCGTGGGAGCGCTGCGCGGTCTCGGCAGCCGTCCACTTCCCGATGCCGGGGATCGACTGGAGCCGCGCCGACACGACCGAACCGCCGCGACCGAGCGTCAGCGTCCGTTCGAGCGCCGGAGCCACACGCACCGCGCGCATCACCGTCGCCGACCGTCCGGGCTCGATGCCGGCTCGGTGCCACTCCCAGCTCGGGATCCGCGCCCACTCGTCGGCCGTCGGCGGCACGATGAGACCGTCCGGCGCGGGGCCCGGCGCGGGCGTGCCGTACCGACGGAGCAGGTACCGCCACGCACCCCATGCCTGCCGCGAGGTCACCTTCTGCTCCATGATCGCCGGCACGAGCATCGCGACGACGGTGTTCGTCCGGAGCAGCCGGAGTCCGGGCTGCCGGTGTCGGGCCGTCGCCAGGAACGCGTGGCCGGAGACGTCGAACCCGTCCCAGTCGTCGCCGCGACCGAGCATCTCCGGCGCGTGCTCGACCGCCCACGAAGCACCGTCACCCCACGCCGAGACCGCGATGGTGTCGCCGGCCGGCCGGATCGCGACGGCAGCGGGGCCGGTGGGTGTCCGCAGGGCGAGCCACACGACCGACCCGACCACCTTGTAGGCGGGGTCGCCGGTGCCGCGCTGCAGGGGCCGCAGGGTCGACGCGAGGTTCACCGGGCCTCCCGGTCGGTACACGGTGTCGACGCGAGACGCATCGCCGGACGCAATGGGAGCACCAGACGCATCGACGGACGCACCGGCAGACGCGTCGCCGGACGCACCGGCGGACGACGAGGCGGAGTCGAGCAGGGTCACACCGGGATGGTAATGCGCAACCACCGTCAGTCATGATGGTCGCAGTCCCCCACGACCCCCACCCGCACCACCCGACGACGGAGTTCCCATGCGCATCGGCATCCTCACCTCCGGAGGCGACTGCCCCGGCCTGAACGCGGTCATCCGCGCGATCGTCCTCAAGGGCATCGCCATCCACGGCCACGAGTTCGTCGGGTTCCGGGACGGCTGGCGCGGCGTCGTCGACGGCGACATCGTCCCGCTCGGCCGCAAGGACATCCAGGGCATCGCCAAGCAGGGCGGCACGATCCTCGGCACCAGCCGCACGAACCCCTTCGAGGGCCCCAACGGCGGCGTGGAGAACATCTCGAAGACCCTGGACCGCCACGGCATCGACGCCATCGTCGCGATCGGTGGCGAAGGCACGCTCGCCGCGGCGAAGCGCCTGACCGACGCCGGGCTGAAGATCGTCGGCGTCCCGAAGACGGTCGACAACGACCTGGGCGCCACCGACTACACGTTCGGTTTCGACACCGCCGTCGCGATCGCGACCGAGGCGATGGACCGCCTCCGCACCACCGGCGAGTCGCACTCCCGCTGCATGGTCGCCGAGGTCATGGGGCGGCACGTGGGCTGGATCGCCCTGCACTCCGGCATGGCCGCGGGTGCGCACGCGATCCTGATCCCGGAGCAGAAGACGAGCATGGAACAGATCGCGAAGTGGGTGCGTGCCGCCTACGACCGAGGTCGTGCACCGCTCGTCGTGGTGGCCGAGGGCTTCGTCCCCGACCACGAGGACAACGCGCACACCGAGCGCGGGCTCGACGCCTTCGGGCGTCCGCGGCTCGGTGGCATCGGTGAGCGGCTCGCGCCCCTCATCGAGGAGATGACGGGCATCGAGACGCGCGCCACGACCCTCGGGCACATCCAACGCGGTGGCACGCCGACCGCGTACGACCGGGTGCTGTCGACGCGGCTCGGCCTGGCGGCCATCGACTCGGTGGTCGAGGAACGATGGGGCCGGATGGTCGCCCTGAAGGGCACCGACATCGTGCACGTCTCGTTCGACGAGGCGCTCGGCGAGCTGAAGACCGTGCCGCAGGCGCGGTTCGACGAAGCCGCCATCATGTTCGGATGAGCGCTGGCCGGTGAGCGCTCGCCGGAGCGCTGGCCGAGGGCGTACCTGACCGTTTCGGGCGTACCTGGTCGTTTTTTCCGACCCGGTACGCCCGATTCCGCCAGGGATCGCGCGCGTTCTGGGAAAGAACGGACCGCTGGCCGGGAGGCCCGGGGTAGCGTCCGGCGCATGACCCGCGCCGTAGTCGTGTCCAGTTCAGCCCCGCCCACCGTCGCCGACGTCGACCTGCCTGATCCGACCGAGGGCGAAGCCCTCGTCGACGTCACGTACTCGAGCGTCAACTACAAGGACGGCCTCGCCCTCGCCAGGAACCCCGGCGTCGCGCGGGTCGACCCGCTCGTGCCCGGCATCGACGTCGTCGGCACCGTGTCGGCGCTCGGACCGGGCGTGCACGACGTGGCGATCGGCGACCGAATCGTGCTGAACGGTGCCGGACTCGGCGAGACCCGGCACGGTGGCTGGGCCCAGCACGCCGTGGTGCCGTCCGGTTCCCTCGTGGTCCTGCCCGCGGCGATCGAGGACTCGTTCGCGGCGGCGATCGGCACGGCGGGGTTCACGGCGATGCTCAGCGTCCTCGCGCTCGAACGGTTCGTCGAACCGGGTGCCGGGCGGGTGCTCGTCACGGGTGCGTCCGGCGGGGTGGGGACGGTGGCGATCGCCCTGCTCGACGCGCGCGGCTACGAGGTGACCGCGTCGACCGGACGGAGCACCAACGAGGCCTCGCTCCGACGCCTCGGCGCGACCGAGGTCGTGGACCGGGGTGCCCTGTCCGAGCCCGGCAAGCCGATGCAGCGTGCCGCGTGGGCCGGCGCCGTGGACAGCGTCGGCGGGGCCACCCTGGCGAACGTGCTGGCCGGCACCCGGTGGGGTGGAGCCGTCACGGCGTGCGGGCTCGCGCAGGACTCCGCGCTGCCCACGACGGTGCTGCCGTTCATCCTGCGTGCGGTGTCGCTGCTCGGCATCAACTCGGTGGACGCCCCGTCCGAACTCCGGCACCGGGCGTGGGAGCGGTTGGCGACCGATCTCGACCCGGCGCTGCTGGCGGGTGTCACCCGGACCGTCACCCCGGAGCAGGCGATCGAGATCGGCGTCGAGGTGGTCGCCGGTCGGGTGCACGGACGCACTGTGGTCGACGTGCGTGGCTGATGTTCTGGGATGCTGTTATTCCGCAAGCGATTGCATATTGACACGTTAGGGTTTGGATACCAAACGTCCGTGACACGAGGAGTCCGTCATGCCGGTACCCAAGTCGACCGTCGAGAACTCGCCGCGCAAGCTGCTCCGCGACGTGGTCCTCGAGAAGATGTTGGCCGCGATCCAGGACGGTACGCTGCAGGCCGGCGAACGGCTCAACGACGACGAGCTGGTCCAGTGGCTCGGGGTCAGTCGCACGCCCATCCGTGAGGCGATCGCCAAGCTCGTCGACTACGGCTTGGTCGAGATGGAGGCGAACCGGTACACCCGGGTCGCGTCGCCCACCGCCAAGCAGTTCGACGACACCATCCAGGTGCTCGCCGGTGTCACGGAGCTCGCGGCCCGCTGGGCCGTCCCGAAGCTCGACGACGCTGCGGCCACGCGCCTCGTCGACACGCTGGAAGCCCTGCGCACAGCCGCCGAGCAGGAGCGGGCCGGCGACGTCTCGACACAGGTCGGCGCGGTCGTCACCCAGTTGATCGGTGCGGCGGACAACGACCTGCTGGTCCAGCTGTCGACCTCGCTGCTGCCCCGCGCGAACTTCCTCGCCCTGACCCACCAGAGCGGCATGTTCTGGGACGTCAAGCACTTCGTCGACCCGCTCCGTGCGGCGATCTCGAAGCGCGACGGCGAAGCAGCGGCCGCGGTGATCCGTTCGCTCAGCAGCACCGTCGAGGAGCACACCGTGCAGGCCCGCGCGTTCGTCGCCGAGGGCGGCGCCCTGGCGGACGGCACCGAACGGCGCTGACGTCGGCCACGATGGAGTCGTGACCGACACCGACCAGTCCCGCGCCGCGGGCGTCCAGTTCCGCGCAGACGGCGTCCTGCTCCGTGCCGAGGGCGTCCGTGTGACGCGCTCCGGCCGCGACCTGCTGCACGACGTCGACCTGACCGTCCGCCGCGGTGAGCACTGGGCGCTCCTCGGACCGAACGGCGCCGGCAAGTCGACGCTGCTCGCGGTCCTCGGCGCGACGGGCCACCCGACCGCGGGCTCGGTCGAGGTGCTCGGCCGGCGCCTCGGACGCGTCGACGTCCGCGAACTCCGTGAGCACATCGGCCACGTCGACCCGCGGCACCGGATGCTCTCCCCGCTCACCGTGCTCGAGACGGTGCTGACCGGCCTGACCGGCACCACCGACCTCATGATGCGGTGGGAGCCCACGGCCGCGCAGGTCGCACTCGCCGAGCAGCACATCGCCGACGTCGGGCTCGCCGCACGACGCGACGCACGCTGGCCCGTGCTGTCCCAGGGCGAACGCGGACGGACCCTCATCGCACGGGCGCTGATGTCCGAGCCGCAGTTGCTGCTGCTCGACGAACCGGCGACCGGACTCGACGTCGCCGCGCGCGAGCACCTGCTCGAGACCGTCGACACGCTGCGGCACCGACACCCCGAGCTCGGCAGCGTCATGGTCACGCACCACCTCGAGGACCTGCCGGTGTCGACCTCGCACGCGATGCTGCTCCGTGACGGTGCCGTGGTGGCACAGGGCACGGCGGACGAGGTCATCACGTCGTCGGCGGTGTCGCACGCGTTCGACTTCCCGCTCGCGATCCTGCGCTCCGAGGGCCGCTGGGCTGCACGCCGTTCCGCCTGAGACGGCGCGGGGGTCGGACAGGCGCGTTGCGGCGCCCCGGCCTGTGCTTGGATGGTCGCTCAGGTGACTGCGGCCCGTGTCGGGGAGGGACCCGGCGCCGGACGACGGTGTCAGGCCGCGCACTGCAACGAGGGGGAACACCATGACGACCACACCGCCGCCCTACCCGGGGTCCGAGCCGCAGCCGAACGCCGGCCCGCAGCAGCCCGGCCCGCAGCAGCCCGGCCAGCAGCAGCCCGGCCAGCAGCCCTGGGCGCAGCAGCAGCCCGGCCAGCAGCCGTACGCGCAGCCCGCTCCCGCCGGAGCCCCGTACGCCCCGCCGCCCAAGCAGTCCCGTGGCAAGCGCGTCCTGATCTCGCTGCTCGGCGTCGTCGTCGCCGTGGTCGTCGCGTTCCTGGTCCGCCAGGCGCTCACCGCCGCGTTCAGCGACTCGACGGAGGAGAAGGTCTCGAAGGCCGTCGTGCAGATCCGCGAGCAGAGCGACCTGCCGAAGCAGGTCGACTCGGTGACGTCGTGGACGGGCGTCGAGGCCGAGGGCAACGCGATCCACTACGACTACACGGTGTCGTCCAGCGTCGACCCGGCCTCGATCACCGAGAGCGCCATCCGCGATTCGGTCGGCCCGACGCTCTGCTCGAACAGCGACACGAAGGACCTGCTCGATGAGGGCGTCGACATGCGCTACACCTACGCGTTCGACGGCACCTCGAAGACGCTCGACACGACCTTCACCAAGGCCGACTGCTCCTGACCCGTCGAGGGTGGGGCGGCGCTGTCCCCTGTCCCGCCCTCGTCGGTCCGGTCGGTACGCGGTTGTGCGTGGTGCGGTGTGCACCGTACCTGGTGCGCCGTACTGGGCTGCGATGTGCACGGCTCTCGCCATGGCGCTGCCCACTGCGCCGACAGGTGACCGGGTTGCCCGCCGGTCGTCGGGTCCGTACCCGCCCCGGTCCGTCTACCGACGCACCGCCCCGCTGCTCAGTCGACCAGGGTGACCTCCCAGTTGGTGCGCTGGACGACCGCGTCGAGTTCGCGGATCTCCTTCGCCAGGGCGTCGGCACGCGACCGGAGCTCGGCGGTCGGCAACGCGGCGAACGTGCGGAGTTCGCTGCGGAGCTGTCGGTACCCGCCGTTCGTGCCGGCCGTGGCGTCCGCCGCTCCGGTGACGAGCGCGTGCCGCAGCCGCAGGGCATCGCGTCGGGCGAGCAGCGCGGTGACGGTCTGCCCGGACGCCACGGTGGTGCTGGCGTTCGTCGCGTTGATGCGGGCGAGCAGGACCTCGAGCGCGTCGATCGACCGCTCGGCCTCGGCGAGGAGCTCGCGGGCGTCCTCGTCGGGCTCCTCACCCTCTTGGTAGCGGGCGTTCGCGGCGATGCGGCCGCGCAGTTGTTCGATGCGCTTCTGCAGGTCGGCGCGCTCGATGAGGGCCTCGGCGAGTTGCATGTGGCCAGTCAACCAGCCGCGGCTCCAGCACGGAGCACCCGACCCCTACGCCGCCGCGGCGGCCGCTGCCTTCGCTGCTGCGGGCAGCGCGTCGAGGATCCGCCCGACGGCCCGCTCATCGTGGGCGGCCGTGACGAACCATGCCTCGAACACGCTCGGCGGCAGGGTCACGCCGGCGTCGAGCATCGCGTGGAAGAACGGGGCGTACCGGAACACGTCCTGCGCCCGCACGTCGTCGTAGTTCCGCGGGGCGGTGTCCGTGAAGGCGAACGAGAACAGGTTGCCGGCGCGCTGCACGGTGTGGGCGACGCCCTCGGCCGACAGTGCGTCCGACGTGGCCGCGGAGATGACCGAGGCCGTGCGGTTCAGCGACTCGTACACCGACGGCGTCGCGGCCCGGAGCGTGGCGATGCCGGCGGCGACCGCGAGCGGGTTGCCGGACAGGGTGCCCGCTTGGTACACGGGGCCGAGCGGGGCGAGGAAGTCCATGACCTCGCGTCGGCCGCCGAGCGCGGCGAGGGGCATGCCGCCACCGATGACCTTGCCGAACGTGATCAGGTCGGGCTTCCACCCGGCGCCGTCGGGGACGACCTTCGACGCCTCGAGGCCCCACCAGCCGGCCGACCCGACGCGGAACCCGGTCAGGACCTCGTCGACGATGAGCAGCGCCCCGTGCGCCTGCACGATCTGCGCGAGCGCGCGGTTGAACCCGCGCTCGGGAGCGAGCACGCCCATGTTCGCCGCGGCGGCCTCGACGATGACGCCGGCGATGCGCTCGGAGTGCTCGTCGAACGCTCGGCGGACGGCGTCGAGGTCGTTGTACGGCAGCACCAGGGTCTGCGCCGCGGTCTCCTCGGTGATGCCCGCGCTGCCCGGCAGGGCCAGGGTGGCGACACCCGATCCGGCCTCGGCGAGCAGGGAGTCGGAGTGCCCGTGGTAGTGCCCGGCGAACTTCACGAGCAGGTCGCGGCCGGTGTAGCCGCGGGCCAACCGGATCGCCGTCATCGTGGCCTCGGTGCCCGTCGACACCATGCGGAGCTTCTCGATGGGGCCGTCGCCGTCGACCGACACCCGCTGCTTCACGAGCTCGGCGAGCTCGGTCTCGCCCGGGGTCGAGGCGCCGAAGGACAGTCCCCGCGCGGCGGCCTGCTGCACGGCCTCGACGGTGCCGGGGTGCGCGTGTCCGAGGATCGCGGGACCCCACGACGCCACGAGGTCGACGTACTCGCGCCCCTCGGCGTCGGTGACGTACGCGCCCTTCGCCGACACCAGGAAGCGCGGGGTGCCGCCCACCGATCCGTAGGCACGGACGGGCGAGTTCACGCCGCCGGGGATCGCGTTCTTGGCGCGGCCGAACAGCTGGTCGTTCGTGGTCATTCGGGGGCCTTCCCGGTCGAGGCGATGCCGGCGACTGCGGCGGTGGTGCCGGAGGTGCGGAGACCGGCCTCCTGGTTGAGCTTCCGTGCGATGTCGACGGCGAAGTAGGTCAGGATCGCGTCGGCGCCGGCACGCTTGATGCCGATGAGCGACTCCATCGCGGCGGCGTCGCGGTCGATCCAGCCGTTCTGTGCGGCTGCCGTGATCATCGCGTACTCGCCGGAGATCTGGTAGGCCCAGACCGGCACGGGCGACGTCGCAGCGGTCTCGGCGAGCACGTCGAGGTAGCTCATCGCCGGCTTCACCATGACGACGTCGGCACCCTCGTCGACGTCGAGCGCGACCTCGCGCAGCCCCTGTCGACCGTTGGCGGCGTCGATCTGGTAGGTCCGCCGGTCGCCGACGAGCGACGACGAAACGGCCTCGCGGAAGGGGCCGTAGAAGGCGGACGCGTACTTGGCCGCGTAGGCCAGCAGCGCGGTGCCGGTGTGACCGGCGACGTCGAGCGCGTCACGCGCGGCGGCGATCTGGCCGTCCATCATCCCGCTCAGGCACACCAGTTCGGCGCCGGCCTCTGCCTGAGCGACCGCCATGTCGCGGTACCGCAGCAGGGTGGCGTCGTTGTCGACGGAGCCGTCCGCCGCCAGGACGCCGCAGTGGCCGTGGTCGGTGAACTCGTCGAGGCACAGGTCGGACTGCACGACCAGCTCGTCACCGACCTCTTCCTTCGCCACGCGGATGGCCACGTTGAGGATGCCGTCGGGGTCGGTCGCCCCGGATCCGGTGGCGTCCTTCGTGGTCGGGACGCCGAACAGGTTCACGCCGCCGATCCCGACCTCCGCGGCCGTCACCAGGGCGCGACGGAACGAGTCGAGCGAGTGCTGCTGCACGCCCGGCATGCTCGAGATGTCGACGGCGTCGGTGGCGCCCTCGCGGATGAACATCGGCAGCACGAGCTCGGCTGGGTGCAGCCGGGTCTCGGCGACGAGCCGTCGCATCGCGGGGGTGGCGCGGAGTCGACGGGGGCGGACCTGGGGGAAACGGCCGGTCACGGGTGGCCTTCCTGTTCGGGGGCGGTGGGGTTCAGGGCCTCGACGACGGCGTCGAGCAGGGCTTCTGCGGACCGGGTGGGTCCGATCACGTGGACCGGCAGTCCGGCTGCGCGCGCGTCGGCGGCGGTTCCGGGGCCGATGCAGGCCACGAGGGTGCGGGGGTCGAGCGGGGTCATCCGGCGGGCGATCTCGCGGGCGACGCTGCCGCTCGTCACGAGCACCGCGTCGGGCACCGCGTCGAGGGTGATCGGCTCGTCGCCGGTCCCCACGGTACGGTACGCGACCACGTCGTCCACGTCGATGCCGCGGGCCCGCAGCCCGTCGACGAGGGTCGGCGCGGCGATCTCGGAGCGCGGGAAGAGCACGGTGCCGTCGGTGTCCGGCAGCGCGTCGACGAGGGCAGCGGCCGAGGCCTGCTCCGGCACGAGGTCGACGACCCAGCCCGCAGCACGCGCGGCACGGGCTGTCGGCTCACCGACCACCGCAACGCGGACACCGGACGGGAGGCCCGCCACGCGTTCTGCGAGCACCGTCACGGCCGTCGCACTGGTCACCACCACCCACGCGTACCCGGCCATGCGGGCGACGGCACGGTCGAGCGGGCCGCAGTCGAGCGGCGGCTCGGTGGTGATGATCGGGACGACCCGCGGGTCGAGCCCGCGCTGCCGAGCCGCCGTCGCGACGCGCTCGCCCCACGCGCCACCCCGGGGGATGACGACGACGGGAGCGGGCGTGTCCGTGACGGGCTCTACTTCACCGAGTCGGCGAGGTCCGCCAGGTCACCGGCACCGTTCTCGAGCAGCTCGGCGGCCACGCGGCCACCGACCTCGAGTGCTTCGGCAAGACGGTCCTGCGCGGATCCCTCGAGCACGGCCGCGTGCGACGCCGTGCGGTACTCGGCGCCGTCGGGGCTGTAGACCGTAGCGGAGACGAGCAGGAGCTCGGCGTCCACGACCGCGGTCGCACCGATCGGGGCGGAGCAGCCGGCCTCGAGCTTCGCCAGGACCTCGCGCTCGGCCGACACCGTCAGGCGGGTCGGGGCGTGCTCGATCTTGCGCAGTGCGGCGAGCAGGTTCGTGTCGGTCTCAGCAGCACGGGTCTCGATCGCCAGCGCGCCCTGCCCCGGAGCACTCGGCCAGAAGCCGAGGTCGAGCAGTTCGGTGGCGGCCGACAGCCGGTCGATGCGGGTGAGCCCGGCGGCGGCGAGCACGACGGCGTCGAGGTCGTCGTCCACCCGGCCCAGGCGGGTGTCGATGTTGCCGCGGATGTCGATGACGTCGAGGTCGGGGCGCTTCGCCTTGAGCTGCGCGACGCGACGCGGTGAGCCCGTGCCGACCTTCGCGCCCTCGGGCAGGCTCTCGACGGTCGCGCCGTTCCGCGCCACGAGGACGTCGCGGGCATCGGCACGCTTCGGCACGGCAGCGATCGTCAGGCCCGGGTACGGCGCGGTCGGCAGGTCCTTCAGCGAGTGCACCAGGACGTCGACCTCGCCGGCGACCAGGGCTTCGCGCAGGGCGCTGGCGAACACACCGGTGCCCCCCAGTGACGCGAGCGAGGCGCGGTTCGTGTCGCCCTCGCTCGTGACCGTGACGAGCTCGACCGGACGACCGGACGCCGCTGCCAGGCGGTCGGCGACGTCCTGCGACTGCGCGACCGCGAGCCGGCTGGCGCGGGTGCCCAGCCGGATCGGGGTCGGTGCGTCGGTCACGGGGCGACGCCGGCGGCGGCGGGCTTGAAGCCGGCGCGGACGTTCTCGCAGCAGCCCGGGCGGCACACGTCGTACCAGGGACCGATGTCGGTCAGGTGCGGACGCTCGCTGGTGGGGGTGCCGTTGACGCGCTCGAGCACCAGGTCGACGAGACCGGAGACGTAGGCCGGGTCGACACCGGGGGTCTGCGTGCGGACCGACCAGAAGCCGAGCTCCTGCGCGGTCTCGGTGGCTTCCTCGTCGAGGTCCCACATGACCTCCATGTGGTCGCTCACGAAGCCGAGCGGGACGATGAGCACGGCGCGGGTCGAGCCGCCCTTGAGCTCCTCGTTCATGTAGTCGTTGATGTCGGGCTCGAGCCACGGCTGCGTCGGGGGGCCGGAGCGCGACTGGTACACGAGCTTCCAGGCGGGCTTGGACGTGCCCTGCAGGTGTGCGTGCTCGGGCTGCTCGAGCAGCTCCGCCCACGCCTGGTCGAGGACGACCTGCGCGACGGCGAGGTGCTGGGCCTCGTAGGCGCCGTGCTCGTCGAAGCCGCGGTAGTCCGGGCCGGACTTCGCAGCGTCGGTCGACGGGATCGAGTGCGTCGAGAACAGCACGTGCAGCTCGGTCGCGACCTCGAGCCGAGCGTTCTCGGCGATGGCCTTCGCCATGCCGTCACGGACGCCGTCGACGAACGGGCGGACGAAGCCGGGGTGGTCGAAGAACTGCCGGATCTTGTCGATCTCGATGGTGCCGAGCAGACCGGTCTCGTCGAGCACGCGCGCATAGTCCTCGCGGTACTGGCGGCAGCTCGAGAACGACGAGTAGGCGCTCGTGGCGATCGCGATGAGCTTGTTGTAGCCCTTGTCGGCGGCCTCGGTGAAGGCCTGCTCGAGGTAGGGCTCCCAGTTGCGGTTGCCCCAGAGCACCGGCATGTCGATGCCACGCGAGGCCAGCTCGGCCTCGAGCGCCGCCTTCAACGCGCGGTTCTGCGCGTTGATCGGGCTCACACCGCCGAAGTGCCGGTAGTGGTGCGCGACCTCTTCGAGCCGCTCATCGGGGATGCCGCGGCCGCGGGTGACGTTGCGCAGGAAGGGGATGACGTCGTCCTGGCCCTCGGGGCCACCGAAGCCGGCGAGCAGGATCGCGTCGTAGGCGGTCGGGACCTCGACGTGCTCCGGGCCGGAAGCGGCCGCGGGGGTGGCGGCGAGGACGGGCTGACCGTTCGTGATCAGGCTGGTGTCGGTCATGACAGCACCTCCGGGAGTTCGGCGGTCGTCACGCGACGACCCGTGAAGAAGGGGACCTCTTCGCGCACGTGCAGACGGGCCTCGGTGGCACGCAGGTCGCGCATGAGGTCGACGAGGTCGACGAGCTCGGGGCTCTCGAGCGGCAGGATCCACTCGTAGTCGCTCAGGGCGAAGGTCGCGATGGTGTTCGTCAGGACGCGGCGGTACTTGGCGCCGGCGATCCCGTGGTCGCGCAGCATCTTCGAGCGCTCGTCCTCGGGCAGCAGGTACCACTCGAAGGAGCGGACGAAGGGGTACACCGTGATCCACGCCTCGGGGTCCTTGCCGCGCAGGAACGCCGGGGTGTGCCGCTTGTTGAACTCGGCTTCGCGGTGCATCGCCATCACGTGCCACACCGGCTCGGTGTCCTGGAACAGCCCGGTGCGGCGGATCTCGCGCAGCACGGCCTGGATGACCTGCGCGTCGTCGCCGTGCAGCCAGATCATGACGTCGGCGTCGGCACGGAAGCCGGAGACGTCGTAGAAGCCACGGACGGTCACCCCGCGCTCGGCGGCGGACGCGACCACGGCGTCGAGCTCGGCCACGGCGTCGTCACCGACGCGGTGGACCGGGCCGAGCGGCCTGCGGAACACGGCCCAGAGGGCGTACGCCGTCATGAGGTTGGGATCGATCCCGATCGCAGGGTCGGTCTCGTGCGGAGAGGTGTGCGCGGATGCAGGAGCGGGCGCGTCGGAACTCATGGGTCCTTGTCCTATCGGTTGCCAGGGTTGTGGCCGCCCCGCACCCGGTGGACCGCGCTCGGGCGGTCTACCGCCGTCGGAGCACCATCACGACGATACCCCCGACCACCGCTACTCCGGCTGCGAGGCCGGCCAGGTACGGGACCGGCTTCTCGTCGATGCCGCGCTTGACCTTCGACGCCGCGATGCCGATCTGCTTCGGCACGTTGAGCTTGTCCTCGATCGCGTCGAGGGTGTCGAACAGCTGGGCGCGGGTCGCGGCGACGCGGTCTGCGAGATCGTCGTGCGGATCGGTCACGGTTCCTCCGTCGGTGGTGCGGCTGTCGGGGCTCAGAACCGGCCGCCGACGTCCGGCTTGCGGCTGCCGTACTGGCTCGGCGGAGTGGGCTTCTTGCCCATCCCCTTCACCGCGTTGATGTCGTTCTTGACGCTGTCGATCGTGCGCTTCGGCGTGATCGGCAGGCCCTTCTTCAGGCGCTTCCAGCCGATCCACCCGAGGATGGCGGCGACGATCAGCATCACCACGGCGATCACGAGCGCTGCGAGCCAGGCCGGCATCACGGTCGCCAGGCCCATCACGGCGGCGGTCAGGAGCACGCCGATCGCGTAGAGCACGATGACGAGTGCACCGACCAGCAGCCCCGCGGCGAGCCCGAAGATCTTGGCCTTCGTGAGCATCTCGGCCTTGAGCAGGTCGATCTCACCCTTGACCAGGCCCTTGACGAGCTTCGGGACGTCGCCCACCAGACCGAACAGCGAACGCGACTTGCGGTCGCGGGTGTCGGTCATGAGGTGGTGGTGTCCTTCTTCTGGCCGACCTTGCGGACGGCCTTCTTGGTCGTCTCACCGATGAACTCGGCGACGTCCGGGGTCTTGTCGGCGATGAAGTCCTCAGCGACGTGCACGCCCTTCTGGACGCCGTTGCTGTTCCAGACCTTGCCGCTGACGGTCTTGATCTGCTCGTACCGCGCCCGTCCGGCTCGCGATCCCAGGACGTACCCGAGTGCGGCGCCGGCGACGAACAGGAGCTTTCCGCGCATGTGCGATTCCTCCGTTGGTTCAGTGTGCGGTGGTCATGCGCCGAACGGAATACGTCCGACGGTCTCACCAACAGTAGCCCCCGGGCGGTCTGGGGTCCGCTCAGGAATCCAGGATCTGTCCAGCGGCGGTGCGGGCGGCCGCGATGATCCCGGCCAGGCCCCGTCCGGTCGCGACCTCGCCGACACCGACGACCCCCGCTCCGAGACCGGCAGCGGTCAGGTCCGGACCGTGCCAGCGGACGCGCGCAGCACCCACGACGTGCGCCGCCGTCAGGGGGACGCCGAGCAGCGTGGCCGCGTCGTGCAGCGCCCGGGTGCCGACGGGTCCGTCCGGGTCGACCGGGAGGCTCGTGGCCGCGTCGTCGGGACCGCTCGCGCCGTGCGCGCTGGTCGCGTCGGCCGGCGTCGCGTAGCTCAGGCGCAGCACGTGGCGGCCGGCAGCCGCCTCGGCGAGCCACGGCCACTTCACCGTCGCGTGCGTCAAGGCCTTCGCCGACACGGCCTGCGCGTCCGGGTGCACGAGCATCCCGGTTCCGCGGGGGGCTGCGTCGAGCTCGGGCTGGTCGACGACGAGCGTGACGAGCTCGATCCCGGTCCGGTCCGGTGCCGCGGTGCGCTCGGGGTCGGGCACCGACGACAGGGTGTGCTGGGCGGGCAGGCGTTCGACCGTGCCGTCGACGGAGACGACCTCGACCGCGTGCGCCTCGATCCGGGTCGCCCGGGTGTGCAGCCGGACGTCGACGCGGTAGGTCTCCATGTCGGCGACGAGTTCGTCCACGAGCCGGACGATCCCGCCGCGGATCCCCTGCACCGGGGTACCGGCGGCCGCGCGGGCCCGGAGTGCCAGGACCGCGCGGGCCAGCGAGCCCTCGCGGAGCAGTGCCGCGCGGAGGCCGGGAGCCACTCGCTCCGGGTCGAGCTGGTCGGGGTGGGTGGAGTGCACGCCGCCGGCGATCGGGACGACCAGGTCGTCGAGGACCCGCTCCCCCATGCGCCGCCGGACGAGTTCGCCCAGGGACTCCGCCTTGGCGCCGACCGGTCCGGGCAGCAGCGAGTCCATCTGTGCGCGGAGCCCGCCCTTCTGCCCGACGACGGCGAGCACGTCGGCGGCCATCGGGGTGCTCGGGATGCCGAGGAGCCCGGTCGCGGGGATCGGGGACGTCCGACCGTCGCGGGTCATCAACCAGGCACCGCGCGGGTCCGGGGCGACGACGTCGTTGCCGAGCCCGAGTTCGATCGCCAGTCGGCCGACGGCGTCGGTGCGGGTCGCGAACGAGTCCGCCGCCATGTCGAGGTCGATGCCGCCGACCGTGTGCCGGCGGATCATGCCGCCGAGCACCCCGGACGACTCGACCAGGACGACGTTCGCACCACCCTTCGCCAGGTCACGGGCGGTGACGAGTCCGGCGATGCCGCCGCCGACCACGACGACGTCGGTCACGCGGCAGACCCGTCGCCGAGCGAGTGGACCAGCTCGACGACGCGCGTCAGCACCGTCGGGTCGGTCTCCGGCGGCACACCGTGGCCGAGGTTCACGACGTGGGCGCGGGCGGCGCCACCGCGGCGGACGACCTCGCGCACGTGCGCTTCGAGGACCTCCCACGGGGCCGCGAGCATCGCCGGGTCGATGTTGCCCTGCACGCTGACGCCGGTGCCGACGCGGCGGACGGCATCGTCGAGCGGGAGCCGCCAGTCGACCCCGACCGCGTCGACGCCGATGGTGTCGGTGCCGAGCGTGGTCATGTCGGCGAGGACCTCGCCGCTGCCGACGCCGAAGTGGATGCGCGGTACGCCCAGGTCGGCCACGTGGGACAGCGACTGCGCCGAGTGCGGTGCGACGTACCGGACGTAGTCGGCGCGCGACAGGGATCCGACCCACGAGTCGAAGAGCTGTGCGGCCGAGGCCCCGGCGAGCACCTGGGCCCGCAGGAACACCCCCGACACCTCGGCCGCCCAGGCCAGCAGCCGCGACCACGTCTCCGGCTCGGCGTGCATGAGGGTGCGGGCGCGGATGTGGTCCTTCGAGGGGCCGCCCTCGACCAGGTACGCGGCGAGCGTGAAGGGTGCGCCTGCGAATCCGATCAGCGGGGTGTCGCCGAGCTGCTCGACCGTGCGGGCGACCGCCTGGCGGATCGGCTCGAGGGCCGCCGGGTCCAGCGGTTCGAGGGCGTCGACGTCCGCCGCGGTGCGGATCGGTGAGCCGAGCACGGGGCCGCGACCGGGGACGATCTCGACGTCCACGCCCGCGAGCTTGATCGGCACGACGATGTCGCTGAAGAAGATGCCGGCGTCCACCCCGTGCCGGCGGACGGGCTGCAGCGTGATCTCCGACGCCATCTCGGGGTCGAGGCACGCGTCGAGCATGGCAGTGCCCACCCGGAGCTCGCGGTACTCGGGCAACGACCGACCGGCCTGCCGCATGAACCACACCGGCAGCGTCTCCGGACGGTCACCCCGCAGGGCCCGGACGAGCGGCGAACCCGACGTACGCCCGGAGACGAGCGGGTGCGAGGCGGGGAGGGCGGTGGTCGGTGCGTCGGTCACCGGACGATTCTCCCACCGGCTGCCGGGTCAGATCTTCGGCGGGCTGACGATCGGCGCGTCCCACTCGGGGAACGGCGGGTACACCCCGGGCAGCGACTCCTCCGGGTAGTTCCGCTCACTCCGCCCAGCGACGGCTCCTCGCAGTGAGCGAGCGTCGTTGGTCCAGAACGGTTCGCTGTACACGTCGAGCGAGTACCGGCCGTTGGACTGCACCGTGTAGAACACCTGCCACCCATCCCCCGTCACACCCCGAACGTCGTGGTCATCGCCCAGCGTGCGGTCGTACACCTGCCAGCCCTGCGCGGTGAAGTACTCGACCATCGGCTCCAAGTCTGCTGGCGCACCCGACGCACCACTCGGCGACCACAACCGGGCGGTGTGCAGGAAGTAGCTGTTCTCGACATCCGATCCGCGCAACGGCACGACACCCTCACCGCCACCCGGAACGCGGTCGCCACTGTTCCACTCCCATGCACCGTCGTACACCTGCACCTGCGCGTCCTCGAGGATCCGCTGCATGTGGCCGTACCGATCCCGGTACCGGTCGTACTCCTCGTGCAACGACAACCGCGCCACGTCAGCCCGGGTCATGCCCGCTGCGTCCTTCTGCATCTTCGTCCCTCCCACCCCACACCCCGACAGCACGACCACCACGACGAGCGCGGTGACGACGATGCGGAGTGTGCGGTGCATGGTGTTCATCTTGGTGCCCCGGTGGCGATGACCGACGCGATCGCTCGCTGCGAGGTTGAACCCGGCGTGAGGTAGCCGACCTTGTCCGGGTCGTCCGGGAACATGTCGTGCCCGGTGACGCCCTTGGTACCCGCAGAGTCGTCGGCGCTGAAGGTCGTGACGCCCGCGACGGTGCCGGGGTCTTTGCGACCGCCGATCAGGCCGATGCCCGCGATGTGGTCGTTCGATCCCGTGGTGGCGTAGACCCGGTCGACGTTGAGCCGAGGAGGTGCCGTGTCGCTGGCGACACCGGCGGATCCGTACGTGACGAGCGTGTCGACGCGGTACCGCGTCTGGACGAGCGCCTCGGCGGCGGTCGTGGAACCGTACGAGTGCCCGAGGACCGTCAGGGACCGGGGAGCGCCGCCGCGGCTGTCGTGGATGCCGTCGAGGAACCCGGCGAGGTTGACGCCGCCGTCACTGGCGCGGTGCTGCTGCGGCACCTCGGGGAAGCCCGGGGTGCGGTAGCCGAACCACGACACGATCGCGAATGAATCCGCGTCGACTGCTTTCCTCCTTGCAGTGTCGAGCAGGAAGTTCGCGGCGGTGACCTTCTCGCTGGCACTACCGAGCGTCGTGCCCGCGCCGGAGACGTTCACCGACACGTTCGACGCCCTGTCGAGGTCACCCAGCGAGATCGCCGCCACGAGGGCCCCGTTCGACGCCCCGAAGCCCACGAGTTGCGCCACTGCAGCAGTCGGCGAACGGAGCGCTGCAGCGAAGTCGTCGGCATCCCGCAGGCCGTCGCGGAGCGCGCGCACCTGCTCCGTGAACTCGTCCAGGTCGATCGCGGTGGGGGTGGCCGCCAGTCCGAGCAGGCGGTAGACCCGCCCGGGATCCCGCAGCGCCACAGCCAGCACCGCACGCGACGCGATGTCCCGCGTGACGGCCGGCAGCCCGTCGAGGTTCGCGAACTCGATCTTCGTCGCCAGGGGCAGCGCGCGGACATCCGCCGCGGTGAAGCCCAACGCGGCCCACGCGGCGGCGACTTCCGCCGGTGTGAGCGTCGGGTCCAGCAGCTCCCGCAACCCCGCCGGCAGTGCGGACGTACCCGCCGCGTCGAGCACGACGTTCGCGAGCGTGCCCGCACCACCCGCCGCCGCGAACGCCGCTGCGATCCGCTCCGCCCACGACGCGTCCTCGGCGTTCTCGATGACGTACCGCTCGAAACCGTGTGGCAGCGTCTCGGCGTCGACGGGCACCCATCCGCACCGACTCGTGAACCCCGACCACGCGTTCCGCAGCCGGACCATGTCCTGCTCCGCCGTGCGGTTCAGTCCCCTCGTCGCCGCTGCGAACCCTCGCAGCCCTACAGGATCCGCCCCGCTCCGCCCGCCCGAGTCCGTTCCGCCAGTGCGCTGCCGGTGCCGGTGCCGCGCGCGGAACGCCGCCGAGACGGGTGTCGGGCACCCCGGGGCCTCGGACGGCTTCGGGTCGAACACGTCGCCGGCGATGTCGAGCACCGGTGCCCACGGGCCGACGCCGGCGACCCGAGCGGCATCACGATCGGTTTCCCGCGTCCGCCACGCAGCGAGGTCGGCGATCCGCTCGCGTTCCTGACGCGCTTGGCGTTGTACGACCCACAGCTGCTCGGCGAGGTCCTCCAGCGCCCGGGCAAGGCGGCTTCGATCCTCGGACTCCATCGCGCGGGTCTGCCGGAACATGGTCGCGTACGCACCGTGGAAGTCGTCGAGCGCGCCTTCCGCTGCGCTCCGCCACGACCAGGCACTGCCGCCGAGACGCTGCGCGACCTCGGTCGCGCACACTGCCAAGCGACGCGCCGCATCGTCGTCGAACTCGATCCCCACATGACCCCCATGCCATCTCGACCGGGTTCAAATGTAGCACTTCAGACAATACATTCCACACTGGCTCCCTTCGCGGTGGACCGGGATGGAACGCGGGTTACCATGGAAGACGTGCTCATCTGTCTCACGGCGTCGCATCGCAACGCCAGCTTCGACCTCTTGGAGCGACTGAGCATCGCTGCCCCGGCCGCAGCAGGCCATCTCGTCACGGACTCCGACGTCCTGGACGGCGCCGTCGTCCTCGCCACGTGCAACCGTTTCGAGGCCTACCTCGACTTCGCCGGCGACGACCGCGACTCCGCCGTCGCCGCCACCGTGCAGGCCGTGGCCGCTGCGAGCGACCTGGACGCCACCGAACTGCGTGATTCGGTCAACGTGCTCGGCGGCAAGGACGTCGTGCAGCACCTGTTCGCCGTGTCGAGCGGGCTCGAGTCCGTCGTCGTCGGCGAGACCGAGATCTCCGGGCAGGTCCGCCGCTCGCTCGAGGACGCCCGGAGCAACGGCACCACCACCTCGGACCTCGAGCGGCTGTTCCAGGAAGCCGCCCACACCTCGCGCGGCGTCAAGACCCGCACCCGGATCGGCGCCGCCGGTCGTTCGCTCGTGCGCCTCGGCCTGCAGCTCGCGTCGTCGCGCGTCACCGACTGGGCCCACACCCGCGTGCTGCTGATCGGCACCGGGAGCTACGCGGCCACCACCATCGCGGCCCTGCGCGACCGCGGCGCCGCGCACATCCAGGTGTTCTCGCCCTCGGGCCGTGCCGCCTGGTTCGCCGCGAAGCACGACCTCGTCGCCGCCCGTGACCTGCGCCACGCGATCGGCACCAGCGACGTCGTGATCACCTGCACGTCGAGCGAGCTCCCGGTCGTCGCACCAGCCGACCTCGACGACGGCATCCGCCGCATCGTCATCGACCTCGGACTCCCCCGCAACGTCGACCCGGCCGCTGCCGGTGTGGACGGCGTCGAGCTGCTCGACCTCGAGACCATCAGCCTGCACGCCCCGATCTCCGAGCTGAACGCCGAGTCCGAGGCCCGTGCGATGGTCGACGACGCCGTGTCCCGCTTCCGGGCGCAGGCGCTCGAGCAGTCGACCACCACGGCCCTCGTCGCGTTCCGCAAGCACGTGTTCGACATCCTCGACGACGAGATCGACCGCGCCAAGCGCCGCGGTGACGCCGACGGCGAGTCCGCCGAACACACCGAGCGGGCGCTCCGGCACCTGGTCGGCGTGCTGCTGCACCGTCCGTCGGTCCGAGCGCGCGAGCTCGGCCGCGCCGGTCGTGGTGAGGAGTTCGTCGGGGCCATCGACGCCCTGTTCGGCGTGCGACCCGAGCCCGAGGCAGAGCTTCCGGCGCCCGTCGTCCCGCTCGCCGACCGCACCGCACTGGACCCGACCGTCTCGAAGCGCGCTGACGAGGCGGACGCGAGCTGAGCCTCCCGTCAGCTCCCGCGACCCTGCGTGTCAGCGCGCTCCTGCTGGTGCGGGACCGACGCGTCCTGATGGTGCGTGCGCGAGCGCGCGACGTGCTCTACCTGCCCGGCGGCAAGGCCGAGCCGCACGAGACCGACCTTGACGCCGCCATCCGCGAAGCCCACGAGGAGACCGGCCTGCGGGTGACCGCCGATGACGTCGACCCGTTCGGTGTCGTCCTCGAGCCCGCCCACGGGCAGGCGCCCGGCACGATGGTCGCGATGACGCTGTTCCTGGTCCGACCAGGAGGCCCGTTGGACTCCGCCACGCCCGTCGCCTCGGCCGAGGTGGACGAGGTCGAGTGGGTCACCTCGACGGACGCCGGTCGCTGCCCGCCAGCGGGCGTGGAGACGCTCCGCCGCCTGGTGGCGGCGGAGCGCATCGACTAAGTCGTCAGGCCTGGTCCTTGTCAACGTAGTGGCCGGTCTCGCCGTCCTGCGTCGGTTCGGCCTCGCCGGGGATGTCCGACTCGACGTACTCGCCGTCGGGTCCGCTCGACTCCGGGCGCGCCTCACCCGGGATGTCGCTCGCGACGAACTCGCCGACGGGCTCCGTCGTCGTGACGCGCTCCTCGCCGGGGATGTCGCTGTCCGTGAAGGCACCTGCGCGGGTCTCGACCCCGTCCGCGCGACCCTCGTCGCCACGTGCCTGTTCGTGCTTGCCCGTCATGTCCGACCTCCGCTGCTCGGGTTCCTTGCTCCGGAGTGTGCTCGCGGTCCCTGGATGCCGACCGAACCGCGGTCTCCCGGTGGTGGTTGCCTGTGCACCATGCAACGCAGCAGTCGATCGAAGTTCCTGCTCGCCGTCACCGGGCTCGTCGCAGTCGGGGCGTTGGCGGGTTGTGCCTCCGGCGGGGAATCCTCCGCCACCGAGACGGTGACCGCACCCGCGCCGTCGCCGTCCGCATCGTCGTCCTCGTCGGCGTCATCGTCGTCCGCAACGCCGTCGTCCGGCTCGTCGGCGGCGGCCGGTACCGGTTCCGGGTCCTCCGGATCCGGGTCGTCGGGGTCCGGGTCGGCCGCTGGCAGTCGCTGTGCCGCGTCCTCGCTCGCCGCCAGCATCGAGCCGGGCAGCGGCGGTGCGGCCGGAAGCGTCATCGTGCACCTCGCTCTGCAGAACACCGGGTCGACCACCTGCACCCTGCAGGGCTGGCCGGGCGTCTCGTTCGTCGGCGGTGGCAACGGCAGTCAGATCGGTGCCGCGGCGACGCAGGAGAAGAACTCACCGCACCCGACCGTGACCCTGGCCGCCGGGCAGACCGCCGTGGCACCGCTCAAGATCGTCCAGGCCGGGAACTACTCGAAGGCCGACTGCTCGCCGAAGACCCCGGACGGCTTCCGCGTGTACCCGCCCGGATCCGAGCAGTCGCTGTTCGCGAAGGACGCCGACTACCAGGCGTGCTCGTCCGCCGATGCGTCGCTGCTGTCCGTGCAGGCGCTCGTGCCGGAGGGGCAGGCGACGTCGTAGCGGGAGCTGCGGGGTTGCCGCTGCGGAGCGCCGCACAACCAAAGTCACTGCGCGCCACGCAGTTGCACGGTTCGAGATCACTTCGGTTGTGCGGGGGCGTGGTCAGCGTCGACTCGGGCACCATGGAACCGTGACGTTCACGATCAGGGACGAACGACCAGGTACGGCCGAGCTCGTGGCGCTGTACGACGCCGTCGGGTGGACCGCCTACACCGATGATCCCGAGGCCCTGACGGCTTCGATCGCCGGATCCCACTCGGTGCTGACCGCCCGCGACGCTGCCGGTCGGCTGCTCGGTCTCGTCCGCACGATCTCCGACGGGGTGACCATCGTGTACGTGCAGGACGTGCTCGTCGTGCCGTCAGCGCATCGGCTCGGCATCGGCGGTGCGCTGCTCGATGCGGTGCTCCGTCGGTACGAGGACATCCGGCAGACCGTCCTGTTGACCGACGCCGAACCGGGCCAGCGGGCGTTCTACGAGTCGCTCGGGTTCATCGAGGTACACGACGTCGAGCCGCAGCCGCTGCGCTCGTTCGTGCTGCTCCGCTGAGCGGAACGACACCGGACCGACGCGGGACTGCGCCCGCCCGGGTCAGCGACGAGCGGGTGCGTGCACGGCCTCGAGCACCTCGGTGCCCATGGTCCGCAGCGCCTCGATCACCGCGAGGCGCCGCTGCAACGAGGCATCGTCGAACGTCACCGTCACGGCGTAGCTGACCGACGAGCCCGGGCCGCGGAGGATCCCCGCCTCGGCGCGGACGCCGGTGCTCGATCCGGTGACCGCGACGACCTGCAACCCGTGGTCGAGCGCACGGTGCGCCAGGGGATCGAGGCCGAACGAGCCGGCCACCAGGTTGAGGTCACTCGCCAGCGACAGCCAGCCGAGCACCCGGTTCGAGACCGCTTCGTCCACGACCTCACCGAGCGCCAGTCCGCGCATCACCCACGCGAGTTCACCGGTGGGGGCCACCGAGGCATCCGGGGCGTCGTCCGGACCACGACGGTCGCGTACCCGGTCGATCAGCGCGGTCCGTTGGATGCCGAGCGACTCCGCACGCTCGCGGACGGCGTCGATGCCGACCGTCGACAGCAGAGCGTTCATCGCCCAGGTGTCACCGGTGGCGCCGACCAGGGTCGCCAGGTCGGGCACCTGCATCGTCGGTTCCTGCAGGAACTGCCACAGGCCGGCACCGGTCGCGGTGTCCCGTGCCATGCGCTGGAGGCGGTCGCCGTGCAGGCGGCCGTCCTCGAGCTGCGCCGCGACCTCGATCAGCAGCAGCACCCTGCCGAGGCTCGCGACGGGCTGCACGACGGTGTCGTCGATCGCCAGCAGGGCCTTGCCGGTCGAGGTGTCGATCACCGAGGCGCTGACCCCGGCACCGTCGAGGGCGAGGGCGCCGAGGGCCTCGGTCGTGGCGCCGAAGCGGTCGTCCGGCCGACCGCTGTGCCGACCGCGTGCCCGGCCGCCACCATCCGAGCGGTCCTCCGGCCGCCGACGGCGTGACGACCGAGCCGCGTCCGGCTCCACCATCACCAGATCGCGACGCGCTCGGCGGGGTCGAGGTACATCGCGTCCTTCTCGGTCACGCCGAACGTGTCGTAGTAGCCGTCGATGTTGCGGACGACCTGGTTGCACCGGAACTCGTTCGGCGAGTGCGGGTCGATCGACAGCAGGCGCGCGGCTTCCTCCGGACGGATCGCCATCTGCCACGCCTGCGCCCAGCTCAGGAAGAACCGCTCGGCACCGGTCAGGCCGTCGACGACCGGGGGCTCCTGGCCGTCGAGCGACAGCAGGTACGCCTTCCACGCGATCGACAGGCCACCGAGGTCCCCGATGTTCTCGCCGATCGTCAGAGCACCGTTGACGTGGCCGTCCGGCACCTCGGTCGGGACGAGCGCGTCGTACTGGGCGATGAGGGCCTTCGTGCGCTCCTCGAACGCCGTGCGGTCGGCCTCGGTCCACCAGTTCTCGAGCTTGCCGTCGCCGTCGTACTGCGAGCCCTGGTCGTCGAAGCCGTGCCCGATCTCGTGGCCGATGACGGCACCGATCGCACCGTAGTTGGCGGCGGCGTCGCGGTCGGCGTCGAAGAACGGGAACTGCAGGATCGCCGCGGGGAACACGATCTCGTTGAAACCGGGGTTGTAGTACGCGTTGATCGTCTGCGGGGTCATGAACCACTCGTCGCGGTCGATCGGCTTGCCGATCTTGCCGAGCTCGCGGTCGACCTGGAACGACGCGACGCCGCGGACGTTCGCGACGAGGTCGTCGGGCACGACCGGCAGCGCCGAGTAGTCGCGCCACTTGACCGGGTACCCGATCTTCGGCGTGAACTTGTCGAGCTTGTCGAGAGCACGCGCACGGGTCTCGTCGGTCATCCAGTCGAGCGCCGTGATGCTCTGCCGGTACGCCTCGACCAGGTTGGCGACGAGGTCGTCCATCGTGGCCTTCGAGGTCTCGTCGAAGTGCTCCTGCACGTAGATCCGGCCGACGGCCTCGCCCATCGCGCCCTCCACCAAGGAGACGCCGCGCTTCCAGCGCTCGCGCTGCTTCGGCGCCCCGGTGAGGGCGGTGCCGTAGAACGAGAAGTTCGTGGCCGAGAACGCGCTCGTCAGGTACGCGGCCGAGCCACGGATGACCTGCCAGCGCAGCCAGTCCTTCCAGACCTCGAGCGGCTGGTCGCGCAGGAGTTCGGCAAGGCCGGTGATGAACGACGGCTCGCGGACCACGACGGTCTCGAACGCGCCGGCCGGTGCGTCGATGGCCTGCCACCACGTCTGCAGGTCGATGCCCTCGGCGAGCGCCGCGACCTCGGCCCAGGGCAGCTTGTTGTAGGTCTTCTGGCTGTCGCGGGTGGTGACGTTGTCCCAGTGCTTCGACGCCAGGGCCGTCTCGAGCGCGATGACGTGCTCGGTGCGGTCGCCGCCGTCCTCGAACCCAGCGAGCGGGAACATCGCCGCGACGAACTCGCGGTACTTCGTCCGGATGTCGGCGAAGCGCTCTTCACGGTAGTAGGACTCGTCGGGCAGGCCGAGACCGGACTGCTCGAGGAACACGACGTAGGACTCGGGGTCGCCCGGGTCGTTGTCGACGAAGAGCTGCAGGAAGCTCGGCAGCCCCAGACGCTCGAAGCGTCCGACGCTGGCGATGAGCTCCGGCACGGACTCGATGGCCGTGATCTCGGCGAGGAGCGGCTCGATCGGCGCGGTGGCGAGCTCTTCGAGCCGTGCTTCGTCGGTGAAGGAGGAGAAGAGGTCACCGACCTTGCGCTCCTCGGTGCCGGGTGCGGCCTGCTGCGAGCGCTCGATGATCGCGCGGACGGC
Organism: Curtobacterium sp. PhB170; assembly: GCF_003752345.1. NCBI lineage: Bacteria > Bacillati > Actinomycetota > Actinomycetes > Micrococcales > Microbacteriaceae > Curtobacterium > Curtobacterium sp. PhB170. The sequence goes on from NZ_RJUM01000010.1 coordinate 205,690, forward strand.
GAGTTCGGCGGCCTCCGCCAGCACCGTGAACGAGCCGTAGCGGGCCTTGTCGTCGGGGATCGGCGTCTCAGCGATCCAGGTGCCGTTCACGTGGCGGTACAGGTCGTCCTGGGGGCGCACCGCGGGGTCGAGTTCGTCAGTGTGGATGCCGGAGGCACGTGCGACGTCGGTCATGCCGTCCACGATAGCCACCGACGCCATGTTCGAGCGGAGTCAGTCGCGGTGGGCTGCGCCACGACGCAACCGGCGGGCCACGACGAGCGCCCCGAGGCCGGACGCCAGGAGCGCAGCGGCGATCCGGATGGGTACGCCGGGGTCGGTTCCCGTGTACGCCAGTTGCTTCGCCGAGGCGACGGTGATCCGGCCCGCTGCCGCGTGCTGCGCCGTCGGGTGGGTACCGGTGGACACCTCGGGCCCGGAGCCCGTGCCGTGACCGGGGCCCTGGCCGGGCTCCGGCCGCGGCGTCGGGCGGACCGGGAGCTTCGGCAGCACCAGGCGGAGCGCACCCTGTTCGACGCCGTCCACCCGCTGCCGCGCGACGACCACGTCGCCCGGCAGCAGCGTGCGCGGGACCGTGAGTTCCCAGCCGCGTCCGATCGACGTCGCGATCGGGTGTCCGTCGGCGCTCTCGATCGCGGTGCCGTCCTCGGCCTCGAGCGCGACGACCCCACCGATCTCGCCGGTGCCCGTGAGCCGGACGGACCCGTCGGCGAGGACGTCGACCGTTCCGGTGAGTGCGAGCGGGACCGTGACCCGCGCCTCGGTCGCGCCGAGCTCGGTCCCGCCGTCGAAGGTCGTCACGGTGACGGAGTAGAAGCGGGCCGTGGCTGGGATGGGCAGCTCGACGGACCACGAGGTGTCCGCCGCGGTCGTCGCCGTCACCGGGTGGCCGTCGGGGTCGAGGACCGGCCCGTCGGCGTCCGCGAACCGCAGCGTCGTCCCGACCGGTGCCCGTCCGGTGATCGACACCCGTTCCGTCTCACGCGAAGCGGTCGCGGTGGACACGATCGCCGCACCCGAGACCGTGTACACGTCGTCGACACCGCCGTTGTGCGTGCCGTCGAAGTACTGCCACGCCTCGATGTGGTGGTCGCCGAAGGCCAGGTCCCGCAGGGTGGCGGACCAGGCACCGTCCGCATCTGTATCGGTCTCGCCGACGGTCTCCCTGCCGTCCTTGATCACGATGTGCGCTCTGGGGTGCCCGGAGCCGTCGAGGGTGATCGTGCGGGCGAGGCCGTCGACGGTGGCGAGCATCTCCGGCGGGGTGAGCACGAGGACGTCCACCGGGACGTCGACCTGTCGTCCGGTCACCTGCGAGGTGACGTGGAGCACGCGTGCACCCGATCGCACCCGGACCGGGGTGTTCCACGACCCGTCAGGGCCGGCCTCGGTCCACGTGGTCTCGACACCGTCGCCCGTGATGCCCACGCTGCCCCCGGCCGGCCCGGTCCCGACGAGTGTGACGACACCCAGTCCGTGGTCGATCGACCGCACACCGGCGGTGAAGTCGGCCCGCGGTGTCTGCCGCGTCGCAGCGGCACTGGACCCGTTCGCGGCGCTGGCCGACGTGGCCGCCAGGACGGGCGACAGCGCGACCGCCGCGACGGCGACGGTCGCCAGGGCGCGACGTGCTGGGGAGATGGACGGGGACGACTGCGGCATGGTGCTCCTCCGGTGGTACTCCACACACCATATACAAGTTGTCCACAGGTGGGAACCGCGGGACGTCACGGGCGTACGGCTGCCGGTACGGTCATCGCATGGGACTTCCGTGGAAGCTGCACGGCGACGGCAAGACCGTCTCCGCGACGACGATCGTGGCACCGGACGAGCGACTCACCTGGGGCCGGACGATCGGTCTCGGCGTGCAGCACGTCGTCGCGATGTTCGGCGCCACCTTCCTGGTGCCGCTGCTGACGGGCTTCCCGCCGTCGACGACCCTGCTCTTCAGCGGGATCGGCACGATCCTGTTCCTGCTCATCACCGGCAACCGGCTGCCGAGCTACCTCGGGTCGTCGTTCGCGTTCATCGCGCCGATCGGTGCTGCCACCAAGATCGGCGGCATCCCCCTCGCCCTGTCGGGCATCATCGTCGTCGGCGCCCTGCTCGCGATCGTCGGGCTCGTGGTGCACCTGGCCGGCGCCGGCTGGATCGACCGCCTGATGCCCCCGGTGGTGTCCGGTGCGATCGTCGCCCTGATCGGGTTCAACCTGGCTCCGGCGGCGAAGGACAACTTCACGGCCGCCCCGGTGGTCGCGGTCATCACCCTCGCCGCGATCATCCTGGTCACCGTCCTGTTCAAGGGGTTGATCGGTCGCCTGTCGATCGTCATCGGCGTCCTCATCGGCTACGTCGCAGCACTGATCGGCGGTCAGGTCGACTACTCCAAGGTCGACGCGGCACCGTGGATCGGCCTGCCGACGTTCACCGCTCCCGCGTTCGACCCGTCGCAGCTCGCGATCTACCTGGCGTTCGTGCCGGTCGTGCTGGCGCTCGTCGCCGAGAACGTCGGCCACGTGAAGGGTGTCGGACAGCTCACCGGCCGTGATCTCACGCCCCTCACCGGGCGTGCGCTCTTCGCCGACGGCATCTCCACCGTGCTCGCCGGTGCCGGCGGCGGCTCCGCCACCACCACCTACGGCGAGAACATCGGCGTCATGGCCGCCACCCGCGTCTTCTCCACCGCCGCGTACTGGGTCGCCGCGGTCGCCGCCGTCCTGCTCGGCCTCTCCCCGAAGATCGGTGCGGTCATCTCCTCGGTCCCCGCCGGCGTGCTCGGCGGTGCGACGACCGCCCTGTACGGCCTGATCGGTGTCATCGGCATCCGGATCTGGGTCGAGAACCGGGTTGACTTCTCGAAGCCGAAGAACCAGCTGACCGCTGGCATCGCGCTCATCATCGGCATCGCGGACTTCACGTTCGCATTCGGCCAGGCGAGCTTCGGCGGCATCATCCTCGGCACCATCGCCGCGATCGTCGTCTACCACCTGATGGACCTGATCGGGCGGGCGCGCGGCACCGACGAGGCGACGCCCGCTGCCTCAGAGGAAGCGCACGCCGCCACCGGCGGCGTCCCCGCCGAGCCGCGCGCCGACTGACGCGAGTGGTCGGCCGGAACGCGCGTCCGGCCTGACGACGTGGGACCACCGGACGGGAGGCCCGTGGCGGCGCCGCCACGGGCCTCCCGTCCGTCACGACGCACGTCGACGACGTGGGCCGGCCTCGGCGCGGCCACGACGAGACACACAATCCGGGAGCGCGATCCTGGTTCCGAACGAGTGCCACGGCGCTGCTCACGATGAGCGCGGACTACCTCGACCTGCTCGACCGGTACGGAGTCGCGTGGGTGGAGCTGCGGACCGACAGCCCCGGACGGATCGCCCACCAAGACGGCGTGCAGATCGTGCAGTGCCGCTGACCCACCCGTCGGACTGGCCGTTCTGAGCCGGTGTGCTGAGATTGCACGATGAGCACGCACCTCGAGCGCACGCGCACCTTCACCGCGATGCACGTCCCCGGCGCACCGGTCGTCCTGCCGAACGTGTGGGACGTCGCGTCCGCGCGCATCGTCCTCTCGGCCGGAGCGCGTGCGATCGCGACGACGAGCGCCGGCGTCGCCTGGTCAAGCGGCCACCGCGACGGCAACGACCTGACCCGGGACGGCGCACTGGACGCCGTTCGGCCGATCGCGGCGGCGGTCGACGTCCCCTTCACCGCCGACATCGAGCGCGGGTACGGCGAGACACCGAGCGACGTCGCCTCGACCGTGTCCGCGTTCCTCGAGCTCGGCGTCTCCGGCGTGAACATCGAGGACTCCCTCCGGCCGGTGGCGGAACAGGAGGACCGCATCCGCGCAGCCCGCCAGGCTGCGGATGATGCCGGCATCCCACTCTTCGTCAACGCTCGGATCGACACCCACCTGCGGGGCGGGCCCGGCAGCGACGCCTGGGCGGAGGAGACGCTCACCCGTGCGAACGCCTACGCCAGCGCCGGCGCCAGTGGCGTCTTCGTGCTCGGAGCACTGTCGGCCGCCACGATCTCGATGCTCGTGGACGCGATCGAGCTGCCCCTCAACGTCGCGTTCGGGCCCGGGACCCTGTCGGTCGGTGACCTCGCCCGGGCGGGAGCGAGCCGGGTCAGCGCTGGATCGGCCATCGCCGAAGCCGCGTACAGCGTCGCCAGCGATTGGGCTGCACAGATGTTCGGCACGCCGGGTGCTGTCGTCTCGGCACCACCGACGCTCGGCTGGGCCGCGATCAACGAGGTCGTCCGCGACTGAACCCCGAAACCGGTGCCGAGCGTGTGAAACTCGCAGGTTCCGTCCGCCGGGTCCTCCCCGAGGAGGAGGTTCGCCGACCCCACATCTCGTGTCCGGGGAGGACGCCGCGGTGTGGTCACGCTCCCTACCGTTGTCTCGTCGGGATGCGCCCGACGTGGTGGAGGGTGATGATGACGATGACGAACGCGCCGGCAACTGTGGATCGCCGTGGGGTGGTGTGGTTCACGTTGGCGGGAGCGCTGACGATCGCAGTGGTCGTGTGGCCGGCAGCGATCGCCGGTTGGTCCTCGGGGACGCACCTGTCCGTCGCGGCGCTTCCCGGAGCCGTGGCCTCTGGGTTCGCGCAGTGGGTGGGGTCCGGGCGGACGTCGAGTTCGCCGTTGGCCACCGCGGTGTCGTTCTGGACCGTGTTCCACGTCGTGAAGGCGATCGTCGCGGTCGCCCTGCTGGTCGTCTTGGTCCCGGTCGGGCAACGTGTCTGGACCGCGTTCGCACGGGCACGATCGCGGGGGCGTCGCGTCGGGCTGTTCCTGGTCGGCGTCCTGGGTGCTCCGATTGCCCCGGTCGTGCTGCTGGTCGTGATGGCGAACGTGCAGGGTGCGGTGGCTCCGCTGTCATCGGTGCTGAACTTCCTCCCGATGGACGGCACCTCGGTGCTCCAGGTCCGCGGTGAGCTCGCGTCCGGGACGATGACCCCGCCGTTGGCGGCGCTCATCGATGACTTCCGCCGCTACCACGCAGCACTCGTCGTGACCGCGGTCGCTGCGATCATCGTGGTCGTCGCCGGGACAGCGGCGATCTGGGTGCAGCGGACCCGGACCCCGAAGGCCGATCGGCGTCTCCGCCGGGTGCTCGCCGGCGGCGGGATCCTGCTCCCCGGAATGCTGCTGTTCCTCGGGATCGTGCTCCTGGCGAACCTGTCGACCGTCGCGGACACGGCACCCGCCCTGGCCGCGTTCTTCGACGGCAGCGGGATGTGATGGTCCTGGGTCACGACCGCACGGTACGGCAGTGGTGGCGGGCGCACCCGATCGTCGCGGATGCCGTCATCGCCGGTGCCCTCGCCGTCGCGGTGACACCGCAGCTGGTCTTCCACGCCCGGGCCGGTGACCCGCTGCTCGTGGCGTACGTCACGCTGTCGCTGGCGATGATCGCGCCGCTGACTGTGCGTCGACGATGGCCCGTTGCCGTCTTCTTCGGCATCAGCGTCGTCGCCGTCGTGCAGTGGTCGATCGGGGTGCAGCTCGCTGCGGACGTGAGCGTGCTGGTCGCGCTGGCGACCGTCGCCGCCCACCGCCCGGTGCGGGACACCGCGATCACGGTCGCGATCGCCGAGGTGGGTGCGGTGGCCGCGTCCGCCACGTGGCCGCACGGGCTCCACTTCACCGAGATGCTGACCGTCCTCACCGTGTTCGTCCTCGCGGCGACCGCGTGCGGTGCCTCGGTCCGCAACCACCGCCGCGTGGTCGCGGTCCTGCAGGAGCAGAGCGCTCGCGCACAGCGTGAACGTGAGCAGCAGACAATGCTCGCGGTCGCCGACGAGCGCAACCGGATCGCGCGGGACATGCATGACGTCATCGCCCACGGCCTCGCCGTGATCGTCACCCTCGCGGCGGCCAGCACCGGCAGGGCGGCTCGGCAACCGGAGCGCGTGGACGAGGCCGTCTGGTTGATCGAACGCACCGCCCGCACGGCCCTTGCCGACACCCGTCACGCGGTCGGGACGATCCGAGGGAGCGATGGACTGCTGCCCACGCCGAGCATCGACGGGCTACCGGCGCTGCTCGACCTCGTCACCGCAGCCGGCCTGCGTGCCACACTGCAGACCGCCGGCGCCGTCGACCGAGTTCCGGCAGCGATCGGGGTCGCCGTGTACCGGGTGACCCAGGAGGCCATCACGAACACCCTCAAGCACGCGAGCGCGACGACGTTCACCGTGAACATCAGGGCCTCGCGAGACGCGCTCGTCCTCAGCATCGAGGACGACGGCACCGGAGTCACGTACGAGACCCGAGCCGGAGGCTCCGGGCTGGTCGGGATGGAAGAACGCATCACCCAGCTCGGCGGCATCCTCGATGCGGGACCCGATGGCACCCGCGGATGGCGGATCGCTGCTTCGATCCCCATCGCCATCCGGCCCGGAGGAGCACGAGCATGACCATCCGCGTGCTCCTCGTCGACGACCAGGCCCTCATCCGGATGGGGTTCCGGCTCATCCTCGACGACACAGAGGACATCACGGTCGCCGGCGAGGCCCCGGACGGTCGGAGCGCCGTCCGTCAGGCGAACGCACTTCGCCCGGACGTGATCCTCCTCGACATCCGGATGCCCGGCATGGACGGCCTCGAAGCCACCGGACGGCTCCTCGCCGAGGACCCCGACGCGAAGATCCTGATCCTGACCACCTTCGACCTCGACGAGTACGCCTACCGGGCGCTGCGTGCCGGTGCCAGTGGATTCCTGTTGAAGGACGCGCCGGTCGCCGAGCTCCTCGCGGGCGTCCGCGCCGTCGCTGCCGGCCATGCCGTGACCGCGCCCCGCATCACGCGGCTCCTGCTCGACCGCTTCGCACCGCAACTCCCCACCAGGCCACTCCGGGCACCAGACGGGCGCGCACTCCCGAACCTCACCCAGCGGGAGAACGAGGTGCTCCTCCTCGTCGCGAAGGGCCAGTCGAACGCCGAGATCGCCGCAGCGCTCGGCATCGGCGAAGTCACCGTCAAGACCCACGTCGCCGGAGTCCTCACCAAGCTCGGCCTCCGCAACCGCATCGCCGCAGCGATCTACGCCCACGAACACCACCTCACCTGACCGACAGCGAGGCGGGCACGGTCTGACACACTCAGTCGGGTGATCGCGCTCGTCTCTGCCCCGACGAATCTCGGCCTGCGGCCACCACAGCCAGGCGCGGTGCCCGGCACGGCGAAAGCACCCGAGGCGCTCCGCGAAGCCGGCCTCCACCGCCGGTTCGCGGAGCAGGGAGCTGCTGATGCCGGCGTGGTCCTTCCCGGCCGTTACGTCGATGACGACGCAACCCGTGCTCCCGGTGTCGTTCGCAACGAACGCGCCGTGATCGACCACGCGCGGCGGCTCGCCGACCGCATCGACACGGTGCTCGCCTCCGGAGCCGCACCGTTGGTCGTCGGCGGAGACTGCAGCGTGCTGCTCGGCGCCGGCCTCGCGATGAAACGACGGGACGGCGTCGGATTGGTGCACGTCGACGGCCACACCGACTTCCGGAACCCGGGCAACAGCGACGCGTGCGCGAGCGTGGCCGGGGAGGACCTCGCCGCCGCCGTCGGGCACCACTGGCCGTCGCTGTCCGACATCGACGGTGCCGGCCCGTACTTCGATGCTGCACGAACTGCTCACGTCGGCTGTCGCGACGACGACGCCGAGCTCGCGGAGGTCCGCTCGGTGCTCGGCGCAGTCGTCCCGACCTCGGAGTGGCGCGCCCGTGGCACTGCCACAGTCGTCAAGGCCCTGCGGACGACGGCGGGTGCGGCGGGCTACTGGTTGCAGGTCGACGTCGACGTGCTCGACGCAGCGGTGATGCCCGCCGTCGACAGTCCCGATCCGGGCGGCTGCACGCCACACGAGCTGATCGAGCTGCTCCGCGCGCTCGCTCCCCGTGCCGTCGGCGCATCGATCACCGTCTACGATCCGGATCTCGACCCGGACGGCACGCATGCCCGACTCCTCACAGAGGTCCTCACGGCCAGCCTCGGCGGCCTCGGCCGTGAGCTGCAGGAGCCGCGACCTGGGCCGGATCGGTGATCAGGACGCCTGCTCAGCCGAGGCCGAGGCAGAACGCCATGACGGCTTGCTGTACCGGGAGGAGTCCGGCCTTGAAGTCGTGTCCGACGAATGCGGCGTGTTCGACAGCGTCGACACTGACCTCACGGCCACGCACGAACGGCGGACACGGGTTGAAGCGGACTCCCGGCTGCGCGAGGTCGAGGAGAGCCGCCGTGATCCGATACTGCTCGAGCGCGTCAGCATGCGCACCGGGACCGTCGGTGAGGACAACGTCCGCAGACCGAACAGCTGCCTCGAGGTCGTCGGTCCACGCAGCTCCCGGGGTTGCGAGTTCGGCCGGGCAGCACTGGATGAGGTCGAGTTGCAGGACGCGAGCGGCTTCCTGCCACGCCCTGGCGATGTTGCCGTCCGCGCCCACGAAGAGGAAGCGCATCACGGTGATGTCGCCCCGCTGCCGCAAGGCGTGAAGGTCGGACAGCACCTCGCACGGATGGTTGTCGTCCGTCATCGCGTTCACGACCGGCAACGCGTGAGCCGCGGCCAAGGCGTGGACCACGGCGAGGTCGTGGTGGCGCACCACGACGATGTCGACCCAGTTCTCGAGGTAGCGAGCGACATCTGACAGTGCCTCCGGCTTGTCGAGTGTCGTGTCCGGGAACACGATCGGTTCGAGCCCCATGAGCGAAGCGCCCCGCTCGAACGTGGCCCTGGTGCGCAGACTCGTCGGCGGGAAGAACATGACCGCCGCGCCCTCCGTCACGGGCCCCCGGCCCGCACGGAATGCGTCAGCCAGGTCGAAGACCGCGTCGACGTCAGATGCAGACCAGTCATCGAGCTTGACGAGAGAACGCATCCGAGCAGCGTAGGGGCCTGTGCACCGAGCCATCCAGCAGGACCGGCCAAGTCGACGATGGCGACCATCACCGGGTGTGCGAACGACGCCCGTGCCGCATCCCCGCCAGAATGGCCCGGTGCCCCGAACGATGACAGCCGCAGTCACTGCCGAACGGCGTGCGGTCGACCGCGACATCGTCCGGCTGGCGGTACCCGCGCTCGGCGCGCTCGTGGTCGAGCCGCTGTTCCTGCTGACCGACACCGCGCTCGTCGGGCACCTCGGCGCGACGCCGCTGGCGGCCGTCGGACTCGCGAGTGCCGTGCTGTCGACCGTGACCGGGCTGCTGGTGTTCCTGGCGTACTCGACGACGCCGGCCGTGGCGCGCGCGCTCGGTGGTGGTGACCGTCGAGGCGCCGTGCACGCGGGCATCGACGGGATGTGGCTCGCGCTCGTGCTGGGAGTGGTGCTCGCGCTCGTCGGGTGGCCGCTCGCCGGGCCGCTCGTCGACCTGTTCGGTGCGTCGCCCGAAGTCTCGGCGGCGGCGACCGCGTACCTGACGGTGTCGCTCATCGGGCTGCCCGGGATCCTGGTCGTCACCGCCTCGACCGGGCTGCTGCGCGGGCTGCAGGACACGAAGACCCCGCTCGTCGTCGCGACCATCGGGTTCGTCGCGAACGGGCTGTTGAACGCCGTCCTGATCTACGGCGCGGGCTGGGGCGTCGAGGGGTCCGCCGCCGGCACCGTCATCGTGCAGTGGGCGATGGCGATCGTCTACGTCCGGATCGCGGTGCGCGCCGCGCGATCGTCGGGAGCGCCGCTGCGGCCCGGCGCCTCGGGCGTCGTCCGGGCGCTGCGGTCCGGGGCCTGGCTGTTCCTGCGGACCGCGTCGTTGCGGATCGCGATGCTCGCGACCGTCGGCGCGGCCGCCGGACTCGGCACGACAGGACTCGCGACGACGCAGGTCGGGCTGACCGTCTTCTCGACGCTGGCGTTCGCGCTCGACGCCCTGGCCATCGCCGGGCAGGCGCTCGTCGGGCACGGGCTCGGGGCGCGGGACCCTGAGCGGGTCCGGCTGGTGACGCGGCGGCTCGTACTGCTCGGGATCATCGGTGGGGCGCTGCTCGGGGCACTGACCCTGGCCGTGAGCGGAGTGCTCGGGCCGGTGTTCTCCGACTCGTCCGCTGTGCAGGACGCGCTGCCGCTCGTGCTGGTGCTCATCGCCGTCGGGATGCCCGTCGCCGGGTACGTCTTCGTGCTCGACGGGGTGCTGATCGGCGCAGGGGATGCGCGGTACCTGGCGATCGCGGGCGGCGTGAACCTGGTCGTGTACCTGCCGTTGCTGTGGTGGGCTGGTGGGACGCTCGCGGGGCTGTGGGCGGCGTTCGCCCTCGGGTACATCGGGGTCCGGGCGGTGACGCTCGGGCTGCGCGCGCATCGGCGTGGATGGGTGGAACAGGCGTTGGCGCGGTGAGCGGGTCTGGTTCTTCCAGCAGGGCTTCTGTGCCTGTGGCTCCGTCGTCTTCTGTGGCGTCGTCGGCCGTGCTCGCCACGGTCGGGATCGGGGTGCAGGGCGTCGCGAAGCTGCTCGTCACCGTCGTCGTCGGGCGGGTCTTCGGCACCGAGACCCTCGGGCAGACCACGGCACTGTTGTCCCTGTCGGTGTTCGTCGCGCTGCTCTGGCCGAACGCCGCGGGCAACACCGCCTCTCGGTACCTGGCGATCGCGCTGCGGGGTCGGCGGTCGGACGCCGCGGTGAACCGGCTGCTCGGGGTCTCGATGCTGGTGTCGAGCGTGGTGCTCGCCGCGGTCACCGTGCCGGTCGCGCTGGCCTGGGGCAACGGCCCCGGGATGGCGCTCGGTGGCGTCAGCGTCGTCGTCGGCTACGGCCTGTACTGCTACGCACGCGGAGCGCAGCTCGGCTACGACCGGGCGCCGCGTGTCGCGCTGTGGGACTCCGTGACGAGCGTCCTGGCGCTCGGGTTGCTCGTGGTGGCGTGCGTCGCCCGCCTCGAGCCGTTCGTGCTGCTGCCCCTGGCCATCGGGTACACGGTGTTCGCGATCGCCTGCTGGCCGCGGGGCAACGGCTTCGCACCGGTTTCGCGCGAACCCGCTGCCGGGGTGCTCGGGTTCGCGGCGTGGAACGTGCTGGCGGTCGTGACGTCGAACGGGTTGCTGCAGTTGACGATGATCTCGGCGCAGGTGACGTCGTCAGCGCACGACGCCGGGGTCTACGCGGCGGCGTTCACCCTGGCGACGCCGGCGTCGATGCTCGGGCAGGCGCTGGGGCAGGTCCTCGTGCCGGCGTTCGCGCACCGGACCGATGGTGGATCGTTGCGGTCTCGCGGAGCGCTGCTGCTCGTCGTCGGGTTCGCTGCTGCTTCTGCCGTCGTGTTCGGCCTGGTCGCGCTGCTCGCCGGGTGGTTCCTGCCGATCGTCTACCCCGCCGAGGGTGCCGCTGCCGTCGCGGACCTGCGGTACCTGATGGTCGCGGTGTGGGTGTTCACCGTCGGGCTCGTGCCGGCGGCGTTGTTGCTCGCATCGGGGAGGTCGCGGCAGGTCGCGCTGGCGTCGGTCGCAGGCTTCGTCGTCGGGGCGGTGCTCATGGCGGTGCTCGGGCCGGTCGCGGGAGTCGCGGGTGGGACGACGGGGTTCTTGGTGGGGAGTGCTGTCAACCTCGTGGCGGTGGTGGGGCTCGGGGTGCGGCGGCGCTGATTCCTCCGCACATGGTGGGCGTCCGTGGGGCGCCTCTTTGACGTCCCGTCGTTCGGAATCGTTTCGGACCACCTATGCGAGAACGCCCCCATCAGGAAGCACGGGGCTCGAGGGGGGAGCTGGACCGATGCGCACGAAGTCGCGGTAGTCGACCGGCTTACAGGACGCCCCGCGCTCGCTAGCATCGGGTCATGGCACAAGTAGTCGTCTTCGGCCTTCGTGCGTCTCTCGATGCACATCGTGCTGCCCTCTCCGATGCAATCCATGGCGCGATCACGAAGGCGCTCGACTACCCGCCAGAGAAGCGGTTCCAGCGGTTCATCGGTCTCGACTCCTCCGATTTCGTCTACCCGGAGGACCGGGGTCCGAACTACACGATCATCGAGATCTCGATGTTTGAGGGCAGGAGCGACGGGGCGAAGCGAAGGCTCATCAGCGAGCTCTTTGCCCGAATTGAATCCGCTGCCGGCATCTCGTCGCACAGTATCGAGATCACGATCACCGAGACGCCGAAGGTGAACTGGGGCATCCGGGGCCGGAACGCCGCCGACCTCGCGCTCGACTACACCGTCGAGGTCTGAGGGCGACGGACGCCGACCTGCTCGCCCGCGGGAGCCCGCGCTGGAGGGTATTGGCTTTGACTTCCGGCGCGCAGGTCGGTGAACGTCGCGCCTGCACTGCGTTGTGCAGTTCTAATCTGTCGACATGGTGCGATCCCGTGAGAAAGCGGTGCTGAGTTGGCTACGCCGAGCGACGCTTCCCGCGGTGGTCGTTCTCGCTGGCGCAGTCTTCGCGGTCGGGATGTTCAGCCTCGGCAAGATCCGTTACAGCTACGTGAGCTGGGAATCGGTGGCTGTCGCCTCACAGGTCGCGATCCCGTTGGGAGTTGCGGTGGCCGCTACCGTCGCACGTGTCGGAGTGATCGCGAGGAACCGTGCGGAAGACGAACTCGTGGCGCATCCGGTCCGCCGTGCATCGACCGTTGTGGGAGTGCTGGCATTCGTCACTGCCGTTGTTGGCGGTCTGCTGTTGACCGTGGGCGGTTGGCAACTTGTCCTTCCGGCGGCAGCCATCTGCGGTTGCCTGGCCGCGGGATGCGCTGGTCTTCTTCTCCGACGACCAAGAGCAGACGCTCGAGACGACGAGTCAGATCACCACGGGGCAGCGCACGCCCGGTAGCCGATCGTTCTCCGGACGCGGGCCGCAACTCGGTGAACCGGGCCAACAGGTTGGTCCCAGAGTTCCCCGATTTGACCCTCACGCCGCGTGAGGGCAGAACGTGGACCCATGAGCAGCTACTACAACGCCTTTGAGATGAGCCCGGTCCCCGCCCCCGGCCCTGACGTGGTCGCGCCTGAGCCGTTCCACGGGATATACGGGATGCCGTCGTTCGTGACGATCCCGACAACCGACCTGGCCGCTTCCGTCGACTTCTGGACCCGCGGCCTGGGCTTCTTCGACCTGTTCAGCGTGCCGGGCCAGCTCGTGCACCTGCGCCGGTGGGCCTTTCAGGACGTCCTGCTGGTCCCAACCGCGTCCGCTCCGGATCAGGCGCCGGCGCCGGCGGTGAGCGTCAGCTTCGCGTGCGTCCTGAACCAGATCGACGCCCTCGTCACCGCGTGCCGAGCCCACGACGCGGGCGTGGTGAGCGAGCCGCGGGACACGCCCTGGGGCACCCGCGATGTCGAGGTGATCACGCCGGAGAAGGTGCGAGTCGTCTTCACTGCCGCGAAACCCTTCGAGCCGACCAGCCAGACCGCCAAGAACCTCGAAGCGATCGGCATCACCGCACCTGACGCCGACGGCGAGAAGAATGGAGCGCATGCCTGATGACAGCGACGCCGTGGACCTGACTGTTGGTCAGGCCGCGGCGCGCCTGGGCGTGACGGTCCGGACGTTGCATCACTGGGACGAGATCGCCCTTGCGAGGCCGTCGTCACGGTCAGCTGCCGGGTACCGGCTCTATGCCGAAGGCGACCTCGAGCGGCTGCGGCGCATCGTCGTCTACCGCGAGCTGGGGCTCGACCTGGAAGCCATTCGGAACGTTCTCGACGATCCGAGTGCGGCTGTTGTCATTGCGCTGCGCGCCCAGCAGTCCCAGCTTGCGGCGCGGATCGAGCATCTCAGCGCGCTGGGCGATGACCTTGCCCGGATGGCCGACGCCCACGAGCACGGGCTGCTCATGACCGCTGAGGAGCAGACCGCGATGTTCGGGTCTGGATGGAATCCGCAGTGGCCGGCTGAGGCGCGGCAACTCTACGGCGAGACGCCGGAGTGGCGGCACTACGCCGAACGCTCCGCGTCACGCACTGTGGACGACTGGCAGGCCGTCGCCGATGCGTCGGCGGCGCTTGATCAGGCCCTTGCCGACGCCATGGATGCTGGTGTCGAACCCGGTAGCCCGGCCGCGGACGGTCTCGTTGAACAGCATCGCGAGGTGTTCTCCGCCTACTTCCCGATCACCCGGCAGATACAGGTCGTCCTCGGCCGCATCTACGAAGCCGATCCCGCGTACGCCGCACACTACGACGGCATCCGAGCCGGGCTCGCCTCATGGTTGCGTCGCATCATCGACGCCGGCGCACGCGCCCGCGGCATCGACCCCGACACCGCCACCTGGCAGTAGGACTCGCAGCTCACGGTCGCGCGCGGAGCGGCCGACGTCGACGTGGGAGCGAACGCTGCCCTGAGCCACCGTCTCGATGACCGATGGGCTACCGGACTGCGCTGCTACGGTCACCGCTCGTTGGCGGCTCGGAGGATCCAGCTGCGGAACTCGACGGCGAAGTGCTCGAGGTGCTGCTCGATCACCGCCGGGGCGCAGGTCGCCGGCAGGGTGACGGACAGACGTGCGGTGAAGCCGTCCTGCTCCTCGTCGAAGGAGTTCGCGATCGAGCCGATCACCGTCCCGTCCGCCAACAGCATGTGCGACCGGCGACCGGCAGGCGCTTCTGCGGCGGGCAGCTCCTGCTCGACGACGGCACTGTCGTCCCAGGGGCGCATGAAGAACGAGCAGACGTACTCATCGAGGGTCTCGACGATGTTCACGTTGCGCCCCGGCTCGGCGTGGATCCCGTAGTGCTCCGGGTGTCCGGCGAGCATGACGTCCTCGCGGGCGAACGCGGCGCCGAGCCACGCACCGAACTGCGCGGCACTGATGCCCCGTGCACGGAGCGTGGTCGTGCCGGTTGCCTGCTCGCCGCCGGAGCGTTCGAGGTGGGCGCGGAGGAACGCGTCACCCGCAGCGATCTCGTCGGCCAGGAGCTCGAGCAGTCGCTCGCGTCCCAGCTTCCGTTTCAGGAGCGCGAGCGCCCGGCGGGCCGAGAACAGCTCGAACCCGTCGATGGTCGAGTCGGTGTCCTCGCCGGCCAGGCGCACGGTCGCGCCGGTCACCGTGCGGCCCGGACGGGGAGCTGGAGGTACGAGGCCTGGTCGCCGCCGGTGTGCACGACGTGCCGCCCGGTGTTCGCGCCGACGTACTCGCGGATCGCCGGCATGAGCGTGCCGAGCAGGTTCCGGGAGCTCACGATGAACCGCAGCTGCTCGCCCGCGTGGAAGCGCAGTCCGACCGGGAACAGGTCGATCTCGATCTCGGCGACCTGCCCGGCAGCGAGCTTCTCGACGCGGTCGAACGAGTGCGCGGGGACGTCGTCGGTCGACAGGGCCTCGTCGAGGTGCCGAGCGGACACCCGGAGGCGTCCGTCGGAGCCCTTGTAGCGCAGGATCGTCGCGCCGTGGTCGGTGAGGTCGTGCGCCATCGCCGACTGGTTCGGCACGGTGAACGCCTGCAGCGGCGTTCCCCCGCGGTCGAGCTTCTGGACGAAGACGAACAGGTCCATGTCGTCGGCGCCCCGGGCCTCGACGAACAGGTGCGCCTTCGGGTACCCGACCAGGACGGTCTCCTCGTCGAAGCGGGTCAGGAACGAGACGGCGTCCGGGTTCGCGTCGACGGCGTAGGACGCTTCCGCAGGCGCCTCGGGCGCGGCCGTGGTCAGCGTTCGCGTCCGGGCGTCGAGGTAGTACTTCGTCGAAGCGGCGTCCTGCGGCGGGAACGACTCAGCCGGCACGGCGACCTCGTCTCCGCCCTGCAGGTCGAGGACCGAGTACCGGACGTTCGGAGTGGTCTCCCACCCGTTGTCGGCGCCCTTGAGGAAGTGGTCGAAGAACCGGCGGAGGTCCTCGACGTTCGCCGGGTCGTAGTAGTCCGGCCACTCCTGGGTGTTGTGGATCCGGAGCCACTTCTCGTCGCTGGCGATCCGACGCCAGGCGCGGAAGGTCCCGGCGGTGTGCAGGGTGTTCGAGTAGCTCGCGACGACGTACGCCGGCACCTCGATCTGCGAGAAGTCAGGGATCTTCTGCTCCCACAGGTCGGTCATCAGCGGGTGGGCGTCGACCTCGGCGAGGATGTCCTCCTTCTGGCCCTTCCCGAAGAAGCTGCCGTCCTGCAGCTGCTGTGCGAACCCGGTGTCGGGCATGCCGCCGCGCATCACGAGGTCGCGGTAGACGTCGCTGACGCCTTCCCACGGGTTGATCGCGACGAGGTGCGGGGGCTGCTCGGCGGCGGTGAACCACTGCGACACGGCGAGGTAGCTCGTGCCGCTCATGCCGACCTTGCCGTCGCACCACTCTTGCTCGGCCAGCCACTCGATGACGTCGTACGCGTCGCGGCCCTCCTGCCGGTCCCAGAGCACGCTGTCGCCCTCGGAGTCGACCACGCCGCGGATGTCGACGTTGCAGATCGCGTAGCCGTGCTCGACCCAGTACGCCGGGTCCGGTGCCTCGAACTTCTCGAGTCCGGACACCGTGCTGTTCGGCAGTCCGACGAGCCCGAACACCCCCATCACGCTGAGCGACGTGCCCTGCGCCTTGCCGTACGGGCTCCATGCCACGATCACCGGCACCGGCTCGGTGCCGACCGGGCGGAACACGTCGACGTGGATGGTCGTGCCGTCGCGCAGCTGCATCGCGACGTCCTTGTCGAACACCGTGTCGACGGGCAGCGGCTTGAACTGCGGCGCGATCCGGAACCCGGCCTCGAGGGTTCGGGTGCCGGGCTCGAAGGGGGTGAGCACACCCGTGCGCGGCGCGGGCAGCGGGGTGGAGGGGACGGTCATCCTCTGGTCGGTCATCGTGTTCTCCTTCGTGCGGGAGTCCTCCGTGGGCTCGTCGTCGAGGCGAGCGTACGTCCGATCCGGCAAGAACTCAACGTGTGTTGAGAAACCCGTCAGCGGAGTAGATTGCGGGCATGGACGGAACGACGGAAGCAGCGACGACCTCCCGCGTAGGTCGCCGTCCCGGGGCGGCCAGTACCCGCACGACGGTCCTCGCGGCGGCGAGTGCGCGGTTCGCCAGCGACGGTTTCGCCGGCACGACGATCCGGGCCGTGGCGGCGGACGCCGGCGTCGACCCTTCGCAGGTGATGCAGTTCTTCGGGTCGAAGGCCGACCTGTTCGCAGCGGTGATGGCCGTTTCCCCGTCCGCGCTCCGGCGCTTCGACACGGCCTTCGAGGGTCCGGACGAGCATCTCGGCGAGCGCGTCGTCCGGGCGTTCCTGCAGGCCTGGGAAGGCGCCCCGGAGGAGTCGGAACCGCTGATGGCGATGCTCCGAGGTGCGATGGTCAACGAGGACGCGACGGCGCAGCTGCGGGACTTCATCCAGGCCCGCCTCGTGCACGGAGCCTCCGGCGCCGATCACGAGGACCTTACGCTCCGGGCCGGGCTCGCCGCGGCCATGCTCGTCGGGATCATCACGAGCCGGCAGGTCTTCGGGGTCCCTGCCGTGCTCGCAGCCGACCACGACACCGTCGTCGCGATCGCCGGACCCGCGATCCAGAGCGTCCTCGCCGGAGTCAGTCGAGCAGACGCCGAGCGTTCCGGGTCGTGAGTTCCCGCCAACTCGTCGCGTCGTGCGGCGGCTCGGCATCGTCGAGCGCGGCGATCTGCGCGTCCACGCCCTGCGTCGGCGTCCAGCACGAGTCGCTGCCGTAGAGCAGCCGGTCCGTCCCGGCGACCTCGGCGAGTACTGGCACGTCCAGCGGGAACGGCGTGCCTGCCGTGTCGAACCAGAGCCGCCGCATCGCGTCCTTCCAGGGCATCGTGCCGGCGGTGGCGCCGAACAACTGCTGGAACAGGGCGATCCGGTCAGAGAGGACCGGCAGGGTCGCGCCCGAGTGCGGCACGATGACGCGCACGTCCGGGTACCGGTCGAGGACGCCGGCGAACACCAGGTCGACGATGCTCCTGGTGCTGTCGAACATGAACTCCAGCATCGGGCGAGGACGCCCGAGGGCGGTGTGCTCCCACCCGACGGGCGAGGTCGGGTGAACGAAGACGGCCGCGCCGCGGGCGTCGAGCTCGGCCCAGAGCGGCTCCAACGCGGGATCTCCCAGGTACTGGCCGTGCGCATTGGACTCGAGGACGACGCCGACCGCACCCGGTCCCTGCAACGTGCGCCGGGCCTCCAGGACCGCACTGTCGACATCCGGCACCGGGAGGGACGCGAAGTACGAGAACCGGTCCGGGTGCGCGGCCGCGATCGCGGCGGCTTCGTCGTTGAGCGTCCGCGCGAGCTCCGCGGCTCGGTCGTCGTCCCCGAAGTGCACTCCGGGCGACGAGACGGACAGGACCGCTCGGGCGATCCCGCGGCGGTCCATGTCACCGAGCTGGCCGGCGAGCGACCAGCTCGGCCAGGCGGGCATGCCGTCCGGCTGTTCGTACCCGGCTGCTCGGGCCGCTGCGACGTAGTCCGCGGTGACGAAGTGTGCGTGGACGTCGATCAGTTCGGACATCGATGGCTCCTCGTTGCGTGTAGTGAACGATTCTGTATCGTAGACCGCATGACCACGACCATTCGCAACGTCCGCACCAGCTCCGGCGGGGTGACCACAACCGAGGCTGTCGACGTCGAGTTCGACGAGCACATCAGCACGGTCCGTCCCGCGGGGACCGTCGCTCCAGCCGGCGGTCCGGTCGTCGACGGAACGGGGCAGTTCCTCGTTCCGGGCCTGATCGACACGCACGTCCACCTGGGCTCCCCGGCGGCGCTGTCGTCCGCAGTCCGAGCCGGCGTCACGACGATGGTCGACCTCGGGACACACCCGGACTCCCTCGTCGACGAGCAGCGACGAGCACCAGGGGCCCCGGGGCTCCTCAGCGCGGGCTCGGCCGCCTCGGCACCGGGCAGCACCCAGATCGCTCGGATGGGCTTCCCGGACGCGAGCGGCGTGAGCAGCGCAGCCGATGCCGAGCGGTACCTGGACTGGCGGGCCGCGAACGGGTCGGACCTGGTGAAGATCATCATCGAGGACCCCGACGCCACCGACGTCCCCGCGCTCGTCGTCGCAACGATCACGGCCCTGGTCGACGGTGCACGCAGCCGGGGGCTCCGGACCGTGGCCCACGTCGTGACCGCCGCGTCGTTCGTCCGCGGGCTCGACGCCGGGGTCGACATCCTCACGCACGCGCCCCTCGACCGGCCGCTGCCGGACGCGACCGTCCGGCGGATGGCGGCCCAGGGCACCATCGCGTCACCGACCCTCGTGATGATGCGCGCGATGGCCCGCGCGCGACTCGGGGACCGTGCCGACGCCGCGTTCGAGAACGCCGTCGAGAGCGTGCGCCGGATGCACAGCGCCGGTGTGCCAGTCATCGCCGGCACGGACGCGAACGAGACCCCCTTCGCGCCGGTTCGCCACGGCGAGGCCCTCCACGAGGAGATGCTCCTCTTGCGGGACACCGGGATGACGAACGGCGCGGTACTGACCGCTGCCACGGATGGGGCAGCGGCGGCATTCGGTCTGCACGACCGCGGGCGTGTGGAAGTGGGGCTGCGTGCGGACCTCCTGCTCACGACCGGCGATCCCCTCGTCGACCCAGCCGTCCTCGCTCAGCCGGGCGCTGTGTGGGTCGGTGGGACACTCATCTCGTGAACGCTCCCGTCCGGCGGCGCGGTGCTGACCTCGAGCACGCGATCTTCGCCGCCACACTCGAACAGCTGGCTGACCACGGCATGGCGGGCCTCACCTTCGAGAACGTCGCCGCGGCAGCCGGTGCGGGCAAGGCCTCGCTCTACCGGCGCTGGACCGGTCCGGAGCAGCTCGTCCTCGCCGCCCTCGCCTGGACCGAAGACACCGCGGAGCGGAGCGATCACCCCGGGGGGACCCGACTCCAGCCGGTCGGCGACCTCCGCGACGAACTCATCGCGTTCCTCACCGACCTCGCCGACGGGCTCACCTCCCCGGTCGGACGGGTCCTCACGCCGCTCCTCCTCGAGCGGGAGCGGCGGCCGGAGATGTGGCAGCGGATCGTCGCGCTGCTCATCGAGCCGCGCCAACGCCTCGTGACCGAAGCATTCGGACGTGCCGCGGCCCGTGGCGAGATCCCCTCGAGCGCTGTCAGCCCATCACGCGTCAGCGCTGGCGCCGCACTCGTGCTCGCCCGTCACCTCACCACTGGTCCGCTGTCCCGCGACGACATCGTCGAGGTCGTCGATGACGTCGTGCTTCCCGCCCTGTCGCGGTGATCCTCGCGAAGTCGCGCTGACCGACCCGTAGGGGTCTGGCGGAATGCGGACGGGTGGGATCAGCGCACAGCCGGCGGCGGCCCCGTCGTGTCCCCCACCCGCAACTCCGAGACGAACGACGCCGGCTGCGGCTCCGCCCCCTCGAGCATCGCCAGCGCAGCACGAGCGGCAGCCTGGCCCTTCTGCACGAACGGCTGCACGAGCGTGGTCAGGTGCCGGATCGGCGTGCGGTGCAACAGGCTGTCGTCCACCGTGATGCCGTCGAACCCGACGACGCTGACGTCCTCGGGCACCCGCAGCCCGGCGTCGAGGGCAGCCGAGATCACCCCGACGGCGATCAGGTCGCTCTGGGCGATGACGGCGGTGGGGCGAGGGCCATCGGCAGCGAACAGCTCCACGCCTGCCAGGCGTCCTTCTTCTACCGAGCTCCCCGCCGTCTCGACCGCCACGGCGGAGGGGTAGACCTCGCGCACGCCCCGCAGTCGCTCCAGCGTCGTGAACGCGATGCCCGACGCGAACCGGTCGTCGTCGACCGGCCCCCGCCGACGAGCAGCGTCGAGCGGCAGCGTCACCACCGTGACGTCGGCGTGCCCGAGGTCCTGCAGGTACGCAGCAGCACGGCGCGAGGCATCCCGGTTGTCGAGCTGAACAGGGACGGCACCCTCGATCTCGTCCGCCTCGATCGCGACGACGGGGATCTGCCGGCGCCGCAGCACCGCCACGGCCGGGTCGATCCGGACGTTGCACCCGACGAGCACGACGGCGTCCATCGGGGCATCGACGAGGGGGCCGGCTCCCTGTTCGTCATCGAGCGGACTCCGGACCAGCAAGAGCGAAGCGCCCGCAGCCCCGGCGACCTCGGCGATGCCGTCGAGCGTCAGGACGTTGACGGGGTCACGGAAGGCATCGCTCAGACGCTCGTCCATGACGACACCGATGACGCCCGAACGCCCTCGGCGGAGCGAACGCGCACGGGGGTCGGGGCCGCCGTAGCCGAGCTCTGCGGCGGCGGCGAGGACTCGGGCCTTGGCGTCCTCGGACACCGGGCCGCTGCCGCTGAACGCGAGCGAGGCCGTCGACGGCGCGACACCGGCGGCGCGGGCGACCGCGGCCAGCGTCGGGCGCGACGGACGGGTGCCGCCGTCGCGGGAAGGCGACGCGCCGAGTGCTGTTGCCGGTTCGTCCATCGCCGGTTAGCGTAGCGGGAACAAGCGGTCGAATCGATTCGATAGCGGCCGACTCCGAACAAAACGCGCAGCGCGACCCGCACCACGCGCACCACGACCACCAGCAACGAAGCACGATGGGACCACCATGACGACGCCGTCCACCCGCACCGTTCCGACCACTAGGGCCTGGATCATCGCGGTGTTCGTGGTGTTCACCCTGTCCGGGCTCGACATCGCGACGTGGCTCGGCCGGATCCCGAGCGTCCGCGACTCCCTCGGGGCGAGCACCTTCGAGATGGGCCTGCTCGTCCTGGGCATGGCCGTCGGTTCGATCGGTGGCCTGACCTTCGCCGGCCACATCGTCGCCAAGCTCGGCGCACGGCGCGGGATCCAGATCGCCGCCGCCTGTCTGGCGCTCGGCATGGTCTTCGCCGGCATCGCGGTCACGCTCGGGTGGGGCTTCGCCGCCATCTGGATCGCCCTGATCGCCTTCGGGTTCGGCAACGGCCTGTGCGACGTGTCGATGAACGTCTCCGGCGCCGCTGCCGAGAAGGCCGGCGGGCGCACGATCATGCCGCTGTTCCACGCAGCGTTCTCCCTCGGCACACTGGCCGGCGCCGGGCTCGGTGCCCTGGCCGAGCGGCTCGAGATCCCGGTCTCCGTGCACTTCATCGTGCTGGTCGTCATCACGAGCGCCGTGATGCTCGTCGCCGTCACGAAGTTCCAGGACGAGCACCGCTTCGCCGAGCAGGTCTCCACCGACACCAGTCCGGTCGCCACGCCGCTCACCCGCATGCAGGTCTGGGCGCAGCCGTCCACGATCCTCATCGGCGTGATCGTGCTCGGCATGGCCCTGGCCGAGGGCTCCGCGAACGACTGGCTGCCGCTCGCGATGATCGACGGCCACGGGCTCGACAACGCCGCCGGCGCCGGGGTGCTCACCGTGTTCCTCGCGGCGATGACCGTCGGCCGCGTCGCCGGCAGCCCCCTCATCGACAAGTTCGGGCGCGTCCCGATCCTGCGCATCAGCGCGGCCGTCGCCGTGGTCGGCCTCGGCATGCTCATCTTCATCGACAACGTGCCGCTCGCGATCGTGGGCGTCGTGCTCTGGGGCCTCGGTGCCAGCCTCGGTTTCCCGATGGGCATGTCGGCCGCCGCCGACGACCCCCGCACCGCAGCCGCCAAGGTCAGCGCCGTCGCCACCATCGGGTACGTGGCGTTCCTGGCCGGTCCTCCGCTCATCGGGTTCCTCGGCGAGCACGTCGGACTGCTCGGTGCGCTCCTGGTCGTCTTCGTGTTCATCATCGCGGCGGGACTCGCGTCGGGTGCTGCCCGTGAGACCGGCGCCGCCGCCCGGCCGACCCGCGGGGGCGGCGACGGACACGACGGGGGCAAGCCGCGCCTCCCGGCCGACAGCGCTGACCACACCGACAACGTCGACAACGTCGACAACGTCGACAACGTCGACAACGTCGACAACGCGACGAGCGCTGCCGACGCAACCAGCACTGCCGACGCGACGAGCGCGCCGTCCGGGTCGGGACGCGACGCCCGTTAGGCTTCCCGGGTGCGTCTCGTCATCGCCCGCTGCTCCGTCGACTACGCCGGACGGCTCTCAGCCCACCTGCCGCTCGCGACCCGTCTGCTCATGCTCAAGGCGGACGGCTCGCTGCTCGTGCACTCCGACGGTGGCAGCTACAAGCCGCTGAACTGGATGAGCCCGCCGTGCTCGATCGAGATGAGCGAGCCCGACGAGGAGCAGACAGTCGGTGGCATCACCGAGGTCTGGACGGTGACGCAGAAGAAGACCCAGGACCGCCTGATCGTGTCCATCCACGAGGTCATCGCGGACCAGACCCACGACCTCGGCGTCGACCCGGGCCTGGTGAAGGACGGGGTCGAGGCGCACCTGCAGCAGCTCCTCGCGGAGCAGATCGAACTGCTCGGCGACGGCCACACGCTGGTCCGCCGCGAGTACATGACCGCCATCGGGCCGGTCGACATCCTGGCCCGCGACGACGCGGGAGCGAGCGTCGCGGTCGAGATGAAGCGCAACGCCAACATCGACGCGGTCGAGCAGCTCACGCGCTACCTCGAGCTCATGAACCGCGACCCGCACCTGCGTCCAGTGCAGGGCGTGCTGGCGGCGCAGACGGTGGCACCGCAGGCACGAACCCTCGCCGAGGACCGCGGTATCCGCGTCCTCGTGCTCGACTACGACGCGATGCGCGGCATCGAGGGCGGCCACACCCGCCTGTTCTAGAACAGGCGGGACCCGGGTCCTCCTTCTGGGGTACGGAGACCTGAGGTTTCCGTGTCAATCGCATGTGACGCCCCTCGAAAGAGGGGTGAACCTGCGACCCCTGTGACCGAACCTGTAAGAGTTGACAGGGGGGAGTCGCGGGGCGACCGGCGCAGCTGTCCTCCGTCATCTCGTCGCCCTCCGAGGCGGTGCCGGCCGTGATCGATGTCGACAACGGAAGAGGAATGGGGAAGACCATGACGTCACTCGCGTCACGTGTGAACAGCGATCGATCGATCGCGAACCTGCAGATGGACCGCACCAACTGGTCCGGAGCACCAGGGGAGCTGCCCGTGCTGGCCACCCCGGCCACCGTCACGGCCGCTGCCGCGTTCGTGGCAGCCAACAAGGGAGCGGTCGCCGGCGCGGCTGCCTTCGCCGGGCTGTTCGGTGCCGGCGTGTGGGTCGGCGTCGCGACGGCCGACTAGGGGTGGTGACGATGCTGCTCGAGAAAGTGAACGCGGACGCCGCGCTCGCGACGTTGCCCTTCGCCGACGTGTCCAGCCGAGGGTTGAGCGCCTCCGTCCCGGTCCTCGCGACGCCCGCCACGGCCGCGGCCTTCTGCCCCGGTTTCGTCGCTGCGTTCAAGGGCGCAGCGGCGGGTGCCGCCGCCTTCACGGCCGGGTTCACCATCGGTCAGGCCATCGGCTGACCACCTGTGCCGGCCGACGGTTCCTCGTCGGCCGGCACCCCGCTCGACCGCGCAGCGGTCGGGTCACGTACGTCCTCGTCCAGACGGGTCGCACAAGCGACTCCCTCGCCCAGGAGGCCACACACCCATGCACCAGCGACCCGCGAGCGGGGACCGAGCGTGAACGCCCGGTCCGTCCTCGCGCACCTCCCTCCGCTCCGCGCACCCCGTCTCCGGGCGATCACAGCGGGCATCGGCGACGTGCTGACCGCCGTGTCCCGACCGCGCACGGCGCTGCTCGCGGCCGAGCGGATGAGCGCGGTCACGCAGGTGCTCAGCAGCGTCGAGTACCTCTTCAGCCGACGTGACCAACGTCCCGGCGGCCTGGGTGACTGGACGTACGGTCGCAGCGCGATGGCTACCCGGTTCCCCCGGCTGATGCCGTTCCTCGACCGCGTCTCGGACGAGAAGATCGACAACGTCGTCCACGTGCTCCGGATCGGCGCGGGGTTGTCGCTCTTCCTGCCGTTGCACGTGACGGCACACCGGGCCCCGGCGAACGCCTTCCTCGCTGCGAGCGCGCTCGTGCTGCACCCGAAGAACCACTACGGCTCGGACGGGTCCGACCAGCTCGCCTTCCTCGTGCAGACCTCGGCAGCCCTCGGCCGTGTCGGTCGCGGTTCACCCCGAGCGGCCGAAGCGGCGGTGTGGTTCCTGGCGATGCAAGCCGCGTTGTCGTACAGCGTCTCCGGCCTGGTGAAGATCGTGAGCCGGACGTGGCGGACCGGCGAGGCGCTCCCGGGGATCCTGCGCACCCGCACGTACGGCGATGAGGGCCTCTACCGGTTCCTGACCGCGCACCCCCGCCTCTCCCGACTCGCCGCGCACGCCGTCCTCGTCCTCGAGACCGCGTTCCCGCTGGTCTTCGTGCTGCCGACCCGCGCGGCCTACGGGATCGTCGGGGCGATGGCCGCGTTCCACCTGGCGAACGCGCGGTACATGGGACTCGCCCGGTTCGTGTGGGCCTTCATGGCGACCTACCCGGCCATCCTCTCGGTGGTGCAGGGGCGCGCGGCGCGGTCGCTGACGGCAGGCTCGCACCGCTCGCCCGCTCGGCTCCCAGCGATCGTCGCCTCGGTCACCGGCATCCTCGCCGTCGTCGGCGTCGGTTCCGCGCTGGTGCGCCGCGCCGGGATCGAGCGAGCGGACGGGCCGGAGGCCCGGCGGCACCGCACCCCGTCACGGAACGTGCTGTCTTACCGCCTCCGGCGCGCACCCGGTGCGGAGGCTCTGCCGCTCGTCGTGTTCGAGAGCGGCCACCAGTCCTCCGCCACCTACTGGCACTGGTACGGCGAGGAGCTCGCCGGACGGGTCGACACCCTGTTCTACAGCCGCGCCGGGTACGGCGCGAGCAGCTACTTCTCACGTGACAGCTACAGCCTGCAGGAGTCCGTCGACGACCTGGTCGACCTGGTCGACGCGGTCGCCGCCGATCGGGACGTCGTGCTGGTGGGGCACTCGCTCGGCGGGTACCTCGTCACCCGTGCGGCGGAGCGTCTGGGGTCACGGGTGACCGGGGTCGTGCTCATCGACCCGACGCACCCGGGCGAGGTCGCCGTGTCCGCGGTGCAGGCCGAGGGTGCCCGCATGCTCGACATGTCGATGCGACTCGTCGCACCCTCGCTCCGGCTCGGACTCGGTGTGATGCTCGACGTCCCGCCGTGGGTGTTCCTGTACCCGGACGAGGTCGCAGCGCGGCTGCGGGCCGAACTGCGGGACCACGCCCTGTGGTCCACCGCCAAACGGGAGTGGACGAGCCTGTACCAGGTGTTCCGCGCACCGGTGGGGAGCCTGCCGACGACCTCGGCTCGTGTCGACGTCGTCGCTGCCGACCGGACCCTGCGGGAACACCCGCACCAGCGGGCGCTCGACGAGGAGTTCGTGGCCGCCGGTGCCGACGGTCGTCTCACCGTGGTCGACGGAACCGATCACCTCGGTCTCCTCGCCGACCGCGCCGTCGTCACCCGGATCGCCGCCGTCGTCCTCCGGCACACGACACCGCGGGTGCCCGTGGAAGCCGAGGGTGCGCGGTGATGGGCCGCCGACCCGCACCCACCACCGTCATCACGACCGCCGTCGAGGCGGTGTTCGCCGGCTGGTTCGTCCTGACGCTCCTGACCCAGCACCCGCAGCGGAGCTTCGACCGGCTCCGCAGCCTGGACCCGGTCGGGCTGACGATCCCGAACTGGCGGTTCTTCGCTCCCGAGCCGGCCACCCAGGACTTCCACCTGATGTACCGGACACGCGGTGCGGACGGCCAGGTGTCCCCGTGGCACGAGGCCTCCAGCATCGTCCGCCGGCGGCTCGTGCACGCGTTCTGGTTCCCCGGCCGACGCCGTGAGAAAGCGTTCTTCGACGTCGGCATCGACCTCATCGCGCTCAACTCGCTCGAGGTCGAGCAGATGCAGCAGGCGTCCTCGTACCGGCTCGTGGCCAACTACATCCGGCACGCCGTCGAACGCCGCGAGCGCGCCGGCGACCTCGAACCGGGCAGCGACGCCTTCCAGTTCATGGTGGTGCTCTACAGCGGCTACGACGAGTCCGGCGATCCCGAGTACCGCTTCGTCTCCGGGCTCGTCCCGCGGATCGAGGGTGCGGAACTGCCCGCGCCGACGGAGGACCGATCGTGATCGACAGCAACATCGACCGGGACCGCCAGGACATCGACCGCTCCGGTGGGTACGGCGGAGCGTGGGCGAGCGTCTACGACCGGGTGTTCGAGCACGGTGGCGCGCTCGAGGCCGAGGCGCTCGGGAGCCTCGTCGCTCCCGCGTCCCGGATCGTCGAACTGGGTGCCGGGACCGGCCGGGTGGCGATCCCGCTGGCGCGCGCGGGACACACCGTGCGCGCCGTGGAGGTGTCGTCCGCGATGGTGGACCGCCTGCGGGACAACCTCGGTGCCGAGGACGCCTCGACCCGCGCCCGGACGACGGTGGTCGACGCGGACATGCGGGACCACTCCGAACCGAGCGGATCGGCCGACCTCGTCGCCTGTGTCCTCGGCTCGATCTCCTGCCTGCCCGACCCGGCCGACCGGGAAGGCGTTGTGCGACGAGCCTCGTCCTGGCTCGCGCCGGGTGGCCACCTCGTGGTCGAGGCGTACGACCGAGCGACCGCGGTCGGCAGGTTCGGCATCGAGCCCCTGCCGGTCGTCACCGAACGCCCGGACGGTGCACGCCTGACGTCGACCTACCGTCTGGACACCGCGGCGGACACCTGGTCCGTCGCGCACCGGTGGGAGGAACCGCGGTCCGTGACGCAGTTCG
Source organism: Curtobacterium sp. PhB170 (assembly GCF_003752345.1). Lineage (NCBI taxonomy): Bacteria > Bacillati > Actinomycetota > Actinomycetes > Micrococcales > Microbacteriaceae > Curtobacterium > Curtobacterium sp. PhB170. Next base: position 233,224 of record NZ_RJUM01000010.1, read on the forward strand.
ACGAACGGGTCGCCTTCGTCGAGCCCGACGAACTCGCCGCGTGGGCGGAGGACGCCGGCCTCGAACGGGTCGCGCTGCTCGGCGACTGGTACGGCACGCCCTACGAAGCGGGCGAGAACCCGCTCTGGGTCGCGGTCCTCCGGCGGCCGGCATGAACCCGGCCGGCACCATCGAGGTCCGCGACCTCGACAAGCGCTTCGGGTCCCGGCTCGTGCTCGACGGGGTCTCCTTCACCGTGCCGTCGGGGCAGGTCACCGGCTTCATCGGCAGCAACGGCGCCGGCAAGAGCACGACGATGCGGATCCTGTTGGGCCTGCTCGAGGCCGACGACGGGACGGTCTCGGTCGGTGGGTGCCCGATCGACTCCGCGTACCGCAGCGGCATCGGGTACATGCCCGAGGAACAGGGTCTGTACCCGGAGATGCGGGTCGGTGACCACCTCGTGTACCTGGCCCGGCTCCACGGTATGGGTCGCCGACAGGCTCGTGCCGAGGTCGCGCGGTGGGGGGACGTGCTGGGGATCCGGCATCGCTTCGGCGACGTCGTCCGTGAACTCAGCCTGGGCAACCGGCAGCGTGTGCAGCTCGTCGCCGCCTTGCTCGGCGACCCCACGGCGCTCGTGCTCGACGAACCGTTCTCGGGCCTGGACCCGAGCGGCGTCGACGCGATGGGCGCGGTCCTCGCCGACACCGCACGGTCCGGCCGCCCGATCCTGTTCTCGAGTCACCAGCTCGACCTCATGGAGCGCGTGTGCGACCGGGTGGTCATCATCCACGACGGGCGGATCGTCGCCGAGGACCGGGTCGACGACCTCCTCGAGGGGACGGAGAACCTCCACGTCGTGCGCACCGCCACCCCCGTCGCTCCGGGTGTGCTCGCCGAGCTCGGTGCGGACGTCGTGACGAGCGGCCGCCATGCGCTCAGCGGCACGACGACCGATCCGGATCGCCACGTGGTCCGGGTACCGTCCGGCACCGAGGCGGACGTCTTCCGCCGCCTGGCCGCCGGCGTCGACGTGATCGGCGTCGAGCGGGCCCGCGCGACCTTGTCCGACCTCTACCGAGACGCGGTGACGCAGGATGCTCTCTGATCGACCACGGCTCGACCTCCGACAGGTCGGCCACATCGCCGGCCGCGAGGTCCACGTCGGACTGCGCATGCGGTCGTTCTGGATCGGCATGGTGGTCAGCTGTCTCTTCATCGTGGCGCTCGCGCTCGTGCCCAGACTGCTGGCCGGCAACACGGCCTCGACCGCGCTCGCGTTCGCCGCGACGCCCGAGGCCGTCGCCGCGCTCTCGGCGGACGACCGGGGCGCGGTCCCCGGCGTCGACATCCGTCCCGTCGACTCCGCGGGCGCGGCGGCCAGGGCACTCGATGCCGGCGACGTCGCGGGGACGGCAGCGGTGGCCGACGGCCAGGTCACGGTCACGATGGCCGACAGCGCCGACGAGGCCGCCGGCCTGGCCGTCGCAGCCGCGATCAGGACCGGCACACTCGAGATGATGGTGGCCGACACCACCGGGAGTCCGGTCTCGGTCCCCGAACCGGTGGTCCGTGCCGTCTCCGACTCGTCCGGCGACGCAGCACGACTCGTGCTCGCGTACGTCGTGTCCATCGTGCTGTTCACCCAGATCGCCGGCCTCGGCGGGTCGGTCGCGCAGGGAACGATGGAGGAGAAGACGACGCGGGTCGTCGACATCCTGTTCTCGCGCGTGCGCCCCGTGTCCCTGCTCGTCGGCAAGGTCGTCGGCACCGGGCTCTTCGGTCTCATCCAGATGGCGATCCTCGCCCTCGTCGGGATCGGCGCCGTGCGGGTGTTCGGGACGGCTGGCCTGCAGGACCTCATCGCCCCGGCGGCGCTCGTCAGCATCATGTGGTTCGTCCTCGGGTTCGCCTTCTACGGCTTCATCTACGGGGCGGTCGCCGCCACCGCGAAGCGGCCGGAGGCACTGTCCTCGTCGTTGCTGCCCCTCCAGCTGCTGAACGCAGCGGTGTTCGTCGTCGCGATCCTCGCGCTCCAGGGCATCGGGGATCCGTGGGTCCGCGTGATGAGCCTGATCCCGCCGTTCTCCGCGATCCTCATGCCGATGCGGCTCGCTGCCGGCGAGGTCGCCGGTGTCGACCTCGTGGCGTCCGTGGCGGTGATCGCCGCGGCCACGGTGATCGCCGCGGTCGGCGGTGCGAGGGTCTACCACCGGTCCATCACCGGCCGCCGCAGCCGTCTCCGCAGGCCGGTCCGCTCGCCCCGGACTCGCCCGCAGCACCCGAACCCCTGACAAGCACCACACCCACCGCACGACACCGACAGGAGCACAACGTGGAGACCACAACAATCATCTGGATCGTCGTCATCGCCGTGATCGCCGGCCTCTCGCTCACCGCCGGGGGTTGGTTCTCGCGGAAACGCCGCTGATCGGCGAGCGCCGTCCGTCGACGTCGCCCTCCGGGCACTACGAGGACCGTCCGGTCCCCGGCCTGGAGGCGCGGCGCCGGTCCACCCCGTCGCCGCCGCGACCCCGGGTGGTCGCCCGCTACGGCCCGGCTAGGGTGGACAGGACATGACCAGCCCGTTCTCCGCCATCCTGTTCGACCTCGACGGCACCATCAGCGACTCCGCGCCGGGCATCCTCGAGAGCCTGACGCACACCTTCCGCACCGTCGGCGTCCCGGTGCCGGACCACGACACCCTGATGTCGTTCGTGGGCCCGCCGATCATGGACACGTTCCGGGTCGCGATGGGCATGGACGACGAACTGGCCGACCGCACCCTCGCCGTCTACCGCGAGCACTACTTCTCGCACGGGGCGCTCGACTCCGAGATGTTCCCGGACATCGACGTCGTGCTGCGCACCCTGCACCAGGCGGGGCTGCCGATCTCGACGGCGACGAGCAAGCCGGAGACCCCGGCGACCTACATCCTCGAGCACTACGGACTCACCGGGGACATCGACATCATCACGGGTGCGAGCGACGACGAGGTGCGGTCGAGCAAGGCCGACGTCGTCGAAGAGGCACTGCGACGCCTCGAGGCCCACGGCTTCGACACCAGCCGCCCGGTGCTGATCGGCGACCGGAAGCACGACGTCGAGGGCGCGACCGTGCACGGCGTCCCGGTCGTCTTCGCCGAGTGGGGCTACGGCTCCCCCGACGAGGCCGAGGGCACCATCGCCCGCGCCGCCACCCCACTCGACCTGCTGCCGATCCTGCTGCCGTCCGCGACGCCGTCAGCATGAGCGGCGACGTCGTCGGGCGGGGGCTCCGCGGTGCCGCCTGGCTGCTGCCGGCGGCCATCGTCCTGATCGCACTGAACTTCCGCGGCCCGATCGTCGCGACCGCCCCGGTCATCGGCGACGTCCGCGCCGACCTCGGCCTGACCGCGACGATCGCCGGGCTGCTGACGACGATCCCGGTGCTGTGCTTCGCCCTCGCGACGCCGTTCGCCAGCTGGGTCATCGCGAAGGCCGACCCCGAGCGTGCGGTGTCCCTGTCGCTCGTCATCGTGCTCGCCGGCACCGTGGTCCGTTCGATGCCGTCGTCGGCCGCACTGCTCATCGGCACCGCGGTGATCGGCATCGGCATCACGATCGGCAACGTGGTGATCCCCGTCGTCATCCGGCGGGACACCTCGCCGGAGCGTGTCGGCCTGGTCACCGGCGTCTACACGTCGGCACTCAACGTCGGGTCGATGATCACCTCACTCGCGACCGCTCCCCTGGCGGCGCTGTGGGGTTGGCCGATCGCCATCGCCGTGTGGGCGGTCTTCGCAGTCATCGCCGGGTTCGCCTGGACGTACGCAGTGGGCGCCCGGGCCGCATGGCGCCGCCCGGTGCGCTCGGACGACGACGAACCCCTGCCGATCACCGGTCCGATCGACCAGGTGCTCGACACCGGGGCGATCCGGACGATCCGCGCCGACCGGGCCGCGGCGGCCGCTGCTGCCACCGCCGCCGAGCCGGTCCGCCCCGCACGACGGCTCATCACGTGGGGCCTCACGCTGGCCTTCGGCGGCCAGGCGTTCTCGTACTACGCCCTGACCGCCTGGATCCCGACCCTGCTGCACGACGAGATCGGGTTCTCGAAGGCGTCGTCCGGGGCGAGCTCGTCGGTGTTCCAGATCCTGGCCGTGGTCGGTGCGCTCGGGGTCCCGCTGCTCGCGGCGAAGTGGCGGCCGCGGGCGATCATCGCGCTCGTCGCGTTCCTGTGGCTGGCGATGCCCCTCGGGCTGCTCTTCGCCCCGCAGCTCTGGTTGCTGTGGTCGGTGCTCGGCGGCGCGGCCCAGGGCGGCGGCATCACCGTGATCTTCATCGTGATCGTGCGGATCGTGTCGAGCGACGCCGATGCCCGTCGGATGTCCGCGTTCGTGCAGGGCGGCGGGTACCTGATCGGCTCGGCCGGACCGCTCGTCGCCGGGGCGCTGCACGGTGCGACCGGGGACTGGACGGCACCGCTGCTCGTCGTGCTCGTGTCGGTGCTGACGCTCGGGGTCGTCGGCACGATCGCCGCGCGCCGCGTGTCCTGAGCGGCCCTGCTTGTTCGCTCGCTGCGGAGCGCTTCGTGAGCACGCGCCCACTACCGCCCGGCGAGCACCTCACGCAGGGACATCGGGCGCCGGCCGGTGATCCGCTCGACGTCGCCGGACACGTGCGCGAGCGCCCCCTCGGCGATCGCCGTGTAGGTGCTCACCCACGCATCGGCCTGCCACGGCTCGGGGTTCCACTGCGCTCGTGATGCGTACGCCTCGTCCAACGTCTCCGGGTGGTACGTCACCGTGCGGCCGCGCACCTCGGACACCACCGCGGCGGCTTCGGCGAGCGTGATCGCCGCAGGCCCGGTCAGCTCGTAGGTGCGGTCCACGTGGGCAGCCGGGTCCCGCAGCACGGCCGTGGCGACCCGGGCGACGTCCGCACGGGCGACCGCCGCCATGGCGCCGTCGCCTGCTGGGCCGCGGATCACACCGTCCTCGCCGACCAGGTCCTCGACGAAGTCCAGGTAGAAGCTGTCCCGCAGGAACGTGTACGCCGTGTCGGTCGCGCGGATCGCCTGCTCGGTCGCCCAGTGGTCGCGGCCGAGGGTGAAGGTCGCGTCCTCGGCCGCGCCGAGGAACGACGTGTAGACGACGTGCCGCACACCCGCTTCGGCAGCTGCTGCGACGAAGGTGCGGTGCTGGTCGAGCCGGTCCTCGGCCTCGGCCGCCGACACCATCAGGAGCACGTCGACCCCCTCGAGCGCCGCCCGGCTGGCGTCGGCGTCGGCGAACGTCGCGACCGCGACCTCGGCGCCGGGCAGCTCCGGGGCGCGCGCTGCGTCGCGCACGATCATCCGGAACGGCACGCCGTCCGCGGCGAGCGCGCGTGCGACGGCGCCCCCGATGTTGCCGGTCGCTCCGGTGATGGCGATGGTCATGGTCGCTCCTTCGATCGGTGTCGCGTCGTTCTGACGGTCACGTCCGCACCGTCCTGGAGGCGCGGATCACCGTGGGCGCGACCCTCGCCGCGTTCACGCCGTCGACCTCCACCGCCCACGCGCGCGCGGCGTCGTGGTCGCGTCCGTGACGCATGTGCCGACCGACCAGGCGGTCGACCCGAACCCCGTCGTCGACGGCGCAGAACCAGGTCTCGGTGAACAGACTGCCGAGCGCTGCCCACGGTTCGGCGTCGTCGAGCAGGTAGTTCCCCTCGGAGACCACGAGCCGGGCGGCCTGCGGGACGGCGATGCTCCCGGCGACGGGCTCGTCGATGCGGCGGTCGAAGTCCGGCGCCCACACGGTGGTGTCGGCACCGACCAGTCGTCGGACCAGGGCGACGTAGCCGTCGGCGTCGAACGTGTCGACGGCGCCCTTGCGGTCGTGCCGGCCGAGGGCGTCGAGCGCCGCGTTCGACAGGTGGAAGCCGTCCATCGGCACCTGCACCGCGGTGCCGGCCCCGAGTCGCTCGTCGACGGCGGCGACCACGCGGCGGGCCAGGGTCGACTTGCCGGCACCGGGAGCACCCGCGATGCCGAGCACTGCCCGGGTCCCCGCCGAGGCCAGCTCGACCGCACGCTCGACGGCGTCGTCGACGCTGCTGTCCGGGTGGCTCACGGCCCCATCCTGGCAGAGCGCGCCGACACCGGACCGGGGTGGTTCACTGGCCGCATGGTCGATGCGACGAAGGCGTTCAGCGGGTTCTCGGTACGCGACGTCCCGGAGGCGAAGGCGTTCTACCAGGACGTCCTGGGGGTCGAGGTCACCGAGGACCACGGCATGCTCTTCCTGCAGCTCGGCGACGGCCACGGTGTCCTCGTCTACCCGAAGGGCCCTGCGCACGAACCGGCGGCCTTCACGGTGCTGAACTTCCCCGTGCCGGACGTCGACGCCGCGGTGGACGAGCTCACCGCGAAGGGCGTCACGTTCCTGCAGTACGAGGGGATGACCGACGAGAAGGGCGTGAACCGCAAGGGCGGGCCGCTCATCGCCTGGTTCACCGACCCGTCGGGCAACGTGCTGAGCGTCGTCGCCGAGTGAACATGTTGTGTTCAGAAAGCTCGCGCCGGTTCCACTGACCGCCCTACCGTCGTCCCACACCGACGAGAGGACGGCCATGACCGCTGTGGTGGGACGACATTGGACCCGCGAGGAACTCCTCATCGAACGCGCGCGGGTCCGGGCGCAGTGGGACCTCGATGAACGAGAGTTCGCGCCGACCGAGCAGTGGCGCGATCTCTTCATCGACGAGTTTCTGGCACAGGACTGGCTCGACAGCATCTCCTTCCTGCTGGGTGAGCGATGACCGGCAGTGCGGAGTCAGCGGCGCAACAGCAGATGGAACTCGCGCAGGCTCTCCTGGACACTTGCCTGCCCGGACACGGGGCGCGAGTCGACTACGACCTCGACGTGCCGAGCGGGACGATCGTCATCCAGCCTGCTCCAGAGGCAGGAAGCACCCCGCGAGTCAGTCTGACGGTCGGAGGCGTCCACACCGCCGACGTCACGCTGTCGATGCGGTTTCGCTGGTTCGACCACCTCGACGCGCTCGAGGTGAACGAGAGCCGGTTCACCCTGTTCCTCGCAGACGACCGGCAACCGCTGGTCCGTTTCGAGTTCCAAGAAGCGTTGACCGCCACCCCGCAGTCGCACTGGCACCTGCACGCGGAGCGCGGCTCGTTCAGTGCATTGCTGGCCAGGGCGGGCGACAACGGATCAGGGCGTCGCGACGCCGCTCGGCTGTCCTCGTTGCACTTCCCGCTCGGCGGCCCGCACTTCCGACCGAGTCTCGCCGACGTGGTGGAGTTCGTCATCGTCGAGTGCGGAGTCGATTCGCTCCCGACCTGGCGGTCAGCGGTGCACGAGTTCCGGAAGCAGTGGCGCCGAGGTGAAGCGGCCGCGACTGCTCGTCAGTTCCCCGCCGAGACCGCCGGGGCGCTCCGCGCACTCGGGTGGTCCGTCCAGCCGCCGGCACCCGCTGAGATCCCGGCACAGTTCGCGACGCTGGCCGCCGGATGAGGGGTCAGCGGGTGAGCGCACCCGCCCACGCCAGTGCAACGGGTACGAGCAGCCCGTGCCGGTGGTGCGGGAGCTCGGCGATCGGCAGCCAGCGCGACTCGTCGGTCGACCCGTCGATCTCGTCGCGCAGTGTGCCGCCGACGACCGTCGCGCGGAACACGACCTGCACGGCCTTCATCGGGCGACCGTTGGCGTGGATCCGGCGCTCGGCGGGGACGACGTGGTGCCGGACGCCGAGCAGGGCGCCGACCTCGGACTCGTACCCGGTCTCCTCGCGGACCTCGCGCACGACGGCCTGCTCGACGGTCTCGTCGAACTCGACGCCACCGCCCGGCAACGTCCACGTGCCGGCTTCGGGGAAGCGCAGCTTCGCCAGGAGCACCCGGTCACCGTCCGTGATCACGCCGTACGCGGCGAGCCGGGTGTCGTAGTCGGTGTACTCCATGGGCCGACCATGCCAGGTGGGCGAGCCGACGCACGCAAGCCGCGCCGTGCCTCCCGTCCGGAGTCCTCAGGCGTCGACGCGCGCTGCCGCCCAGCCGACCCGCATCCGGGCGACGGCGCGGTCGAAGCCGCTCAGCGGCTCGGCCTCGTCGCGGACCATCGCCTGCAGCTGCAGCCCTTCGAACAGTGCCATGAGCTGCTCGGCAGCGTGCCGGGGCGAGGCGCCCCGCGGCTCGCGTGCAGCGACGACGTCACGGACCAGGGCGAGGGTGAGGTCCTCGAACGCCCGGGTGTACTGGGTGCGGAACCACCCGGCTGCGGGGTGGCCGGGGTTCGACGCAGCGCTGAGCACGGCGATCCGGAGCCGGACGAGGGCCGGGTCCGTGATGCCGGCCTCGAGTCGGGCGCGCAGGTACGCGACGGCACCGTCTCGTTCGGCGACGGGCCACAGCGCGAGTCGGCTGCCGTTGTTCCACCGGTCGATGACCGCGACGACGAGGAGTTCCCACATCGGGAACGCTCGGCTGACCTCGGCGACCGGCACCCCGGCGTGCTCGGCGACCTCGTCCGGTCCGACCCGGTGGAAGTCCGTCGCGCGGTACGCCTCGATCGCACCGGACACGATGCGTGCACGGAGATCGGCGTCGGGCGTGGGCATGCTGACGATTGTCCGGTCCCGGGGGGCGACCACGCGACCGCCAGTTCAGGGGGCGCGAAGACGGCCAGTGCCGGTCGAACGTCAGTGCCGATCGAACGTCAGCGTCTCGTCGTCCGGGGCGGTGACGGCGCCGGTCCGGGCGAACTCGGCCCAGATCGCACGGAAGGCCCGGCCGCGCCGCTCGACCTCGGGCCAGTCGCGCTCGGGGACGAAGCGGGTGCCGGCCCAGGCCTCACGGCCGCCGAGCAACAGCGGCAGGTCGCTCATGTGGACGGCGCCGGTCGGCGCGGTCGTCACGCCACGGAGGAGCCGGTAGGACGTCGCTCGCCCGCCGGCTCGGCGGTGCCGCGCGGTGAAGCGTCGGACGTCGCGGCCGTAGATGACGTCGGAGAGCGGACGGACCACCCACCAGCGGAGCGCCGGGCGCAGGATCCGCGACCGAGCGACCCGGGACAGACCGCGGACCAACGGCACGTACATGCCGGTCTCGTCCGTCGCGGACCCGATCAGGACGTCGACGTCGGGAGCGACTCGGCTCCAGGCGTCGTCGAGGTCGCGTTCGGCGGGCAACGGGGCGAATCCGTACTGGGTGCCGAACGGCATCCCGCCCGCGAGTCCGTACGGCGCAGCGGCCCGGGTGCCGAGGGCCTGCCGTTCGAGCAGGTCGTCGAGCGGGGTGTCGGCGTGCACGGCACCGACCGCCCGGATCATCGCGCGGTTCATCCGGGAACGACCGCGCGACAGCCCGAGCGGTGCGCTCTGGATGATCGCCCGGCGGAACAGCCCGGCCGCGCCGTCGCTGATCATCAGGTGGGCTGCTGCGTCGCCGCCGGCCGACTGCCCGAACACCGTGACGAGGTCGGGGTCGCCACCGAACGCGGCGATGTTCGCCTGCACCCAGCGGAGCGACTCGAGCAGGTCGAGCAGTCCGAGGTTCGCCGGGATCGACGCCCCGTCGCCCAGGAACCCGAGGACTCCGAGCCGGAAGGTCACCGACACCACGATCACGCGCTGCTCGGTCACGAGGTCACGGGCGTCGTAGATCGGCAGGTCGCCGCCGCCGATGACGTACGAGCCGCCGTGGATCCAGACCATCACGGGCAGGCGCTCGTCGGGCGTCACGTCGGCGGGCAGCGTGATCGACAGGCGCTGGCAGTGCTCGTCGACGGTGATGTCCTCGACCTCGCCGAGCAGCTGGTCGACGAACTGCGCGTGCGGCTGCGGCGCCACGGGGGACGGCGTCGACGCGTGCAGTTCGCTCGCGAAGGGCGGCATCGGCTCCGGCGGCGCGAACCGGTCGGCCCGCGCGTAGGGGATCCCGAGCACGCGGACGACGTCGCCGTCCACCGTCCCGACGATGCGACCGGCCGGGGTGTCGAACGGGGCAGGCGTCGCGTCGAGCATGGGCTCCACGCTACCGAGGGTCGCTGACCCGCTCGTGGGTCGGTTCGGCGACCGGACGCAGCGACCCGGATGCGGCGAAGGCGGCCACGAAGAGCACGGCGATCAACCAGAGTGCGCTGAGCGCGCCGACCTGCTCGGCGATCGCGCCGATGACGGGCGGGCCGGCGAAGTTCGCGAAGTACCCGATCGACGCGACGACGCTGACCCGGGCGGCCGGGTTCGGGCCGCTCTGCGCCGCTGCCGACATGCCGAGCGGGAACCCCATCGAGACGCCGACCGCCCAGAGGACCACGCCGATTAGCGTGAGCCACCAGGTCGTGCCGACGATGAACAGGACGGCGCCGAGGATGCCGAGCGCGGTCGTCCAGCGGACCGTCCGGACCCGTCCGAGTCGATCGACGACGGGGCCGGCGAAGACGCGCGTCGCGGCCTCGGAGACCGCGAACACGGTGAAGAAGAGGGCGCCGATCGTCGCCGTCTGGCCGTGTCCGTCGGTGGCCGCCAGGGCGAGCCAGTTGTTCGCCGACCCCTCGCCGAGTTCGACGCCCAGCATCACGACGCCGATCAGCAGCAGGCGGACGTCCGCCCAGCCGCGCGCCCACTGCCGCAGGCGCTGCCGCGGGGTGAGCGTCGTGTCGTGTTCCTCGGCGCGCGTGCCGTCCGGGATCGCACGCATGGCGATCACGCCGACCACCAGGATGACGACCGCCTCACCGATCAACTGGGCCGAGGGGGTGATGCCCAGCCATGCGCAGAGGGCGGCGATCCCGGCGCCGAGGGCCGCGCCTCCCGACCAGGCGGCGTGCATCAACGGGAGCAGCGTGCGACCGGCGAGCGCCTCGATCGCCGTGCCCTCGACGTTCGCCATGACGTCGAGCGCGCCGATCCCGGCACCGGCGACGACGAACCCGACGCTCGCGAGCGGCACGGAGTGCAGCGCAGCGGCGACGCCGATGAGTGCCAGTGCGGCAGGGACCAGGACGGCGACCGCCGTCAGGGCACGTCGGCCGCCCAGGCGCCGGAGCAGCGGGGCGGCGCTGAGCAGGCCGCCGATCGAGCCGATCGTGACACCGCCGAGCATGAGACCGATGGTGCCGATGTCGACACCGAGCTCGACGCGGAGCTCCGGGAGCCTGGGGCCCCAGCCGGCCAGGCTGATCCCGCCGATGGCGAACGCGACGATGATCGCGTTCCGCCACCCGGCGAGCTGGCTGCGGTCCACGTCGACCCCGGAGGTGTGCATCCGGCTATCGAACCCGCTTGATGGGGATCACTACAAGGGCACCGATGATGGCGATCGCACCGGCGGCCCAGCACATGAGCGTGTAGTTGTCGGCGGCGTCGCCCGACCCGATCTTCAGGAAGAACAGTGCGACGGCCGGAGCGAGCGACTGCGGCAGCGCGTTGGCGATGTTGATGACCCCGAGGTCCTTGCCGGGGCGGTCGGCGTTCGGCAGCACGTCGACGACGAGCGCCGTGTCGATGGCCGAGTAGATGCCGTAGGCGAAGCCCATGATGACCTCGGCAACGTAGAAGCCGTTCACGGTGTCGGCGTGCGCGAGCACGACCAGGCCGACCGCGAACATCGCCGTCGAGCCACCGACGAAGACCTTGCGACGGCCGATCTTGTCGGACGCCCACCCGGACAGCGCCGCGCTGATGAGGAGCGCGATCGTGTAGAGCAGCACACCGAAGGCGACGGCCGCGGTGGCCTCCTTCGCGTCCTCGATGCCGAGGTGCTTCTCCATGTAGAGCAGGCGGTAGGTCGTGAACATGAAGGTGGCGAAGATGATCAGGAAGCGCGACCACCAGGCGAACGCGAAGTCCGGGTTCTTGATCGGGTTCGTCCAGAACGAGGCGATGAGGTTCAGGAACGTGAACTTCTTCAGCTTGTACGTCGGCAGATCGTCACGGGCGACCACGGCGTACACCGCGACGAGGACGATCGCCAGGATGCCGGGTGCGATGAACAGCACCGGCAGGTTCGCGACGAAGAACACCGACAGGTAGGTGCCGGCGAGCACGGCAATGTTCTGCGCGAGGGCGATGATGCTCGACGAACGGCCGCGCTGCAGCTGGGGGACGTTGTCGGCGAAGCTCGCGAGCAGGGTGGCCAGCGTCGCGTTGGCGGCGAGCTGGGCGAGGAGCCAGGCCAGCGTCAGGTTCAGGACGTCGGGCGAGTAGGCGATCCAGGCCAGGGCGATCGCGAACACGACGACACCGCTCAGCAGCCAGGGCCGACGACGACCCCAGCGGGTGCGGGTGCGGTCGGACAGCGCGCCGGCGAGGGGGTTCATGATGAGCGCACCGAACGCGCCGATCGGCAGCACTGAGCCGATGACGTTCGCCGCGTCGTCGCCGACCAGGGCCTGCGCCTTGAGCTGCATGCTGACGTAGACCGGTGCCATGAGTGCGACGAAGAGGCCGAACTGCCCGAGGAACAGGGCGATCTGGTAGCCGATGCCCACCTTCACGGTGCTGATCGGCTGGGTGATGCCCTCTTCGGGGTGCAACAGTGCCGGGCTGCCGGGTTCGGGTGTGCTCATGACGCCTCCTTGAGTCGATGCTGGTAGCCAAAACCGTCCTGTGCACGGTTTTGACTGGCTGAGCATACATCGACAGGTGTCGTTCATGTACTGACGTGCGACACGGGGGGACGCAAAAACTACACACCGGGTGGTTTTTGGGGTAGCGTCGTCATCGATCTCGCCGTGGAGCATCGCTCCTCGACGGACTGCGACACCCGGTGCTTCGACACCTGGGAGTCGCGACCCCCAGACAGGACCGAAGGAGCCTCTGCAATGCCCACCACTTCTGTGCAGCTGTACTCGCTGCGAGACGCCATCGCCGAAGACCTCGACAAGGCCATCGCCCGTGTCGCCGAGATCGGGTACGAGAACGTCGAGCCCTACGCGTTCGTCGAGCGTGCCACGGACCTCGAGCGTGCCTTCGCCGCGACCGGCCTCAAGGCACCGTCCGGCCACGTCGCCGTGATCGACGCCGAGGACACCGCGCCGATCTGGGACGCCGCCGAGCGCCTCGGCATCCAGACGGTCATCGACCCGTTCATCCCGACCGACCGCTGGCAGACCGCCGACGACGTCGCGAAGATCGCCGAGCGCGTCAACGTCCTGACCGCCGAGGCAGCCTCGCGCGGCCTGAAGTTCGGCTACCACAACCACCAGTGGGAGTTCACGAACAAGGTCGACGGCCGCACGGTCTACGACCACTTCGTCGAGCAGATCAGCCCGGAGACGGTGCTCGAGCTCGACACCTTCTGGGCGACCGTCGGCGGCGCCGACGCCCCCGCCGTCCTGCGGGCACTCGGCGACCGCGTCGTCGCCATCCACGTCAAGGACGGCAAGGTCGACGGTGACATCCTCACCGCACTGCCCTCGTCGGAGAGCGCGCTCGTCGTGCCCGAGGCGCTGCAGCGTGCGTTCGAGAACCAGACCCCCGCGGGCCAGGGCGACGTGAACGTGGCGGGCATCCTCGCCGCGGCGCCGCAGGCCATCCGCGTCGTCGAGTTCGACGCCTACTCCGGCGACGTCTTCCAGGGCATCACCGAGTCCCTCGCATGGCTGAAGGACAACGACAAGTGAGCCGCATCGGAGTCGGCATCATCGGTGCGGGGAACATCTCGGACCAGTACCTGACGAACCTGACCCAGTTCGCCGACGTCGAGGTCCTGATGGTCGCCGACCTCATCCTCGAGCGCGCCGCGTCCCAGGCCGAGAAGTACGGCGTGCCCGCGTCCGGCACGGTCGAGGAGCTCCTCGCCCGCGACGACATCCAGATCGTGGTGAACATCACGATCCCCGCCGAGCACGCCAAGGTCGGCCAGCAGATCATCGCTGCCGGCAAGCACACCTGGAGCGAGAAGCCGGTCGCGACGAACGCCTCGGACGCGCAGGAGCTGCTCGCAGCCGCTGCCGCCGCCGGTGTCCGCTACGCCTGCGCCCCCGACACCGTCCTCGGTGCCGGCATCCAGACCGCCATCCGAGCCATCGCCCGCGGCGACATCGGCACGCCGCTCACCGCGACGACGATGTTCCACGTGCCCGGACCGGACCAGTGGCACCCGGACCCCGAGTTCCTGTACGCCCAGGGCGCCGGTCCGCTGTTCGACATCGGCCCGTACTACGTCACGACGCTCCTGCACGCCTTCGGCGCCGCCTCGCGCGTGCAGGCCGTGTCGTCGAAGTCCCGCGAGACGCGTGTGATCGGTTCCGGCCCCCGCGCCGGCACCGAGTTCGCCGTCGAGGTGCCCACGCACCACGCAGCGCTCATCTCGTTCGAGGGCGGCCAGTCGGCCCAGACGACCCTGTCGTTCCAGCACGCACTGCCCCGCAACGGCTTCGTCGAGATCAACGGCTCCGAGGGCACCATCGTGCTGCCGGACCCGAACGTCTTCGACGGCGACAGCACGCTGTGGACGCTCGGCAAGGACGAGCCGACCACGCTGACGCACAAGGGCTCCACCTGGGGCCGTGGCACGGGTGTCGTCGAGCTGGCCCGCGCGATCGCCGAGGGCCGCCCGGAGCGCGCCTCCGGTGCCGTCGCGTCGCACGCGCTGGACGTCATGCTCGGCATCCGCGACGCCGCCGAGTCGGGTCAGTCCGTCGAGATCACCTCGTCGATCGACCCGATCCAGCCGCTCCCCGAGGACTTCGACCCCGCCGCCGCGGTCCTCGCCGAGGCCGCGAACGCGTAGTCACGTCGTGCGTCGCGCACCGCGCCGCACCTGGTGAGCAGAAATGGTCGGGTCCCGAACGGGGACCCGACCATTTCTGCTCACGAAACGCACGCGCCACGCGCGCACGCACGCGCCACGCGCGCACGCGCCGCGCTCACTCCGGCGGCGCCGGCACGATCTGCTCGAGCAACCGCAGCACCTTCTCGCCGTCGACCGCCTCGGGGTCGAGCAACCACTGCACCTGCAGCCCGTCGGACGCCGCGATGCTCAGCGAAGCGAGGTCGACCGGGTCCAGGTCGCTGCGGATCCGCCCCGCTGCCTGGTCCGCCGCGATCAACGCGGCCAGGTCGGCCCGGAGCCGCGTGAACCGCTCCCGCATGAAGTCACGGGTCGCCGGGTGCCCCTCCTGCACGGCGTCGGCCGCGAGCGTCGTGTAGAGCTGCACCAGGCCCGGCACCGCACGATTGCGCGAGGCACTGTCGCGCATGTCCCCGATCGCCGACTTCAACCGGTCAGGCGCCCCCTGCTCGCGCACCTCGTGCTCGCGGTAGACGGCGAGCAGCAGTTCGTCACGGCTGGGGAAGTAGTGGCGGAGCGCCGCGTGGGTGATCCCGAGGGCTTCGGCCACGGACCGCAGCGACGATGCGTCGACGCCCTGTTCCGCGACCATGCGGATCATCTCGTCGAGGATCTGGGTCCGGCGCTCGGCTCCCTTGCGGTACCCGCCGCGTCGCGGCGGGGCCGCGTCGTCGTCGGCGGGGTGCGTCATGCACCCAACTTACCGCTGGAAGGTTTTTCCGCCACCGTCTGGAGGCCCGCAGCGATCCGGTACCGCGCCTCCCGTCGACGGGTGCTCGCGTCGACCGCCTCGGTCGCGTCGGGCCGGTCGCGTCGGGCGGTCGCGTCGGGCCGGTCGCGTCGGGCCGGTCGCGTCGGACCGGTCGCGCCAGCCCCGGGCTCGTCAGCCCTGGTCGTCGACGGTGTACTCGTCGACCGGCGTCGGCTCACCATCGGCGAGCGCGTCGACGATCCTGGTCAGCGACTCCGCGAGGACGGCGTTGTCGGCGTCGGACAGGTGGTCGAGGACCCCGACCACGGCCTCGTGGAAGCGGGCGTACGAGGCATCGATCTTCTCGGCGGCGAGGTCCGTGGGTTCGAGGACCTGCGCGCGACGGTCGGTGGGGTGCGCAGCGCGGACGAGGAGTTCCTTGTCGACGAGCGCGTCCACGAGCTTCGTGACCGAGGCGTTCGACACGGTCAGCATGACGGCGAGGTCCTTGGGGCCCATGGTGCGGCCGTCACGGTGGGCCTGGAGCATGTACCGGATCGCCAGGGACTCGTTCTTGCTCAGCCCGCTCTCGATGCGTGCGGACTCGATCTGCTGCTCCTCGGCGTGCTGGAGGCGCAGCAGGGCGTCGACGGCGGTCTTCGCAGCCTCGGATCGGGGCTCGTGGGCGTAGAGGTGGACGTGCTCTCGACGGACGACGGTCAACGGCATGTGATCATGCGCTCCTTGCTACGCGGCGGGGACGGTGAAGAAGTCGGCGTACGCCGGCTCGGCGCGACCGGCGAGGAGCGACGGGTCCTCGATGCGGCGCTCGACGTAGGCGTCGATGACGGCCGGGTCGGTCAGACCGATGCGGGTGTGGCTACCACCGATCCGTGCCGCCCGAGGCATCCCGGAGTACGTGCTGTGCATGTCTGATCCCGCCCTTCTGCGGCCGTGCGTCCCCTGCGGACGCTCGAACTCTTTCACGACGTGAACGTTTTCCGCAACGAACGATTCGCAAACTGTACGTTTCGCGCGCCGAACCGTTCGCTTCGCACACCAGCGCGCGGCGGCGGCCTGCGGTCGAAGACCCTCCGATACGCTGCACATCAGATGCCACTCTCGCCGGGGAGTGCATCCGGGCAAAGTTGAAGCCCACCACCGCAGCAACGGTGGTGGGCTTCGATCAGCTCTCCGAGTGGAAAGCCAGGGAAACAAGTCTTCCCGAGCTGAGCGCTCGGGAGCAAGTGTACGTGGGCACGCTCTCGTACGAGCTTGCTCGTGACCGTGGCGCGGTTCTTGTACGACCTGGGGCGGAAGGGCTAGGTGCTCGGAGCATCCCGCGGCGGTTCCGTCGTCGCGGGATGCTTCCGGCGTGCCTGCCTGCAGGCTTCAGACCATCGCCGCGGCCATCACCGCCACCGCGATCCCCATCGCGAGCGTCTCGACGACGGGGAGCGCGCGGGTCCGACGCCGGATCCCGTCCCGCACCATGTGGGCGGTGAGCAGCAGGTAGCCGGTGGTCAGGCCGCCGAGGACGACCTGCCACGTGACGGCGACCGCACCGCCGTGTCCGTGCACGCCGACACCCGCCGTGCCGACACCCGCCATGCCGGTCATGCCGGGGTCGTGCGCCATGCCGACCCCGAGCGCCCCCATCACCAGCAAACCGAGCGCCGCGTGCAGTCGCCCGAACCGACCGTGCGCCGAGGTGCCCCGGACCGCCGGAGCCGACCCGGGCCTCCCGTCCGAACCGGACGCACCGGACGCACCGGACGCACCGGACGCGCCGGACGCGCTCTGCACCCGGTGCACCGCCGCGACCACCACGGCGAGCAGCGCGAGCACCACGAACCAGAGCACCCCGGGCAGCACGCGCGGACCGAAGGCCCCGTCCACCATCGCGGCCACCATCACCACTGCCGCCACCACGTCGACCGCACGGCCGGGGCGCCACGCCCCGACCGTGCAGCAGGCCCCGGCGGACGCTGGCACGATCGCGGCGAGCCCGAGCAGGTCGGTCACGTCAGTGTCCGTGCCCGTGGTCGTGCTGGTGCTCGGCTGCGTCGTGTGCGGCCCCGACGGCGCCGGAGACGTGGTGCGAGCAGTGCGACCCGGCGGACGCCCCGACGGCCGCCGGCACGTTCAGCGCCGGGTTCCGCGGGAAGAACCCGTACGGCTTGAGCGTGAACTTGGCGTAGTCGACCGGCATGACGGGCCAGTCCTCGGGCCGCGGGAAGTGCGTCGGGCCGAAGGTGTGCCAGAGCACGATGTCCTCGCCGTCGAGCGGACGGTCCCCCTCGACGTACCGGGCGACCCCGTCGCCGCCGGGGTTCTGGTGCACGAAGTCGCCGGCGGCGAAGCGCTCCGCCGGGTCGTACTGCGTGACGTACAGGTGCTTGCGGGCGAACTCGGCACGGGCGGCGACCGAGGACGAGTCGTCGGCGAGCAGCACGGGGGCGTCCTGCGGGTACAGCACGTAGCCGGTGGGGCGGTCGAGGTGGTTGCGCTCCTCGGTGTTCGACACGAACCACGTGCGCGCCTTGGACGCGTCGGCGAGACGACCCGACGACGACTCCGACGCGATCCGGGTCACCGACTTCGTGAACGCGTTGCCGTGCTCGTTGCCCGGCCCGACCGGCACCCGCACGGCGTCGACCTCGTCCACGGCGTTCGACAGCCCGTCGACCATCATGTCGAGCCGCGCCGAGAACAGGTGCTGGTGGTACGGGGCACCGAGGCCCGGGGCCACCTCGGAGGCGTACGGGTAGTCCCCGCCGTCGACGGAGCGCCCCGGGTACGAGCTGGTGAAGAGCACGCCGGTGAGCTTCGCCTCGCACTCGATCGTGCCGTCCAGGTACAGGTACCAGTAGAAGCCGTAGTCGTAGTTGCCGACGGTGGTGAAGAACGAGATCACCAGGCGCCGGGACCGACGGATCTCCTGCGAACCGGTGTAGATGTCGCCGTGCTTCCAGAGCGTGCCGAAGTCCTCCTCGTGCATGCAGATGCCGTTGCGGATGGTCTGCGGGTTGCCGAGCTCGTCGGCCAGGACGGCGTCGAAGTACTGGATCTCGCCGACGCAGTCGCAGCCGAGCTCGAGCGAGTTCGTGAACCGACCGAACAGGTACTCGCCGGTGTCGAAGTAGTTCTGCCAGAACCGCACGGGCGACGGGTCGCCGTACGGCACGAGCATCTCGTCGATCGAGGCCCGGTACACGATCGGGCGCAGCCGCTCGCCGTCCTGCCACGAGAGCTGGCGGAGCACGAGCCCCTCGCGGGCGTCGAAGCCGACCTGGAACCGCCAGTTCGCCCACTCGACGAACTCGCCGTCGACGCGGAACGACGGCCCCTCGGGCTGGGTGATGACGATTGGCTTGAGGTCGAGCGGTTCGCCCTGCATCGCGGGGTCGTCGAAGTTCCCCGAGGTGGTCGGAACGGGCATGTCCGCCACGTCCACGATCCGCGTGACGGCCCGGTTCGCCGCGTCGACGTACGCCGACAGGCCGTCGACGGGGTGCGCCCACACGTGGTCGGCCGGGTGGTCCTGCTTGAAGGCGAGCACGCGCAGGATGCGCCGACCGACCTCTTCCGGGTAGTCGTAGTACCCGGCGGACAGCGGCACGCACTTGACCTCGTCGGCGGACAGGCCGCGCTTCGCCAGGGCAGCGACCCAGCGCTCGTCCGCGTTCGCGATCTCGCCGACGGCGTCGAACTCCTCGATCAGGACGGGCAGCTGGCCACGGGACCCGTCCAGCACGTCGGTCCGCAGGACCGCGCCGGTGGTGATCGACACGACGCGGTCGGTGGAGCGACCGGTCGCCATGTCGAGCAGCATCACCCGGGCCGTGCGGTCCGGCAGGGGGCCGTCGCCGGCCTGCCACGCCAGGACCTCCTGCTTGTGCGGCTCCTCGAGGCCGACGTAGGCGAAGCGGGTGGTGTCGGTCCAGTCCGGCTGCGCCGTGACGAGGTCGCGGACGGCGGTGAACTCGTCGGGCGTCAGGCTGCCGAGCGGGTGCGTGGTGGTGGCTGCGTCGGTGGTCACGGTGGTCGGTTCGGTGATCGTCATGTGCGTGGTGCTCCTTGCGCGTTGCGTCGTGCGTGGGGTCAGGTCGGTTCGGCCGGGAGGCGCGTGGTGCGCCTGGCGGGTCAGCTCTCGGTGGCGAGACGGTCGAGCATCAGCTCGTAGCGGCTCCGACTGCGGCGTCGCAGCACCACCGCCTGCACCACGCCGATGACGGGGACGACCACGACCAGGCCGGTGAGCACGATGCTCACGACGCCGAAGACGCTCGCGCCCGAGGCGTCGACGTCGCCGACGAGCGTCGGGAAGTTCACCCAGATCAGGACGGCGGCGGCGACGAGTCCGAGGAACCCGAGGACGGGCGCGACGATGGTGTTCCAGACCCGCCGGTCCCCGGGGTTGCGGCGGAAGTACACGATGACGGCCAGGCTCGTCGCGGCCATCAGGATCGCGACGCCCAGGGTGGCGACACCGGCGAACCAGCTGAACACCTGCAGCACCGGGTCCAGGCCGAGCACCGCGAACAGCACCATCAGCACGGCGGCGGTGACGGTCTGCACCAGGCTCGAGGTGTGCGGCGACGCGTGCTTCCGGTGCACGTCGCCGAGCCGGCCGGGCAGCAGCGACGCGTTCGCCATCGAGTGCTGGTACCGGGTGATGACGTTGTGGAACGACAGGACGCAGGCGAACATGCTCGTCAGCAGCAGCACGTTGAGCACGGCTTCCCCGGCGCTGCCGATGTACTGCGCGGCGGTGGTGAGGATGAGCGACCCGGGGTCCTTCGCGACCTCGGCGAGGATGCCGTCGGGGCCCCAGGCCATCACGAGCCCCCACGACGCGAGCGTGTAGAAGACACCGATGCCGATCACGGCCGTGTAGGTCGCACGCGGGATGGTCCGCTCCGGGTCCTTCGCCTCGTCGCGGAAGATCGCGGTGGCCTCGAACCCGATGAACGCGGCGATGGCGAACATCAGCCCGACGCCGGGCGACCCGGACATGATCTGGGTCGGCTCGAACGGTGCGAGGGACAGGCCGTCGGCCCCGCCGCGGAACACGATCGCGGCGACCAGGACGAGCACGATGCCGACCTCGCCGACGAGCATCACGCCGAGCACCTTGCTCGACAGGTCGATGTGCCGGTAGCCGAGCATCCCGACCAGGGCCACGACGACCAGCGACCAGACGTACCAGGGGATGTCCGGCCCGCCGAGGCCCGTGACGGTGACCCCGAGCAGGTACCCGATGTAGCCGTGCACGCTGACCTGGATGGTCGTGTACGTCAGGAGCGCCAGCGTGGCGGCTCCCGCGCCGGCCGGACGACCGAGCCCGTGCCCGACGAACGTGAAGAACGCGCCGGGCCGCGGCACGTGCCGGGTCATCGCCGCCAGGCCCACCGAGAAGAGCAGCAGCACGACGGCCGACGCGGCGTACAGCGACGGGAACCCGACGCCGTTGCCGAGCAGCATGCCGAGCGGGGCGGCGCCGCCGACGACGGTGAGCGGGGCAGCGGCCGCGACGACCATGAACACGATCGCGGTGACGCCGAGCGAGCCGCGCATGGTCCGCTGCGGCGCGGGTGCGGCTCCGAGTGACGCGGGGTCCTTCGTGATGCTGGACATCGTGGCCTTCCGGTTCGGGTGGGTGGGACGCAGGTGGTGGTGCTGGGTGTGACCACGGTCCCGTGCCGCCGTTGCGGTGTCGTTCCACCGGCGTGAAGCCCTGTCGCCGCCGAATGGGACGTGCTCGTCGGAGGCGTCTCATTTGCGTGAGACGCCGCCGAAACACCACCGAGACACGGGCGCAACGGCGCGGCCCTACGGTTGCCGCATGACCGCGCTCGACCGAGCCATCGCCGACCCGCCACGGGTACCCGGCGTCGGCACGCGCTCCCCCGTCGACGGGTTGTCGCGGCGGAGCATCGGCCCGGTCGACGTGCTCGCGCAGTCGGTGTCCGCCGTCGCACCGTCCGCCGCCGCCACCACGATCCCGGTCCTCGTCGCGACGGTCGCCGGCCAGGGGGCCACGTGGTCGCTGCTGGCCGCGATGGCGCTGTCGTTCCTGGTCGGGCGGACGGTGAACCAGTTCGTCCGACGCGTCGCCGGCACCGGGTCGCTCTACACCTACGTCTCGCTCGGGCTCGGCCCGGTCGCCGGGGTCGTCGCGGGCGCAGCACTCCTGCTCGGGTACGGCTTCATCGCGATGTTCTCGCTCACCGGCAGCGGCTACTACCTCGACTACCTGCTGTCCCGCTTCGTGCCGGCCGCCGGCGACGACGCCCTGGTCACGATCGTCGTGGTGCTGGTGATGGGCGCGGCCGTCTTCGCGGTGATCGCGCTCGGGGTCCGGTTGTCGACCCGGCTGACGTTGCTCGTCGAGTCGCTGTCGGTGGCGGTCATCGTGGTCCTGATCGTCGCGCTGGTCGCGCGCCTGCACCCGGCCGACGCCTCCGCCGTCGCCCTCGGGCCGACGCAGCCGGCGTCGTTCGCGGTCGGCACCGCCCTCGCCGTCACCGCGTTCGTCGGGTTCGAGAGCGCGTCGGTGCTCGGTGTGGAGGCCCGGCGCCCGTTCCAGGCGATCCCCCGCGCGATCTCGTGGACCGTCCTGGTCGCCGGCGTCCTCTACGTGGTCAGCGCAGCGGCCCAGCAGATGGGGTTCGCCGCCGTGGGCGCCGACCTCGCGTCGAGCGCCTCGCCCGTGAACGAGCTGGCGAACGCCTTCGGCATGCAGTGGATCGGGTGGGCGCTCGACCTCGGGATCGCGGCGTCGTTCGCGGCGTGCGCGATCGCCTCGACCACGGCGCTCGTGCGGGTCCTGTTCGCGATGGGCCGCGAGGGGGTCCTGCCCCGGGTGCTCGGTCGGGCGTCACCGCGCTTCCGGACCCCGTTCGTGGCCGGCGCGGTCGCGTGCGGCGTGCTCACGGTGCTGCCGGTCCTGGGCCTGGCGAGCGGGATCCCGACGTGGACGCTGATGGAGGCCGAGCTCGTCGTCGCCGCCCTCGGGTACATCGCCGCGTACGCCCTGACGTGCTTCGCGGCCCCGGTGTTCCTGCGGCGCATCGGCGAGCTGACGGCCGGGGTCGCGGTGGTCGCCGTCACGACAGGGGTGCTGCTCACCGCCGTCCTGCTCACCTACCTCGGGGTCGAGGCCGCGTCGTCCCGTTGGCCGGCCGTCGCCCTCGCCGTCGGGACGGTCGCCGCGGTGGTGGTCGCGTTCCTGGTGGCCACGCGTCGCCGACCCTGGCGGCGGGGTCGGAGCCACGCCGTGTACGACGTGCCGGTCGAGGCGGACCTGCTGGGGGCCTCCCGTCCGTCCGCCGGAACCAGCCACCAGGCGGAGGTGCGGTGAGCGAACCCGGACTCCGCGCGCGGCAGCCGAAGGCGATCCAGAACGCCCTCGCGGTGCTGGAGGCCGCCGCGCACGCGGGACCGGGCGTCACCGCCCAGCAGATCTCGGACGCCCTCGGGATGCCGCGGGCCACCACGTACCGGCTCATCACCCTGCTCGTCGAGGACGAGTACCTCGTCCGGTTGCCGGACCTGCGCGGTTTCGCCCTCGGCCACAAGGTCGCCGACCTGGCCGGGGTGTCGCCGGCTCCGGCACTCGCACCGCTGCCCCGGGCCGTGCGCTCGGTGCTCGCCGACGTCCGCTCCGCCGTCCGGGCGGGCGTGCACCTGGCGCGCTACGACGCCGACGGTGTGCGCGACATCGACGTCGACCCGGACTTCCCCCTGCTCGACGAAGCCGCACTGCGGGCCGCACCCGGGTCGAGCGCGATGGGGCGGTTGCACGCCGAAGGGGGCCTCGGACCGGTGCACCAGGTCGGCGCGTTCACGGCGGGGTTCGGGTGCCTGGCGCTGCCCGTCCGCGGCGAGCGCGGAGAGCTCGTGGCGGGGCTGACCCTGTCGGCGCCGGCGGCCCGGGTGTCGTCGCCGGGTGACGCGTTGGTGCACCTGCGCCGGGCGGTGACGCGGCTCGAGCCGCTGCTCGGGTGAGGAAGGACCTCGCTCAGGACGCAGCGCAGTCGGCGACGAACGCCATCAGCGGGGTCGCATCGTCCCGCGTGAAGAGGACGTCCAACGCCTGGTTGAACTCGAACTGGCGCACGAACGGGATGCTCACCGCGTCGTACCCCTCCGACATGAGCAGACCCGTCATCATCAGGCGAGCCGTGCGCTTGTTGCCGTCGAAGTAGAACTGCGAGCGCGTCGCCGCTGCGAAGTAGGCCAACGCACGTTCCCGGGGGTCCTCCAGCGCTCCGACGAACGCACAGATCGATGCGAACCGCTCTTCGAGCTCGTCCTGCGGCACACCGTCGACCACGCCGCCTGACGCCAACCGGACGGCGCCACCGCCACCGACGTCGCCCTCCCCGCGGAAGGCCCCGGACTCGATGGCCTCGTGCACCGCGACGCGGCCGTGCAAGTCGTCCGACACGACCTTCGACAGGACGAATCCCTGCGACGCGACGAGCGCGTCGAGATGCGTGTAGCCGTCGACGAGCGCGAACACCTGCCGCTCGTCCTCGATGGGGTGCCCGCCGACGGTGACACCGTCCAGGAGCGTCCGGACCTCGGGCAGGGTGAAGGTGTTCCCCTCGAGTGCTGCGGCGTTCCACACGAGGTCGGGGAGCACGGCGCTGAAGCGGTGGCGCGCACGCGAGGACGACGACCGTCCGATGCGACCGAGGTCGATCCGGGCTGCGTCCCACGACACCCCGGTCGCGGCGAGGGCCTCGTCCGGTGCCGTCCGGACCGATCCGGCGCGCTCCTCGGGTGGGACGGGCGTCGGCCGCCCCGGCCGCTTGACGTACGCGCCAGGGCCGAGGTCCCACGGCTGCTGCGGACTCATCGGCCGCCCCCCGCGTACTGCGCCACTGCGCTCCGGGCGGACTCCCCGAGGCCGGCGGCGTCGATGAGGCCCTGGAGCGGGTCGACCAGGTGGACCGCCTCGATCTCGGTCGCGCCGATGAACACGGACGGGTGCGCGGGCACGACGGCGACGTCCACGGCCTCACCTCGTCCGCGGCGGAACGTGTCACCGAGGAGCTGGGCGAACGCGCGGGGATCTTCGGTCCAGACGATCGTCGGCGCGACGATGCCGTCACCGATGCCGAGTGCGTCGAGCGCCGCCCAGCCGGACAGCGCCCACGGCGCGTTCGACGCGCGCCCGGCGGACACGAGGCGATCGATGTCCCACGTGTCGGCGGTGAGCAGGACGGTTCCGTCCCGGTGGAGCGGACCAGCCGCAGCTCCGGCCTCCGCGATCACGGCAGCAGCGTCCGCGTGCTCCGCAGGCCCGACGAACCGCTCGAGACGTGCGACCCACTCGGACGCGGGGTCGGCCCAGTCGGCCAGGCGGTCATCGCCGAGCCGTGACCGCGCCGCCACCGCTGCGAGGGGATCGCTGAGGACGGAGAGGGTGACGTCGAGGTCGAAGCCCGCCGCGATGGCGAGCTCGCGGAGGTCGTCGACCCGCGGCGACGCGCCACCGAGCATGCGGTAGACCGTCGGCCGGCTCACTCCGGAACGGGCAGCGATCCGGGTCGCACCGAAGCCAGCGGTGCCGCGGAGTTCGGGGATGACCTGGTCGATCTGCACCCCACGATCGTATCAAGGATGAGACAGTTGCGGTGAGTCGTATCGAATTCGAGAACGCGCGCACTGCGCCCCATGACCTGGCCCGGTGATCGGCATAGCGTGGACGCGTGGACCTCGAACTCAAGAACCGTGTCGCACTCGTCGTCGGAGGCAAGGGGTACATCGGTACCGCCGTCGCCGACCGCCTCCGGGCCGAGGGGGCGACCGTCGTCGTCGCGTCCCGCAGCGCCGACGACTCCGACGACAGCGTGTCGATCGACACCGCCTCGCAGGACTCCGTGGACGCGGGTATCGCCACCGTCCTCGAGCGGCACGGGCGCATCGACGTGCTGGTCGTGACCGCTGCCCCGAGCGCGAGCACCCTCGACCCGGCCCGGAAGTCCGACCCCGAGCAGGTCCTCGACGCGATCGACGGCAAGGCGCTCGGGTTCCTCCGCGTCGCGAACGCCGTGCTCCCCGCCCAGCGCGAGGCCGGGTTCGGCCGCGTGGTCGTCGTGAGCGGGCAGAACGCCTACTTCTCCGGCAACATCACGGCGTCACTCCGGAACACGGCGGTGAGCGTCATCGCGAAGAACCTGGCCGACGACGTGGCGGGTACCGGGGTCACGGTGAACGTCGTCAACCCCGGGACCGTGACGGACAACCCGTCCGCCGAGGTCCGTCCAGGGGGCCCCGGCGACTCGACCCCGCAGCAGATCGCTGACCTCATCGCGTTCCTGTCGTCGCCGCTGAACGCGGTGTCCGGCGAGTCCGTCTCGGTCGCGCACCGCCAGCGGGGATCCGTCGTGGTCTGATCCCCGAGTACCGGGTGCTCGCCCCTCGCTTCACCCGCAGGGACGAAGCGCTTCGCTCCTGCGCCCGATGCCCCGGCGACTCCGGACCGCGAGTCTGGAGACATGGAGTCCTCGACGAAACACACGATCGCCACGCTGCTGCTCTGCGCCGCGATCGTCGCCGCCACCGTCATCGCCCTCGCCGCCATGACCCCGGGCGCGTGACGTCGGTCCGCGCTGCCCGGCGTGGGCGGCATGCGATGATCGAGCCGTGACGGACCGGCGCACGTTCATCCGGCCGCTCGCCACCCGTTCGATCGTCGTCGACGTGGCGTGGGCGGTCCTGGCGGCGTTGGTCTTCCTGCTGCCGCTCGAGGTCGAGCTCGAGCACGCGAGCTTCTTCGCCGTGCTCGCTGCCGCCGGCGCGATCGCGCTCCGACGAGTCTCCCCGTCGGCGGCGATGCTCATGGTGGTCGTCCTCGGGATCATCCAGGTCGGCGGCGGCGAGCGCCCGTCACTCGTCGACCTCGCCATCTTCGTCGTCATCGGCACCGCGGCGGTCGTCGGGACCCGGACCGAGGTCATCCTCTCCGGGGTGCTCGCGCTCGTCGCGGGCGTCGGCGCGACGTTCTACCTCGCCGTCACCGGCTTCCGGTACCTGGTGCTGCTCAACGGCCCCCGCGACCAGGCGTTCCTCGCCATGGCCGCACCGGTCACCGCGCTCCTCGGGGTGTGGGCGGGCGGGGTCGCCGTCCGGGCCTTCCGGTCGCGCGACCGCGAATCCGTCCGTCGAGCCGATGCCGAGGCTGCCGCGTCGCGTGCCGAGGCCGTCGCCAGCGAAGCCGAGGCGACCGCCACCCGTGCCATCGACGTCGCGGAGTCCGAGCGCATCCGCGCCGACATCGCCCGTGACGTGCACGACGTCGTCGGCCACTCGCTCGCGGTGATCATCGCGCAGGCCGACTCGGTCCCGTTCCTGGCCGACGAGGCCCGCATCCGCGAGGTCAGTGCCACCATCGCCAGCACCGCCCGCAGCTCGCTGCTCGAGGTCCGGCAGGTCCTCGGGCACATCGACGGCTCCGGGGAGACGACCGATCCTGGCTCGCTCGAGGAGATCGTGCAGGGCATCCGCGACGCCGGAGTCGACGTCGACCGCACGGTGCGGGGCGTCCCGGTCCCGCTCCGACCGGACACCGGCACCGCCGCCCGGCGCGTGCTGCAGGAGATGCTGACCAACGCGCTCCGGCACGGTGCTCCGGGGCTGTCCGTCGTGGTCCGTGAGACCTGGCGGAGCGCCGACCTCGTGCTCGAGGTCGAGAACGTCGTGGGTGACGGCACCACCGGGGGCTCCGGCCGGGGCATCGACGGCATGCACACCCGCCTCACCGCACTCGGCGGGTCGTTCGACGCCGCCGCGCTGGACGACGTGTTCGCCGCACGCGCCCGCATCCCGTTCGACGTCCAAGGGGGACCCGTCCGATGACCGAACCGATCAGGATCCTGCTCACCGACGACCAGGCGCTGTTCCGCGCCGGTCTGCGCGTGGTGCTCGACGCCCAGGACGACATGCAGGTGGTGGGCGAGGCCACGGACGGTGCCGAGGCCCTCGCCCGCATCCAGGAACTCCGGCCCGACGTCATGCTGCTCGACATGCGGATGGCCGGCATGGACGGCGTCGAGACCGTCCGGCAGCTGTTCTCCGGCGCCGTCGAGGGCCCGCTCCCCCGCGTCGTCGTGCTCACCACGTTCGGCCTCGACCCCGCCGCCGCGACCGCGATCCGGCTCGGTGCGAGCGGCTTCCTGCTCAAGGACGCCACCCCGACGTTCCTGTTCGCGGCGGTCCGGGCGGTGCACGAGGGCAGCTCGGTGATCGCCCCGAACGACCTCGCGCAGCTGTTCGGGGCCGACGTCGCGAGGGCACCGGCGCCGCAGCCGCCCGAGTTCCAGGCGCTGACCGAGCGGGAGCGGGTGGTGTTCGGCTGGGCGTCCCGCGGGCTCTCGAACGCCGAGATCGCGACGAAGGAGTACGTCACCGAGTCGACCGTGAAGACCCAGATCTCGAGCATCCTCGGCAAGCTCGCGCTGCGGGACCGCGTGCAGCTCGTGGTCTACGCGCACGACCACGGACTGGCGGGCACCCGCGACGGGTCCTAGCCTGCGGCCTCGTCGAGGATCGCCTCCACCGCAGCCGGGTCGTGCGCGAACCGACCGAGGAACAGCCCGCTGATCCGCCCTGCACCTCGCGTGAGCAGCCCCGGCCCGGCGCTGCCCCCGTACAGCACGGTGCTCCCGCGCAACTCGGGTCGCGTGGCGAGGTGCTGCTCGATCCCCGCGAGCACCGCCACGATGTGGTCGTCCGGCGCCGGCGCGGGCGCACCGATCGCCCACACCGGCTCGTAGGCAACGGTCATCGCCCCGGCCAGACCGTCCGCGATGGCCGTCGAGACACCGCGGTCGAGCTGCGCGGTCACCTCCGCCACCGCTTCCGCTGCACCCGACGGGGAGGACCGGGTCGTCTCTCCGACACAGAGGAGCGGACGCAAGTGGTTGCGGAAGGCCGCGTGCACCTTCGCGGTGACGGTCGCGTCGTCCTCGTGGAACAGGGAGCGTCGTTCGGCGTGCCCGATCTCGACCAGGTCCACCCCGATCTCCAGCAGTTCGGCGCCGGAGACCTCGCCGGTGAACGCTCCTTCGTCGGCCCACGACAGGTCCTGCGCGGCGAGGAGCACCCCCGACCCGGAGAGCACGTCGCGCACGGGCACGAGCGCCGGGAACGTGGGCGCCACGAACAGCGAGGCCGCTCCCGACCGGGTCGCGGGGTGCCGCCGGGCGATCTCCGCGACGGCCGCGGCCCACTCCAGGGTCCGGGCGTGCGAGAAGTACGTCTTCAGCGACACCCCGATGGTGATCACGGTGCGAGGGTCTCCACGATGAGCGCGAACGACACCGCACCGGGGTCCGGTGTGCCGACGGCCTGCTCGGCGTGGGTGCGTGCGCGGCCCATCTTCGGCACGAGCGACGCGGTGGCGTCGGCGGCCTCGCGGGCGGCGCTGACGGCGTCGGCCCAGGCGTCCGCGAGCGACGCTCCCGCGTCGACCCGGGTGCGCAGCACCTCGTCGAACGGCACGAGCGCGTCGACCATGGTCTTGTCGCCGGTGGTCGCACCGAACGCGAGGACGGCCTCGGTGGCGGCGTGCACCGCGCTCTGGACCGTGGCGGCTGACGGACGCTCGTCGTCCCCGAGGACGCGACCCAGTGCCTCCAGGGCGGCTCCCCAGATCGCACCGGACGTGCCGCCGGCCTTGTCGGACCACGCGTCTGCGGCGACCCGCAGGACGGAACCGACACCTGCGCCGGCGGTTACTGCGTCGGTGGCTGCGGCCGCTGCGGCGTGAGCCCCGCGCTGCATGCCGATGCCGTGGTCGCCGTCACCCGCGACGGCGTCGATGCGTCCGAGCTCGTCGGCGTGCTCATCGAGGAGCGCGCGGACGGCGGCGAAGCCGGCTGCGACCTGCTCGCCGACCGCGCGCGATTCGCCGCTCGCCGCGCCGATGGCGACGCCCTCGGCGTCCGCCTCCACGGTGGAGGGATCGACGCGTTCCTGCGGGACGGCACCGCCCTTGCGGTACGCAGGGGTGTCCGCGGCTGCTGCCCAGAGTTCCTCGAGTTCGTCGTCGAGCCAGAACAGGGTGAGCGAGACGCCGGCCATGTCGAAGCTCGTGACGAGTTCGCCGACCTCGGGCTCGACGATGACGACCCCCGCGTCGGCCAGCCGCTGCTGCACCGAGCGGTAGACGACGAAGAGCTCCTCGTACTTGACGCTGCCCAGCCCGTTGAGGATCGGGACGACACGCGCGCCGTCGGGTGTCACGCTCTCCGGCAACTCGTCGAGCAGTCGGGTCACCAGCAGCGACGCCAGGCCGTCCGCGGTGGGGACGTCCGTCTCGTCGATGCCCCGTTCGCCGTGGATGCCCATGCCGATGGCCATCCGCCCCTCGGGCACCGTGAACAGGGGTTCGTCGGCACCGGGCAGCGAGCAGCCGGAGAAGGCGACGCCGAACGACCGCGTGCGGTCGTTGGCGCGCTCGGCGACGGCCGTGACCTCGTCGAGGCTGCGGCCCTGCTCGGCGGCGGCACCGGCGACCTTGAAGACGCAGAGGTCTCCCGCGATGCCACGCCGTTCCTGCGCGCGGTCCGCGGGCGCACTCACCACGTCGTCGGCGACCCGGACCGTGCGGACCGGGATGCCGTCGGCCTCGAGTGTGCGGGCCGCGGCGTCGAAGTTCAGGACGTCACCGGCGTAGTTGCCGTAGCTCAGCAGCACCCCGCCGCCGTGCTCGGACGCCCGCGCGACACCGGCCACCTGCTGGGCACTGGGACTGGCGAACAGGTTGCCCATCGCGGCACCGGCTGCCAGGCCCGGCCCGACGAGACCACCGAACGCCGGGTAGTGGCCGGAGCCGCCACCGATCACGACGGCGACCGTGCCCTCGGGGCTGGTGGTGGCGCGGGCGACGCCGCCGTGCACCTTCCGCACCCATCGTCCGTTCGCGGCGACGAAGCCGTCGGTCGCCTCGTCGGCGAAGTCCGCCGGGTCGTTGAACAGTCTGGTCACGCGTTCGTCTCCTTCGACGTCGTGGTGCGGACATGCGAGGTGTCGAGGAGATCATCCGCCTTCGACCCCCGGAAGAACTTCGTGCAGAAGATCATCACGGCCGCGACGAACGCCAGGACCCCCAGCGAGACGATCCCGAACGCACCGCTGTCGGTCGGCACCACCTCGTTGATCGCCGTGCGCATGATCGGGGCGACGAACCCGCCGAGGTTGCCGAGCGAGTTGATCAGGCCGATGCCCGCCGCGGCGGCTGCCCCGGTGAGGAACGCCGTCGGGTACGCCCAGGTGATCGGGCCGACGGCCAGGAAGCTCGCGACCGCCAGCGTGATGAACACGATGCCCAGGATCGGTTGCCCGTTCGCGCCGGCCCACGCCGACCCGAGGATCGACAGCCCGGTCGTGATGTAGAACATGGTGCCCCAGCGACGGCGGCGACCGACAGAGTCCGCCTTCGACCCGACCAGGTAGCAGGCGACGAGGCCGACGAGCCACGGGATCGCGGTCACGAGGCCGACCTGCCATCCGACGTCCTGCCCGAGCAGCGAGGAGACCTGCTGCGGCAGGTAGAACGTCGTGCCGTACACGGCAACCTGCAGGCAGAAGTAGATGATCGTGAAGTACCAGACCCGGCCGCTCGCCATGGCCTTCCAGATGCCGGTCGGGCCGTCCGCGCTGCGGGCGGTGTCCTCGCGCGCCATCGCCGCCGTGAGCGACTGCTTCTCGCCCGGCTCGAGCCACTTCGCCTGCTGCGGACTGTTCGTCAGGAACACCAGGGCCGCGATGCCGGCGAGGACCGCGAGGATCCCCTCGCCGAAGAACATGACCTGCCAGCCGTGGAACGGGGTCGCCTGGTCGCCGAAGCTCAGCAGTCCGCCGGACAACGGGGCGCCGATCATCTGCGAGAACGGCTGCGCCAGGTAGAAGATCGCGAACATCCGCACGCGCACCTTGTTCGGGAACCACTCCGACAGGTACATGATCACGCCGGGGAACAGCCCGGCCTCGGTCACACCGAGGATGAAGCGCAGGACGATGAACATCGTGTCGTTCGTCGTGAAGGCGAACAGCGCGGCGACGATGCCCCACGTGACCGCGATGCGGGCGAGCCAGAAGCGGGCGCCGAAGCGCTTGAGCAGCAGGTTCGACGGGATCTCGAAGATCGCGTAGCCGATGAAGAAGATGCCGGCGCCGAGTGCGAAGGCCGCGTCGGAGATGCCGCGGTCGACGCTCAGGGCCTCTTCGGCGAAACCGACGTTGGTGCGGTCGAGGAACGCGACGAAGTACAGGATGACGAGCATCGGCATCAGGTGCTTCGTCGCCTTGCCGATGGCGGACTTGAGGCCGGGGTCGTTCGTCGACCCGAGCGCGGGGGCAGGGGGAAGTGACACGGGTTCGCTCCTTTGCGAGCACGGTGCGGTTTCGGGGCGTCCGGCGGTCGGTCGGCCGGTCGGACGGGAGGCACGGATCGCGTCACGCGGACGGCGCGCGATCCGTGGCCGGTCGGCTCTAGTGCATGTACAGGCCGCCGTCGACGTTCAGCGTCTGGCCGGTGACGAAGCCGGCGTCCTCGCTGATCAGGTACGCGATCGCCGCGGCGATGTCCCGCGGCGTACCGATGCGCGGCAGCACGCCGTCCGCTGCCATCTCGGTCTTGCGCTCCTCGGTCAGGGTGCCGCCCATGATGTCGGTGTCGATCGGACCGGGGGCGATCGCGTTGACGGTGACGCCGCGCGGGCCGAGCTCGCGGGCCAGGCCACGGGTCAGGCCGATCACGCCGGCCTTCGCCACCGTGTACGGGGTCTTGCTGAAGGTGCCGCCGCCGCGCTGGGCGGAGACCGACGACAGGTTCACGATGCGGCCGTAGCCGTGCTGCACCATCGACTCCGCTGCCCGCAGGCTGGCGAAGTGCACGCCGTCGAGGTTGATCGACAGCACGCGGTGCCACTCCCCCTCGGGCAGGTCGAGGTAGGCGTGCGCGGACGAGACGCCGGCCAGGTTGACGAGGGCGACGACGGGGTCGAGTTCGGCCTCGATCGTGTCGAACGCCGCCCGGACCGCGGTCTCGTCGGCGACGTTCGCGCCGACGCCGACCGCACGGACGCCGTGCTGCTCGCGGATCTCGGTGGCGACCTGCTCGCTGGCGGTCTGGTCGAGGTCGATGATGCCGATGTCCCAGCCGGCCTCGGCCAGGTGGTGGGCGGTGGCGCGACCGATGCCACGCGGTGATGCCGCTCCGGTGAGGACGACGGTGCGGTCCTGGTTGCTCATGCTCGTCCCCCTCAGTGGATCGGCGCCGGGCCGAGGTCGTCGAGCAGCTTCTGCATCGCGACGTAGGCCTTGTTGCGGTAGGCGACGAGCTCCGGCGTCCGGTCGGCCGGCACCTCGAGGTACCCGGCGCCGGACTTCGTGCCGAGCTCGCCCGCGTCGACGTGCTGCTGCAGCGACGGCGGGGTGGCGAAGCGTTCGGGCCAGCGGGTCTGCAGCGACTCGAAGCAGAACGCGTAGACGTCGAGGCCGGCCATGTCGGCGATCGCGAACGGGCCGAAGAACGGCAGGCGGAACCCGAACGTGGTCCGCACGATGGTGTCGATGTCGTCGGGGGTGGCGATGCCCTCGTCGGCGATCTTCGTGGCTTCCTCGAACAACGCGTACTGCAGGCGGTTCAGCACGAACCCGGTCGAGTCCTTCACCCGCGCCGACTGCTTGCCGGTCGCGGCGACGACGGTCTCGCCGACCGCGATCGCGTGCTCGCTCGTGGTCGGGTGCGGGATGAGCTCGACGCCGGGGATGAACGGGGCCGGGTTCGAGAAGTGCACGCCGAGGAACCGCTCCGGGCCGACGACCGCCTCGGCCAGCGACTCGATCAGGATCGTCGAGGTGTTCGAGCCGATGATCGCGTCGGGGCGGGCGGCTTCGCTGATGCGGCGGAGGGTCGCGTGCTTGATCTCGATCTTCTCGGGGACGGCCTCCTCGATGAAGTCGGCCTCCGCGACCGCTTCCTCGATGGAGGCGGCTGCGCTGAGGTGGGCGTCGACGCGCGCCACGGCGTCCGCGGGGAAGAGGCCGTCCGCAACGAACTGCTCGGTCTCTGCGATGAGCCGGGCTCGGTTGGACGCGGCGATCTCGGCCGAGACGTCGGCGATCCGGACGGTGTGGCCGGCGAGGGCGAGGACCTGGGCGATCCCGCCGCCCATGTAGCCGGATCCGACGACGGCGATGTCGAGGGTGCTCATCGGGTTGCTCCTTGGTTCTTCGTTCCGACGCTCGTGGTCGCGAGCACCGATCGGATGTACTGCTGGTTGGTGGCGCAGACGCCGAGGCTGTCCCCGCCGTACTGCTCCGTCATCACGATCCCGCGGAACCCGTCGGCGACGGCATCGCGCAGGACCTGGCGGTAGTTGATGAGACCCGTCTCCATGGTGCTCGGCGCACTCGTCGCCCAGCTGCCGTCGCCGGCCTCGTCACGCGTGTAGTTCTTCACGTGCAGGTAGTTCGTGTGCGGCATGGTCTTCGCGAAGAGCTCCCGCCAGTCCTCGATCGGCCGGTGCAGGCGGATCAGGTTCGCGACGTCCGCGTTCAGGCCGACGTTGTCGAGCCCGATGTCCTCGACCAGGCGCACGGCACTGTCGGCGGTGCCGAGGTAGGTGTCCTCGTACAGTTCGAGCGCCATCGGCAGTCCGACGGAGGCAGCGTGCTCACCGAGCTCCCGCAGGCGCTTGACCGCCGCGTTCCAGACCTCGGGGTCGTCCGGGTCCTTCGGGCCCTGCGCGGTCCAGAACCACAGCGCGCGCTTCTGGGCCTCGTTGAACGGCTGGTGCAGGCCCGTCGAGAACACCTGCATGCCCCACTCGGCCGCCGCGTCGATGGTGCGGTGGGCGTAGGCGAGGTTGTCCTCCTCGTGTCCGGGCTGGATGACGCTCTTGCGCTGCAGGTGCACCGAGGGGATCCCGATGCCGTGCGCCTTCGCGACGGCGAACAGTTCGTCGCGACGCGATCGCTCGAGGTCCGCGGGGCGGATGTGGCTGTCGGCGAGTTCGGCGAGCGAGAACCCGGCGGCGGCGATCTGTGCGAACACGTCGTCCCAGACCTCGGCCGGGGCATCGTGGAACGCAGTGCCGTCGCGCGTGACCTGGGCGAAGCCGTGCAGACAGGCGGCGATCGGCCAGGTGTCCGACGTCCAGGTGGTGGGGTCCCAATCCTGGTCGACCCAGTCCTGCGGTGTGCTCACGGAATGCTCCTTCGCATGTCGGGGTTCGGCGGTGAACCTCTTTCCTATAGGAAAGATACTCGCACCTCGACAGAGCGCAACCCCTGTGCGATCAGCTCGAGTGCGAAGCGTCCGCGCGCGACCGGAGCCGGACGGCGTCGATGTGGTGCCGCATCGCCGCGACCGCTTCGGTCGGCCCGACCGCGAGGGCATCGACCACCGCTCGGTGCTCGTGCACGGCGCGGTCGGTGTCGTCCCCGCCACCCTCGACGATCTGCCGCATCCGGTGCACGCGGGTCGTGATGATCTCGGACATCTCCTCGAGGAAGGGGTTCCGCGTCGCGTCGAAGATCACCTGGTGGAACTGCCAGTCGCTTCGGAAGAACCGGGCCATGAGTTCTTCCGACGCCTCAGCCGCACCGACCGCCGCGACCTCGTCGGCCACCGCAGCCTGCTCGTCGAGCGCCGTGCCGAGCCGCTCCCGCAGGGCGTCGACGTCACCGCGTGCGGCGAGCTCGACGGCACCGCTCTCCACGATGAGCCGGGCGTCGAACAGTGCCTCGAGTTGGTCGCCGGCCAGGGGCGGGGAGACCCGGTAGCCCTTGTTCGCTTCTCGGGTGACGAGGCCGGTGCGCTCGAGCTGCACGAGGGCTTCGCGCACCGGCGTCGGGGAGACGCCGAGCGTGCGAGCGAGCCCGTCGATCGACAGGCGCATGCCGGGTTCGACGTCGTGACCCATGAGGAACTCGAGCACCCGGTCGTACACACGGTCACGCAGGCCCAGCTGCGCGATGCGCTCGCTCCCGAACCCGGGCATCGTGCTCGTCATGCGTCGATCCTAGAGAATCCACGAACGGCCATCGTCGAACGGGCGACAGGGGCAGCGGGGCCGCGCCCGGGCTCCGGTAACGTGCCGCCATGCAGTGGAGCGACACCGGACTCGACGGTCACCAGATCGCGTTCGTGCTCCGGACGTTCCCCGACGCGGTCGTCGTCGCGGACGACTCGTGGGGTCTGCTCGACACGAGGGTCCTGCACGTCGTCGCCGGAGGCCGAGCCTGGACCGTGAAGGCGTCGGGCCAGGAGAACACGCACTTCCCGCGCGAACTCGAGGCGCACCGGACCGTGACCGACGCGCTGCGAGCCACCGGGGACACCGGCGCCCTCGTCGCCGCGGACGGACAGCACCGGGTCCTGGTCCTCGAACGCGTCCCCGGCCACCTCGCGCTCGGCACCGCCGACGAGCACGCCCCCGACGTCCACCGTCAGGCCGGCACGCTGCTCCGCCGCCTGCACGACCAGGGCACCCGGCACGATCCGGAGTTCCTCCTGCGGGAACAGGCCAAGGCCCTCGCCGCGCTCGAGGCCCCGCACCGGATCTCGGCGGACGTCGTCGCCCGGACCCGCGCGGCACTGGAGCGGCTCCCCGTCGACCACCCGGACGAGCCCCTGGTCCCGACCCACGGCGACTTCCACCCGCGCAACTGGATCGTCGACGTCGAGAACGACGTCAGCCGGCTTCGCGTCATCGACTTCGGCCGCTTCGGCTGGCGCCCGGCGTCGTTCGACCTCACCCGGCTCGCGGTGCTGCACTGGCAGCGCGATCCCGAGCTCGAGGCCGCGTTCTTCGCCGGCTACGGTGACGATCCGCGCGGACCCGATGCGTGGCGGTGGCTGCAGCTGCGCGAAGCGGTGGGGACGGCCGCGTGGGCCTACGCCGTCGGCGACGAGGGCTTCGAGGCGCAGGGCCACGACATGCTCCGCGACGCCCTCGCCCGGTTCTGACCGTGGACCGGCGGACCCGGACCCGGACCCGGACCCGGACCCGGACCACTCAGTAGATCGCGTCGATCCCCATCAGGTCGCCGAGCCCGAGCCCGCGCTGTGCGGTGTCGCACGTCGTGGCCGAGGGCCGCATCACGAGGCCGCTGTTCTTCGCCGTGTGGCCGAGGCCGTACGCGTGACCCCACTCGTGCGTGGCCACCCCGCGCAGGTCGAACCGATCACCGGAGCACGTCGCTGCGGCGGACCAGTTGACCGAGGTCGAGTACCGCTGGTCCGTCTCGACCGCCGTGCCGGACCGCGACCAGACACAGGTCACCCCGAGGGTCCCGGACGGCAGCGATCCCCACCCGACGACGCTCGACGCGTTGGCGGTTCCGCACCCGCCGGTCGCCGTGACGCCCATCGACTGCTTGAGCGTTCCGAGGTGCTTCTGGTCGGCCGTCGAGTTGATCGTCCGGCCGCACGCCGTGACCGCACCGGTCCAGGCGTCGGCTCCGGCACCGATGGCCGACGGCCCGGTCACCTTCTGGTTGTTCGGGTTGTAGCTCCACTGCACCGGTGCGGTCCACCGGAACCCGAGCCGGGTGTACGAGGTGTTGGTGCAGCTGGTGGCGGCCTTCGTCGCTGCCGTGGTGGCTGCCCCGCGCGAGACCACGCCCGCACGGTCCGGCACCGCCGTGCGCGCACGCACCGCCGTCCGTTCCTGCTGCACGGCCGCCGCCGATCCGGACCACACGTCGTCGACGCGCACGGCGACGCCCGTCCGGCCGGTGTTCGTGATCGAGACGTCGCCGGCGTCGTCCGCCCCGGTCGCTGCGACGGGCATGGCGGAGACCGTCGTCCCCGCCGCCGGCACGACGAACTGCCGTCCGTCGGGCAGGACCACGGTCGGTGACGCCACGGCGCAGCCGCTCGCGAGCTGCTGGACCGTGACCCGGTCCCCGCTGCACGTCGTGGCCGCGACGGCCGGCGCAGCGGCTCCGATCCCGATGACGACCGAGGTCAGCGCGATCCCGAATGCGACCGCTCCTGCGGTCACGGACGACGTCTTCACGATGGTTGCTCCCCTGTCCAGGCGCGCCGAGGACTCCTCGGTGCGGTCCAGACAGTGTGCGGAGCGCCCCTCGGGTCGTCAACCCCCCGAAGTGCCGGTCAGGGCACCCGCACGAACCGGGGCGCCCCACGGTCCCGCAACCGGAACCCGAGGTGCTGGTACAGCCCGATCGCCCCGGTGTTCCCGGCAGCCGCGTGCATCAGAGGGGTCTCACCGCGCTCCCGGATCCCGTGCGCGACGGCGAGCACCAGCCGCCGCCCGAACCCCTGGCCTCGGTACTCCGCATCGGTGCACACGGCGCTGATCTCGGTCCACCCCGGCGGGTGCAACCGTTCCCCCGCCATCGCGACGAGCCGCCCGTCGCGCCGGATGCCCAGGTACGTGCCGAGCTCGATGGTGCGCGGCAGGAACGGCCCCGGCTTCGTCCGCTCCACCAGGGCGGTCATCTCCGGCACGTCGTCGGGCGTCAGCACGACGGCCTCGTCGTCGGGGACCCCCTCGATGGCCTCACCGGTGAGCTGCACGCCGCCGGCGCCCTCGACCAGCTCCCACCCCGACGGCAGGACAGCAGCGGCACCGACGCCGAGCATCCCGCCAGAACCGAGCAGCGCCCGGACGTCCTCCCAGTCCTGCGCAGTGGGTTGCTCGGGGATCCCCGTCCACACCGACACGTCGGTCCGGTAGCGGACCACGTCGCCGCGCCGCTCGGCGAACCTCGCGTGGTGGCTGTTCAGCGCGGCCATCGCGGGCGCGTCGAGCATCCGCGTCGGGGTGCCGTCGTCGCCGATCGTCAGGTCGAGGGTCCGGAGCGCTTCACCGCGGGCATCACCACCACGGAACCCGAGGTCCTCGATCCGCCGA
The DNA here is from genome assembly GCF_003752345.1 of Curtobacterium sp. PhB170. NCBI lineage: Bacteria > Bacillati > Actinomycetota > Actinomycetes > Micrococcales > Microbacteriaceae > Curtobacterium > Curtobacterium sp. PhB170. The sequence continues at coordinate 271,588 of NZ_RJUM01000010.1, forward strand.
CGATCGCCGTCCGCCCACCCGGCGGTGTCCGCGACGACCCCGGAGGCGTAGTTGTTCGTGGCGCGTTGGACGACCTGCTCGACCTCCGCTGCCGAGGCCACGCGGACCTCTCCCGGTCGGGGCAGCGCGGTCGAGGTCGGCGCAGTCGTCGTCATCCCACCATTCTCTGCCCGCGGCGAGCGCCGCCGGCGCATCGTTGCACCCCGTGACGGCGCGGTGCGAGCACCCCGCCAGCGCCTCACGCCAAGCGCGCCGCCACGAACTCGACCATCCGCCGCACCAGCAGCGCCCGCGACGATGCCCGCCGGTACTCGTGCCCCTCGCCTGCGAGCTCCAGGTACTCGACGTCGTGCGACCGCTCCCGCAGCGCCGCGACCACCTGGTGCGCCTCGCCGATGGGGACGTTCGTGTCGAGCTCGCCGTGCACGACGAGCAGCGGCGCCGTGACGTCGTCGATGGCACGCATCGGCGACAGGGCCGCGAGCAGCGCTTCGTCGTCGACGGGGTGCCCGTACTTCGTCGCAGCGGCAGAGGCGATCCACGGTTCGGTGTCCCGGTAGAACGTGGCGAAGTCACTCATCCCGCACACGGCGACACCGGCCGCGAACACGTCGGGCGTGAACGCCACCGACGCGAGGGTCACGTACCCGCCGTAGGAGCGGCCCTCGACGGCCACCCGGGAGCGGTCGGCGTACCCGTTCGACACCAGGAACCGTGCGCAGTCCACGACGTCGGCGAGCGCGTTCCACCGCAGGGCCAGGTCGTCGGCGTGCACGAACTCGTGTCCGTACCCGGACGATCCGCGGATGTTCGGGGCGAGGACGGTCACGCCCGCTGCGGCGAGCGCCTGGTGCTGCGGCGAGAACGTGGGTCGTTCCTGCGACTCCGGTCCGCCGTGCAGGTGGACGAGCGCTGCGCGCGGGCCGGGAGGAACGTCCCGCGTCACGTCGTCGGCATCCGCCACCGACGCGGCCGGCTCCACCGCCCGGTACAGCCAGCCGGTCAGCTCCAGTCCGTCACGCGCGGCGAACCGCTCGAGCGTCGGCTCGACCAGCTGCACGTCCGGCAGCGTGGGCACGTCGGTGACCCGGCTCCAGGTGAGCGCGTTCGTGTCGAGCCGCCAGAGTTCCCGCGGTCGCGTGGGGCCCTCGACGGCGAGCAGCACGCTCCGGCCGTCGCGGCTCAGCACCGGGTCGGTGACGACGTACCCGGGCAGGTCCGGCACCGGGGTGCGCGAGGCGTCGTGGGTGTTGATGAGGTCGAGTTCGCTGCGCCCGTCGACGTTCCAGACGAGCAGCAGCGTGCGGCCGGCGTCGTCGGCGTCGAGGTACTCGAGTTCGGCGTCGGCGCGCTCGATGATCCGTCGGGGCGTACCACGCCAGCCGTGTGGTCCGACCGGCTGCGCGACGAGTCCGCGGCGGGGCAGTCCGGCCTCGGTGGCGACGTAGGCGACGAGGGGGCTGGTCTCGCTCGCGGGCGAGGGCCGCAGGAACGCGATCTCGGCGGACCCGTCGGGGTCGTCGGCGAACAGGGCGTGGCTCTCGTCGGTCAGCCGGTCGACCACGACGACGAACTCCTGCCCACGCTGCCCGTCACTGAGCACGACGAGCCGTTCCTCCACCGACAGGTCGAGGATGTGGATGAGTTCGCCGACGGCCAGGTCGTCGCGGTCGCCGGACACCGGGTCGACCAGGTACGAGCGGGCCGGCTGGTCGGCTTCGGTCGAGGGCAGCGTGATGACGACCCGGTGCCCGCTGCGGCTCCACGGGCCGAGTTCGGCGTGCTGGTACCGCGAACCGGCGATCTGCGCGGCGTCGGTGCCGTCCGGCCGGACCACCCAGACCTGCTGCTTCACGCCGCCGTCGGTCGCGATCGCCACGGCGAGCCACTCCCCGTCGGACGACCACGACACCCGGATCACGGGGTCGTCGGACAGCGCGATCCGGACCGGTTCGGGCAGTTCGCCGTCGACGACGACGTCCTGCACGAACACCTCGGGGGTGCCGTGCCGGTCGGACACGAACGCCACGCGCCGGGCGTTCCGGGTCATGGTGGGGCCCCACGACCCCCAGGCGGCGGCGAGCCGCTCACCCAGGTCGGCCGCGGCCCTGGTCGTGACCGAGGGACGGACGTCGGCCGACGACGCGACGCTCGCCGAGCCTCCAGTCCGGATGGAACCCACGTTCACCGCACCCCCTGCTGCTGCAGCCACATCTCGATCAGGCCGAGCTGCCAGAGCGCGTTCGCGCCGATCTCGGTCCGCGTGCTGTTCGGGTCCTGGAGCATCCGCTCGACCGTACCCGGGTCGAACAGGCCGCGCTCACGTGCCTCCGGCGCGTGCAGTGCCGTGCGCACCCGCTCCAGGTACGGGCCCTCGAGCTGCCGGATCGCGGGTACCGGGAACGACCCCTTGCTGCGGTCGATGACACTGTCGGGGACGATGCCGCGCGACGCTCGCTTCATGACGCCCTTGCCGCCGTCCGACAGCTTGAGCGCGGGCGGGATCGCGCCGGCGAGCTCGACGAACTCGTGGTCCAGGAACGGCACGCGCGCCTCGAGGCCCCACGCCATCGTCATGTTGTCGACGCGCTTCACCGGGTCGTCGACGAGCATCGTCATCGTGTCGCTGCGGAGCGCAGCGTCGACGCTCGTCTCCGCGCCCGGAACCGCGAACGTGGCGTCCACGAACGCCGACGGGGTGTCGTCGTCGCTCTTCCAGCGCTCCCCGAGCAGCCCCTGCAGCGCCGGCCAGCGGCGGTCCATGAACACGGAGCGGTAGGCCTCCGCCGCCTGGTCGCGGGGGACGTCGGCGAGCGGCGGGTACCAGTCGTAGCCGGCGAGCACCTCGTCGGCACCCTGGCCGGACTGCACGACCTTGACGTGCTGCGAGACCTCCTGCGACAGCAGGTAGAACGCGACGCAGTCGTGGCTGACCATGGGCTCGCTCATGGCGGCGACCGCACCGTCGATGCCGTCGAGCAGGCGCGACGAGGGGATGTGGATGCGGTGGTGGTCGGTGCCGAAGTGCTCCGCGACCTGGTCCGAGTACTCGAACTCGTCGCCGGATTCACCGCCCGCAGCCTCGAAGCCGATGCTGAACGTGGCGAGGTCCTGCTGCCCGGCCTCGGCGAGCAGTCCGACGACCAGGGACGAGTCGATGCCGCCGGACAGCAGCACGCCCACGGGGACGTCGGCCACCATGCGGCGCTCGACCGCGGTGCGGAGCGACCCGATGAACGCCTGCTCCCAGTCGCGATCGGTCCAGTCGGCCTTGCCCGGGTCGCGTTCGAACCGCGGCTCCCAGTAGACGGTGTCGCGGGATGTGCCGTCGCGCTCGATCACCCGGACCGTGGCGGGCGGGAGCTTGCCGACGCCGGACAGGATCGTGCGGGGTGCGGGCACGATCGAGTGGAAGCTCATGTAGGACGCGAAGGCGACGGGGTCGATGGACGTGTCGATGCCGCCGCCGGCCAGCACCGCAGGCAGGGACGACGCGAAGCGGAGCCCGCCAGGTACCTGTGCCACGTACAACGGCTTGATGCCGAGCCGGTCCCGCGCGAGCACGAGTCGGCCGCTGGCGTGTTCCCAGATCGCGATGGCGAACATGCCGATCAGGTGCTCGACGAAGGCCGTGCCCCACTCGGCGTAGGCGACGGCGATGACCTCGGTGTCCGACGTCGAGAAGAACTCGTGCCCCTTGCCGCGCAGCTCGTCACGCAGCTGCTCGTAGTTGTAGACCATGCCGTTGTAGGCGATCGTCAGTCCGGCCCGGGGCAGCACCATCGGCTGTGCACCGGCGGTGGACAGGTCGACGATCGACAGTCGTCGGTGCCCGAGCGCGACCGGCCCGCGTGCCCACAGCCCGTCACCGTCGGGGCCGCGGTGCACCATGCACCCGGTCATCCGCGCCACTGCTCCGACGTCCGGGGCCGTGCCGTCGAACCGGATCTCGCCCGCGAGTCCACACATCAGCGCTCTCCCTCGGCCGCCGCCGTCGCGGCGGATCCCACGATCCACGTGTCCTTGGCCCCGCCGCCGCGCGACGAGTTCACGACCATGCTGCCCTCGGGCGCGACCCGGGTCAGCGCGACGTCGGCGAGGTGCGCGTCGTCCGCTCCGGTCCCGGTCAGGTAGACGAACGCGCGCAGGTCGACGTGCCGGGGGTCGAGGCCCGCCGGTCCGATGGTCGGGTGCGACGACAGCTGCACCACTTCCTGCCCGACCCAACCAGCAGGATCCGCGGCGATCTCACGCCGTCGCTCGGCGACCTCGGGAGCGCTCGCGCTCGGCCCGATCAGGACCCCGCGTCCGCCTTCGCCGTCGACCGGCTTCGTCACGAGTTCGCCGACCCGGTCGAGGACCGACAGGCGTTCGCCCTCGATGCTCGTGCGGTACGTCGGCACCGACTCGAGCAGCGGCTTCTCGTCCAGGTAGTACCAGATCAGGTCCGGCACGTTGACGTACATCGCCTTGTCGTCGACCAGGGCGTTGCCCGGAGCGTTCGACAGGTGGACGTGTCCGGCCTCGGCGACGTCGAGGACGCGGGCGCCCAGCTCCGGCGCGTGGTCAGCAGTCAGGGCCCGCACGTCGCGGTCGATCCGCAGGTACAGGCCGTCGAGCACGTCGCCGGTCGTCGCGTCGACCACGCGTCCGTCACGGACGTCCAGGTCGGACCCGGCCAGGAGGCGCAGCCCGGCTCCGTCGGCCAGCCTGCGGTGCTCGAACCACGCGCCGGCGGCGGGGCCGTCGCTGACGAGTGCGAGCACCGGGTCCGGGTTGCCGGTCACCGCGGTCGCGTTGGTGCGCAGGGTCTCGTGCAGGCGGTCGGTCACGCCGTGCGGGTCCCGCAACAGCGCCGGACGGGGCGCGTCGGGCACGACGGCGTCCATGAGCTCGCGGAGGGCGATGCCGTACGCCACCCCGGAGGGCGAGCGCACGTTGTCCTCGAGCACCCGCCAGCCGCCGAACTCGTTCCGCACCAGGTCGAAGCCGAGCACAGGTGCCCGCACCGCGTGACCGGGCAGGCGCGAGGCGTCGGGGTCCCAGCCGTTCGCACCGACGAACTGGTGCTCGTCCATGACCCCGTCGGCCACGATCCGCCGCTCGCCGTACACGTCGCGCAGGAACAGCTCGATCGCCCGTGCGCGCTGCCCGAGGCCGCGCTCCAGCTGCGACCACTCGTACGCGCTGATCGTCCGCGGCACCAGGTCGCACCCGAACGCCTGAACGCCGCCGTCCACGACGAAGCCGACCTCGTGCTCGCGGGCCCAGGCGTCGCGTGCGGCGCAGTGCTCGTTCGTCGTGTCGGCGTCCCAGGCGGTGAAGTACGTCGCCAGGTCGCGGAACGCCGGACGGGGGCGGGCACCGGGGCCGACCGCTTCGTCGCCGGCGCGCACGCGGTACCCGGGGACCGCGACCGCCGGGTCCTCGTCACGTCCGGACGGCGTGCCGGCGGTGTCCTCGACCACCAGGGCGACGACGTCGTCGAGCTCACCGCGCTCGGCGTACGCGGTGCGCTGTCGATCGGTGGAGTTGCCGCGGGCCAGGGTGTCCTCGAGCAGGTCCGTGACGGTGCCCCAGTCGCCGAGCTCCTCGAGTTCCGGGCGCAGGCGGGACACCAGTTGCCGGACGGCGACCTCGGCGGGCAGGCGGTCCGGGTGCTGCCCGAGGCCGAGCAGTTCGCCGCTCAGCCCCGTGCGCGCTGCCTGCCACATCGCTGCACGGTGCAGGGGTTCGCTGCGGGGGTGCCACTCGGCGCCCGACTCGACGGCGATCTCGGCCTTCCGCACCGCGGCCCGGAACAACCCGGCGATGAGCACCGCGTCGTCGACGATCGGGGTGGCGTCGCAGACCCGGAGTTCGAGCGTCGGAGCGTGCGACGACGGCCGCACGTCGAAGTACGCCATCTTCTTGTCGGCGATCACCCCCGACGCGATCAGGTCGTCCAGCACCTTGTCGTACTCCGCCGCGTTCGACACCCGTCCGAAGCTGCCGGCCGACGGCCACCGCTGCCAGATGATGCTGCGGAACGACGAGTACCCGGTGTCCTGCCCGTTCCAGAACGGACTCGACGCGCTCAGGGCCAGCAGCACCGGCAGCACCGGCGCGACCCGCTGGGCGATCTGCACCGCCAGGTCGCGGTCGCTCACCCCGACGTGCACCTGCAGGCCGCAGATGAGCTGCTCGTCGACGAGCATCCGGTACTGCTCCTGCATCCGGCCGTAGCGTCCGCCGCTGGTCAGTTCGAAGTCGGCGTACTCGGACCGCGGCGCCGTCCCGACCGACGCGATGGTGACCCCTGCCGGTGCGATCGCGGCGCTGAGCTCTCGGCGCAGGTCGACGATCACCCGCCGCAGGTCGTCGAGGGTGCGCACCACGGGGGTGTTCGTCTCGATGGTCGTGCGCTGCAGTTCCGCGCCGAAGCGGTCGGCGGGCAGCTTGGGCAGAAGGCGCGGGGCCTTCGCGGAAAGTCGGCCGGACTCGAGGTCGATGAGGTGCAGCTCTTCCTCGGCGCCGAGCGTCAGCTCTGCACTCATGGCTGGAACCTACGCGCGGCGGCTGTGGTGCGCGCCGCGGCACACCGCCCGACGCATGCTCGTAACATATGTCATATATTGGATCGATGACCGCACTCATCGAGTCCACGGCGCTGACGCGTCGGTTCCCCAGTTCCGCAGGCCGTGACGTGACCGTCCTCGACGACGTCACCTTGACCATCGGCCGCGGCGAACTCGTCACGATCGTCGGGCCCAGCGGCTCCGGCAAGTCGACCCTCCTCCAGTGCCTGTCCGGACTGGACGCCCCGACCGCCGGCACCGTGCGCATCGACGGCACCGACCTCGCCAACCTCCGCGGAGACGCCCTCGCAGCGTTCCGCCGAGACCACCTCGGGTTCGTGTTCCAGTCGTACAACCTCATCCCGGCGCTGACGGCGTTCGAGAACGTGGCGCTGCCCCTCCGACTGTCGACCGGATCCGTCGATCGCGCCGTCGTCCGGGACGCCCTCGACGCGGTGGGACTGACGGCGGTCGCCCGGCACCGTCCCGGACAGCTCTCCGGTGGACAGCAGCAGCGTGTCGCGATCGCCCGCACCATCGTCACGGCACCCGACGTGGTGTTCGCCGACGAACCGACCGGCGCCCTCGACACCGAGTCCGGTGCCCGTGTGCTCGAACTCCTGCGAGCGGCGGCCGTCGGGCAACGCTCCGTGGTGATGGTCACGCACGACCTCGAAGCCGCGGCGCTCGGCGACCGAGTGCTCGTCCTGCGCGACGGTCGGCTGCATCGTGAGCTCATCGATCCGTCGGTGACCGACGTCCTCGCGGCGGTGTCCAGGTGATCGCGCGACTCGTCCTCGCCGAGGTCCTCCGGGCCTGGCGACTCTGGGTCTCGACGTTCGTCGTCATGGTCCTCGCAGCCGTCGTCGCGCTCGTCTGCGCGGGCGACGTCTCGACCGCTGCGGGGATCGCCGACCGGGCGGACGCCGACGCCCTCCGCAACCACGCGCTGGTGTTCGGCGCGATGAACGCCATCGTCGTCATCGGGGCGCTCAACGTCCTCGTGACGTTCTCGATCCGGATCCAGCGCCGGAACCACGCGCTCTGGCAGTTCGGTGGCATCGGCCCGGCGCTGATCCGACGCGTGGTCTTCGCGCAGGCCGCGACGGTGTCACTGGCCGCGTTCGCCGTGGCCCTCGCGGTGATGCCCCTCACGCTGCAGTCCCTGATGGCCTTCCTCTCCGCCCCGATGCGGAGCACGGGCAGCCCGGCCCTGGAACCCCGACTCGGCGTGCCCGACGGGCTCATCGCCTTCGCAGCCTTCGAGCTCACCGTGCTGCTGAGTGCGATCGGTGCCGCGCGGGCCGCCTCGAGCACTCCGGCGCTGTTCGCCGTCCGTGAGCCCGAGCTCGAACCACCGCGACCGAGCGTCGGCCGCAAGGTGATCGTGTGGGTGTCCGGCGGGGTTGCCATCGCGCTGTACGCCCTCAACCTCATGGGCGAGCGCGGGATCTCGATGGTCTTCCTCGTGCCGGTCATGGTCTGCGTCATCGCCGCGGCACCGTGGCTCTGCCGAGCGCTGGTCTCCGGGTGGACCGCGGCACTGCCAGGGTCACCCGCCGCGTGGTTCCTCGCGCGCGAGTCGCTGCGGTACCACCTCACGCGCAGCCACTCCGCGATCGCCCTGCTCTCCGTGGCGATGCTGCTCGGGTCGCTCACCGGCTTGGCGGGCGTGTGGGACTCCCCCGCGTACTACCTCGGCGGCCTCGCGATCTTCGGCGGGCCGGTGCTCATCGTCCTCTTCACCGGCGCTGCCACCGTCGTGATGACCACGCTCAGCCGACGACGCGACGTGGCCCTGCTCGTCGTGACCGGCGGCACGTTCCGGACGGCGCTCGTCGCGGCGGTCCTCGAAGCCGTCGCCGTCGTGGTCACGGCTGTCCTCATCGCGCTTCCGTTGGCGTTGGCGAGTGGGCCCGCCGCACTGACGACCTGGACGGACCCGCTCCGGCCACTGCCGTTCGTGGTCGCGATCGGGCTCGTCATCATGGTCGCCGCGATGGTCTCCCCAGTGCTGCAGGCCCGGCGTCGGGCGCTTGGCCCGCAGCTCGTGGACACGGCGGTCTGAGCACACGACCGTTACCCCGTGCGGACCTCTTCACCCCGCGCGAGGTTCCACGCACCGTGCCCGGTTACAAGCACGCACCATGCGGTCAACCTCGCACCAGCCCGCGCACCCCGCACCGTGCAGTAGACGCACCGCACAGGCGGACGGGAGGCACGGCGCCAGCCCGCCACGCGCCTCCCGTCCGCACCGTGCGCACCTCGCCACCCCGTGCGAGGTTCCACGCACCGTGCGCCGCCACAAGCACGCACCATGCGGTCAACCTCGCACCAGCCCGCGCAACCCGCACCGTGCTGTGGACGCACCGCACAGGCGGACGGGAGGCACGGCGCCCGTCCGCCACGCGCCTCCCGTCCGCACCGTGCGCACCTCGCCACCCCGTGCGAGGTTCCACGCACCGTGCGCCGCCACAAGCACGCACCATGCGCGCAACCTCGCACCAGCCCGCACAACCCGCACCGTGCAGGCCGGCGCCTACCCGCGCGTCCGGGCCAGGCGCCGGTTCAGCGCACCGTTCAGCAGCGCCACGAGCAGCCCCACCGCGAACACGAGCGTCCCGAAGCACAGCACCTGCGGCGGCATCCCGGCCTTCGCGGCGCCGTAGACGAACAGGGGGAACGTGACCGCGGGCCCGGCGACGAACGAGGTGATGACGTAGTCGTCGATCGACATCGCGAGCGCCAGCAGCCCGGCCGCGAGCATGCCCGGCGCGAGCAACGGCAGCGTCACGAGCCGGAAGGCCTGGAACGGCGTCGCCCCGAGGTCGCTCGCGGCCTCTTCGAGCACCCGCGACGTGCCGGAGATCCGGGCGCGGAGCACCACCACGACGTACGCGACGTCGAACGCCACGTGGGTGATGAGCACGGTCAGGAACCCGGTGCCGAGCCCCACCGACAGGAAGAACGACAGCGACGCCGAGCCGACCACGATCGAGGGCGCCGCGATGTCCGCGAACACCACGGCGTTCACGGCACCGCGACCGCGGAACCGGTACCGCTCGAGCGCGAGGGCCAGCGGCAGCCCGATCGCGACCGAGATGATCGCGGCCAGGAACGCGACGACGACCGAGGTGACGAACGCGGCTCCGAGCCCGGACACGTTGACCAGGTTCGCGTACCAGTACGTCGTGAAGCCGTTCCACGCGAACGACAGCCGGTTCGTCGGGGCGTCGTTGAACGAGTACACGATCATGTAGACGATCGGGACGAGCGTGATCGCGATGGTGACCCAGTAGACGATCGCGAGCCAGGGCCCGCGACGGTTCACGCCGTGGCGGTGGACGACGGGCGACGAGGTGGTCACGGTGGACGGACGAGACGGTGCGACGGCGGTCATACGAGGTCCTCGAGGTCGTCGGTGCCGGAGACGCGGGCGTAGATGAACAGGATGATGCCGAGCACGACCATGAGCACGGTCGACAGTGCCGCGGCGACGTTGTACTGCTGGTTGCCGGAGTACGCGTCCTGGATCGCCTGGCCGATCGTGTACGTGTTCGTGCCGCCGAGCAGGGCAGAGTTCACCGGGTCGCCGACGCTGTCGATGAACACGAGCAGGACGCCGGCGAAGATGCCCGAGCGGGACAGCGGCAGCGTGGTGTGCCAGAACGCCCGGAACTTGCCGGCGTAGAGGTCGTTGGCGGCCTCGCCGAGTCGCGGGTCGATGCGTTCGAGCGCGGCGTAGATCGGCAGCACCATGAACGCCAGGTCGTTGTAGGCGTCGCCGAAGATCACCGCGCCGCCGGTGCCGAGGATGTGGAAGTCCTTGCCTGCCAGGCCGATCGCCTGCAGGAAGGTGACGACCGGACCCTGCGACGCGAGCACGAACGCCCACATGTCGGTGCGGATGATGAACGACACCAGGAAGCTCACGAACACGAGCATGAGCAGCGGGTTCTTCCACCGCGGCGAGACCCGGAACGCGATGAAGTACGCCACCGGGTAGCCGACGATGATGGTCACGACCGTGGCGGCGGCGCCGTACCAGAGGGACCGGAGCAGGAACGTCAGGTAGGGCACCTGCGGGTCGATGAACAGCGAGCCGTAGATCCCCCAGTTCCACGTGAAGGTGTACCCGTCGTCCGGGTTGCCCGACATGAGCGAGACGATGAGCCCGGAAACGAGTGGGATGACGAAGAACACGCAGAGGTACGCGGTCCCGACCAACGCGAGCAGGAAGGGCGTGCTGCGACGGCGTCCCCGACGGACCGGTGCCGGACCGGCACCCGGCGTCGGTGCGGCACCCGGGCCGGCGACCCCGACGGCGGTCACGACTGCACCACCGCGTTGAAGATGCCGTTCCACTCCGAGTACTCGTCGTAGTTCTCGAACACCCGGAACTCGTGCGACCGGTCCAGCACGTCGGAGTCCGGGAAGACCAGCGGGCTGTCCGCCACCGTCGCGTCGTCGAGCTCGTCACGGACGTAGGCCTCGGCGCTGGGGACCGGGCAGACGTAGTTGACCCAGTCCTCGACGATGCCCGCGATCTTCGGCGTGTAGTAGAAGTCCATCCACTCGAGGGCGGCCACCGGGTTCGCTGCCTGCCGGGGGATCATGAGGTTGTCGTGCCACATCATCTGGCCCTCCTCCGGCGTCACGAACTTCAGGTCCTCGAACCCGGACTGCTGCGCCTGGAAGACGTCGCCGGACCAGGCCTGGGTGATCCAGGTGTCGCCGTTCTCGAGCTTGTTGATGTAGCTCTGGTCGTAGAAGCCGGTCACGCTCGGGCGCAGTTTCCGCAACCACGCCTGCGCTTTCCGCCAGTCCGCCGGGGTGGACGTCTCCGGGGCGATGCCGTTCGCGAGCAGTCCGAGGGAACCGAGCTCGGTGTTGTCGCTCATCAGCCCGACGCGGCCCGCGAACGCCGGGTCGAGCAGGTCCTGGAACGAGGTGATCTCGCGGTCGATGTACTTCGGGTTGTAGGCGATCCCGGTGAACCCGGTCTGCCAGACGACGGAGTGCTTGTTGCCGGGGTCGTACGTCGGGTCCTTCACCGAGTCACCCGCGTTCGCCGCGAAGTTCGGCAGCCGCGAGTGGTCGAGCTCGCACACGAAGCCGTTCTTGATCATCTGGGTCAGCTCGAACCCGTTGGTCATCACGACCAGGTCGTAGCCGGTGGCACCCTGCGCCCGCAGGATCGGCGAGACGGTCGCGTAGAACGTCGCGTTGTCCTGGATCACCGCCTGGTAGTCGACGCTGATGCCGGTGGCCTGCTGGAACAGCGCGAGCGACTCGGACTTGCCGTGGTCGGAGTCGATGTAGAGCGGCCAGTTCGCGAAGTTCAGCTGCTTCGTCGCCTTGGCGTCCTTCCAGAACGCGGTCCAGTCGACGGCGTTCTCGGCGCCGGAGGCGGCTGAGCCCTTGATGCTGCACCCGGTGAGCAGCGCCGCGAGCGCGGCGGCTCCTCCGCCGGCGAGCAGGCCGCGTCGGCTGACGCGCACGGACGTCAGTCCGCGCAGCAGGTCCGGGCCGGGTCCCCCGCCGGTCACGCGAGCGATCCTGCCGTGGCGGGTGCGGACTGGAGGCCCGTGGCGGCGTGGGTGGTGACGGTCTGGTCGGACGCGGGGTGCGCCTCCAGGCCGAAACCGTGGTCGACGCCCCACGTGAGCCAGACCTCGGTGCCGGTGGCGATCCGCGGTCCGCCCTTCGAGTTCTGCGCGAAGACGGAGACGCGGCCGGCTCCGGGGACGTCCACCAGGTACTGCGTGCTGACCCCGGAGAACGAGACGTCGACCACGCGGCCGGGGCCGAGGATGTTGCGGCCGGCTTCGGGGGTGGGCTCCGAGGTGCGGATCTTGAGCTTCTCGGGACGGACGCCCACGACGACGCTGCCCGAGGTCCGGACGGCGCGGTCGGCCGGGACGGCGATGGTGCCCGCCGGGGTCGCGACCACGAGCAGCGGGCCGTCGGTGCCGCGGACCTCGCCCTCGAGCAGGTTCGACTGACCGAGGAAGTTCGCGACGAACGCGGTGCGGGGCAGTTCGTACAGGTCCTGGGGGCTGCCCATCTGCTCGATCCGGCCGCCGTTCATGACGGCGACCGTGTCGGCCATCGTCATCGCTTCTTCCTGGTCGTGCGTGACGTGCAGGAAGGTGAGCCCGACCTCGGCCTGGATCGTCTTGAGTTCGAGCTGCATCTGGTGGCGGAGCTTCAGGTCCAGCGCGCCGAGCGGCTCGTCGAGCAGGAGCAGGGCCGGCCGGTTGACGATCGCGCGGGCCAGGGCGACGCGTTGCTGCATGCCGCCGGACAGGGAGGCGGGGCGCTTGTCGGCCGAGGCATCGAGTTCGACCAGGTGCAGGGCCTCGCGCGCCTTCGCCATCGGGTCCGGGATCCGTCGCCGCTTCAGGCCGAACGCGACGTTGTCGAGCACGCTCATGTGCGGGAACAGCGCGTAGTTCTGGAACACCGTGTTGACGGGCCGCTGGTAGGGCTTCGTGTCGGTGACGTCCTCGCCGCCGATCGTGATGGTGCCGCTCGTGGGCTCCTCGAGCCCGGCGACGAGCCGCAACGTCGTGGTCTTGCCGCAGCCGGAGGGGCCGAGCAGGGCGAAGAACGAGCCGGCCGGCACCGTCAGGTCCAGCGCGTCGACCGCGGTGTGTCCGGGGAACGACTTGGTGATCTGCTCGAGTCGGAGATCGGCTCCGGATTCGGCGAACGTGCCGGTCATTGCCATGGTGCCTCCTGCTGCTTCGGAAGGATCGGGGTCAGCCGATGTAGGACATGACGTGCTTGATGCGGGTGTAGTCGTCGAACCCGTACTGGGACAGGTCCTTGCCGTAGCCGGAGTGCTTGAAGCCGCCGTGCGGCATCTCGGCGACGATCGGGATGTGGGTGTTGATCCACACGCACCCGAAGCCCAGGTCACGGGCGAAGCGCATCGCCCGCGAGTGGTCGGTCGTCCACACCGAGCTCGCGAGCCCGTACTCGACGTCGTTCGCGGCGCGCAGTGCTTCGTCCTCGGTCGTGAAGCGCTGCACGGTCTGCACGGGACCGAACACCTCTTGCTGCACGATGCGGTCGGTCTGGCGCAGGCCGGACACGATCGTGGCCTGGTGGAAGTAGCCGACGTCGCCCTGCCGCCCGCCGCCGAGCTCGATCGTGGCGTGGTCGGGCAGGGTGTCGACGAAGGACCGGACCTGGGCGAGCTGGTTCGCGTTGTTCACCGGGCCGAAGTACGGGGTGGTCGTGTCGGCGCCGGTGGTCGCGGTCGCACGTGCCGAGGCGGCGAGCGCCGCCACGAACTCGTCGTGGATGCCGTCCTGCACGAGCACCCGGGTGGCGGCGGTGCAGTCCTGCCCGGCGTTGAAGAACCCCGCGGCGACGATCCCGGCGACGGCGGACGGGATGTCGGCGTCGTCGAACACGATCACCGGGGCCTTGCCGCCGAGCTCGAGGTGGGTGCGCTTCAGGTCGCCGGCGGCGGCGCGGGCGACCTCCATGCCCGCGCGGACCGACCCGGTGATGGACACGAGCTGCGGGGTGGGGTGGTCGATCATCGCGGCGCCGGTGGTGCGGTCGCCGACGACGACGTTGAGCACGCCGGGCGGCAGGAACTCGGCGGCGACCTCGGCCAGCAGCAGGGTGGAGAGCGGGGTGGTGTCGCTCGGCTTGAGCACGGTGGTGTTCCCCGCGGCGAGCGCCGGGGCGAACTTCCACACCGCCATGTTGAGCGGGTAGTTCCACGGGGTGACCTGGGCGACGACGCCGATGGGCTCGCGCCGGACGAACGAGGTGTGGTCGGCCATGTACTCGCCGGCGCTGCGGCCCTCGAGGTTGCGGGCGGCTCCGGCGAAGAAGCGGATCTGGTCGACGGACAGCAGGATCTCGTCCTCGACCAGGGTGGCCCGGGGCTTGCCGGTGTCGAGGGACTCGAGGTCGGCGAACTCCGATGCCCGCTGCTCCATGGCGTCCGCGATCCGGAACAGCGCGAGCTGCCGTTCGCCGGGGGTCGTGCGGCGCCAGGTCGCGAAGGCGGTGCTCGCGCTGGTGAAGGCCGCATCGACGTCGGCAGCCGTGGACACGGGGGACGTGCCGTAGACCTGCTCGGTGGTGGGGTCGACCAGGTCGAACCGGGTGTCCGTGCCCGACTCGACGAACGACCCACCGACGAAGTTGCGCACCTCGTGCGTCGTGGTCACCGTTTCCGTCGTGTCCAGCATGGCGGTGATCCTGACACGGATTCCGGCGGCGCGGAAGACGGATTCGGAGGTTGTGGAGAACCGTAACAACGGAAATCGTCGCGAAACACGGTGTTCACAACGGAATCCCTTGCGCGCTCCGAGCCTCGCTGCCATGCTGTCCGGCATGGCGGCAGCACCACGACGTCCGGGACCGATCGACGACACCTCGAAGCGGATCATCGAACAACTCCAGGCGGACGGCCGCCGTCCGTACGGCGAGATCGGCAAGGCCGTCGGTCTCAGCGAGGCGGCGGTCCGGCAGCGCGTCCAGAAGCTCACCGAGACCGGCGTCATGCAGATCGTCGCGGTCACCGACCCGATGCAGCTCGGCTTCCACCGGCAGGCGATGATCGGCATCCGGGTCAGCGGCGACACCCGAACCGTCGCCGATGCCCTCGAACAGCTGCCGGCGGTCGACTACCTCGTCATGACCGCCGGCAGCTTCGACCTGATGGTCGAGGTCGTCTGCGAGGACGACGACGACCTGATCGAACTGCTCAACGGCACGATCCGGGCCATCCCGGGCGTCGCCGGCACCGAGACCTTCGTCTACCTGCAACTCCGCAAACAGCTCTACGACTGGGGAACGCGATGACCATCTCAGACCAGACGACCGGACAGCCCACGCGGCTCCACTCCTACGACCCGTTCGCCCCGGTCGACGACGCCGACCTGCAGCGGAAGTCCCGGGACCACCTGTGGATGCACTTCGCCCGACACGGCGCGAACCAGGCCGGTGCCGACGTACCGATCATGGTGCGCGGCGAGGGCCACCACGTCTACGACAGCCACGGCAAGGGCTACATCGACGGGCTCTCCGGCCTGTTCGTCGTCGCCGCCGGCCACGGTCGGAAGCGCCTGGCCGAGATGGCCGCGAAGCAGGCGGAGACGCTGAGCTTCTTCCCGATCTGGTCCTACGCGCACCCGGCGGCCATCGAGCTCGCCGACCGCCTGGCCGAGCACGCCCCCGGCGACCTCAACAAGGTCTTCTACTCGACGGGCGGCGGCGAAGCGGTGGAGACCGCCTTCAAGCTCGCGAAGTACTACTGGAAGCTCCAGGGCAAGCCCATGAAGCACAAGGTCATCTCGCGCGCGGTCGCCTACCACGGCACCCCGCAGGGTGCCCTGGCGATCACCGGCATCCCGGCGATGAAGCAGATGTTCGAGCCCCTGACGCCCGGTGGGTTCCGGGTGCCGAACACGAACTACTACCGCGCCGAGGAGATGGGCTTCCCGGGCGGCACCGAGGAGCAGTTCGGCTTCTGGGCGGCCGAGCGCATCCGCGAGATGATCGAGTTCGAGGGCCCCGACACCGTCGCGGCGGTGTTCCTCGAACCGGTGCAGAACTCCGGCGGCTGCTTCACCCCGCCGCCCGGGTACTTCCAGCGGGTGCGCGAGATCTGCGACGAGTACGACGTCCTGCTCGTCTCGGACGAGGTGATCTGCGCCTTCGGCCGAATCGGCACCATGTTCGCCTGCGACACCTACGACTTCGTGCCGGACATGATCACGTGCGCGAAGGCGATGACCTCGGGCTACTCCCCCATCGGCGCGACCATCATCAGCGACAAGCTCTTCGAGCCGTTCTCCAAGGGCGACATGACCTTCTACCACGGGTACACGTTCGGTGGGCACCCGGTGTCGGCCGCCGTCGCGATGGAGAACCTCGACATCTTCGAGGAAGAGGGCCTGCTCGCGAACGTGCGACAGAACGCCCCGCTGTTCAAGGCCGAGCTCGACACCCTGAAGGACCTGCCGATCGTCGGTGACGTCCGCGGTGACGGCTACTTCTACGGCATCGAGCTCGTCAAGGACAAGGCCACCAAGACGACCTTCGACGACGACGAGTCCGAGCGGCTGCTGCGCGGGTTCCTGTCGAAGGCCCTGTTCGACGCCGGGCTGTACTGCCGGGCCGACGACCGCGGTGACCCGGTCGTGCAGCTCGCTCCGCCGCTGACCATCGGGCAGCCGGAGTTCCGCGAGATCACCTCGATCCTGCGGAGCGTCCTGTCCGAGGCCTCGTCGAAGATCTGACCGTGAGCGGCTACCGGGGCGTCTCGTTCTGGCTCGACCAGCTCGCGTCCACCGGACGCGACGACCTGGCGCCCCGGCCACCGCTCGACGGCGACACGACCGCGGACGTCGCGATCGTCGGCGGTGGACTGACGGGTCTCTGGACCGCCTGGTACCTGCACCAGGCCGACCCGGGCCTCCAGATCGTCGTCCTGGAACGCGAGATCGCCGGGTTCGGCGCCTCCGGTCGCAACGGGGGCTGGTGCTCGGCGCTGTTCCCGCGCTCCGCCGAGTCCGTCGCGCGCGAGCACGGCCGCGACGCCGCACTCGCGCTGCGCGCAGCGATGCGCGACACCGTCGACGAGGTCGGCCGTGCAGCGTCCGAAGCCGGGGTCGACTGCGACTACGTGAAGGGCGGCACCGTCCTCTACGCACGGTCCGCCGTGCAGGAACGCTCGGCGCACGACGAGGTCGCCTCGGCGGCCGAGTGGGGCGACGCCATGACCTGGCGCCCGGCGCGATCCGGCGACGCCGCCGGATCGGCGGGGGTCGCGTGGACCCCGGACTGCGCGCGGGTGCAGCCCGCAGCACTGGTGCGTGGCCTGGCGGCCGCCCTGGAGGCCCGGGGCGTCCGGATCGCGGAGCACACGCCCGCCTCGTCGTGGGACCACGGGCATGTGGTCACGTCGCGTGGGACCGTCACGGCCGGCGCGGTCGTCATCGCGGTCGAGGGGTACGGCGCACAGCTCGAACAGACGAAACGGCGGATCCTGCCGCTCTACTCGCTCATGATCGCGACCGCTCCGCTGCCCGCGGCGGTGTGGGACCGCATCGGCCTGGAGCACGGGCAGACGTTCTCCGACTACCGGCACCTGCTCGTGTACGGCCAGCGCACGGCGGACGACCGACTGGCGTTCGGCGGACGCGGGGCCCGTTACCACTGGGGTCCGCGATCACCCCCGGCTACGACCGGGTACCACGCGTGTTCGAGCACCTACGGCGTTCCCTGGTGGAGCTGTTCCCCGCCGTCGCCGACGCCCCGATCACCCACACGTGGGGCGGCCCGCTCGGGGTGCCGCGCGACTGGTGCGCGTCCGTCACCTGGGACGGGCACGTCGGCACCGCCGGCGGCTACGTCGGTGACGGACTCTCCACGACGAACCTGGCCGGGCGGACGCTCGCCGACCTCGTGCGCGGGGTCGCGTCGCCGCTCACCGCGCTGCCGTGGGTGAACCACCGCTCACCCGACTGGGAGCCCGAGCCACTCCGGTTCCTCGGGGCGAACGCCGGGCTCGTGGCGACCGACCTGGCCGACCGCGAAGAAGCCCTGACCGGACGGCCGAGCCTGGCCGCGCGGCTGATGGCACCGTTGACCGGAGGGCACTGATGGTTGCACTCGATGCCGACGTCGTCGTGGTGGGGGCCGGGGTCGCCGGGCTCGCTGCTGCCCGGGCACTCGCAGTCGACGGCCAGCGGGTGGTCGTGCTCGAGGCCCGCGACCGGATCGGCGGCCGAACCTGGACCGACACCGCGCTCGGCGTGCCCGTGGACCTCGGCGCCTCGTGGATCCACGGTGTCGACGGCAACCCGCTCTGGGCCCTGGCTCCCCGCTTCGGCATCGAGACCGTGGAGTTCACCGTCGGGAGCTTCCAGTTCGACGGCCGGCCGATCGCGTGGCACGGCCCCTCCGGCGCACCGCTGTCCGCTGCGGAGGCGTCGGCGTTCGTCGCGGACCTGCACACCGTCGACGCCGCCCTGGACACCGTCGTCGCACACGCTCCACCGCCCTCGACGTACGCGGCCGCCGTCGACACCGTGCTGCGGTCCCTGCAGTGGCAGGGCGACCGGGCCGCGCGGGTCCGCGAGTACATGGCCCACCGCTCCGAGGACCTCTGCGGCGCACCCGTGACCGTCCTCGACGCCCGCGGCCTCGAAGAGGAACACGTCCCCGGCGACGAGGTGGTGTTCCCCGGCGGCTACGCGCAGTACGCCGCCGCCCTGGCCGAGGGGCTCGACGTCCGGCTGTCCGCGGTCGTGCAGTCGGTGACGCAGTCCGCGACGGGTGTCGTGGTCGGACTCGCCGACGGATCGTCGGTCACGGCGGACGACGTCGTCGTGACCGTCCCGCTCGGGGTGCTGCAGGCCGGTGACGTGACGTTCGACCCGCCGCTCGCCGAGGCGGTCACCGGTGCGATGGGCCGGCTCGGGATGGGGGTCTACGACAAGGTGTTCCTGCGGTTCCCGGAGCGGTTCTGGGGCGAGTCGTGGGTGGTCCGCCAGCAGGGGTCGGCCGGTGTCGACTGGCACTCCTGGTACGACATGTCCCGCGTGACCGGAGCGCCGGTACTGGCCGCACTGGTCGGCGGGACCGGCGCCCGGCGCCTCGAGACCCTGCCGGACGCCATGATCGTGGAAGAGGGCATCGGCGGCCTGCGGCGGATGTTCGGCCCGTCGGTCCCCGAACCCGAGGCGTTCCGGATCACCCGGTGGGCCGACGACCCGTTCGCACGAGGCTCCTACTCGTACCTGCACGTCGGGGCGTCACCGGACGACCACGACCTGCTCGGAGCGCCGTCCGGCCGGGTGCAACTCGCCGGCGAGGCCACGTGGGGAGACGACCCGGCGACCGTGCACGGCGCGCTGCTGTCCGGACTGCGGGCGGCCGGGCGGTTGCTCGGCTCCGAGGTCGAGCCGCTCGTGCTCGCGACGCCCGTCGGCGGCTGATCCGCTCAGTCGAAGGCGGGGGTGTCGACCGAGCACGTCACGGGCTCACCCGCCGCAGCGGTCTCCGTGGCGATCTCGCGCTTGCCGTCGAGCAGGATCCGGCAGGTCGCCGTCGCACCCCGCGCCGGGGTCGCCCGGACCGAGGCGCGCTGCTCGGCGAGGACGATCGACTCGTGCTCCCAGGTACCCGTCTTCTGCGTGCTCGTCTCCTCCGTGCTCGTCTTCTGCGTGCTCGTCTCCTGCGTGCCGAGCCGGTGCACCTCCGGGGCGTCGCCGCGCTTCTCGGCGCCCTCGACGCGCACGTCGGTGAGCGCGGCCCCGCTCGGCTGGTCGACGCTGACCTCGTAGGTCACGGACCAGGCATCGCCCGTCTGCTGCTGGACGAAGCTGCACCCGGTCGCGAGCACCGCGACGGAGCCGGCGACCACAACGGCGGCGAGGAGACGGACGGTGGGACGGTTGCGTTCGGACATGCCATCAGCCTGCGCACCGAGCGCCCGCGGATCGTCCCCCGGGCGACGCGACCCCGTGCGACGACGGATCGATCCCGGGTCCTCCGAGCGGTTGACATCGGCTCCGTCCGCCCTGGCGGTCAGTACCGTCGACCCGGCGTCCGCGCAGGTCCTGTTCAACGTGCTGCTCTTCGTGCCCCTCGGTGCTCTCGCCCGGCACGCGGTCGCCCGGAGGCGCGTGTTCACCGGCCTGCTCGCGAACACCACCGGCGCCGTGGTCGGCACGCTCCTCGCTCCGCTCGTGGGACTGCTCGCCGGGTCGGGGCGGGCCACCGACGCGGACGCCCCGCGCCCGGTCACCGCGGTGTGGGCGACCCGCGGCCGGCGCGGGTTGGCGCTCGCGGTGATCCGGGCGGACGTCGAGGACGACCGGGTGCCGGCGCGCGTCGACTGAGCGGCTCCCGACGGGTGCCCCGCGCCGGCAAGAGCGCGGGACACCCTGGGCTCAACCCTTGCGCCACACGTCGTGCAGGAACCGGGCCAGGGTCACGAGCAACGTCGCGATCCCCAACCACGGCACCTGACGGCGTCGACGCGGTTCGTCGTCGGAGGACATCCGAACCACCTTCCGTGTCAGCGCCGGCGGACACGAAGAGCAGGGGCCGAGGGACGTGCGACCCGACGGTGATCGAGTTACACTTGTTCCGAGTTCAAGCTCGGGACGCGTTCTGTCCCTCGTTCTCCACTCGGAGAGCAAATCGAAGCCCATCGCTGTTTGCCCAGCGGTGGGCTTCATCCTTGCTCGGGCCACGCTCCGGCGGTGACGCGGCCCGCCACCAGCCTACTGATGTTCCAGGTGCCGGTGAGAGTGACACGGCTGCCCTGCTGACCGGACCCTCACGGGTCGCACGGGCCCGGAACGATGTTCGAGTGCCACACTCGGAGCCGTGACGACGACGCGGACCACACACCGGCACGAGCACCGCGCGCCGGTGGCGATCGCCGTCCTGGTGAACCTCGGGCTCAGCCTGTTCCTGCCGAGCGAGGTGCTGTTCTTCCCGTCGTGGGTGGTCCCGGTGCTCGGCGTCCTGCTGCTGATCCCGCTCGTCGTCTTCAACCCGCGACGACTGACCCGCGAGACGACCTGGTCGCGGTGGGTGTCCT
The DNA here is from genome assembly GCF_003752345.1 of Curtobacterium sp. PhB170. Classification (NCBI taxonomy): domain Bacteria; kingdom Bacillati; phylum Actinomycetota; class Actinomycetes; order Micrococcales; family Microbacteriaceae; genus Curtobacterium; species Curtobacterium sp. PhB170. The sequence continues at coordinate 292,738 of NZ_RJUM01000010.1, forward strand.
TCTCGTTGGCGATCCTGCTCACCGTCGCGAACCAGCTGACCGTGGTCCGGACGATCGAGGTGCTCCTCGGTGGCCAGGCCGACGGCGGTGCCGTGCTGCTCACCGCCCTGCAGGTGTGGGTGAGCACGATCATCGCGTTCGGGCTCGTGTACTGGGAGCTCGACCGGGGCGGGCCGGTGGCCCGACGGCGTCCGGAGCTGTGGACGAGTGACGAGGCAGACTTCCAGTTCCCACAGGAGACCGACCCGAAGACCGCTGCGTGGCGACCGGTCTACCTCGACTACCTCTACGTCGCGATGACGAACAGGGTCGCGTTCAGCCCGACGGACACGATGCCGATGACCGTGCGCGCGAAGATGATCATGGCCTACCAGGCACTCGGCGGGTTCATCCTGCTGGCCCTGGTCATCTCGCGCGCGGTCAACATCATCAGCTGAGGTCGCTCAGGAGCCGTGTGCTTCCTCCGACACCGGCTGCCACTCGCGCCAGGTCGCCAGGCGGGACGCGTAGTCCTGCTCGGCGATGCCGAGCGGCGCCTTGCCGAAGAAGACGCGCAGGGGCGGCTGCTCGGCGTCGACGACCTTCAGGATCGCCGAGCGGGTCGCCTCGGGCTTGCCGGGGTCGGCGGCCGACGGGCGCTTCGACGCGGCCTCGCGGACGTCGGCGTAGGCGGCGATCTCGTCGCTCTTCTTCGACGACGGTCCGGACCAGTCGGTCGAGAAGCCGCCCGGCTCGATGAGCGTCACGTGGATGCCGAAGCCGGCGACCTCCTGCGACAGGGACTGCGACAGCCCCTCGAGCGCCCACTTCGACGCGTGGTAGGCGCCGACGGTCGGGAACGCGCTGATCCCGCCGATGCTCGAGACCTGGATGACGTGCCCGGAACCCTGCTCCCGCATGATCGGAAGCGCGGCCTGGGTCACCCAGAGCGCTCCGAACAGGTTCGTCTCGAGCTGGGCGCGGACGTCGTCCTCGGTGAGTTCCTCGACCATGCCGAAGTGGCCGTAGCCGGCGTTGTTCACGACGACGTCGAGCGAGCCGAAGTGCTCCGCCGCGCGCTGCACGGCCGCGAAGTCCGCGACACGGTCGGTCACGTCGAGCTGCAGTCCGAGGAACGTGTCCGGGTACTGGTCGACGAGTGCTTGCACGTCGTCGGTGTCGCGGGCCGTGCCGGCGACGGAGTCTCCACGTTCGAGGGCGGCTTCCGCCCACTCGCGGCCGAAGCCCTTCGACGCTCCGGTGATGAACCAGGTCTTGCTCATGCTGTCTCCTCCTGAGATCTGACGCGATCAGGCAACGCTCCCCGCTTCCGTGGCACCTGGAGGTCCGGGTGACGGACGCGGCAAGCGGACACCAGCGGACCGCGACTCAGGGTCGAGGTGCCGCGAACTCCAGGTTGACGTCGTCGGGGTCCTGCACGGACAGGATCACCAGGCCGAACGGCGGCAGGTCGGTGACGTCGCCGTGCTCGATGCCGGCGGCGTCCAGCCGCTCGACGGCGGCGTGCAGGTCGTCGACGGACCCGACGCGGAACGACACGTGGTCGAGGCCGACTCGGTCGGGATCGAACCGGTCCTCGGCGGGGGCGACCGGTCGCAGGCCGAGCGTCTGCCCGCCGAACGTGAACGAGCACCCGCCGTAGGTCCGCCACGGGTCGTCGTGGATCGTCGGGTCATCGATCTGGTCGCTGAAGTCACTGCCGGGCGACATGCCGAACAGCTGCTCGTAGAAGGCCTTGCTCCGGCGGATGTCCGTGACCGTGAGGCGCACGTGCGAGAAGCCGAGCGGCGTGACGATGGGTTCACTCATCACCCCACCCAACTCCCCCTGGGCCTTGCGCTCATTGACCATGCGATCAACAATGGCGGGATGGACGTCGTCATCGCTCCCCCGCACCCGTCTCCGCTGCACCAGGACACCGGCACCCCCCGCCGCACGACCCGCATCGCCCTCGTGCAGGTGCGTTGGCTCGCGGACCCCGCTGCCCACCGCGCACTGCTCGCCGACGGCATCGCCACCGCCGCGGCCAACGGCGCCGCGGCGGTGTTCCTGCCCGAGCTCACCCTGCGCCGCTACCCCGGCGACACCCCGGCCAGTGGTATCCCGAAGGACCTCGCCGAGTCGCTCGAGGACGGCCCGACGGTCACCTTCGCCCGGGCACAGGCGATCGAGCACGGGGTGTTCGTCCACGCCTCGCTGTACGAGCGCCCTGCCGACGACGACCAGCCCGACGACCCCCGTGGCTACAACACCGCCGTCCTCGTCGCCCCCGACGGCACCCTGGTCGGCCGGACCCGCAAGACCCACATCCCGATCAGCGCCGGCTACTACGAGGACACGTACTTCCGCCCGGGGACGGACGACGACGCCTTCCCGGTGTACGAGCCGGCGGGACTCGGCGCACGCCTCGGGCTGCCGACCTGCTGGGACGAGTGGTTCCCCGAGGTGGCCCGGTCCTACGGCCTCGCCGGGTCCGAGGTCCTGGTCTACCCGACGGCGATCGGCTCCGAGCCGACGTTCCCGGACTTCGACACCGCCCCGATCTGGCGGCAGGTCATCGTCGCGAACGGCATCACTGCCGGCCAGTTCATGGTGGTTCCGAACCGGTGGGGTGACGAGGGCGACATCACCTTCTACGGGTCGTCCTTCATCTCGGACCCGTTCGGCCGCGTCCTCGCCGAGGCACCGCGTGACGCTGACGCGGTGCTCGTGGCGGACCTCGACCTCGAGGCCCGGACGGAGTGGCTCCGACTGTTCCCCTTCTACGTGACCCGTCGCCCCGACCTCTACGCGGGGATCGTCGCCCCGGTCGACGAGGACCGCCACGCGTACGGCGCACGCGATGCGATCGACGCGGCCATCGGGGTGGCGGCGACCGACGCCGGACCGGAGGTGCGCGCATGACGTGGGTGATGCCTCCCGAGACAGCCCCGCAGGAACGCAGCTGGATGGCGTTCCCGCGCCCCGGCCTGACGCTCGGTGACGACGCGGCGAGCGCCGAGGCGGCGCGACGGACGTGGGCGACCACCGCCAACACGATCAGCGAGCACCAGCCCGTCACGATCGTCGTGGACCCGGTCGCGCGAGCCGACGCTCGTCGCCTGCTGTCGACCGCGGTCGAGGTGCTCGAAGCGCCCCTCGACGACTTCTGGATGCGCGACATCGGGCCGACGTTCGTCGTCGACGACGTGACCGGCGAGCTCGGCGCCGTGGACTGGGTCTTCAACGGCTGGGGCGCGAACTCCTGGTCGACGTGGACCCGAGACGCCGAGGTCGCCGCCACGGTCGCCGCCGCCGCCGGTGCACATCGGATCCCGTCGCTGCTCGTGAACGAGGGCGGGGCGATCCACGTCGACGGCACGGGCACGGTCCTGGTGACGGAGACCGTGCAGCTCGATCCGCGACGGAACCCGTACGCCGACCGCGAGCGCGTCGAACTCGAGCTGGCCCGGACGATCGGCGCGACGGACGTGGTCTGGCTGCCTCGCGGCCTGACCCGTGACTACGACGGGTTCGGGACCCGGGGCCACGTCGACATGGTCGCGACGTTCGCGGGCGCGCCGAGCGGTACCAGCGACACCAGCGCCACCAGCGCCACCACGGCCTCCCGCACCGTCCTGCTGCACGCGCAGCCCGACGCCGGCCACCCGGACCACCTGGTGATGCCGCAGATCCGTCGGGCGCTCGAGCAGGCCACGGACGCGACCATCGTCGAACTGCCGGCCCCGTTGACCCTGACCGACGACGACGGCCCGGTCGACTGGAACTACGTCAACCACGTGGTGGTGAACGGCGCCGTGATCGCCTGCGCGTTCGGTGACGCCGTTGCCGACGACCGCGCCCGCGGCATCCTCGCCGACGTGTACCCGGGTCGTCAGGTGCGTTCGATCGACGCTCGTCAGGTCTTCGCGCGCGGCGGCGGCCTGCACTGCATCACGCAGCAACAGCCGGCGGTCTGAGCCATCGCCGCGGTGTACAGCGGCTGCCCGACGTCTGTACACCGCGGCCGGTCCACCCAGCACTCGCACATCGGTATGTTGCTCCGAACCAGTCCGGGCGACGCTGCCCAGCCCAGCTCCGGCGCTGCCCATCCCCCGACCCAGCAGGGAAGTCAACGCACATGGCATCACCGACCGCGGTCCCCGCACCGACAGCTCCGGCAACTCCTGCGCGCGGCGGTTCCCTGAAGCGGAGCCTCGGACTCTGGGCGATCGTCGGCCTGGGCCTCGGCTACATGACCCCGACGGTGGTGTTCGACACCTTCGGCATCGTCTCCGGGCAGACCGACGGCGCCGTGCCGAGCGCGTACCTGATCGCGTTGGTCATCATGGCCCTGACGGCGATCAGCTACGGGAAGATGGTCCGGGTCTACCCGGCAGCCGGCTCGGCCTACACGTACGTGCGGGAGTCGATGCACCCGAACCTCGGGTTCATGGTCGGCTGGGCGTCCCTGCTCGACTACCTGCTCCTGCCGATGGTGAACGCCCTGATCATCCGGCTCTACCTGGAGCAGGTGTTCCCGGCACTGCCGTCGTGGGTGACGGTCGTCGTCTACACGGTGTTCGTGACGACGGTGATCTGCCTGTCGATGCGGGGCACGTCGAACCTCAACATGGTGCTGCTCATCGGCGCGATCCTGGCGATGATCGCGTTCGTGGTCTTCACCGTCATCGAACTCGTCCACGGTGCCGGCGCCGGCACGATCGCGAGCACCGAGCCGTTCGTGCACGACGGCGTGACGATGTCCGCCCTGCTCACCGGTGCGACAGTGGTCTGCTTCTCGTTCATCGGCTTCGACGCCGTGACGATGTACACGGAAGAGGCGAAGTCGATCCGGATCATGCCGAAGGCGATCATGCTGACGGTGCTGCTCGGCGGCGCGATCTTCCTGGTGTCCGCGTACTTCGCGCAGCTGCGGTTCCCGACGAACACCCCGTTCGGCGAGTTCACCGACGACCCGCTCCCCCAGAGCGGCCTGCTCGTCGGTGGCCCGGTGTTCCAGGCGGTCCTGGTGTCGGCCGGCTTCGTCGCTGCGCTGGCGTCGGGGCTCGCCTCGCACGCGAGCGTCGCCCGCATGCTCATGGTGATGGGCCGGAACAACGTCCTGCCGAAGCGGGTGTTCGGCTACGTCAACCCGCGCACGCACACCCCGGTGTTCAACGTCGTGTTCGTCGGCGCGGTCACGCTGCTCGCGATGAGCTTCTCACTCGACACGATCTCGTCGTACATCAACTTCGGCGCGCTCGTGGCCTTCACCTTCGTCAACGCGAGCGTCATCGTGCACTTCGCCGTCCGGCAGAGCCGTCGCCACACCGCGGGTGACCGGTGGAAGTACATCGTCCTGCCCGGCCTCGCGATGGTGCTGACGGGGGTGCTCTGGTCGCAGCTCCACGCCGACGCACTGATCGCAGGAGGAGTGTGGGCCGCGATCGGCTTCGCCTACCTGCTCGTCATCACGAAGGGCTTCCGGGTGCTGCCGAAGAGCTTCGACGAGAACCAGCCGGTCACCGGCGTGAACAAGCAGCTGACCGACCAGGCCTGACCCACCACGAGAGGACGCCATGTACGCCGTCACCGACCCCACCACGGGCACGACCCTCGAGACGTTCCCGACCATCACCGACGACGAGCTCCGGGCAGCGATCGCTGTCGCGGACCGCGCCCACCGCGAGCGCACCAGCAGCGTCGCGGACCGCGCGGCCCTGCTCCACCGCGTCGCGGACCTGTACCGGGAGCGTCACGCCGACCTCGCCGCCATGATCGTGCGCGAGATGGCGAAGCCGATCGACCAGGCCGAGGGCGAGGTGGACTTCTGCGCCGACATCTACGACTACTACGCGGACCACGCCGAGGAGTTCCTCGCCGACCAGCCGATCACCCTGGCCGACGGCTCCGAGGGCAGCGCCTTCATCCGGAAGTCGTCGATCGGCGTGCTGCTCGGCATCATGCCGTGGAACTTCCCCGCCTACCAGATCGCCCGGTTCGCCGGTCCGAACCTGCTCATCGGCAACACGGTCCTGCTCAAGCACGCACCGCAGTGCCCCGAGTCGGCCCTGGCGATCGAGCGGATCTTCCACGACGCCGGGTTCCCCGAGGGCGCGTACACGAACGTCTTCGCGACGAACGACCAGGCCGCCGAGGTCATCGCCGACCCACGCGTGCAGGGCGTCTCGCTGACCGGGTCCGCCCGCGCCGGTGCCGCCGTCGCCGAGATCGCCGGCCGGAACCTCACGAAGGTCGTGCTCGAGCTCGGTGGGTCGGACCCCTTCATCGTGCTCTCCACGGACGACCTCGACTCCGTGGTCGAGTCCGCCGTCACCACCCGCCTCGAGGGCAACGGGCAGGTCTGCAACGCCCCGAAGCGCTTCCTGGTGGTGGACGACCTGTACGACGACTTCCTGGCGAAGTTCACGACGGCCATGTCGGCGGTCTCCCCGACCGACCCGTCCGTGCCCGGCGCCGAGCTCGGCCCGCTGTCGTCCCCGACCGCCGCGGACCGCCTGCAGGAGCAGCTCGCGTCCGCCGTCGCGCAGGGAGCGACGGTCGTCACGGGCGGCGACCGCCGGGGCAACGCCTTCGTGCCGACGATCCTCACCGACGTCACGCCGGACAACGACGCGTACCGCGAGGAGTTCTTCGGCCCCGTCGCCGCCGTGTACCGGGTCGCCGACGAGGACGCCGCCGTCGCACTCGCCAACGACACCCCGTACGGCCTCGGCTCGTACCTGTTCACGACCGACGCCGACCAGGCGCTCCGCGTCGCGGACCGGCTCGAGGCCGGCATGGTCTACGTCAACATCGTCGGCGCGGACAGCCCCGAACTGCCGTTCGGCGGCGTCAAGGCGAGTGGCTTCGGCCGCGAGCTCGGCCCCCTGGGGGCCGACGAGTTCGTCAACAAGAAGCTGATCCGCATCGGCTGACGGACGCGAGACGCCGTCGTATCGCGCCGACGCCCCCGAAGACGGCGGCGTCTCGAACGCATGACGGCGTCCGAAGCAGACGCCGGCGTCGTGTACAGGGCCAGGTCGTGTACAGGGCCACGAGCGGACGGGAGGCGCGGCGCCAGCTGGCACCGCGCCTCCCGTCCGTCTGTCGTGCGTCCACAGCGTCGCGTGCGAGACGCCGTCGTCTCGCGCTGACGCCGCATCGTGCACGAGACGCCGCCGAATTCGGCGGCGCCTCGTGCACGTGGGGGTGTCTTGCGAAGACGCCGGCGTCCCGCGCCGCCGCCGCGCCGCCGCTCCTACTGCGGGTCGGCGGGCTCGCCGCCGGAGTCCATGTCGCTGTCCTGCTCCGGGTCCTTCGTCGCGTCGCCCGTGGGCGACCCGTCGGGCAGGTCCTCGGTGTACTGCGCTTCGACCTCGCTGGGGTCGCTGGATCCGTTCGCCGTCGTGTCGCTCATGGCCCGGACGCTACGCGCGGTCGACGCTGCACCCGTTCAGACGGACGAGGCGGCAGCGCCGGAGCCGGCGGCGACCGGGGTGACGGCCAGGATCTCGTCGGCGACCTCGCGCCCGATCCGCACCGCCCCGTCGACGTGCTGGTAGCCCTGCCCGGCCAGGTCGCTCGACGCGAACCGGATCGGGCCGACGGCTGCACGCTGGTCGGCGCCGTAGCGGACGAGCCCGCCCAGGTCGAAGCTCGCCGCGTAGGCGCCACGGGTCCACTCCTCGGTGCCCCAGTCGCTCTCGTAGTAGACGACCGGGCGCAGGGCCTCGTCGCCGTAGTAGTGGGCGAGCGAACCGAGCACCCGGGCCTTCCGTTCCTCGGCCGACAGCGCGAACAGGTCGTCCGCGTGCTGGTCGGAGACGAACCCGACGAGCGTGCCCTGCTCGGAGCCGTGCTCGGTGTTGTCGTACGCCTCGTGCACGACCTCGTACGGGCTGAACGCGGTGCCCGAGAGCCCGGCGCCGCGCCAGAACGGCCGGCCGTAGACGGCGTGCACCTTGATGACGAAGCCCATCGACAGGTGCTGGTGCAGCTGGTGCTGGCGACGGGGCAGCGGGGGTTCGTACGAGATCCGCGAGTACAGGGGCGGCGGCACGGCTACGAGCGCCTGCCGGGCGGGGACCTCGATGCCGCCGTCGGCGAGCGCGACGACCCCGTCGTCGGTCCAGCGGAGGGTGCGCACCGGCGCGTTCAGGTGCACGGCGTCACCGAGGCGCTCGGCGAGCCGCTCCGACACCTGCTGCATCCCGCCGACGACGCGCTTGTCGAGGATGAAGTCGGCGTCGACCAGGTTCGTGAAGCTCCCGGCAGAGGCAGCCATCAGCAGGGCCTGCAGTGCCGAGAACGCGTGCGCCGGCTTGGTGAGCATGGCGCCGGCGATGAACAGTTCGACGTTGTCGGTGGCGACGCGGTCCGGGCTGAGCGCGTGCAGCCAGGCACGGAAGGAGACCTCGTCGAGTGCGGCGGCGTCCGGGGTCTCCCAGGGGCGCGCGGGGTCGACCGCTGCGACGTACTCGTCGACGACGGTCACGAGTCGCTCGATCTCGTTCGCCGTCGCCTCGGGCAGCGGGAAGATGTCGCCGGTGTACTCGGTGCGGGTGCCCTCGGCGTCGACGTAGACGCTCGAGCCCTCGCGGTACCGGTCGTACGTGTCGAGTCCGAGTTCGTCGAGGGTCTCGAGCAGTGCGGTCTGGTCGGGCGAGACCCACTGGCCACCGATCTCGAGCGTGACGCCATCGATGTCGTTCGTCCAGGTGCGGCCGCCCACGCGGTCGCGCGCCTCGAGCACCGTGACGGTCAGTCCCGCGGCGCGCAGGCGGTTCGCGGCGGTCAGGCCGGTGACACCGGCTCCGATGACGACGACGTCGCTCTCGATCATCGTGCTGCTCCTTCGGTGGTGGTGCTCCGGAACGGATCCGGGGTCAGCGTGTACATGGTCTCGAGGTACTCGGCGATGCCCTCGCCACCGCCCTCGCGGCCGAGGCCGGACTGCTTCACCCCGCCGAACGGGGCCGACGCGTTCGAGACGACCCCGGTGTTGAGTCCGAGCATGCCGGTCTCGAGCCGCTCCGTCAGGCGCTGGCCGCGGGCCGGGTCCTCGGTGAACGCGTAGCCGACCAGACCGTACTCGGTGTCGTTGGCGGCGGCCACGGCCTCGTCCTCGGTCCGGAAGGTCCGGATCGCCAGGACGGGTCCGAAGATCTCGTCGCGGAGCAGGTCGCTGCCGGGCTGCACGTCGGTCAGGACCGTGGGCGCGTAGAAGGTGCCGGGGCCGTCGACCGGGTGGCCGCCGGTGTGGAGCGTCGCCCCGCGGTCGAGCGCGTCGGTGACCAGGCGGTGCGCCTTGTCGACGGCGCGGTCGTCGATGAGCGGTCCGATGGCGACGCCGTCCTCGGTGCCGCGGCCGACCCGCATGGCCTCGACGCGTTCGGCGATCCGGCGCGTGAACTCGTCGACGACGTCCTCGTGCACCAGGAACCGGTTCGCGGCGGTGCACGCCTGCCCGGTGTTGCGGAACTTGGCGGCGAGCGCGCCCTCCACGGCCAGATCGAGGTCGGCGTCGGCGAACACCAGGAACGGGGCGTTGCCGCCGAGCTCCATGCTCGTCCGGAGCACGTTCTGCGCCGCCTGGGCGAGCAGCGTGCGTCCGACCGGCGTCGAGCCCGTGAAGGACAGCTTCCGGAGCCGGGGGTCGGCGATCACCGGCCCGGAGACGTCAGCGGCCCGCGTTGTCGGGACCACGTTGACCACCCCGGCGGGCAGACCGACCTCGCGCAGCAGGTCGACGAACAGCAGCGTCGTGAGCGGCGTGAGCTCGGCCGGCTTCACGACGACCGTGCACCCGGCGGCGAGCGCCGGTGCGATCTTCCGGGTCGCCATCGCCAGCGGGAAGTTCCACGGCGTGATGAGGAACGCGGGGCCGACGGGCTTGTGCGAGACGGTGGCACGGCCGGTGCCCTCCGGGTTGGTGCCGTACGAGCCGCCGATCCGGACCGCTTCCTCCGAGAACCAGCGCAGGAACTCCCCGCCGTACGCGACCTCGCCGCGGGCCTCGGCGAGCGGCTTGCCCATCTCGAGCGTCATGAGCAGCGCGAACTCCTCGCGGCGTTCCTGCAGCAGGTCGAACGCGCGACGGAGCAGCTCGGCACGGTACCGCGGCGGTGTGCTCGCCCAGCCCGTCTTGGCGGCTTCCGCGGCGTCGAGGGCGCGGACACCGTCTTCGGGGGTTGCGTCTGCGATGTCGAGCAGCGTCTCGCCGGTGGCGGGGTCGACGACGGCGAAGGTCCGGCCGTCAGCCGACGACTGCCAGGTGCCGTCGACCAGGAGGCCCGTGGGGACGCGGGCGAGCAGCTCGCGTTCGGCGTCGGTGCGGTCGGCCGCAGGGGCGGTGGTGGTGCCGGTGGTCATGCGGTTGCGAGTCCTTCCAGGACGACGTCGAGTCCCTCGTGGAGCAGGGCGTCGCCGATCGACAGTGGGGGCAGGAACCGGACGACGTTGCCGTACGTACCGGCGGTCAGCGCGATGACGCCGTGCTCGAACGCCGACCGCACCACCTTCCCGGTCAATGCTGCGTCCGGTTCGCCGGTCGCGGGGTCCACGAGTTCCATCGCGACCATCGCGCCGCGTCCGCGGACGTCACCGATCCGCGGGTCGGTCGTCTGCGCGGCACGGAGTCGTCCGAGCAGCACCTCACCGATCTCGCGGGCTCGGTCGATCAGCCCGTCGTGCTCGAACGCGTCGATCGCGGCGAGGGCGGCGGCGCAGGCGATCGGGTTGCCGCCGTAGGTGCCGCCGAGCCCGCCGACGTGCGCGGAGTCCATGATCTCGGCGCGCCCGGTCACGGCGGACAGGGGCAGACCGCCGGCCATGCCCTTCGCGGTCGTGACGACGTCCGGCACGATCCCCTCGTGCTCGCTCGCGAACATCGACCCGGTGCGCGCGAAGCCGGTCTGCACCTCGTCGGCGATGAGCACGACGCCGTTCGCCGTGGTCCACTCGGACAGGGCGGTGAGGAACCCGGGCGCGGGGACGACGAAGCCGCCCTCCCCCTGGATCGGCTCGATGAGCAGCGCAGCGGTGTTCGCCGCGCCGACCTGCTTCTCGATCTGGCTGATCGCGCGCTTCGCCGCCTCGGGTCCGGAGAGGCCGTCGTGGAACGGGTAGGACATCGGCACCCGGTAGACCTCGGGCGCGAACGGGCCGAAGCCGTCCTTGTAGGGCTGGTTCTTCGCGGTGAGCGCCATCGTGAGGTTCGTGCGCCCGTGGTACGCGTGGTCGAACACCACGACGGCCTGCCGACCGGTGTGCTTGCGCGCGATCTTCACGGCGTTCTCGACGGCCTCGGCGCCGGAGTTGAACAGCGCCGTGCGCTTCTCGTGGTCACCGGGGGTCAGCCGGTTGAGTGCCTCGGCGACCGCGACGTACCCGTCGTAGGCGGCGATCGTGAAGCACGTGTGGGTGAAGGCAGCGACCTGCTCGGTGACCGCGGCGACGACGGCGGGGTGCGCGTTGCCGACGCTGGTCACGGCGATCCCGGACCCCAGGTCGACGAACGAGTTGTCGTCCGCGTCCACGACGACCCCGCCACCGGCCGCGACGACGGCGATCGGCACGGCGACCCCGACCCCGGCCGCGACGGCTCCGGCCTTCCGAGCCATGAGCTCGCGTGATCGCGGGCCGGGGACGGCCGTGACGAGCCGTCGTTCCTGGGGCAGCGAGGGGCCGCCGGTGGGCGCACTGATCGAGGGTGCTGCGGTGGAGGACATGCGGCGATGGTAGGAGCCTGCGGTGACCACGGCGGCTGTCCACCGTGTACATCGAGGACCGGTCCGATCGCCCCGGTGGATAAGGTGCTCCCATGCCCGCGACGCTGCGTTCCCTGTTACACCGTGCCGACCTCCGCCTCCGACCGCTGACCGACGCGGACACGGGCGCCCTCGACGCCCCGCTGTCGTGGCTGCACAGCTCCGACCTCGAGGACCCGACGCCGTTCCTGGCCGACGGGCAGGGGCTGCTGACCACAGGCACCCAGTTCGGCGCCGAGGCCGAGGTCCCGGAGGACGTCGCCGGCCCGTACGTCCGCCGACTCGTCGACCGGGGCGTCGTCGCACTCGGCTTCGGCACCGAGGTCGTCCGTGCGGGCACCCCGGACGCCCTCGTCGCCGCCTGTTCGCAGCACGGGCTCCCGTTGTTCGAGGTGCCCTACGAGACCTCGTTCATCGCGGTCGCGCAGGCGAACGCCGAAGCGGTCGCCCGCGACGCGAACGCCCGGAACGCCTGGGCCCTCGCCGCACAGCGGGCGATCTCGCTCGCAGCGATGCGCCCGGACGGGCTCGGGGCCACGATCGCCGAGCTCTCCGGGCAACTCGACGGCTGGGTCGGGCTCTTCGACGTGTCGGGACGGCTCGACCGCGGGCACCCGAGCGACGAAGTGCCCGCCCAGGACCTCGAGCTGCTCCGGACCGCGGCGCTGCGCCTGCTGCGCGCGGGACAGCGGGCGAGCCTGCCGGTGACCACCGAGCACCACACCGGGTTCACGCTGCAGACCCTCGGCAGCGGTGGCCACCTGAGCGGGGTGCTCGCGATCGCCAACGGCGGTGCGCTCGACCGCGCCGGTCGTGAGGTGGTGACGTCCGTCATCGCCCTCGCCGGACTCGCGCTGCAGCAGAACCGTGAGCTGGCCCGGGCACGCGGGCTCCTGCGCACCGGCCTGCTCACGATGCTCTCGGTCGGCGATCCGGAGGTGGTCCAGTCGACGTCGCGCGAGGTGTGGGGTCCCCTGCCCGCCGAACCCGTCCGGATCGCGGCCCTCGACGTCGACGACCACGACCTCGACACCGTCGTCGACCTGCTCGAACTGTGGGTGCAGGACCGGCCCGGACAGCTCTTCTTCGCCGTCGACGACGCCCTCTTCCTGTGCGTGAGCGCCGACGACACCGCGATCGTCGAGGAACTGGTCGGACGCTTCGACCTGCGGGCCGGCCTGTCGGACGGTGCCGCGTACCGGTCGTTCGGCCGCGCTCGCACCGAGGCCGTGCAGGCCCTGGACCGTCGGCGCGAAGGACGACCGGGCACCACCGAGTTCGGCGACCTCGCCCGGGAAGGCGTCCTCGCACACCTGGCCCACGTGGACGTCGACGCCGGAGCCGTCGCCCGCGCGTTCCTCGCTCCCCTGCTCGAACACGACCGATCGGCGGGCACCGAGCTCACCCGCACCGTCCGTGCCTGGCTCGAGCAGAACTGCGAGTACGACCGCGCCGCCCAGGTGCTCGGCATCCACCGCCACACCGCACGCTCCCGGGTCGAGCACGCCGGTCGGCTCCTCGACCGCGACCTCGCCGTCTTCGCGACTCGTGCCGACCTGTGGGCAGCCTTCGTCGTCGAGGGCGCGTGACGCGCGGATACGGTGGGACGATGCCGACGACACCGGCCCGCCGGCGCCTGAGCCCGGCCGAACGCGGATCCCAGATCGCGGCGGCGGCCGTCGACCTGGCGCGCGCCGAGGGCCTCGCGGCGGTGACGCTCCGCGGGGTCGCCGCCGTGATCGGGGTCGCGCCGTCGCTCGTCGCCCACTACCGCCCGAGCATGGAGGACCTGGTCGGCGAGACGTTCCGCACCGTCGCGACAGCCGAGGTCGCCGAGGTCCGCGCGATCGTCGCCGCTGCGCCCGACCCCGTCTCCGGCCTCCGCACCCTGCTCGGCTGCATCGCCGATCCCGCGCGCGACGACGTCGCCACCCTCTGGGCCGACGCGTGGAGCATCGGCCGCACGAACGCGGCACTGGCGACCGCGGCACGGGACGTCATGGACGACTGGCAAGTCCTCGCGACCACGGTCGTCGTCGACGGGGTGCGCACGGGCGTGCTGTGGACCGACGACCCGGACGGCGTAGGACGCCTGCTCTTCGCGCTCGTCGACGCCACCAACGGGTACGCCCTGGTCGACTACCTCGACCGACCGACCCGCGAAGGCCTGGTCCGCACGACGATCGCCCGAGCGGTGGGCCTGGACGGCTCAGCCCTGTCGGGGTGACACCCGCCGCACTGCCACCGACCGCAGTGCCACCCACTGCAGCAGCATGATCGTCTTGCCGTCGGCGATCCGGCCGTCCTCGACCATCGCGAGCGCCTCGTCGAGTGCCAGCTCGAGCACCTCGATGTCCTCACCCTCGTCCTCGACCCCGCCTCCCGCCTCGACCCGGTCCGCCGGCGTGTAGGCACCGACGTAGAAGTGGACACGCTCGGTGACCGAACCGGGGCTCATGAAGACGTCGCCGACGCGCACCAGGTCACCCAGCCGGATGCCGAGCTCCTCGGCGGCTTCGCGTCGGACGGCGGTCTCGGGGTCGTCCTCGTCGAGCAGCCCCTCCGCAGCCTCGATGAGCATCCCGTCCGGGTGCCCGTTCACGTACGCCGGCCACCGGAACTGCCGGGTGAGCAGGACGGTGCCGCGCTCGGCGTCGTACGGCAGCACCGTGGCGCCGTTCCCCCTGTCGTAGGTCTCGCGCTGCTGCCGGTCCCACCGGCCGTCCCGGCGCCGGACGTCGAGCGTGGTGCGACGGAGCACGTGCCAGCCGTCCGACACGACCTCGACGTCCCGCACGACGACGTCGGGGTTGCGCTCGAGGTCACGGCCGACGGCGTCGAGTCCGGTCCGCCCACGGGCATCGGGGACGTCGACACCGGGACGAGGGACTGCTGCACGATCTTCGGTCACCTGGTCACGCTAGCGGCGCGGGTGGACCGGAGCGGTGCGGGAAGACCCGACCACGGGTTCTCCGGACCCGGCGTGTCGGGGTCGAGCCGCGCCTCCTGGCCGGATCCCGACCACGCGACGGACGCCGATCGGACCTGATCCGCCATCCGGCGACGGCCGCTCCGGGACGCCCCGGAAGAAACACGAAAGGCCCCGGATTCCTCCGGGGCCTTTCGCTGTTTGCCTGGTGCGCGAGGGGGGACTTGAACCCCCACGCCGTTTCCAGCACACGGACCTGAACCGTGCGCGTCTACCAATTCCGCCACTCGCGCCAGCCCCAAAACACTACCACGCACAGACTGCCCCCTGCGCCAACCACTACCATGCAGTGGTTGACGACCGACGACTCTGGAGACACATGGGCCTGCTGGACAACTTCGAGCGAGGGCTGGAGCGCGCCGTGAACGGCGCGTTCGCGAAGACCTTCCGCTCCGGTGTGCAGCCGGTCGAGATCTCCAGCGCCCTGCGCCGCGAGCTCGACACGAAGGCCGCCGTGGTGTCGCGAGAGCGCATCCTGGTGCCGAACGAGTTCACCGTGCGCCTCGCGCCGCCGGACTTCACGCGCATGAACGACGTCGGTCGTCCGCTCATCGACGAACTCACGCAGATGGCCCACCAGCACGCCGTCGCGCAGAACTACTCGTTCTCCGGACCGGTCACCATCCGGCTGCAGCAGGACGGCACGTTGTCGACGGGCATCCTGCAGATCGACTCCACCACGGTGCAGCGCGACGTCGCCTGGATCGCCGTGCTCGACATCGGCTCGCAGCGCCACCGCCTGCAGCGCGGACGCACCGTGATCGGCCGTGGCAGTGACGCCGACATCACCATCGCGGACACCGGGACGAGCCGGAAGCACGTCGAGGTCCTGTGGGACGGCAAGCACGCCCAGGCCACGGATCTGGGCTCGACGAACGGCTCGAAGCTGAACGGACAGCACTTCCAACAGGCGATCGTGGAGCCGGACTCCACCATCGAGATCGGTCGTACCCGTATGGTGTTCCGGGTGATCCCGGAGAACGACGGAGGTGCTCGATGACCACAGGCCTGACCCTGCTCGTCCTGCGCTTCGCGTTCCTCGCGGTGCTCTGGCTGTTCGTCTTCGTGATCGTCTTCGCCCTGCGCAGTGATCTCTTCGGCCAGCGCGTGCGCACGATCCCCACGGATTCCAAGTCGGCTCCCTCCGGACCGACGACCCCGACGATCCCCGCAGCGGCGGCGCCGGCAGCGGCCTCGGGTGGAGCGTTCACCGACCTGATCGGGCAACCGACCCAGGCGACGCAGTCCGCATCGCCAGCCGCGACCCGCCTCGTGATCACCGAGGGCGCGCGTGAGGGCATGGAGATGCCGCTCGGCGGCGGACCGATCACGATCGGTCGCTCCAGCGAGTCCAACGTCGTGATCCGCGACGACTACACCTCGACCAACCACGCCCGGCTCGACCTGCGCACCGACGGCTGGCTCCTCACCGACCTCGAGTCCACGAACGGCACCTTCGTCAACGGTCAGAAGGTGAGCGCTCCCCTGATCGTCGCGGAGCGCACGCCGATCACGATCGGGACGACGACGTTCGAGCTGCGGCGGTAACCCGGCATGACCGCTCGCACGTTGAGCGCCGCTGTGTCCCACGTGGGCCGCATCCGCGCGAACAACCAGGACTCCGGCTACGCCGGGGCGCACCTGTTCGCGGTCGCGGACGGCATGGGTGGGCACGCCGGCGGCGACGTCGCCTCGGCGATCGCGATCCGGCGCATCAGGGAGGTGGACCGCGAGTTCCCCTCGGCCCACGACGCCGAGTTCGCGCTGCAGTCGGCACTGATCGCCGCGAACCAGCTCATCACCGAGACGGTCTTCGAGCACCAGGAACTGACCGGCATGGGCACCACGGTGTCCGCGATGATCCGGGTCGGCGACCAGATCGCGATCGCCCACATCGGTGACTCGCGCATCTACCGCCACCGCGACGGTGAACTGCAGCAGATCACGTCGGACCACACCTTCGTGCAGCGCCTGGTCGACAGCGGCCGGATCACCCCGGAAGAAGCCGCGGTCCACCCCCGTCGCTCGGTGCTCATGCGGGTGCTCGGCGACGTCGATGCGGCACCCGAGGTCGACACCGCGATCATGGACATCCAGCCGGGCGACCGCTGGCTGCTGTGCTCCGACGGCCTGTCGTCGTACCTGGCCGAAGAGCGCATCCGGCACGCGCTGGCGTCGAACATGGACGCCAACCAGGTCACGCAGCGCCTGGTCAAGGAGACCCTCGACCACGGCGCCCCCGACAACGTCACCGTCGTCGTCATGGACGTCACCGCGGACGAGGTCGACGACGACGACGACGCGGCCACCACCGTCGGGTCCGCGGCCGCTCCCCTGACCTTCGAGGCGTCGACCGGCCGCAAGCCGATCCGCCTCCCCACGATCCTGCTGCACCCGCTCAAGGTCACCACGGCTCCAGAGGACTCGCACTTCGAGCCCGAATCCGACCAGTTCTTCGCGGAGCTGATCGCCGAGGACCGCCGACGCCGCATCCGACGTCGGGTCTCGTGGACGGTCGCGCTCGTGGTGGCGGTCGCTGCCCTGGTCGGGGCCGTGTTCCTCGGCTGGCGGATCACCCAGGACCACTACTACGTCGGCACCGACCGCGGCACGGTCGCGATCTACAAGGGCGTCCAGCAGTCGATCGGACCACTGGCGCTGTCGGACGTCTACGAGGACACCGACATCACCGTGTCGATGCTCCCGGACTACACCCGCGAGAACGTCCGCTCGACGATCAACGCGCAGTCGCTCGACGACGCGCGGGACATCGTCGACCGACTGCGCAAGGCCGCCGAGACCGGGCAGGACCAAGCCGGTACCGGCGGTGACGGCGGATCCACCTCGTCACCCTCGCCGTCACCGACCCGGTCGTCGACGCCCTCCCCGTCCCCGACCCGGGGCTCGCGATGAGCAACGCCACCGCCCAGTCGTTCACGCAGGCGATCACGATCAAGCTCCGTGAACCCGCACGTGCTCGGAACCTCGAGCTCGTGCTGCTCGTCATCGCCTGCGGCATCTGCGCCGGCGCGATGGTGCTCGTGCAGCTCGGCACCAAGGGGCGACTGTTCGACACCTCGGTGCTGTGGGTCGGCGGGGGCATCCTCGGGCTGGGGCTCGTGATGCACGTCGTGCTGCGGGTCGTCGCCAAGAACGCCGACCCGTTCGTCCTGCCGATCGCACTCGTCCTGAACGGCATCGGCATCGCGGAGATCTACCGCATCGACGTCCACAACGGCCTGACCGGCTGGGACGCCATCGGTGTGAAGCAGATCGTCTGGACGATGCTCGCGATGGTCCTGGCGATCATCACGCTGCTGCTGGTGCGGAACCACCGGTTCCTGCAGCGGTACCGCTACATCTTCATGTTCCTGACGATCGCGCTGCTGCTGCTGCCGATCCTGCCCGGCATCGGTCAGAACATCGGTGGCGCACGGGTCTGGATCAAGATCGGACCGTTCTCGTTCCAGCCGGGCGAACTCGCGAAGATCACCATGGCGCTGTTCTTCGCCGGGTACCTCGTCACCGCGCGCGACTCACTGTCGATCGTCGGCAAGAAGTTCCTCGGCATGACGTTCCCGCGTGCCCGCGACCTCGGCCCGATCCTGGTGATGTGGGGCGCCGCGATGGCGGTCCTCGTCTTCCAGCGCGACCTCGGCACGGCGCTGCTGTACTTCGGCCTGTTCCTCGTGATGATCTACGTCGCGACCGCGCGGATCAGCTGGGTCGTCATCGGTCTAGCGCTGTTCGTCGGTGGTGCCCTCGTCGCGCAGAGCGCCCTCGAGTACGTGCACGGCCGCTTCGAGCAGTGGCTCGACCCGTTCAACCAAGAGGTCTTCAGCCGCGACACCCAGGCGAGCTACCAGCTCGTGCAGGGGCTCTTCGGCTTCGCGAACGGCGGCATCACCGGCACCGGCCTCGGCCAGGGGCGCCCGTACATCACACCCGTCGCCAACGCCGACTACATCATCGCCTCGCTCGGCGAAGAGCTCGGCCTGATCGGCGTCTTCGCGATCCTGGCGCTCTTCATCGTGCTGGCCTCGCGCGGCATCCGCGTCGGGTTCATGGCACAGGACGACTTCGGCAAGCTCCTCGGCGTCGGCTTCGGCTTCGTGATCGCCCTGCAGGTGTTCGTCGTCGTCGGTGGCATCACCCGCGTGATCCCGGTGACCGGCCTGACCACACCGTTCATGGCCGCGGGTGGTTCCTCGCTCATCGCCAACTGGATCATCGCCGCGATGCTGCTGCGACTCACCGATTCCATCCCAGCCGAACAACGCGTCCAGCAGGGCGCGATCCCCGCCGCGAGCGGGCGGTCCGCGCGCGCGACCAGGAAGGAGCGTCGTCGATGAACCGACAGCTCCGCGGTGTCTCGACCGTCATCGTGCTCATGTTCGTCGCACTCTTCGTGTCGACGACCTCGATCCAGTTCTTCTCGGCTGACACGCTCCGCGCCGACTCCCGCAACTCACGCACCATCTTGGACAGTTACTCGACCAAGCGCGGTGCGATCCTCGTCGACGGCAGCCCGATCGCCGAGTCGACCCCGGTGGACGACCAGTACGAGTACCAGCGCAAGTACACGAACGGGGACCTGTACTCCGCCGTCACCGGGTACTTCACCATCGGCCAGGGCAACACCGGCATCGAGAGCGCGGAGAACACCGTGCTGTCCGGCAACTCGGACGCCTCGTTCTTCCAGAACCTCAACTCGATCCTCACCGGCCAGGACGTCCAGGGCGACAACGTCAACCTGACGATCGACCCCGCCGTGCAGCAGGCCGCGTACGACGCCCTCGGCACGAACAGCGGCGCCGTCGTCGCCGTCCAGCCGAAGACCGGCAAGATCCTCGCGATGGTCTCGAAGCCGAGCTACGACCCGAACACCCTCACCTCGCACGACACCGCGAAGGTCAAGGAGCAGTACGACGCCCTGCTCGGCGCCTCGTCGTCCCCGCTGCAGAACCGCGCGATCGGCGGCGACCTGTACACGCCCGGATCCGTCTTCAAGCTCGTCGTCGCATCGGCGGCGCTCGAGGGCGGCAAGTACAACCTCGACTCGACGTTCCCGAACCCGTCACGCCTGCAGCTCCCCGGCACGAGCTCGTACATCAACAACGCCGAGGGTGGCACCTGCGGCGGTGGCGACAAGGTCAAGCTCCGCACGGCCATCCAGTACTCGTGCAACATCCCGTTCGCCGAACTCGGGCAGAAGCTCGGGTACGACGCGATCAAGAGCATGGCCGACAAGTACGGCTTCGGTGACGCCATCGAGGTCCCGATGTCCGCCACCGCCAGCCAGTACCCCGAGGTCGACTCCACGGCGCAGCTCATGCTCAGCGCGTTCGGGCAGGCGAGCGTCCGGGTGTCCCCGCTGCAGATGGCCATGGTGTCGGCTGGCATCGCGAACGGTGGCAAGGTCATGCAGCCCTCGCTCATCGACTCGATCACCACGAGCGACCTGAAGACGGTCGAGTCCTTCTCCCCGAGGCAGTACAGTGATCCGCTGTCGTCCTCCGAGTCCGCTGACCTCACCGAGGCCATGCAGAGCGTCGTGAACGCCGGGACCGGAACGAATGCCAAGATCGACGGTGTCGACGTCGCAGGGAAGACGGGCACGGCCGAGGGCGGAACAGGCGATCCCTACACACTCTGGTTCACCGGGTTCGCGCCCGCGAAGGACCCGGAGGTCGCCGTGGCGGTCGTCGTCGGAGACGGCGGCGGGCTCGGTCAGTCGGGAGTCGGCAACACGGTCGCGGCCCCGGTCGCGAAGAAAGTCATGGAGGCGGTGCTGAACAAATGAGACCCACCAGCGGACTCACCTTCGGTGGGCGGTACCAGCTCTCGTCCCGGGTCGCCATCGGCGGCATGGGAGAGGTGTGGCAGGCCACCGACCTCGTCATCGGCCGAACCGTCGCACTCAAGATCCTCAAGGACGAGTACCTCGGCGACCCCGGGTTCCTCGAGCGCTTCCGCGCCGAGGCCCGCCACGCTGCGCTCGTCAACCACGAGGGCATCGCCAACGTCTTCGACTACGGTGAAGAGGACGGCAGCGCCTACCTCGTGATGGAGCTCGTCCCCGGCGAAGCACTGTCGACCATGATCGAGCGCGAGCACACGCTGCCCGTCGACAAGGTCCTGGACATCGTCGCGCAGACCGCGAACGCCCTGCAGGCCGCACACGCGGTCGGTCTCGTGCACCGTGACATCAAGCCCGGCAACCTGCTCATCACGCCGGACGGCCGCGTCAAGATCACCGACTTCGGCATCGCGCGCATCGCCGACCAGGTCCCGCTCACCGCGACCGGCCAGGTCATGGGCACCGTGCAGTACCTCTCGCCCGAGCAGGCGAGCGGGCACCCGGCGTCGCCGTCGACCGACATCTACTCGCTCGGCATCGTCGCGTACGAGGCCCTCGCGGGTCGTCGTCCCTTCACGGGTGAGTCGCAGGTCGCGATCGCGATGGCGCACATCAACGAGCAGCCGCCGGCGTTGCCCGGGGACATCCCCGAGCCCGTCGCTGCCCTCGTGATCTCGTGCATCGCGAAGAAGCCCGCCGATCGTCCCGCCACCGCCGCCAACCTGGCGCGCGCCGCACAGGCGCTCCGCCGTGGTGACGTCGCAGCGGCCACCGTCGCCGTCCCCGCCATCGCGCAGGGTGGCACCGTCGCGTTCAACCCGCCGCAGGGCCAGGGGAACGACGCCGCCACGGCACTGCTCGGCACACAGTCCGCCGCGGCAGCCGCGGGCGCCGGCGGACCCGGCGCACCGGTGTCCCCGTCGAACGACGAGGCCGAGGAGCCGAAGAAGAAGCGCGCCTGGATCTGGTGGGTCGTCGGGATCGTCGTGGTGCTCGCGATCGCCGGTGTCGTCGGCGCCTTCGCACTGAACGGTGCGGCTGAGCCGGAGCCGACCCCGACGAAGTCCTCGAGCAGCCCGAAGCCGACCCGTTCGCAGACGCCGCCCCCGACACCGACCACACCGGCCCGCGTGACGGTGTCGCAGGCCGACTACGTCGACATGCAGGCGACCGATGCCCAGGCGAAGCTGCAGCAGCTCGGGCTCGAGGCCACGATCGTCGACGGCGACCCGGCGGCGAACGCCGGACAGGTCGGCACCGTGCAGTCGCTCGACCCCACCGGCAACCTCGAACCGGGATCGCTGGTGACCATCAAGGCGTACACCGAGGTGGCGACGGTCACGACCGCACCCGACGCCCCGACGGCCGGCACGGTCTCGTCGGACGGCAAGGTGACGTTCTCGTGGAACGCGTTCACGGCATGCCCCGCCGGCCACTCCCTGAGCGGCTACACGTACACGATCAACAACGGCACCGACGCGAAGAACCAGTCGACCGGGACGGTCACGAACACCTCCATCGAGGTCACGGGGAAGGACCCGGGCACGATCTCGCTCTCGTACACGGCGGAGTGCGGTGACCTGACGTCGCCGAGCTCGTCGACCACGAGTGCGACGTGGGAGGCCGACCCGGAGCCGACGACCGACCCGACCGAGGGCATCAACCCCAGCCAGGGACCGCAGGACTGACCGCGAACGTCCCCCGGACGGGGGCTGTCGACACCGTTCGGTAACGGTTCGGTCGACCCGTCCGTGGCCAGCGTCTCACCAGGTCGGGCTGCCGTACACTAGCCCGGACCGACAGACGGAGGAGTACGTGCCAGAAGGTGTGACCGCGGGGATCACGCTCCTCGCGAACCGTTACGAGATCGGTGACGTCATCGGTCGAGGCGGCATGGCCACCGTGCACCTCGGTAACGACACGCGTCTCGGTCGCAAGGTCGCGGTGAAGCTGCTGAAGCCGAGCCTGGCCAACGACCCGGCCTTCCGCACACGGTTCCGGCAAGAGGCCCAGGCGGCCGCACGCATGGCGCACCCGACCGTGGTCCGGGTCTACGACGCCGGCGAGGAGACCGTGACGGAGACGTCCGGCGCCGAGGTGCAGGTCCCCTTCATCGTCATGGAGTACGTCGAGGGCCGGCCGCTCTCCGACATCATCGCCGAGGGCGCGGTCGCCCCGGACGAGGCCGTGCGCATCACCGAGGGCATCCTCACGGCCCTCGAGTACTCGCACCGTGCCGGCGTCGTGCACCGCGACATCAAGCCCGCCAACGTCATGGTGACCCACACCGGCCAGGTGAAGGTCATGGACTTCGGCATCGCGCGCGCGATCACCGACACCTCGGCCACGGTCGCGCAGACCACCTCGATCCTCGGGACCGCGTCGTACTTCTCGCCGGAGCAGGCACGCGGCGAGACCGTCGACCCCCGCACCGACATCTACTCGACCGGTGTCGTGCTCTTCGAACTCCTCACCGGACGACCGCCCTTCCTCGGGGACACCCCCGTCGCCGTCGCCTACCAGCACGTCAGCGAGCACCCGGTTGCACCGTCGTCGATCACCCCGGCGGTCTCACCGGCGCTCGACGCCGTGACCCTGCACGCACTCGTCAAGGACCGCACCCGGCGCTTCCAGAACGCCGCCGAGTTCCGCACCGACCTGCAGCAGGCCGCCGCTGGTCGCGTGCCGACGTCCACCAAGAAGCTCCAGCAGAACGCGGCGAACGACGCATCGACCGTGTTGTTCGGGGTCGACCCGCGCACCACGTCGAACCCGGCCGCAGCCTTCCGCGAGCTCGACGACGACACCGCTGAACACCGACCGCAGCGCACCCAGAACCGGCCGCCCGTGGCGTGGATCTGGGTCGGCATCCTGCTGACGGTCGCGGTCATCGTGGGCGTGGTGTTCTTCGTCGCGAACCTGCAGCCGGGCAAGCCCCCGGTGTCGTCCTCGGTGAGTGTGCCGAACGTGGCCGGGTCGACCTTCGACGCCGCGAAGGCAGCCCTCGCCAAGCGCGACCTGACGGCCGTCAAGGTCGAGGAGAACTCCGACGACGTCGCCAAGGGCACCGTCATCCGGACCGACCCCGGCTCCGGCATCAACGTCGGACGGAGCCAGAGCGTGGACGTCGTCGTGTCGCTCGGCCCGGCACCCGTCGCGATCCCCCAGTTGAGCGGTCAGACACAGTCGGCTGCGCAGCAGGCCCTCGACGCCGCCGGGTTCCAGCTCGGCGCGATCAGCTCGGACTACTCGTCGGACGTCCCGGCGGGGACCGTCCTGAGCTCCGACCCCGAGACGGGTTCGATGCAGGCCAAGGGTTCCGTGGTGGACCTCACGATCTCCAATGGCAAGGTGCAGCTGCCGGACGTCACCAACCAGCAGTACGCCGACGCCAAGGCCGCGCTGGAGCAACTCGGTCTCACCGTCAGCCCCGCGCCCACGAACTCGTGCACCGGCGGTGCGGTCACGCAGCAGGACACCCCGCAGGGCGACGTCGACCAGGGCAGCTCGGTCGCCCTGACCTACTGCGCTGCGCCGGCTCAGCCCTCGCAGGCACCGCCCGCCAACGGTGACGACGGCGACGAGAAGGACGGCGGCGACGACGGTCGCTGACCGGCGTGACCGGTCTGGAGGGACGGCGCACCGCCGCCACGCACCGCAGCTCCCACGCGCGGACGGTTCACGAGCCCCACACGACGCCGTCGTGTCGGCACGCGGACTGCAGCCTGGTCAGGCGCGGTGCGTCGCGATGAGCGGACCCAGACCGGCAGCGTGCTCCGCTGCACCCGACAGGCCCGTGGTCTCGAGCCAGTTGCCGACCATGCGGTAGCCGCCCTCGGTCAGCACGGACTCGGGGTGGAACTGCACGCCGTACACCGGGTGCGCGCGGTGCTGCACGCCCATGATGACGCCACCGCCGGTACGCGCCGTCACGGTGAGCTCGTCGGGCACCGTGCCGTCGACGATCGCGAGGGAGTGGTAGCGCGTCGCCGTGAACGGGTGCGGGACCCCGGCGAACAGCACGCTGTCGTCGTGGTCGACTTGCGAGGTCTTGCCGTGCATGAGCTCGTCCGCGTGCGTGACGGTGGCGCCGAGGGCTTCCGCGATCGCCTGGTGCCCGAGGCAGACCCCGAGCAGCGGAGTGCCGGACGCGATCGCCGCGTGCACCGTGGGGATGGAGACACCGGCGTCCGCGGGAGTCCCCGGGCCGGGCGAGAGCAGCACGCCGTCGTACTCGGCGATGCGGTCGGCGATCTCCGACTCGGGGAAGGCATCGTTCCGCACCACGTCGGTCTCGGCTCCGAGCTGCTGGACGTAGCCGTTCAGCGTGTAGACGAAGCTGTCGTAGTTGTCGACGACGAGGATCCTGGTCATGGCGGTTCACCGTACTCGTGGGGGATGTGTGCAGCGGTCTGCGGGCCGATCCACACACGTGGTCACGGTAGGATACCGGCCATGGCCAGTGACAAGGACCGCACCAAGCCCGCCCGGAAGACCCGAGCCGACTCGGTCGACACCGCCGGGGACGCCCCGAACCCGGTGTGGTTCAAGCCGGTCATGTTCGGCTTCATGATCATCGGCCTCGTCTGGGTGATCGTCTTCTACATCTCGAACGCCACGCTGCCCGTGCCGAGCCTCGGTTCGTGGAACATCCTGGTCGGCTTCGGCATCATGTTCATCGGCTTCCTCATGACCACGCGCTGGCGCTGATCTCCAGCCTCGAGACACTCCGACGCCCGTCGCACCACTTGGTGCGGCGGGCGTTGTCGTTGTCCACAGGACTTCCGGCCCCCGGTACCCAGATCATCGAGGATCCGGGTGGTTGTCCACACTTCTC
Source organism: Curtobacterium sp. PhB170 (assembly GCF_003752345.1). NCBI lineage: Bacteria > Bacillati > Actinomycetota > Actinomycetes > Micrococcales > Microbacteriaceae > Curtobacterium > Curtobacterium sp. PhB170. Next base: position 318,177 of record NZ_RJUM01000010.1, read on the forward strand.
CACACTCTCCACATCGTCATCCACACCCGGACCCCGGAGTTATCCACAGCTGAGTCCACAATGGGGATAATCACACGCGTGTAACTCACCGCTTTCTCCACACCTGTGGATAACTCGGCGAGGGCCTTGTGGACGAGCGCATGTCGCGCCCGAGTCGCGTGCCGACGGCGGACGGGAGGCCCGTGGCGGGCCGGCACCGTGCCTCCCGTCCGCCTGGTGGTCGCGGAACGGACGGCTGCCGGCAGCGATGGCCCGGGAACACCGAACGCCCCGCCGCGGAGGCGACGGGGCGTTCGGGGACGTGTGACCGGACCGTGTCAGCCGATGGTGACCGCGTACCCGACTGCGGTGAGGGCGATACCCACCAGTGCGGAGGCGACGAGCAGGCCGATCTGTAGCGGCCGCTGCCGGATGTTCCGGGTCTTGGCGAACACGAAGCCCACCAGGAAGCCACCGATGATGCCACCGACATGCGCCTGCCACGAGATGTTCGTCCCCGGGAGGAACCCGACGACCAGGTTGAGGCCCATGATCACCAGGAGCTGGACGGCGTTCTGACCGAGGCTCCGCTGCAGGACGAAGAACGCCGCGAAGAGCCCGAAGATCGCGCCGGACGCCCCGACCACCCAGGTGCCGGGGGCAAGGAACGTGACGAGCATCGAACCGAAGATCCCGGTGATGAAGTACAGCGCCACGAACCGCCACGCACCGAGCATGTTCTCGAGCATCCGGCCGAAGATCCACAGCGCCCACATGTTGAACAGGATGTGGAGGATGCCCGAGTGGACGAAGAGCACGGTCACGACCCGCCACGGCTGCGTGGGCAGCAGCAGCGAGTTGTAGGCGAGCAGGCTGGTGAAGAAGCCCCCACTGACCTGGTCCAGCAGCCAGATGGCGATCGTGATCGCCACGATGACGACCGTCGCCTTCTGGTCGAGCATCGCGAAGCGCCGTCGCGCGACCGTCAGCCCACTGGGGGCTCCGGACGCGCGACGGTTCGCCGCGGACTGTGCGCGCTGCTCACGCACGCACTCCGGGCAGTGCACCCCGACTGCCGCCGGCGTCTGGCACTCCGGGCAGATCGTCCGCCCACAGCGCTGGCAGAGCACGAAGCTTTGCCGGTCCGGATGCCGGTAGCAGGTGTTGTTCGGGTTGTACGCCTGGTCGGTCACGTGAGGATCAGACGCCTTCGACGTCGATGCTCTGGATGACCACGTCCTCGACGGGCTTGTCACGGCCGTCGGTGGGGACACCCTCGATGGCGTCGACAACGGCACGCGACTCGTCGTCGGCGACCTCACCGAAGATGGTGTGCTTGCCCTGCAGCCACGGCGTCGCCACCGTGGTGATGAAGAACTGCGAGCCGTTGGTGCCACGGCCACCCTGGATGCCGGCGTTGGCCATGGCGAAGATGTAGGGGTTCTGGAACGTGAGCTCGGGGGAGATCTCGTCGTCGAAGCGGTAGCCCGGGCCACCGATGCCCTGGCCGAGCGGGTCCCCGCCCTGGATCATGAAGTCCTTGATGATGCGGTGGAAGACGACGCCGTCGTAGAGCTTGTCGGTGGAGACCTTGCCCGTACCCGGGTGGGTCCACTCCTGCTTGCCCGTGGCGAGGTCGACGAAGTTCTTGACGGTCTTCGGTGCGTGGTTGCCGAACAGGTTGACGCGGATGTCGCCCTTGTTGGTGTGGATCGTTGCGACAGCGGTGTGCAGAGACATGTTCCGATTCTCGCATGTAGCGGCTGCGTACGGACCGTACCCACAGGTGAGGCTCCGTGACCTGTCAGGGACTCTGGTGGCAGGATGGGTGTCACGCCGATCCGATGGAGGTACCAGATGACGACGATCGAGATCCCGCGCAAGCGTCGGAAGCAGATCAAGAAGCTCAAGGGCCAGACCGCCTCGCTCCTCGGAGAGCAGCGCAAGGTCCTCGAGCACGCGAACGCGATCCTGGCGGAAGCCCGGTCGAACGCAGCCGACGCAGCCCGCAAGGACATCGCCCCCCGTGTGCAGAACGCGATCGACAACGGGATCCGTCCCGCGGTCGCAACGGGCGTGCACGCTGCGACGTCCGCAGCACACAGCGCTTCGCACAAGTTCCAGTCCGAGGTCATCCCCGGGCTGGTGTCGACCGCTGGCTCTGTGCTCAGCGTCACCGACCTCGCGAAGGACCCCCGGGTCAAGAAGATCGTGAAGAACGCCCAGAAGAAGGGCAAGAAGGCGAAGAAGGCTGCTGCGAAGTACGTACCGTCGCAGCAGAAGAAGGGCATCGGCTTCGGTGGTGTCGCACTCATCATCGTCGGCGTCGTCGCCGTTGCTGGTGCTGCGTACGCCGCGTACCAGACGCTCCGCGCCGACGACGACCTGTGGGTTGCCGACGACGCTGACACGGCGGAGAAGCCTGCCGCCTGACCTCCACGGTTCGTACGAAGGGCCCCGGCACTCCGCCGGGGCCCTTCGTCGTCTCCGGGTGCAGCGCTGCGACGACGCGCGGTGTTCCCGTGTCCGGTACCGCGCGGACGCGCCCGTCGGCCGACGCCGAGGTTCCACGACATGCCGCCCGTTGCCCGCCGAGATTCCACGGACGGCCCCTGGAGCGCCCGAGATGCCAAGATTTCGGAACCTCGGCGCCGCGAGACGTCGGCGCACCGGCACCCGCCCGACCCGAGCACGCACGCGCGACGACGAACGCTCGGCGTCTCACGGAGGCGGCCATCGCGGAGCGGCCAGTGCCGAAGGCACGAGGCCAGCACGGCGGAACGATCCGGCGGAGAGTGGAACGACCGCAGCAGGGTCATCCCGGAGTGGAGTGGAGCCTGGGAGAATCGAACTCCCGACATCCTGCTTGCAAAGCAGGCGCTCTACCAACTGAGCTAAGGCCCCGGGTGCCACCGAGGTGATCGGCGGCGGGATGGAATTGTCGTGTGTTCCGAAGAACTGGTGGGGCTACAAGGACTTGAACCTTGGACCTCTTCGTTATCAGCGAAGCGCTCTAACCGCCTGAGCTATAGCCCCTCAGACCGGATGAAAGCCTACCCCACGGATCTCGCAGAACGAAATCGAGCGATCGGCTCACCCGGCCCGGGTGTGTCAGTTGTTCGTGAAGCCGACGAGCAAGCCGCCGGTGATGCGAACACTGAGGTTGTAGAGGACGCTCACGATGGCGCCGAGCACGGTGCCGACGACCACGTTGAGGATGCCCACGACGATGGAGAACCCGAGCACCTGACCCAGTGAGAACTGGTCCATGATCGAGTAACTGTTCTGACCGGTGACGTCCTTCAACAAGGCGTCCACCTGCGTGAACACGCCCGTCTGGTTGAGGATGACCCACACCAGCGCCGTGGCGACCACGATCACGATGCTGCCGGCCAGGGCGATGAGGAAGCTGAGCTTCACCATCGACCAGAAGTCGACGTAAACCAGCCGCAGCCGCACTTGGCGGGTGCCGACGGGTCGCTTCGCCTTCTTCTGGAGCTTCTCGGCGACACTACTCATTGCTTGACTGGTCCTCTCCGGCCTCGTCCGCGACGGGCTCGGTGTCGATGGGATCAGTGGAGTCCGGGGCCGCTTCGGAAGGGCTGACCGTCTCCACCGGGCCCGCTGGCTCGATCTCGGCGTCGTCCTGGTCGACCAGGTTCCGCTCGGTGTTCTGGGCCACTGCGATGATCTTGTCGTTCGCCGCGAACCTGGCGAAGACGACACCCATGGTGTCGCGACCCTTGGCAGGGACCTCGGCCACGGCAGACCTTACCACCTTGCCCGATTGCAGCACGACGAGCACTTCGTCGTCCTCACCGACGATGAGAGCACCCACAAGGTCGCCTCGGTCGGTCGCCAACTTCGCCACCTTGATGCCGAGACCACCGCGTCCCTGGATGCGGTACTGGTCGACGGCGGTGCGCTTGGCGTACCCGCCCTCGGTCATCACCCAGACGAAGCCGTCGTCCGCCACCACGCGTGCGGCCAGGAGCGAGTCGCCGTCGCGGAAGGACATGCCCTTCACACCGGAGGTCGACCGACCCATCGGCCGCAGGGTGTCGTTCGTCGCGGTGAACCGGAGCGACATGCCCTGTCGGGAGACGAGCAGCAGGTCGTCGTGCTCGTCGACGAGCAGCGCCTGCCGGAGCTTGTCGCCGTCGCGCAGGTTGATCGCGATGATGCCTCCGGTGCGGTTGGTGTCGTACTCGGTGAGCGCGGTCTTCTTCACCAGCCCGTGCTCGGTCGCGAGGACGAGGTACTGCGCGACCTCGTAGTCACGGATGTCGAGCACCTGCTGGATCTGCTCGTCCGGCTGCATCGCGAGCAGGTTCGCCACGTGCTGGCCCTTGGCGTCGCGGCCGGCTTCCTGCAGCTCGTACGCCTTGGCGCGGTAGACCCGGCCCTGGTCGGTCAGGAAGAGCAGCCAGTGGTGCGTCGTCGTGACGAAGAAGTGCTCGACGATGTCGTCCGCGCGGAGCTGGGCGCCACGGACACCACGGCCACCGCGGTGCTGCGAGCGGTACTGGTCGCTGCGCGTGCGCTTGACGTACCCGCCGCGGGTGATGGTGACGACCATCTCCTCTTCGGGGATGAGGTCTTCCATCGACATGTCGCCGTCGTAGCCGAGCATGATCTCGGTGCGGCGGTCGTCGCCGAAGCGGTCGACGATCTCCTCGAGCTCGTCGCGGATGATCGTGCGCTGCCGGGTCTCCGACGCCAGGATGTCCTGGAAGTCGGCGATCTTGCGCTCGAGCTCTTCGGCCTCGTCGTGGATCTTCTGGCGCTCGAGCGCGGCCAGTCGACGGAGCTGGAGCTCGAGGATCGCGCGCGCCTGGATCTCGTCGACGGACAGCAGGTCCATCAGGCCGGAGCGGGCCTCTTCGACGTCGGGCGAACGACGGATGAGCGCGATGACCTCGTCGAGGGCGTCGAGCGCTGCGAGGTAGCCGCGCAGGATGTGCGCGCGCTTCTCGGCCTCGCGCAGGCGAAACTGGGTGCGGCGGACGATGACGTCGACCTGGTGCGCGACCCACGCCGAGATGAACCCGTCGAGCGGCAGGGTGCGGGGCACACCGTCGACGATCGCGAGCATGTTCGCGCCGAAGTTCTCCTGCAGCTGCGTGTGCTTGTACAGGTTGTTCAGCACGACCTTGGCGACGGCGTCGCGCTTGAGCACGATCACGAGGCGCTGGCCGGTGCGACCAGAGGTCTCGTCGCGGATGTCCGCGACGCCGGCCAGCTTGCCGTCCTTGACCAGGTCGGCGATCTTGATCGCGAGGTTGTCCGGGTTGACCTGGTACGGCAGCTCGGTGACGACGAGGCAGGTGCGACCCTGGATCTCCTCGACGTTGACGACGGCGCGCATCGTGATCGAACCACGACCGGTGAGGTAGGCGTCCTGGATGCCCTTGGTGCCGAGGATCTGCGCACCGGTCGGGAAGTCGGGCCCCTTGATGCGCTGCATGAGCGCGGCGAGGAGCTCTTCGCGCGTCGCCTCGGGGTTGTCGAGCGCCCACTTCGCGCCCTCGGCCACCTCGCGCAGGTTGTGCGGCGGGATGTTCGTCGCCATGCCGACCGCGATGCCGACCGAGCCGTTGACGAGCAGGTTCGGGAACCGTGCCGGCAGGATCGCCGGCTCCTGGGTCCGACCGTCGTAGTTGTCCTGGAAGTCGACGGTGTCCTCGTCGATGTCCCGGACCATCTCCATGGCGAGCGGCGCCATCTTGGTCTCGGTGTACCGCGGCGCTGCTGCGCCGTCGTTGCCCGGCGAGCCGAAGTTGCCCTGGCCGAGTGCGAGCGGGTAGCGCAGCGACCACGGCTGCACCAGACGGACCAGCGCGTCGTAGATCGCCGAGTCACCGTGCGGGTGGAACTGCCCCATGACGTCACCGACGACGCGGGAGCACTTCGAGAACGCGCGGTCCGGACGGTAGCCGCCGTCGAACATCGCGTAGATCACGCGGCGGTGCACCGGCTTCAGGCCGTCGCGGACCTCGGGCAGCGCACGGCCGACGATGACCGACATCGCGTAGTCGAGGTAGGAACGCTGCATCTCGAGCTGCAGGTCGACCTGCGAGATGCGGTCACCGGAGACGACGATGTCCCCGCTGTCGCCGTGGACGATCTCGGGCTGCTCGTCGGGGGCGTTCTCGTTGTCGTCAGCCATTGGCTTGCGTTACCTTTCTGACGGCCGGGAGGCCGTGGTGACGTTCGTCGCGGTGGACGCGACCACAGGTGGTCCGGACCAGAGCGCGCGGCTGGCACCGCGCCTCCAGGCCAGGGTCGAGACTGTTCAGATGTCCAAGAAGCGGACGTCCTTGGCGTTCTGCTGGATGAACTGGCGACGTGCGTCGACGTCTTCACCCATCAGCGTCGAGAAGGTGCTGTCCACCGCGGCGGCGTCCTCGAGCGTGACCTGCAGGAGCGTGCGGGTGTCCGGGTTCATCGTGGTGTCCCAGAGCTCCTTGTAGTCCATCTCGCCGAGGCCCTTGTAGCGCTGGATGCCGTTGTCCTTCGGGATCCGCTTGCCGGCGGCGATGCCCGACTGCATCAGGGCGTCGCGCTCGCGGTCGCTGAACACGTACTCGTGTGCGGCGTTCGACCACTTCAGGCGGTACAGCGGCGGCTGCGCGAGGTACACGTAGCCGCGCTCGATGAGCGGCCGCATGTAGCGGAACAGCAGGGTCAGCAGCAGCGTGGTGATGTGCTGGCCGTCGACGTCGGCATCGGCCATCAGCACGATCTTGTGGTACCGGGCCTTGTCCGGGTCGAAGTCCTCGCCGATGCCGGCGCCGAACGCCGTGATCATCGACTGGATCTCCTGGTTGGCGAGCGCGCGGTCGAGCCGCGCCTTCTCGACGTTCAGGATCTTGCCGCGCAGGGGCAGGATCGCCTGGGTCATCGGGTTGCGGCCCTGCACGGCGGAACCGCCGGCGGAGTCGCCCTCGACCATGAAGATCTCCGACAGGGTCGGGTCCTTCGACTGGCAGTCCTTCAGCTTGCCGGGCATGCCACCCGACTCGAGCAGCCCCTTGCGACGCGTGGTCTCGCGGGCCTTGCGGGCCGCGAGCCGTGCCTGCGACGCCTGGATCGCCTTGCGGACGACGTCACGGGCCTGGGTCGGGTTGCTCTCGAACCAGTGCGTGAGCTCGGCGCCGACGACGCGCTGCACGAAGCCCTTCGCCTCGGTGTTGCCGAGCTTCGTCTTCGTCTGGCCCTCGAACTGCGGTTCGCCGAGCTTCACGGAGATGACGGCCGTCAGTCCTTCACGGATGTCGTCACCCGTCAGGTTGTCGTCCTTCTCCTTGATGATCTTCGTCTCGCGCGCGTACTTGTTCACCAGGTACGTCAGGGCCGCGCGGAAGCCCTCTTCGTGGGTGCCGCCCTCGTGCGTGTTGATCGTGTTCGCGAAGGTGTGGACGCTCTCCTGGTACGAGGTGTTCCACTGCATCGCGACCTCGAGCGCGATCTTGCGCTCGGTGTCCTCGGACTCGAAGCCGATGACGTCCGGGTGGACGAGGTCGGCCTTCTTCTGCGCGTTGATGTACTCGACGTAGTCGGCGAGACCACGCTCGTACATGAAGGAGTCGTTCCGCGCCTCTTCCCCTTCTTCCGGGGTGCGCTCGTCGCGCAGGTTGATCCGCAGGCCCTTGTTGAGGAAGGCCATCTGCTGGAACCGGGTGCGCAGGGTCTCGTAGTCGAAGACGACGGTCTCGAAGATCTCGGCGTTCGGCCAGAAGGTGATCGTGGTGCCGTGCTCGTCGGACGGTTCGTCCTTGGTCAGCGGTGCGACCGGGACGCCGTCGGTGTAGCTCTGGCGCCAGACGTGGCCCTGCTGTCGGACCTCGACGTCGAGCTCGGAGCTCAGCGCGTTCACGACGGAGGAACCGACGCCGTGCAGACCACCGGACACCGCGTACGCGCCGCCGCCGAACTTCCCGCCGGCGTGCAGGACGGTCAGGACGACCTGGACGGTCGAGACGCCCTCGGCCGCGTGGATGCCGACCGGGATGCCACGGCCGTTGTCGACCACGCGGACACCGCCGTCTTCACGGATGGTGACGTCGATGGTGTCGCAGTACCCGGCGAGGGCTTCGTCGACGGAGTTGTCGACGATCTCCTGGACCAGGTGGTGCAGACCGCGGGGCCCCGTCGAACCGATGTACATACCGGGACGCTTGCGGACCGCCTCGAGCCCCTCGAGCACCTGAATCTGGTCTGCTCCGTAGGACGGTTCGCTCTGCGGGGTCTCCGCGTCGAGCGGGTTCTGCGGGTCGTCTTCAGATTCTGATGCCATGTCGAGCGTGCTCCTGCCTGCGCGCGGAACGCCCGCGCACTGCACCTCCCAGTCTACCGCAGAGGCCCCTCTTTCGAGGGCTCATCCGGCCCACAGGCGGGCTTTTTTGGCACCACAGGATGATTTCGTCGGCTCAACCGTAGGTGTCGCGAGGACCGCGCCCCTGGACCGTCCTGGGGCCGCGTTTCCAGGTGGGGACGTCCGGCCCTGAAACCCGGATCGACTCGACCCCGGCTTCCGGGTGCCGCTCGGCGATGGTCGTCGTGACGCTGGCACGCATGAGTCGGAGCTGCGTCGCCCAGGCCGTCGAGTCGCACCGGATGACCAGCGCACCGTCGTCGATGGTGACCGGGGTGGAGTGCTTCGCGAGCTCCTCACCGACGACGCTCGGCCAGTCCACGAACAGCTCCGAGCGGGCCAGGGGTTCGGTCCACCCGAGCTCGTTGGCCAGGGATCCGACCACGTCGCCGAGCCCTCGGGGTTCGCGGCCGCGGCCGTACGGGACGGTGTCGGCGTCGAACTCGCGGGAGCGACGGCGGCGGGCGTCCACCCCGCGCTTCGACGGGTCGCCGAAGACGGCTCGGAGGTGCCGGTACAGCCGCGACGGCTCGGTCGGCTTCCACGGCCGGGGCATCAGGCGTCGGCTTCCGGCGGGGTCGCGTCGGTGTGGTCCATCGCGTCCGTGTCGTCCGTCGCGTCGGTGTCGTCCGTCGCGTCGGTGTCGTCCGTCGCGTCGGTCGTGTCCGTGTTCGACCTGGAGGCCCGGCTGGCGTCCGCCTCGTCGGTCACGATCGTGCCCGCCTCGATCCGCACCGTGTGCGCAGCCAGCTGCGAGGGGACGTCGCCGAACACCGCCGCCGTGATGAGGACCTGCTCGTAGTCGGCCACGGCGTTCCCGAGGCGCTCACGTCGAGACTCGTCGAGTTCGGCGAACACGTCGTCGAGGATGATGATCGGGTCGCCGAGGTTCGACTCGGCCCGCAGGATCGACGCGCTCGCCAGCTGGATCGCGAGCGCGAACGACCAGGACTCTCCGTGACTGGCGTACCCGCGGGCAGGTAACCCGTTGAGCTGGAACAGAACGTCGTCCCGGTGCGGCCCGACGAGGGTCAACCCGCGGTCGAGCTCGTCGCGACGACGCCGCTCGAGGGCAGCCGCGAACGCCTCGGCTGCGGCGGTCACGCTCACCGGCTCGTCGGGGGTACCGAGGACCGGGTCCGTCGCCGCGGCGGCCTCCGGGTCGCCGCCACGGATCGAGAGCACACCGGCGATCGAGGCATCGTGGTCTTCGCCCGCGACGGTGGCGTACGCCTCGGCGACGAACGGTGCGAGCCGGCGGGTCAGGTGGTCGCGCGCGGCGACGATCTCGGCACCGAGTCCGACGAGGCGGTCGTCCCAGACGTCGAGCGTCGACAGGGCGTTGGCCTTGGCGCCGGTGGCACGGGCCGACTTGAGCAGGGTGTTCCGCTGGCGGAGTGTGCGGTCGTAGTCGGCCAGCACCCCTTGCATCCGCGGTGCGATCTGGCCGAGCAGCTCGTCGAGCATGCGTCGCCGACCGGCCGGTTCGCCACGGACCAGCGCGAGGTCCTCGGGAGCGAAGAGGACGGAGGTGCAGTAGCGCGGGAGTTCACGGGGCTTGATCGCCGACCGGTTCACCTGCGCACGGTTCGCTCCGGTGCGGTTGATCTGCACCTCGGCGAGGATGCTGCGGTCCTCGTGCGCCAGGCGGGCCCGGACGATCGCGGCGTCGCAGCCCTGACGGACGAGCGCGGCATCCGTCGGGACCCGGTGCGAACCGAGCGTCGACAGGTACCCGATCGCCTCGACCAGGTTGGTCTTGCCCTGTCCGTTCCGCCCGACGAACAGGTTCGGCCCGCGTGCGAGGTCGACGTCCGCCTCCCGGTAGTTCCGGAAGTCGGTGAGTTGGAGATGGTCGACGTGCACGCGGGCCGAGTCCGGGTTTCCCCGGGTGGTCCTAGGACTTCTTGACGGCGTGACCGCCGAACTGGTTGCGGAGCGCCGCGACGGCCTTCATCGTCGGGGACGCGCTGCCCTGACGCGAGACGAAGCGGGCGAAGATCGACGCCGAGAGCGCCGGCATCGGCACGGCGAGCTCGATGCCCTCTTCCAGCGTCCAACGGCCCTCGCCCGAGTCCTCGACGTAGCCCTCGAGCTCGTCGAGCTTCGGGTCTTCGTTGAGGGCCAGGACCATGAGGTCGAGCAGCCAGGAACGGACGACCGTCCCGCGCTGCCATCCGGCGAACACGGCGGGGACGTCGGTGATCAGGTCCTTGGCCTCGAGGAGTTCGTAGCCCTCGCCGTAGGCCTGCATGATCGCGTACTCGATGCCGTTGTGGACCATCTTGGCGTAGTGCCCCGCGCCGATCGGACCGGCGTGCGAGAAGCCCTCTTCGCGGGGGCCCTCGGGGCGCAGTGCGTCGAAGACCGGCATGGCGAACTCGACGTCCTTGACGTCACCGCCGACCATGAGGCCGTAGCCGTTGTCCTTGCCCCACACGCCGCCGGAGACGCCGGCGTCCATGTAGCGGATGCCGCGCGCACCGAGCTGCTCGGCGTGCGTGGTGTCGTCGAGCCACTTCGAGTTGCCACCGTCGATGACGAGGTCGCCCTCGTTCAGGACGCCAGCGAGCTCGGTGATGACGTCGTCGGTGATCTTGCCGTGCGGCACCATCACCCAGACGAGTCGCTGACCCTCGGGCAGGGCGCCCGCCAGGTCTGCGAGGCTCGCGACGTCGGAGACGGCGGGGTTCGCGTCGTAACCGGTGACCTCGATCCCTGCGTTGCGGAGACGGGCACGCATGTTGTTGCCCATGCGACCAAGGCCGACAAGACCGATGTGCATGATTTCCTCTTCTGTTTCGTCGTCGCGCTGAGGCCGCAGCTGGTGCGTCAGCGCAGTGTTCCTGTTGCGCCTATCGCAGCAGCAGGTTGGGCTGCAGCAGGTACCGGTATCCATCGGTCGCAGCAGCCTCTTGCGAAGTCTGGCCGGTGATCAGCACCGGGCCCGGCTTGTTGGGGTTCTCCGTCTTGGTGAAGGAGATGCGGACGAACTCGGAGTGCACCGCGTTCAGTCCGTCGAGGAGGAAGGCGGGCTTCAGCGAGACCACCGTTTCCTCTCCGGTCAGCAACGCACTGATCGACTCTGACGCCTGCGCTTGTTCGGATCCGATCGCCTCGAGCGTGAGCCCGTCGACCGTGAAGGAGAACCGGAGCGCTGCTTCGCGCTCCAGGACGAGTGAGACCCGTCGGACGGCTTCGACCAGTTCCGCGGTGTTGATCACCGCGTGGTCGTTGACGTTCTCGGGGAAGAGCCGGCGGACCGGCGGGTAGTTGCCCTTGATGAGCAGGGAGGTGACCGTCTTGTCGTCGGCGTGGAACGCGATGAGCTCGCGGTCCGAGTTGCCGCTGATCGAGACGGAGACGGTGGACGCCGACCCGAAGGTGCGACCGACCTCCTGCAGGGTGCGGGCGGGGACGAGGGCGTGCAGCGGGTCCGAGCCGACGCGGCCGGAGTCCCACGCGATGGTGCGGACGGCCACGCGGTACCGGTCCGTGGCGATGAGCGACAGGTCGTTGTCGCCGACCTCGAGCTGGACGCCGGTGATGACCGGGGTGACGTCGTCGCGGCTCGCGGCGACGGCGACCTGCGACACGGCCTCGGAGAAGGCATCGCCGGGGATGACACCGGTCTGCGGACCGATCTCGGGCAGCGTCGGGTACTCCTCGACCGGCATGGACAGCAGCGTGAAGTGCGCCGATCCGCAGGAGACCGAGATCTTGGAGTCCTCGGTCGTGAAGGTCACGGGGGCGTTCGGCAGTCGGCTCGCGATGTCGTTCAGCAGGCGACCGCTGACCAGGACCGTGCCCGGGTCGTCGATCTGCGCCGAGATGGACGTCTGCGCCGAGACCTCGTAGTCGAATGACGAGAGCGTCAGACGATCGCCGTCGGCGTGGATCAGGACGCCCGACAAGATCGGGAGGGTCGTGCGCTGTGGGAGGAGTTTCACCGCGAAGGAGACGGCTTCGGAGAAGACGTCCCGGTTGACCTCGAACTTCACAGCTGGAACCCCTGTCGATCGGCTTGGACTGTCCGGCCGCCCCATTCTGGCACAGGCGGACGTGGGCCGGATTTCTTGTCATCCCGCCGTCCACAAGGTTGTCCCGCGGAGATGGATCGTTAACCAGGAGTAATGGTGTTAACGCCTGTGCACACTGTGGATAACCCTGTGCATGCCGCTCGGCCGTAGGGAACTACACGGTTGTGACTTGTGGGCGATCTGTGGGCGACGTCGGGATGAATGAATCTCATCTATCCACTTCCATCCCCAGTTTCCACAGGAGGCCCCCTCGCTGTGAACAACCGGGCGGCGTGTCCTCCATAGTTATCCACAGGCTATCCACACTGTGAGAACTCCGGCCCATGGAACCGTCTCAGATGGTGGATGCGCCTGGAGACGTACCGATCTCAGCGGTAGCGGCGGTCCTGCTTGATGCGGCTCGTGAGCTCGGTGACCTGGTTGTAGATCGACCGTCGCTCCTTCATGAGCTCGGTGATCTTCTTGTTCGCGTACATGACCGTGGTGTGGTCGCGGTTGCCGAACAGCTGCCCGATCTTCGGGAGCGACAGGCTCGTGAGCTCGCGGCACAGGTACATCGCGATCTGTCGCGCGGTGGCGATCGCCTGCGAACGGGACGAGCCGTACAGGTCGTCGACGGAGAGCTTGAAGTACTCCGCGGTGTGGTTGATGATGTCCGTCGGCGCGACGACGTTGTCCTCGTCGAGGGTGATCAGGTCCTTGAGGACGGTCTGCACCAGGGCCATGTCGACGGCCGTCCGGTTCAGGCTCGCGAACGCCGTGACGCGGATGAGCGTCCCCTCCAGCTCGCGGATGTTGCTCGACACCTTCGACGCCATGAACTCGAGGATGTCGTCCGGCACCTGCAGGTGGTCGGACTGCGCCTTCTTGCGGAGGATCGCGATGCGTGTCTCGAGCTCGGGCGCCTGCACGTCGGTGATCAGACCCCACTCGAAGCGGGAGCGCATGCGGTCCTCGAAGCCGGTCAGGTGCTTCGGTGCGACGTCGGACGTGATGACGACCTGCTTGTTGTGGTCGTGCAGCGTGTTGAACGTGTGGAAGAAGGCCTCCTGCGTGGAGTCCTTCCCCTGCAGGAACTGGATGTCGTCGATCAGCAGGATGTCGATGTCGCGGTAGCGCTGCTGGAACTGGTTCGAGCGGTTGTTCGCGATCGAGTTGATGAAGTCGTTGGTGAACTCCTCGCTCGACACGTACCGGACGCGGATCCCCGGGTAGAGGCTCTCGGCGTAGTGCCCGATGGCGTGGAGCAGGTGGGTCTTGCCCAGCCCGGAGTCGCCGTAGATGAAGAGTGGGTTGTAGGCCTTCGCCGGAGCCTCGGCCACAGCGACCGCTGCGGCGTGGGCGAAGCGGTTCGACGAGCCGATGACGAAGTTGTCGAAGTTGTACTTCGGGTTCAGCCGCGACTCGGGCCGGCCGCTCGTGCCCGGGGAGTCGATCTGGCTCGGCACGAAGGGGGCCTCGATGTACTGGCGGGGTGCAGCGCTCTGCTCCACCGCTTCCTGCACGGGCTCGGCGTACTCTGGCACGTTCGGGTCGACGCGCGGCTCGGACGCCATGTCCGGGTTCACCGTGATGGCGAAGTTCGCGACGGAGTCGTCACCGATGCGGGCGACGGCCTCGGTGATCGGGATGCGGATCCGCTGCTCGAGCATGCCGCGGGTCAGGTCGTTGGGGACCTCGAGGTACAGGGTGCCGGCGAGGACGCCCTTCGGTTCGACCAGGTTGAGGAACCCGTGGAGCTGCGGCGTGATGCGGGGGTCTTCGCTGAGGATTCCGAGTACGGATGACCAGAGGTCCTCGACGGGGTCGGCCGGCATCGTCATGTCGCGCTCGTCTCCAGGTGTGTGTCGTGCGTTCGGTGCCGGACCGGGGTGCGTCCTGCTGGGTCGGACGTGCCGGAGTGCCGCGGGGTGTGGCACTCAGCGGACCGTGTCGTGCGCCGGCGGTTCGTCGGGGTCTCGGGGGCTTCGTCGACGCCTCGTACCGCGCGTGTTCCCACAGGGTTGTCCACAGTGTTGTCCACGACCGCCCGGATCCGTCGGACAGGAGTACTTCCCTGTCGTACCGGGGCGCGGGGCCGATCGATGACCCCACTGTAAAGGACCGGGCCGGGTGGCACCGAACGGAAGTTGTCCCCAATGTGGAGAATGGACCGCAGCGGTGTCCTCGACGCCTCCGGCACCGAGGCCGGCCCGATCGGCGTTTGACCTGCTCGCTGCTGTCACGTACCGTTAACCAGTTGACTGCGGCCGATTGGTCGCGCCCATCTGCGTCGTTCGACACCGAGCGATGACACATACATACGTGACGGCTCGCCGCGAGCAGCCGTGTGGAGAGATCATGAGCAAGCGCACCTTCCAGCCGAACAACCGTCGCCGCGCCAAGAAGCACGGCTTCCGCCTCCGCATGCGGACGCGTGCCGGCCGCGCCATCCTGTCGGCGCGTCGCGCCAAGGGCCGCACCGAGCTCTCGGCCTGATCAGGCTCACCGCCTGATCCGGTCCTCGGTCTGACCCCGGCATCGCAGTGTTGGCCAGCGCCAACCGCATCGTCCGCGGGGACGACTACCGGAACGTCGTGCGTCGTGGTCGCAAGAGCGCCACGGCGCACGTCGTCGTGTCTGTGGTCCGTCGCTCGACGGACCCCACCGGACCGTCGCGGTTCGGCTTCATCGTCGCCAAGACGGTGGGCAACGCCGTGACCCGGAACCTGATCAGGCGGCGGCTCAAGGCGATCGCGCACGGCATCCTCGACGACTCCCCCGTGGGGTACGACGTGGTGGTGCGCGCACTGCCAGCCGCATCGCAGGCCGGATGGCCTACCCTGCTCGAAGACGTCGTGCGCTCCTTCGCGCGCGGGGTGGAGAAGGCAGCATGAACCGCACCTTGTGGACCCGGCTGGCCTGGGTCGCCGCGTTGCTCCCACGCAACGCGTGCGTCGTCGTGCTCCGCGCCTACCGTGCAGTGATCTCCCCGTTGTACGGCAACGTCTGCCGGTACCACCCGTCGTGCTCCCGGTACGCCCTCGAAGCGATCCAGCAGTACGGCGTCGTCCGCGGATCCGCGATGGGCGCCTGGCGAATCGCTCGCTGCAACCCCTGGGCTGCAGGCGGGATCGACGACGTCACGGAACGTCGTCGCCCGTTCGTCGTCAACCGGTTCGGGTTCGTCCTCGCGCCGATCCCGCAGCAGCCGCACCCCGCGGTCGGAACGGCCCGGCCGGTCCTGCTCCCCCAGCGCACTCGAAAGGCGTAGCCGTCCCCATGGAAATCATCGGTACGATCCTCTGGCCGCTCAAATGGGTGGTCTCCGCCATCCTCGTCGGCTTCCACTGGGTCTTCGAGAGCATCGGCATGGACCCGGGCGCGGGTATCACCTGGGTCCTCTCCATCATCTTCCTGACCTTCGTGGTCCGCGCCGCGCTGATCCCGATCTTCGTGCGGCAGATCAAGTCGCAGCGCCGCATGCTCGAGGTCGCGCCGCAGCTGAAGAAGATCCAGGACAAGTACAAGGGCAAGAAGGACCAGTTCTCGCGTGAGGCCATGAGCCGCGAGACCATGGCGCTCTACAAGGAGACGGGCACCAACCCGCTGAGCTCCTGCCTGCCGCTGCTGCTGCAGATGCCGATCTTCTTCTCGCTGTACTCGGTGCTGCACGAAGCGCAGATCAACAAGACCGGCGTCGGCCTGCTCACGAACGACCTCGCGGCGTCGTTCGGCAACGCGGCCTTGTTCGGTGCGCCCCTGCACGAGACGTTCACCAACGCCTCCGGGTGGGAAGTGCGTGCGATCGCCGGCTTCATGATCGTCGTCATGACGGCCTCGCAGTTCATCACACAGCTGCAGCTCGTCGCCAAGAACATGTCGCCGGAGACCAAGGCGTCGCCGATGTACCGCCAGCAGAAGATGATGCTGTACATCCTCCCGCTGGTCTTCGTGATCTCGGGTCTGAGCTTCCCCCTCGGCGTCATGTTCTACTGGCTGGCCTCCAACGTCTGGACGATGGCGCAGCAGTACTTCGTCATCCGCAGCATGCCGACGCCCGGTTCCGAGGCGGCCCTGGCACGAGAGGCACGCCTGGCCAAGAAGGCCCAGCGTCGCGGGATCGCGAACCCGGTGCTCGCCGAGGCCGGTGCCGGTGCTGGTGCTGCCGAGATCGAGGCCGTGCGCGTCACCACCCAGCGTTCGCAGCCGGTCGGCAAGCAGCGCTCGAAGAAGAACGGGAAGAAGTAAGTGACCGAGCAGGACACCGCCGCAGCCGTCGACACCACCGAGGTCCCGGACGAGGACGCCCGTGACGAGGCCGACATCGCTGCGGACTACATCGAGGAACTCCTCGACATCTGCGACCTCGATGGAGACATCGAGATCGAGGAGCGCGCCGGTCGCGTCTACCTGTCGGTCACCGACGACGGCGAGGCGCTCCGCGTCCTCTCGAAGCCGGACACCGTCACGGCCCTGCAGGAACTCACCCGCATCGCCGTCCAGGCGGAGACGGGCGAGTTCAGCCGGCTCATCCTCGACGTGGGCGGCTCCCGTGACGCTCGTGCCGACGAGCTGCAGCGACTGGTCGACACCGCCGTCGAGCGCATCGAGGGTGGATCGTCGTCCGCAGCACTCCCCCCGATGTCGTCGTACGAGCGCAAGCTGGTCCACGACCTCGTCGCTGAGAAGGGCTTCCACTCGGAGTCCGAGGGTGAGGGTCGGGACCGCCACACGGTCGTCACCCGATGACGGACGAGTCGGTGTCCGCGGACACCGCTCCCGCACCTTCGGACGCTGCTCCGGTGCTCGAGGCTGAGCCTGCAGCTGCGTCCGCGCTCTTCGGCGATCAGATCGAAACGGCTCGGTCGTTCACGAACGAGCTGGCTCGCCGGGGCGAGGAGCTGGGCCTGATCGGCCCGCTCGAGTTGCCTCGACTCTGGACGCGACACATCCTCAACTCTGCATTGCTGGCGCCCCTCCTGGAGGCCCGTGGCCGGGTTGCCGACGTCGGCTCGGGTGCAGGATTGCCCGGTCTCGTGCTCGCGATCGCCCGTCCGGACGTGCACTTCACGCTCATCGAGCCGATGGAGCGTCGAGTGGACTGGCTCACCAGCGAGGCGAGCCGGCTCGGCCTGTCGAACGTGACAGTGGTCCGTGGCCGCGCCGAGGACGTCTCCGACGACATCGTGGTTGACCAGGTAACGGCGCGAGCAGTCAGTGCGCTGTCGAAGCTCATCCCGATGACGGTTCCGCTTGTCCGCTCGGGCGGGCAGCTCATCCTGATGAAGGGTGCGCGAGTCGACGAGGAGATCGAGAAGGCACGCAAGGTGATCCTGCGCCAGCACCTCTCGGACGTCGAGGTCCTCGAGCTCGGGGACGGTGTGGTCGCAGAGACCACGCGCGTCTTCCGGGCTACAGTTGATTGACCCTGCGGCTCGGATCGGGACAACTGATCCCATGCTGCTCCACGTTTCACGTGAAACATCGAACCGGGGAAGAGGCACTCGTTGAGCTCATCGACCGATTACGACGCGTCGACTCCGCTTGCTCGCGAGATCGCCGACCTGAACCGCCGGCGCCGTGCGATCGCGACGCAGCAGTTCCCGTTGCCCCCGAAGACGCGGATCATCACCGTGTCGAACCAAAAGGGTGGCGTCGGAAAGACCACGACGACCGTCAACTTGGCCGCCGGGCTCGCCCACGGTGGCGCACGGGTGCTCGTGATCGACCTCGACCCACAGGGCAACGCGTCAACGGCCCTGGGCGTCGACCACCAGGCTGAAGTCGCGAGCATCTACGACGTCATCGTCGACGAGGCCGCGATGGCCGACACTGTGCAGCGGTCCCCCGAGTCGGACACCCTCTGGTGTGTCCCGGCGACGATCCACCTCGCGGGTGCTGAGATCGAGCTCGTCTCCTTGGTCGCTCGAGAGCAGCGGCTGCGCACGGCGCTCGATCTGTACCTCCAGTCGCTGGACGAGCCGTACCACTACGTGTTCATCGACTGCCCGCCGTCCCTTGGCCTGCTCACGATCAACGCTTTCGTGGCGGCGCAGGAAGTCCTGATCCCCATCCAGTGCGAGTACTACGCGCTCGAGGGACTCAGCCAGCTGTTGCGCAACATCGAGCTCATCGAGCGGCACCTCAACCCGAACCTCCGGGTCTCGACGATCCTGCTCACCATGTACGACGGTCGGACCAACCTGGCGAACCAGGTGGCGAACGACGTGCGCGAGCACTTCGGTGACCAGGTCTTGAAGGCGATGATCCCCCGATCCGTACGGGTGAGTGAAGCGCCGAGTTACGGACAGAGCGTCGTCGCGTACGACGTGAACTCCACCGGGTCGCTCTCCTACTTGGAAGCGGCCGCCGAGATCGCAGCACGAGGAGCGTAAGACTGATGGCACCCAAGCGAACCGGACTCGGACGCGGCATCGGCGCGCTCATCCCGACGGCGACGGACCAGCAGGACCGCCCGGTCGACGTGTTCTTCCCGACCGGTGGGTCGCCGGCGTCCGCACCCACCGCGGACGAACTCGTCGCGGTTCCGGGAGCCCGACTCGCGAACCTCAACCCGCTGGACGTGATCCCGAACGGGCAGCAGCCGCGTAAGGAGTTCCGCGAAGAGGAGTTGCAGGAGCTCGTCCACTCCATCCGTGAGATCGGCGTGCTGCAGCCCATCGTCGTCCGCCCGATCCCCGGGGCTGCGGGGACGGAGCCGCAGTACGAGCTGATCATGGGTGAGCGTCGCCTCCGGGCGACCAAGGAGCTCGGGCTCACGACGATTCCGGCGATCGTCAAAGAGACGCCGGACGACGCGATGCTCCGGGACGCCCTGCTCGAGAACCTGCACCGGGCGCAGCTCAACCCGCTCGAAGAAGCTTCGGCGTACCAGCAACTCCTGGCGGACTTCGGGATCACTCAGGAACAGCTCGGTCAGCGCATCGGCCGCTCGCGTCCGCAGATCACCAACACGATCCGTCTGCTGCGGCTCCCCTCCCCCGTGCAGCGCCGGGTCGCTGCCGGTGTGCTGTCAGCCGGCCACGCTCGCGCGATCCTTGCTGCCCCGGACGCCGAAGCCATGGAGTACCTCGCCGAGAAGATCGTCAACGAGGACCTGTCGGTGCGCGCTGCCGAAGCGATCGCGCAGCAGTTGGCGACGAAGACTCCGCCGAAGACGGCCCCGCAGCCCTCGAAGAACCAAGCACACTTCAACGACCTTGCCGAGCGCATCGGCGACCGGCTGAACACCCGGGTCAAGATCGCTGTGGGCGCGCGGAAGAGCTCCGTGACCATCGACTTCGCGAACGGCGACGACCTCAATCGCATCCTGTCCGAGCTCGGGATCAGCGACATCTCGTCCTGACGGCTCGCCGACGGTGCTGTGCGGCCCGTAGCGGGCTTCGCAGGCCCGGTACGGGTGTCGGGGTCAGCGAGAGAGAATTCGGCCCGGTACGGGGCGCAGAGCCGTTCAGCTGGTTGACGTTCACGAGCAGCGAACGGGAAGTCCGAACGTTTCACGTGGAACACTGCCAAGCTCGCATCATGAGATCCCGCAATCCCGAGCCGCTCTGGCGTGACGTCGTCGGACAAGAGCTCCGCGCTCGTCGCCGTGGCCGCGGGGACACCCTGCACGACGTCGCTCGTCGTGCAGGGGTGTCGCCGCAGTACTTGTCGGAGATGGAACGGGGGCGGAAGGAGCCTTCGAGCGAGATGCTGGCAGCCGTGGCGGGCGCACTCGAGAGCTCGTTACTGGACCTGACCGCAGCGGCAGCAGAACAGCTTCGCGAGCGGGCGCGTTCGACAGGTACTGGTGGCGAACAAGTGCGGAGCGCGTTCGTTCTCGCAGCGTGACGCTTCGCCAGTCAGCGCCGACGGTCAGCGTCGAGTGATCACGTGGTCCACGAGCCCGTACTGCTGGGCCTGACGGGCCGTGAAGACGCGATCGTGATCCGTGTCGGCTCGGAGTCGGTCGACACTTTGGCCGCTGTGCTCGGTGAGCAGGTGCTCGATCTCGGCTCGGATCCGAACGACCTCGTCGGCCTGCAGGATGAGCTCGGGAATTGCCCCCTGCCCCTGAGCCGCGGGTTGGTGGAGCACGACCCGAGCATGCGGCAGGGCCGACCGCTTTCCTTCGGCGCCCGCGGCGAGCAGGACGGCTCCGACACCGATTGCCTGCCCAACGCAGGTGGTCGCGACGGCGGGGCGGACGAACCGCATCGTGTCGTAGACGGCGAGCATGGCACTCGGATCGCCGCCGTCGCAGTTGACGTAGAGCTGCACGTCAGAGTCCGGGTTGTCCGACTCGAGGAAGAGAAGTTGCGCGATGAGGGCATTGGCGACGCCAGCATCGATCGCGGTACCGATGTAGATGATCCGCTCGGTGAGCAGGTGCGAGTAGACGTCCAGGACCCGGTCGCCGCGAGCGTCCCGCGCGATGACGTTCGGGATCGTGTAGGCGCTCATCGGTCTCCCTCCCCTGCCGCAGGTCCGCCGAAGCCGGTCACCGTGGAGCGGAGCTGCTGGGGCCGGATCACCGAGAAGTCGTCGACGATCACGTCGACGAACCCGTAGTCGAGGGCCTCCTGCGCGGAGTACCAGTGGTCGTGCAACGAGTCCTCGAAGATTCGGTCGACCGTCTGCCCGGTGTCCGCTGCGATGAGTCCGAGCACGGTGTCGCGGGTGTTGCGGAGGTGGTCTGCCTGCAGCGCCACGTCCACCGCACTCCCCCCGATCCCTGCGGATCCCTGGTGCATCAGGATCCGGCTGTGTGGCAGTGCTCGCCGTTTGCCAGGAGTACCCGAGGACAGCAGGAACTGCCCCGCACTGCAGGCGATCCCGAATGCGAGCGTGCTGACGTCGTTGGGGATCACCCGCATGAGGTCCCGGAGTGCGAGCATCGCCGGGACCGAGCCTCCGGGCGAATGGATCCAGAGCGCGATGTCGTTCCAGGGGTCCGCCGTCGCGAGCTGTACCAGCTGCGTCATGAGGACGGTGCCGTTGTCATCGTCGAGAGGGCCGTCGAGTACGAGCACGCGTTGGTCGAGAAGGGCACGCCGGTACTCGGTCGTGAAGGCTGCGGGGGATGGTGAATCGGTCATGCGTCCACCGTGCGCCGGCAGATGACCAGGCGCATCGGATGCTGCTCAGAGCAGATCAGCTCTCAGCAGCGAACCGCGGGTACCGACGTTCCACGTGGAACATCGACGCTTGCGAACGCCCGTGTTCCACGTGGAACACGGAACGTGGGAGCGTGCGGATCAGGCGTGGTGGTCGCGGATCGCCTGTTCGGCGAGCTCTGCGTACGTCCACCCGAGATCGAAACCGGACGCGGAGAGTGCCTGCGGCAGCAGCGACGTCTCGGTCAGGCCCGGGAGTACGTTGGCCTCGAGGAACCAGGGCGTACCAGCGCCGTCGACGATGAGGTCCACGCGGGACAGGTGGCGGAGGCCGAGGGCCGCGTGTGCCGCGACGGCGGCGTCGGCTGCAGCGGTCGCGAACTCGTCGGACAGTCGAGCGGGGGTGTAGAACGTCGTCTCTCCCGCGTTGTACCGCGCCTCGAAGCCGTAGATGCCGTTCCGTGGGACGATCTCCACCGCGGAGAGTGCCACCGGTCCGTCGCCCGTGTCGATGATGCCGACCGCGACCTCGGTGCCGCGGATGAGCTGCTCGACCACGACGTCGTCGCAGTACGTGTAGGCCGTGACCATGGCTCGTGGCAGGTCATTGACGTCGTCGACGAGGGTCACTCCCTGCGCACTCCCGCCGCGTGCCGGCTTCACGGCGAGCGGGACCGGGTGCTCCCCCGCGATGGCCTTGAGCACCCCGACGGCGCCGAGTTCACGGAACACGTCGTGGGACAGCGTGACGGATCGAGGGGTGCGGACGCCTGCCCGCGCGACCAGCGCTGACGCCGTGGGCTTGTCCCATGCCAACCGGGCCGACGTGGAACGCGAGCCGACGAACGGGATGTCCACCGCCTCCAGGATGCCCCGCAGGGCCCCGTCTTCACCGGAGGCGCCGTGCAGAGCCGGCCACACGACATCCGGGCGGGACTCGGCGAGAGCCGGCAGCAGCAGCGCGTCGGCGTCGCGGAGGTCGACCTGCCAGCCGTACCCGGTCAGCGAATCGGCGACCCGTCGCCCGGAGCGCAGGGAGACGTCACGCTCGTGCGAGATCCCTCCGGCGACGACGACGACGTGACGACGGGTGAGCTCAGCCATGGGGGTCCTCCGGGGTGGAACGACGGTGCTGATGGGCCACGCACCGAGGAAAAGCGCTGATCAGGAGATGTTCGGCGGCGGAGCGCTGACCGAGGACGTCTCGCGGACGACGCTGTTCGGCCGAGTCGTCGGGCCGAACGTCTCGATCAGCTCGAGTTCGTCGTTGACGACGTTGGCGAGCCGCTTCACGCCGACGCGGATCTGCTCGGGGGTCGGGTAGCAGAACGACAGACGGATGTGCCCGCCGCCGCGACCGTCGGCGTAGAAGGCGGTCCCCGGCGTGTAGGCGACGAGCTCCTTCACAGCGCGCGGCAGCATGCCCTTCGAGTCGAGTGACTCGGGGAGCGTCAGCCAGACGAAGAAGCCACCGTTGGGCTTCGTCCAGGACAGGTCCGGTAGGAACTCCCCCAGGGCGGACAGCATGGCGTCACGGCGCTCTGCGTAGATGCCTCGGAAGGTGTCGACCTGACCCTTCCAGTCCGCGGCGTCCAGGTAGGCGTTCACGACGTACTGACCGAAGGAGTTCGGGGCGAGGACGGCGGACTCGTTGGCGAGCACGAGCTTCTCGCGGATGGCGTGCGGTGCGAGCGCCCAACCGACGCGGAAGCCGGGTGCGAGGGTCTTCGAGAAGGACCCCAGGTACACGACGCCCTCTTCGTCGATGGAACGGATCGCCTGCGGGGCCGGCTCGTCGAACCAGAGGAGTCCGTAGGGGTTGTCCTCGAGCACCAGGATGTTGTTCGACCGGCAGATGTCGAGCACCTCGATGCGGCGCTCACGGCTCATGGTGACGCCGGCCGGGTTGTGGAAGTTCGGGATCGTGTAGAGGAACTTGATCCGCTTGCCCTGCGTGCGGAGGTTCGCAATCGCTTCCCGCAGTGCCTCGGGCACCAGACCGAGCTCGTCGGTCGTCACGTGGACGGTCTCGGCCTGGTACGACCGGAACACACCGATCGCACCGACGTAGGATGGGGACTCGGCGAGGACGACGTCGCCCGGATCGATGAACAGCCGCGTGACGAGGTCGAGTGCGTGCTGCGAGCCCGTCGTCACGACGACGTCCTCGGCACTGGCACGGATGCCCTCGAGGCTCATGACGTCCACGATGTGCTCGCGGAGGGACCGCAGACCCTGTCCGCCGCCGTACTGCAGTGCCATGGCCGCGTGCTCGTTCATCACGCGGTCCAGGGAGCCCGTGACGAGCTCCCTCGGCAGCGCGGAGACGAACGGCATGCCGCCGGCCAGCGAGACCACCTCGGGGCGCGAGGCGACGGCGAACAGGGCTCGGACCTCGGAGGCGCTCAGCCCGGCGGTGCGCTGGGCGTAGGAGTCGTACCAGGGGTCGAGGCTGTTGCCGTTCGTCATACCGTGCTCCGATCAGTGAGACATTCCCGCCACACTACGACATCGACCCCGGAAACCCGGGCTCCGCGGCGGGGGCCGATCCGCAACGGGTGGCATGCGAACGCCCCGCCGACGCATGCTGAGCAGGACGAGGACGGGGCGTTCGGTGGTGCTGAGGCGACCTACGCGAGGAACTCGGCGAGGTCGGCCTCGAGCGCGGGCTTCGGCTTGGCGCCGATGACGGTCTTGACGACCTCGCCGCCCTTGAAGACCTTCATCGCCGGGATCGAGGTGATCTGGTAGTTCATGGCCGACTGGGGGTTGTCGTCCACGTTGAGCTTCACGATCTCGATCTTGCCGGCGTGCTCTTCGGCGATCTGGTCGAGGATCGGCGAGACGGCGCGACACGGGCCGCACCACTCGGCCCAGAAGTCGACCAGGATCGTCTTGTCGGACTTGAGGACCTCGTCCGAGAAGGTGGCGTCGGTGACAGCCTTTGCGTTGGACATGGGTGTCCTTTCGTGAGAAGTCGGTACTGGGTGTGGAACCGCGGACGGGCCCCCGGCATTCCGGGGGCCGTACGGGTCAGGCGGAGATGGTGACCGGCTCGACCGGGGTCTCGCCCGCAGCAGCGTCGGTCAGCGTGTCCTCGAGGTCGGCGAGGTACTTCTCGGCGTCGAGCGCGGCGACCGCACCGGAACCGGCGGCCGTGATGGCCTGGCGGTAGGTGTGGTCGAGCACGTCGCCGGCGACGAAGACCCCGGGGACGCCGACGGCCTTGGACGTGCGGCCCTCGACGGCGATGGTGCCCTCGGGAGCGAGCTCGAGCTGACCGTGCACGAGGTGCACGCGGGGGTCGTTGCCGATCGCGATGAACAGGCCGTCGAGGGCGAGTTCGCTCTCGGTGCCGTCCACGGTGTCCTTGAGGGTCACGCCGGTCACAGCGGAGTCACCCTGGATGCCGATGACCTCCTTGTTCCACGCGAACTCGATCTTCGGGTCGTTGTGGGCGCGGTCCTGCATGATCTTCGACGCGCGGAGGGTGTCCTTGCGGTGGATCACGGTGACCTTGTCGGCGAAGCGGGTGAGGAACGTCGCTTCTTCCATCGCGGAGTCGCCACCGCCGACCACGGCGATGTTCTTCTGGCGGAAGAAGAAGCCGTCGCAGGTCGCACACCACGAGACACCGTGGCCCGAGAGGCGCTCTTCGTCGGCGATACCGAGGTGCCGGTACGCCGAACCGGTCGCGTAGATGACCGCGAGGGCTTCGTAGGTCTCGCCGGAGCCGACGGTGACCTTCTTCACGTCGCCGGTGAGGTCGACGGAGACGGCGTCGTCGTACAGAACCTCAGCGCCGAACTTCTCGGCCTGTTCCTGCATCTTGATCATGAGGTCGGGACCCTGGATCCCCTCGGGGAAGCCCGGGAAGTTCTCGACCTCGGTCGTCTTGGTGAGTTCCCCGCCCGTCTCGACGCTGGACGCGACGATGAGCGGCTTGAGCTCTGCGCGCGCGGCGTAGATGCCGGCGGTGAACCCGGCCGGACCGGAACCGATGATGATGAGCTGGCGCATGCCTGATTGCCCTTCCGTTGCGTGCTGACCGGGTCAACACATGGTACCGGCGCGGCATTCCGCGACGTCCGGGAACCGTGCGGTCAGCGACCGAGCTTGCTCTTCACCATGCCGACGGCGTTCTTGATCTCGCCGTTCTTGGCGACGACGAGCGCCCCGAAGTACACGAGGACCATCACGGCGCCGGTCAGGACGATGGTGATGAGTGCCCCGGTGCGGTCCGACATCGCGAACCCGGCTGCGGAGAATGCTCCGAGGAAGTTCGCGACCACCAGACCGACCACGCCGGCGATCAGCGCCGCGATGATGAACTGCACGTGCGAGCGGGTCACGACGGGACCCTCCATGCCACCCAGGCGCTTGCGGACGAGCACCAGCGCCACGATGGTCTGCGCGGTGCCGGCCAACGTGGTGCATGCGGCGATCGCGACCCCGATCGTCTCGTTGGGGAGTGTGGTCACCGCCAGCGCGCCGATGACGAACAACACGGACTGGACACACTGCATCAAGAACGGCGTGCGGTGGTCGTGCATGGCCCAGAACACGCGTTGGATGATGAACAGGATGCTGAAGAGCACGAGGCCCGGCATGTAGGCGAAGAGCACGGCGCCGATCGACAGCGCGCCGTCGAACGTGTCCGAGAACATCCGTCCGAACGGCACGGCGACGACCATCAGTGCGACGGACGCGAAGACCGTGAAGAGCCCGACGATGCGGAGCGAGAGCGACAGGTTCTTCTGGACCGCGCCGAGGTCGCCGCGCTCCGCGTCGTGGCTCATGCGCGTGAAGTAGGCGGTGGCGATCGAGACCGTGATGATCGAGTGCGGCAGCATGAACAGCAGCCAGGCGTTCTGCAGAACGGCGTTGCCGGCGGCACCCGAGCCGAGCGACGCGACGCGCGACTGCACGATGCCGGCGAGCTGGGTGACGAGGATCATCGCGAACAGCCATCCGGCCGCGGTGCCCGTTGCCTTCAGACCGACGCCCCGCCAGCCGAAGTCGGGACGGAAGCTCAGGCCGGCTCGGCGCCAGAAGAACGGCAGGAAGGCTGCCTGGGCGAGGACGCCGAGCGAGGCGCTGCCCGCGAGCACCGCGATCTTCGTGGCGTCCCAGTCGTCGACGCCCGAGTTCGCGGCGCTGCCGCCGAACATCGCGATGAAGACGACGAGACCGGCGAGCGAGATGACGTTGTTGAGCAGGGGCGCCCAGGTGAACGGTCCGAAGACCTGCTTCGCGTTCAGGACCTCGCCGAGCAAGGAGTACATCGCGTAGAAGAGGATCTGCGGCAGGCACCAGAAGGCGAAGAGGACGGCGAGGTCGTACGCCTCGGGCGAGAGGCCCTTGCCGCCCGAGGTGGATTGGGAGCTGTACAGGCGCACCAGCAGCGGAGCAGCGAGGGTGGCGACGATGGTGATGACGATGAACACCGAGCCACCGAGTGTCACGATCTTGTTGACGTAGGACTGGCCGCCGTCGGTCCCGTTCTTCATGGCGCGGACGATCTGCGGGATGAGCACCGCCGACAGCAGGCCGCCCGCGATGAGGGCGTAGATGTTGTTCGGCAGCTGGTTCGAGATCGCGAAGGCGTCTCCGGCGGGGCTCTTGTACTGCCCGATCGCGTAGGCCAGCACGAACGTCTTCGCGAATCCGAGGATGCGCGACAGCATCGTCCCCGCCGCGAGCATCGCACTCGCACGCCCCAGGCTGCGCTCGGCGACCGGTTCCGCGTCGACGTCGGGCTGGGGCGGGGTGGCGCTGATGGTCGGCTCCTCGGGCTCGCGGGCGTCCGCGACAGGGCTGGTACGGGCGTCGGACGGGAGGCCCGGTTCGGCCCCGGCACGGGCGATCGCGTCCTGCAGGTGGTCGCCTCCAGGAGCCGCGACAGCGGCCGTGCCGGAGCCGGCCACGGCGAACGCGGTGGGTGCCTCGGCGGGGTGATCCGGGCCTCCCGGTCCGACGACCGATCCCGCGGGCGCAGCGGACGCGCCGGGCGCACCCGGCTGCACGGCGAGCGGGCGGTTGGGGTCGTCGTCGTCCTCGTCGTCGAGTTCGCCGTTGCGACGACGGATGCGCTTCCGGATGCTGCGGAAGATGCCGAAGCCGAAGATGCCGAACAGGGCGATGGCCGCAGCGGCGGTGATGACCGTCTCCCACTGCGCCTGGACGTTGAGCTCGACGGTGGCCGGCTGGGCGACCGCGACGCCGGTCGGGCTCGAGAGCGACATGGTCAGCTCGACCTTGCCGTTCGCGACGGACTGCACGGGGACGGTTGCACGGGTCGACGAGTCCGGCTGGATCTCGACGACGATGTCGTTGCGGACCACCCGGAGGGCGGAGTTCGAAGGACTGACGGACAGGTGCACGGTCACCGGGTAGGGGGAGCTGTTCCGGATCGACACCGGTAGCGACGACCGGTCACCGAGCAGGGTCAGGCTGCTCGAGTCGACGATCCCGACCTCGCCGGTCTGCTTCGCCCAGTTCGCGGTGCGCGCGTCGACGGCCGTGGTGAGCCCCTCGTCGTCCCCCCGCCATGCGTTCGACGCCAGCGCGAGCAGCTGCAGGCGCGCCGGCGCGGTCAGGTCGGTGGGGGTGTCGAGGATCGTGGCGAACGCGGAGAGCCCCTGTTCGCCCTGCACCAGGCGCTTGAGCTGCTCGACGCGGTCGGCACCACTGGACGCGTTGTCGAGCGTGAGCGAGCCGGCGACGGCGTTCGATGCGGTCGACAGGTCGGCCGGGGCGACCCATGCGGTGCTCTCGAGGGCGTCGAGGGTCTGGCTGAGGCGGCTGGAGTCCGAGGGCCAGTCGCGACCCAGCGTGAGCATGATCGGGCCGGTCGCGGTGCCGCCGCGTGCGGACGTCGCGAGGGTCGCGGTGAGCTCGGACATCGCCGTCGACCAGCTCTGCCGATCGGGGGCGTTCGCGGCGTCCCGCAGCAGGGACGACATCGACTGGTCGGACACGAGGACGTGGTCGTCGCCGACCTTCTCGGACGCCGGGACCGTGGCGTTCGCGCCGGCCGAGGTGTTGCCGCTCGAGACGATCGTGGTCTTCGTGCCGGCTCGCTCGAGCGCCTCGAGGTCCGACGACGACACGGTGCCCTCGGTCGGCCAGGCGATGGAGTCCATCGAGTAGGGGAAGTCCAGCAGCTGCGCGGTCGTGGGCAGCGTCTCCGTGGTCTCGCCCGAGCCGGAGCCGGAGCCGGTGGTGGCGTCGTCGGTCGGGGACGCGGTGCTGCTCGGGGTCGTCGTCTGGTCGGGGGTGGCGGTCGGAGTCGGTGCGGGGGTCTCTGCGCCGGGGAAGTTCTCGGACTTCACGGACTGGTCGAGCGAGATCGGAGCGAGGATGCCGTCCGATCCGGCCTGGCGCAGCCCGGTGACGTCGGCGTCGGCGTAGGACAACGCGAAGGTCTCGTTCCGCAGCGACTCGAGGCGCTGGAGCCACGCGGTCGCGGAGGACGGGGCGTTCTCGCCGAGGATCCGGATCGAGGCGATGATCCGCGGGTCGACGGCGACGGCGACGTTGTGGTCCTCGGCCGCGTCGAGCTGCTGCGTCAGGGTGCCGTCGACCGAGGTGGCGGAGGCCAGGACGGCGGCGCTCAGCACGCCGTCGGTGGACTTCGGGACCGTCACCGGCATCGCCACCGACACGCTGACCGGCACCTGTTCGAAGTCCGGGTACCAGGTGATCGCGGAGCGGGCGACGGCGAAGGTGTCGCCGGCCGTGTACTCCGCCGCGATGCGCCGCGCACCGAACGAGGAGTACCCGCCGAGCGCCACGTTGCCCGAGACGATGTCGACCGCGTCGATGGTGACCGAACGGTGCGCCGGGACCTCCGGAATGTCAACAGAGTCCATCGGGGCGCCGAGGTAACCGGTCGTGGTGGTGTCGGCAAGCCAGTCGGCCAGGACGTCCCGCGTGCTCACGGAGCGGAAGATGTCGAACTCCGCTGAGCCTGCGGGCAGGGCGGTGTCGGTGTCGTTCGTGACGGTCACCGAGAGGGTGAGGTCCTGGTCGCGCTGCACGATCCCACGGTTCGCGGGGGCGACCGAGATCGTGGCCTTGCCCGCGTCGGCAGCAGCCGGATCGGCGAGGCGGGTCTTGGCCGAAGAGACCGTCGCAGCATCGGCGTGCGGCGCGCTGACGGGCGCGACGACCAGGCCGAGCGCGACGAGGGTCGACGCGGCTGCGGCGAGCGTGGTGCGGAGGATGTGCATACGGAAGCGGGCCACGGGGTCGGTTCGGGCCGAGCACGAGTGTATGAGGCGCGACCATGAACAGGTCCCGTGCGCGCGGGGTTGTGGAGAACTCGGGGCCTCGATCTGGGAGGATGAGCACCGTCATGCAGTCCGTTGCCCAGGCCGTCGAACGACTCGACGCACTCGCCACCACCGAGCCCGTCGACCTCCTCGCTCGGGCCTTCGCCGACGCCGGACACGAGCTGGCCCTGGTCGGCGGACCCGTGCGCGACGCCTTCCTCGGTCGTCCCGTCACCGACCTCGACTTCACGACGAGTGCCCGTCCGGACGACATCCTGCGCATCGTCGAACCGATCGCGAGCGCCACGTGGGACGTCGGTCGCCAGTTCGGCACCATCGCCGCACGGGTCGGCGGCGAGCAGGTCGAGATCACCACCTACCGCAGTGACGTGTACGACGGCGAGACCCGCAAGCCCGAGGTCGCGTTCGGCGACACCATCGAGGACGACCTGCTCCGCCGCGACTTCACCGTCAACGCGATGGCGCTCCGGCTGCCGGCCCGTGAGCTCGTCGACGTGCACGGCGGCGTCGAGGACCTGCTGGCCGCCCGCCTCCGCACCCCGCAGGCCGCCGTGGTGTCGTTCCGCGACGACCCGCTCCGGATGATGCGGGCAGCGCGGTTCACGTCGCAGCTCGGGTTCACCGTCGACGACGACGTCCGTGCTGCCATGCAGGACCTCGTCGACTCCATCGACATCGTGTCCGCCGAGCGGGTGCGCGACGAACTCGTCAAGCTGCTGAACACGGGCGACCCCGTGCCGGGCATCCGGCTGCTCGTGGACACCGGGCTGGCGCAGCGGTTCCTGCCCGAGCTGCCCGAGATGCAGCTCGAGATCGACGAGCACCACCACCACAAGGACGTCTACGAGCACTCCCTGACCGTGCTCGAACAGGCGATCGGCTACGAGGCCGAGCGGCACGCGGGCGACCCCCCGGACACCGTGCTGCGGCTCGCGGCGCTGCTGCACGACATCGGCAAGCCCGCCACCCGGAAGCTCGAGCCGGGCGGCGCCGTCAGCTTCCACCACCACGACCTGGTCGGGTCGAAGCTCGCGAAGAAGCGGCTCCGTGCCCTGCGCTTCGACAACGACACGATCGCCGCGGTGTCCCGCCTGATCGAGCTGCACCTGCGGTTCTTCGGGTACACCGACGGTGCCTGGACCGACTCGGCCGTCCGGCGCTACGTCCGCGACGCCGGCCCGCAGCTCGAACGGCTGCACGAGCTGACCCGCTCGGACGTCACCACGCGGAACCGCCGCAAGGCCGACCGCCTGGCGTTCGCGTACGACGACCTCGAGGAGCGGATCCGCGTCCTGGCCGAGCAAGAGGAACTGGACTCGATCCGGCCCGACCTGACCGGCGACGACATCATGCGGATCCTCGACATCCCGCCGGGGCGTGCCGTGGGCGAGGCCTACCGCTTCCTGCTCGAGGCGCGGATGGACGACGGACCCCTCGGCGCCGACGCAGCCGAGGCGCGCCTGCGCGACTGGTGGGCCGCGCGGGACGCGACCAGCTCCTGACGCGACACCGACGCCCGAGACGCGACCGCCTGACGGACGCGACGGTTCTGCACAGACCGGTGGCGCGCCTCCAGGCCGTCGGGTAGTCTGTGCAGGTTGCCCGGCGCGTGTCTGCGCGCTGTGGCACATGCATCAACCCTCCTGCCCCGGGAACTGCCCGGGGCCGCTGAGACCAGAGGAGGTGGGTTCCGCATGCACCAGTACGAACTGATGGCGATCCTCGACCCCGAGATCGATGAGCGCACCGTCGCTCCCAGCCTGGACAAGTTCCTCGCTGTCATCCGCAACGACGGTGGCACCGTCGACAACGTGGACGTCTGGGGCCGTCGCCGGCTCGCTTACGAGATCGCCAAGAAGTCCGAGGGCATCTACGCCGTCGTCGACTTCACGTCCTCGCCCGAGGCCGCCAAGGAGCTCGACCGTCAGCTCGGTCTCTCCGAGGCCGTGCTCCGCACGAAGGTCCTCCGCGCCGAAGAGGGCATCGCGCAGGTCGCCGCCCAGAAGCAGCGCGACGAGGCACGCGCAGCCCGCAAGGCTGCCAACGCCTCCGCAACCGCGACCGCGAGCGCCGAGTAACCCGTGGCCGGCGAAACCGTCATCACGGTGGTGGGCAACCTCACCGCGGACCCCGAGCTGCGGTACACGCAGAACGGGCTCGCAGTGGCGAACTTCACCATCGCCTCCACGCCTCGCACGTTCGACCGTCAGGCGAACGAGTGGAAGGACGGCGACGCGCTGTTCCTCCGCGCGAGTGTGTGGCGGGAGTTCGCCGAGCACGTGGCGGGGTCGCTGACGAAGGGCTCGCGCGTCATCGCGCAGGGTCGTCTGCGTCAGCGTTCCTACCAGGACCGCGAGGGTCAGCAGCGCACGAGCATCGAGCTCGAGGTCGACGAGATCGGCCCGTCGCTCCGGTACGCGACCGCACAGATCACCCGCGCAGCGGGTGGCGGCGGCGGTCGTGGCCAGGTCGGCGGCGGCAACGGTGGCGGTCAGCAGGGCGGCGGCAACGGCGGCTGGAACAACAACGGTGGCGGCAACGCCTCCGCTGGTGGCCAGTCCGACGAGCCGTGGTCCCCGCAGGGTGGCCAGCAGGGCGGCGGCAACGCACAGTCGAACGACGTGTGGAGCACCCCCGGCGGCAACTTCGACGACGAGACCCCGTTCTGATCCTCTCGGTTCCGACGGACACACAACTTTTCTTCTAAGGACAAATCACTATGGCTGGAAAGAGCACCGGCGACCGCCGGAAGCCTCGCGGCAAGGGCGGCAAGAACGCCGCTCCCGCGAAGTCGATCAAGGTCGGCGTCATCGACTACAAGGACGTTGCGACCCTTCGCAAGTTCATCTCGGAGCGTGGAAAGATCCGCGCCCGTCGCATCACCGGCGTCTCCGTCCAGGAGCAGCGCCTCATCGCCCGTGCCGTGAAGAACGCCCGTGAGATGGCGCTCCTCCCCTACGCCGGCTCCGGCCGCTGATCGGAGGTCGACACATGTCGAAGCTCATCCTCACCCACGAGGTCTCCGGCCTCGGTTCCGCTGGTGACGTCGTCGACGTCAAGAACGGCTACGCCCGCAACTACCTCATCCCCCAGGGCTTCGCTGTCGCGTGGTCCAAGGGCGGCGAGAAGCAGGTCGAGTCGATCCGTGCCGCGCGCACCGCGCGTGAGCTCGCCACCATCGAAGAGGCACAGGACCTCAAGATGAAGCTCGAGAACGCGACCATCTCCCTGGCGGTCAAGGCCGGCAAGGACGGTCGTCTGTTCGGCTCCGTCCGTCCGGGCGACGTCGCTGACGCCGTCCAGGCGCAGGGCGTCGGCTCGCTCGACAAGCGCAAGGTCGAGGTCCCCGCGACCATCAAGACCGTCGGTGACCACGAGGCCACCGTGCGTCTGCGCGAGGACATCACTGCCGTGATCTCGCTCAAGGTCGTCGCTGCCAAGTAGCACTGACGTTCCGCTCCACGACGGGCGGGTCTCCTTCGGGAGGCCCGCCCGTCGTTGCGTTGGCGGGGGCTCCGCGTGGTGCGGGGCGCGGGGCGTGCGGGTTCACTTGGTGAGCAGAAAAGGTCGGGTCTCGATCCCCCACTCGACATCTTCTGCTCACCATCAACGCACGGTCGTCCAGAACGGCCGGGAGGCCCGGCTCGGCTTGCACGGGCGGGCTCGGCTTGGCTGGCTGGTTACCTCTCAGGCACGGTCCGGCTTGCTGGGAACGGCCCGAGAACACTTCCCACAGGAGGGGTGCTTGTCAAGTCGTTTTACACAGCAGAAACGTGTCAAATCGGAACCTTCAAGGCGTACTTGAACCCCACTTTTCCACACACCGTGTGAGCACGAAAACCCCCGGTCAAGTGGTCGAAAGTGTGTTCCCATGGCTCTGTTTCCACAGGTCCATCCACAGTTCTCCACACAGCATCCCGGCGTGTTCCGCAATCCCTCCACAGAGTTATCCACAGGGCCGTTTGTTGGGGATAACTCTGCGGCCGTAGCTTGGCCCAGCGACTCGGGGATGTCAGTCGCTGGGGGTAGAAAGTCGTTGCAGGTGTCGGACCACTGTGTCCAGCCCTGCGTCGTTCAACAGAGGAGAGAGTGTGTCGATCGCGCATCTTGAGCCCGCACCGCAGGAGTACGCGGAGCGCGGCATGGAACGCACCCCGCCGCACGACCTGTTGGCCGAACAGTCGACCATCGGCGGCATGCTCCTGTCGAAGGACGCCGTCGCCGACGTCATCGAGACTGCTCGTGGCGTGGACTTCTACGTCCCCAAGCACGAGGTCATCTTCGACGCGATCCTGTCGCTCTACTCGCACGGCGAGCCCACCGACGTCATCGCCGTCACCGACGAGCTGACCAAGACCGGTCTGCTGTCCCGCGGTGGTGGCGCCGAGTACCTGCACAGCGTGACGAGCATGGTGCCGACCGCGGCCAACGCAGGGTACTACGCCGGCATCGTCGCTGAGAAGGCCGTGCTCCGTCGCCTCGTCGACGCCGGTACCCGCATCGTGCAGATGGGCTACGCGTCCGAGGGTGAGGTCACCGACCTCGTCAACAGCGCCCAGGCCGAGGTCTACAACGTCGCCGGCGGCGTGCAGACCGAGGACTACGTCCCCCTGACCGACGCCATCTCCGCCGCGCTCGATGAGATCGAGGCCGCCAAGGGCCGCGACGGCCAGATGACCGGCGTGCCGACCGGGTTCGCGCAGCTCGACGGCCTGACGAACGGCTTCCACCCCGGGCAGCTCATCATCGTCGCCGCTCGACCCGCCCTCGGTAAGTCGACCCTTGCGCTCGACCTGTGCCGCGCCGCCGCGATCAAGCACGACCAGACCGCCGCCTTCTTCTCGCTCGAGATGGGTCGCGCCGAGATCGCCATGCGTCTGTTGTCCGCTGAGACCAGCGTGCCCCTGCAGAACATGCGCAAGGGCACCGTGGACTCCCGCGACTGGACCACCATCGCGCAGACCCGCGGGCGCATCAACGACGCCCCGTTCTTCATCGACGACTCCCCCAACATGACGCTGGTCGAGATCCGCGCCAAGTGCCGTCGACTCAAGCAGCAGCACAACCTCAAGCTCGTCGTCATCGACTACCTGCAGCTGATGACCTCGGGCAAGAAGGTCGAGAGCCGCCAGCAAGAGGTCTCCGAGTTCTCACGTGCGCTGAAGCTGATGGCGAAGGAACTCCAGGTCCCCGTCATCGCGCTGTCCCAGCTGAACCGTGGTCCCGAGCAGCGCGCCGACAAGAAGCCGGCGATCTCCGACCTGCGTGAGTCCGGGTCGATCGAGCAGGACGCCGACATGGTCATCCTGCTGCACCGCGAGTCGGCGTACGAGAAGGACAACCCGCGGCAGGGTGAGGCCGACCTGATCGTGGCGAAGCACCGCAACGGTCCGACGGACACCATCACCGTGGCGTTCCACGGGATGTTCTCGCGGTTCGTGGACATGCCGCAGTAGGGCGGGTGTCGTCCCCCAGGTGACTGGTCCACCAGCCGCACATCAGACTTCCGAGACGCAGCCTTCGGCGCCGGATAGCGGGTGAGGTAGGAGCGCTCACTGCGCGCAGAGTCCCTCCGACCGGAGTCACGGAAGTGTAACGATGGGTCTACCCCTCCAACGGGGGGTCATAGGGTCGGTTCGTCGGCAACGTTGCTGACTACAACGGGACCGACCTCAGCGTCGGAGACAGGGGACCGAAGTATGAACCACTCACGAATCCGCCAGATGACCGCAGGGGGCGCCATCGCGGCGGCTGTGCTCGCTGGCTCACTCGTCGCAGCACCGGCGAACGCTGCGGCGTCCGACGATCCGCTCGCGGTCGTCCAGCAGCAGGGCCTGCTCGGTACGAGCGATTCCGCACCGACCGGAGCCGCTGCCCAGTCGAGGGTCCAGGTGGACTCTGCATCGCACGTCGCAGTCACCCCGGTCGTCCCCGGGGCTGCGACGGCCGATGCCGCCACCGGCTCGGACGTCTACCGCGGGGCCGACTTCGGGACGGTCACGGGCACCGGGGCGAACGGCACGAACGCCAGCTTCATCGTGATCAACAACGCGTCGGCGCCGACCGACTACGAGTTCGAGATCGGCTCCGAGACCGACACGCTCGCCCTCGTGGACGGCGGCAAGGTGCAGGTGAAGAACGCCAGCGGCGACGTCGTCAACTACCTCGAGACGCCGTGGGCGCACGACGCTGACGGCAAGCAACTCCCGACCACGTACACGGTCGTACCCGGCTCGAACGTCGTCACCCAGCACGTCGACACGACCGGGGCGGTGTTCCCGGTGACCGCCGACCCGTCGACGGGGTGCGGCGTCGGATGGTGCTCGGTGTACTTCAACCGCGCCGAGACGAAGGCGATCGCAGCGGGCGGACCTGCCGGGACGGCTGCGCTGACGGCAGGGTGCGCCCTCATCGGCACTCCCGTCGTCGGCGGTGTCTGCGCCCTCGTCAGCGGTGCGATCACCGCCTTCGCGCAGGGTGCGAACGCCAACGACAACTGCCTCGGTATCGTCGGGTACGGAGTCCCCGGGACTCCGCTCTCGGGTTGGAACCCGTTCGTTCTCGACAAGAGTGCCAGCCAGTGCAACTAGTGCAAGTAAGGACGGTCTGATGTCTCCTCGCAGCTACAAGATCACCCTCGCCGTCCTCGGCGTGGCCAGCCTCTTGCTCGTCCCGTTCCTCGCGCAAGGGATGCTGCCGGCAACCGTCGGCATGGTTGCCCTCGTCGTGGTCGTCGTCTGGGTGCTCTACGGCGTCGTGAACGCCAAGTTCACGCAGCGCTCCAGCCACAAGTAGGCACGTCGCGCCACAGAACGACCCTCAGCCGGTTGGCCGAGGGTCGTTCTGCTGTGGGCCGGGGTGCTGGGGCGAACCCGACCCACGCTGAGAGTTCACCGCCCGACTTGGCCACATGGCCAAGTCCGGCGGTACGGTCGGACCATGACCCTCCAGCAAGAGCACCGCAGCGTCGAGGAACGACGCGAGCAGCTCGTCGACGCCGCGATCGCCGTCCTGCGCGACGGCGGCATCAGCGCGGTGACCACCCGCGCGGTCACCGCCCGCGCTGGCCTGCCGCACGGCGCCTTCCACTACTGCTTCGCATCGAAGGCGCCGCTCTTCCGTGCCGTGCTCGAACGCCAGCTCCGCACGGCCATGGCGGTCGCGTTCGCACCGCCGGTCACGCGGCTCGACCTGGAGGCCCGGATCGCCTCCGGCCTGTCGGCCCACCTCGCGCAGACGCGCGACGATCCAGCGACCGCACTCGCCGTCGTCGAGCTGGTCACCCACTCACGGCGCGACCCCGACCTGCAGGACCTGGCCGCGTGGGAGCAGCACGCGTACCTCGACGCCGTCCGCGAGCAGGTCGACGAGTGGACCGCCGAGGACGGCATCCGCTGGGCAGTGCCGGTCGAGCACTTGGTCCGGCTGCTCATCGCGACCGCCGACGGCATCGGCTCGACGTGGCTCGCCGACCGGGACGAC
Organism: Curtobacterium sp. PhB170; assembly: GCF_003752345.1. Classification (NCBI taxonomy): domain Bacteria; kingdom Bacillati; phylum Actinomycetota; class Actinomycetes; order Micrococcales; family Microbacteriaceae; genus Curtobacterium; species Curtobacterium sp. PhB170. Next base: position 355,453 of record NZ_RJUM01000010.1, read on the forward strand.
ACAGCCGCACAGGCCACCGTCCGGGTCGCGGCACGGGCGATCGCTGCCCTGGCGGACGGGAGCGGAGCATGAGGTGGCTGTTCCTCGGGACCGCGATCGTCGCCGAGGTCACCGGAGCGCTCTCGATGCAGGCCGCGGTGGACCAGCCCGGGTGGTACGCGCTCGTCGTCGTGGGCTACGTCGCCGCGTTCGCGATGCTGATCCTGGTGCTGCGCGCGGGGATGGCGGTCGGGGTCGCCTACGGCATCTGGGGCGCCTCCGGCGTCGCCCTGACCGCGGTGCTCGCGGCCGTGCTGTTCGGGCAGGCACTCACGCTCACCATGGTCGCCGGCATCGTGCTCATCGCTGCCGGGGTGCTGCTGGTCGAGATCGGTTCGCAGCGAGCGCTCGCCGCACGGAAGCGCCAGACGCCAGAGCGCGAGGCGTTCTGATGGCCTGGGTCCTGCTCGCCGTCGCGATCGTCTCCGAGGTCGGTGCCACGATCAGCCTCAAGCTCGCCACCGACGGCAAGAAGGTGTTCTTCGTGCCCGTCGTCCTGGGGTACCTCGTCGCGTTCAGCCTGCTCGCCGTGGCGCTGACGCTCGGCCTGCCGATCGGTGTCGCCTACGGGATCTGGGCCGCGACCGGTGTCGCACTGACGGCGATCCTGGGCCGGGTGCTCTTCCGCGAACCCTTGACGGCGCTCATGCTCGGCGGGATCGCACTGATCATCGCCGGGGTCTTCCTCGTCGAGCTCGGACACTGACCGGGGGCTGCGTCGAAACCGAACCTGCGCCAGAATCGCACCATGACCGACAACCGTGACGACCAGCCGCGCGTGATCGCCGTGAGCCGGGACGACGTCCATCGGTTCAGCAAGCCCGTCGTCGACGAGGTGACCCTGGTCGAGGGCTGGGGCATCGAGGGCGACGCCCACGCCGGGACGACCGTCCAGCACCGTTCCCGCGTGGCACGTGACCCCTCGCAGCCGAACCTGCGGCAGGTCCACCTGCTCCACGCCGAGGTGTTCGACGAGGTCGCCGACGCCGGGTACCACCTCGAGCCGGGCCAGATGGGCGAGAACGTCACGACCCGCGGTGTCGACCTGCTCAGCCTGCCGACCGGGACCGTGCTGCACCTCGGCAACGAGGCGCGCGTCCGTGTGACAGGCCTGCGGAACCCGTGCCAGCAGATCAACGGGTTCGAACCGGGCCTGCTGCGCGAGGTGCTCGGCCGGGACGAGGACGGTGCGGTGGTGCGGAAGGGCGGCGTGATGAGCGTCGTCGTGACGGGTGGTGTCGTCCGGACGGGTGACCGCATCCGGGTCGAGCTCCCCATCGGCGAGCAGCAGGCGCTCCAGCCGGTCTGACGAGCGCTTACTCCCCGGCCGCCGCGGCCTGCTGGTACAGGCTCGTCGCCAGGTCGTTGAGCACTTCGTGCAGCTCGCCGCCGTGCGCGCCGTCGACCGCCCGGAGCATGGCCGCGTAGCGCTGCCGGTAGTCCGCGACGACCTCGTCGCCGGTCGGTAGCAGGCGCAGCAACGACCCACGCCGGTCGTTCGGGTTCGGCGCGCGCTCGAGCAGTCCGGCGGTGCTCATCCGGTCGATCATGTTCGTCACCGCGCCCGAGGTCAGGCCGAGGTACCCGGCGACCTCCGTCGGCGTGGAGTAGCCGGTGTCGCTGATGAGCACGAGTGCTCGCAGGGCGTTCTCGTGCACCCCGGCTCGTGCACTGAGCTGGTTCACCAGGCTCGCGTTCGCGCGCACGACAGCGGTGAACGCGGCCATCAGGTCGGCGGCGTCGTCATCGTGTGCGGCGGGGGTCACGGGGGAATCCTTCCATGTCGGGAACCCGGGGGACACGAGCGTCCCCCGCACTGGGGTAGGTGTGCGAGTGGCTAACTTGGTCAAGCAATGACTATCTTAATGATTGAAGCAAATCCGCCCGAGTGACTTGCTTCCCCCAACCACTGCGAACCACCGAACCGATGAGGTACACCGTGTCCACCAAGCTCCGCACCTCCGCGCTGAAGCGGATCCGTTTCGCCCCCGTGGCGCTCCTCGCCGGCATCTTCGCCGCCGTGCTCCTCTCCCTCTCGCTCACCGGCACCCTGTCCGGGTTCGCGGCGAGCATCACGAACAGCAGCAACACCGCCGCCAGCGGCACGCTGATCATGCAGGAGCAGAACGCCGGCGCGACCGTCACCTGCCTCAGCACCGACGGTGGCTCGGTCTCGACGAACTCCGCGACCTGCTCGACGATCAACAAGTTCGGCGGCAGCACGACGATGACGCCGGGCAACACGGTCAACACGGCGATCTCGATCAAGAACACCGGCACCGCGGCCGCGAGCACCTTCACCCTGACGCCGGGCAGCACGTGTACCCAGTCGAACAACGGCTCCTCGAACGGAACCGCGACCGACCTCTGCGCCAAGATGAACCTCGTCATCACCTCGGGCTCGACCACGGTCTTCAGTGGCACGCTCGCCAGCTTCAAGGGCGCCGCAGCGTCGGCCTTCACGATGCCCGCAGCTCCGGCCGCCGGCGCGTCGACGCCGTTCAACTTCGCGGTGACCCTCGACTCCTCGGCGGGCAACACCTACCAGGGCCTCGCAGCCTCGGTCCCCATGACCTGGACGTTCACGGCCTGATCCCGCTCCGGGCCGGCTCCCCCCAGCCGTCCCGGGACGTCCCGTGACCCCAGACCGGCGACGCTCGGCCGACCCCCCTCCGGCCGAGCGTCGCCACCCCCGTTCCACCAAGCGCAGCAAGCGCCGAGCCGAACCCCACCGAGCCGCAGGAGCACGACATGAGCCAGACCGCAGCGATCCCGCTCAGCGGCACGCTCGACCGTCCGGTCCTCCGCGGTCGCGCGGTCACCCGCTCCGAGACCGTCCTCGCCTGGTTGCTCGCCCTGGTCGCCGCCCTGCTGCTCACCGCCGCCGTCCTGTTCCTGTCGGCCGGTGGCCGCTGGTTCGTCGTCGAGACGCCCTCGATGGGTGAAGCAGCCCCGGTCGGCACCCTCGTACTCGACCTGCCGGTGGACGTCACCACCCTGCGCGTCGGCGACGTCGTCTCGTTCGAGACCTCCGCCAACCCGGACGTCGTCTACACGCACCGCATCATCGCGATCGACGCCGACGGCGGTCTGCACACCCGCGGCGACGTGAACGGCGCGGTCGACCCGTGGACGCTGTCACAGGCCGACGTGATCGGCACCCCGGCGCTCCTGGTCCCGCACCTCGGCTGGCTGTTCCGCGCCGCGCCGATCCTGCTCATCGGCACGCTGCTGATCCTGACCCTGACCAGTGCCTTCACCGACCGGGTCACCCGTACGTGCCTGCGGATCGCCGGCTCCGCCCTGACGGTCTCGTACGCCGCGTTCGTGCTCAAGCCGTTCGTCAACGTGACGACCATCACGAACACCTCGAGCCCGACGGGCGTCGAGGCCACCGTCATCTCGTCCGGCATCTTCCCGGTGCGCATCGACGCCCACGGCGGCAACACCGTGCACCTGGTCGACGGTGAGGTCGGCCGCGTGGTCATCCACGAACTCACGAAGAACGGGCACTACCAGCTGACCTCGAACATCGACCTCGACCCACTCGGGTGGGTGGCGCTGATCGCCGTGTGCCTGGTACCGCTCGTGGCCTGCTTGGCCGTCGGCCGCGTCGAGGCGGTGCGCGCATCGTGATCCTCCGTCGCCTGCGTGACGGCCGTGTCGTCGCCCTCCTGCTCGTGGTCGCCCTGGCCGTCGTCGTCCTGCTGAACCAGTTCGCGCTGACGCGCTCTGCCTACAGCGCCACCGTGCGGAACGACACGAACACCGCCGCGACCGCCCCGTACTTCACCTGCACGGGCGCCGTCGGAGCCGACACCGCGAACGCCCTGTTCGCGTACCGGCTCACTGAGTCGACGAACGCGAAGACCGCCACGGACTGGTCGGGCCGCGGCGTGATCGGCACCTACCAGGGCGCGATGACGGCGGTCACTCCCGACCCGAACGCCTGCCCGCGCGACACCGGCAGCGCCTACGTGCTGAACGGCTCGACGAGCTACGTCTCCACCTCGCGCTCGTACGCCAACCCGACCACCTTCAGCGAAGAGGTCTGGTTCAAGACCACGGTCGCCGGTGGACAGCTCATCGGCTTCGGCAGCAGTCAGACCGGCGGATCCGGGCAGCACGACCGCAAGCTCTACCTCAACACGAGCGGGCAGCTCGCGTTCGGGACGTACAGCGGCACGACCCAGGTCGTCTCGTCGCCGAAGGCCTACACCGACGGCGCGTGGCACCACGCCGTGACGACGATGTCACCGGCCAACGGCATGCGCCTGTACGTCGACGGCACGCTGGTCGCGTCGAACGCGACGTACAAGACGCCGGAGAACTACACCGGCTGGTTCCGGATCGGCTACGACACCATCGGCGGATGGCCGGGTTCGCCCGCCAATGCCTACTTCACCGGGTCCATGCGGTACGCGGCCGTCTACGGGACGGAACTGTCCGCGAGCCAGGTCGCCGCCCACGCAGCAGCCGGTCGCTGACGCGCCGCAGGGCGGACGGGAGGCCCGGGGCGGGCCTGCCACGGGCCTCCTGTCCGCCCGCGGTCGCGCCCACCCCGCCGCACCCCGCCGCGCGAGGTTCCGATATTTTGGAACCTCGCGCGCGCGCAGCGCCCCGATCGGAACCTCGGCGGCACGCGGGCGGGGTGTCGTGGAACCTCGCGTAGCCCGACACCGCCGCGAGCATTCCGTCAGGAACCGGGGCGGGCGCACCAACCCCCGGATTCGGCCTGCCGAATCCCTCTGATCAGGCCTTTTCGTACTCGGAACCGTGCCAGGATCGACAGGTCCTGAGACGTCGGCGTCTCCGTCCGACCGTCTCGAAAGGCGCCGCCCCCATGTCGTTCTGGGCTCTCTTCCTCATCGCGCTCGGCGTCTCCGCAGACGCCTTCGCCGTCGCCCTCGGCAAGGGCCTGCACATGAAGCGCTTCGACGTGCGGCACGCCCTCGTCATCGCGCTGGCGTTCGGTGCGTTCCAGGCGCTCATGCCCTTGCTCGGGTGGCTGCTCGGTTCGGCGTTCGCGCAGTACATCGCCGCCTTCGACCACTGGATCGCGTTCGGGCTGCTCGCGCTGATCGGCGGCAAGATGCTGTGGGAGGCGTTCTCGAAGCACGAGGACACCGCGCAGGACACCGACCGCCTGCCGATCCGTGAGCTCCTGGTCCTGGCGATCGCGACGAGCATCGACGCCCTCGCGGTCGGGGTCACGCTGGCGTTCCTGCCGGTGTCGATCGGCGGCGCGGTGCTGCTCATCGGTGTGACGACGGCGGTGTTGTCCTTCGCCGGCGTGGTCGTCGGGCGCCGTGTCGGAGCCCGGTTCGGCAAGCCGGCCGAGATCGCCGGCGGTGTCGTGCTCATCCTGATCGGCGTGAACATCGTGCTCGAGCACACGGGCGTCATCGGCTGAGGTCGGCGGTGTCGCGCCGCACACGCCTCCGCCACCCGGCGCATGATGAACGCATGTCCCGCATCCTCGTCACCGGATCGACCGACGGCCTCGGGCGGGCGACCGCCGACACCCTGCTCCGCGACGGGCACGACGTCGTCGTGCACGCCCGGAGCACGGCACGTGCGGACGCGGTCGCCGACCTGCTCGACCGTGGTGCCACGCTCGTCGTCGCCGATCTGTCCGACCGCGACGCCGTGATCGCCGCCGCGCGCGACCTCGACGCCGACGACCCGATCGACGCGGTCGTGCACAACGCCGGCGTGATCTCCGGCCGTGCGCTGATCCCGGTCAACGTCGTCGCGCCGTACCTGTTCACCGCGCTGCTCCACGTGCCGACCCGGCACGTGTACCTGAGCAGTGGGATGCACCGCGGCGGCCGCCCCCGACTGGACGCCGTCGACTGGGACGGCATCGCGGAGACGAACACGTACTCGGACACCAAGCTCTTCGTGACCGCGCTCGCCGCCGAGGTCGCCGAGCGCCGGCCCGGTGTCCTGAGCAACGCCGTCGACCCGGGCTGGGTCCCGACCAAGATGGGCGGCGCGGGGGCGTCGGACGACCTCGAGCTCGGGCACCGCACGCAGGAGGCCCTCGTGACCGACCCCGACGCAACCACCAGCGGTAGTTACTGGTTCCACGGACAGCGGCAGGAGCCGCACCAGGCGGTCGCTGACCCGCAGTTCCGCCGCCAACTCGTCGACGCCCTGGCGACGGCGACGGGCATCACCCTCTGAAGCAGGACAGGAGCACCATGTCGACGGTCAGGGTCCACAACTTCGCGATCTCGCTCGACGGGTACGGCGCCGGAGCCGACCAGTCGGTCGACCGGCCGTTCGGGCACGCCGACGGTCGACTCATGGGGTGGTTCGCCGCCACCGCCACCTTCCGTGCGATGCAGGGCGCGTCCGGTGGGACCACCGATGTCGACGACGAGTTCGCACGCGCCTGGGGACCGGAGATCGGTGTCGAGATCATGGGGCGGAACAAGTTCGGACCCCAGCGCGGACCGTGGCCCGACGACGGCTGGACCGGGTGGTGGGGCGACGAACCGCCGTTCCACACGCCCGTGTTCGTGCTCACGCACCACCCGCGCGAGCCCCTCGAGATGGCGGGCGGGACGACCTTCCACTTCATCGACGCGACCCCGGCGGAAGCGCTCGAGCTCGCCCGCCAGGCCGCACCGGGCCGCGACGTCCGGATCGGCGGCGGGGTCGAGACCGTCCGCGAGTTCCTGCAGGCCGACCTCGTCGATCACCTGCACCTGGTCGAGGTGCCGATCGTGCTCGGCCGGGGCGAGCGGCTCTGGGACGGACTCGAGGGGATCGAGGAGCGCTTCGCCGTCGAGACGGTCGCGTCGCCGTCGGGCGTCGTGCACCGCACGTTCACGCGGGCGGCGCGCTGACCGCCGGGGGCACTGAGCGCACCGACGTGCGAAAGGGAGGCGCGGTGCCAGGCCGCCACGGGCCTCCCGTCCGCACTGCGCGCCACGTCGACGGCCGCCGGCCGGGTCCCGGGGTTCTCCTGCGGATGGCAGGATGGGTCGACCCCATCGCCGACCAGATCCGGAGTGTGCACGTGACACAGGTCCCAGGTCGGCGTGAGCGGAACCGGCAGGACAAGCTCGACCGGATCACGGCTGCTGCCGGCGAGTTGTTCGCCGAGCACGGCGTCGACGACGTGACGACCCAGCAGATCGCGGAGCGCGCGGACATCGGAGCCGGCACGCTCTTCCTGTACGCGAAGACCAAGGGCGAGTTGCTGCTGCTGGTGCAGAACGCGAAGTACGACGAGGCGCTCGAACAGGGCCGTCGAGCTGCTGAGGCGACCGACGACGTGCTCGATGCGGTGCTCGCGCTCGTGACGCCGATCGTCGCCTGCAACCGGGTGCAGGTGTCCAACGGGCGGACCTACCTGCGGGAGATGGCCTTCGGGGACCCTGGCGAGCCGCACCATGCGCGAGCGCTCGCGATCTCGGGGATGACCGAGCAGGCGATCGCGGAGATCCTGATCGACCGCGGACGTCTCGACGACGCACGGGCCGCGACGCTCGCGCACGTGGTCTCGGCGGTGGTGTTCGTCACCATGGTGTCGCACGTCGACCCCGAGACCAGCGTGGCGAGCGTCGTCGAGTCGATCCGGGCGCAGCTCGAGGCGGTCCTGCCGCACTGAGCCGGACTCCCGTCAGGCGACGGCGACGACGGTCTTGCCGCGCACGCGGCTCGTCCCGATCGACACGAGCGCTTCGGGGGTCTGGTCGAAGGCGAACGTGGCGCCGACCACCGGGCGGATCGCGCCGGCCTGCACGAGGTCGGCGATCTGCTGCAACTGCCCGCCGTCGGCACGCATGAACAGGAACTCGTAGGTGACCCCGAGTCGCTTCGCCTGCGCGCGGACCCCGCGGCTGATGCCGGCGATGACCATGCGGATCACCGGGCCCAGCCCGGCCTCCTTCGCGAACGCGGGGTCGGGGGTGCCGTTGATGCTCACGACCTTGCCGCCGGGGCGCAGCACGCGCAGGGACTTGTCGAGGTTCTCGCCGCCCAGGCTGTCGAGGACGAAGTCGTAGTCGGACAGTTCCTGCTCGAAGTCCTGGGTTCGGTGGTCGACCACCACGTCGGCACCGAGCTCGCGGACGAAGTCGGCGTTGGCGGCCGACGCCGTGGTGGCGACGTGGGCACCGAGGTGCTTGGCGAGCTGGATCGCGATCGTCCCCACGCCACCGGAGCCCGCGTGGACGAGTACCTTCGTGCCCGGTCCGACCCTGCCCTTCTCGACGAGCGCCTGCCACGCGGTCAGGGCGACGAGCGGCATCGAGGCAGCCTCGGCTGCGCTCACGTTCGACGGCGCGCGGGCCACGTCGGCTTCGTCGACGGCGATGCGCTCGGCGAACGTGCCGATGCGGTGGTCACGGGGGCGGGCGAAGACCTCGTCGCCGGGCTTGATCCGTCGGACGCCTGCGCCGACCGCCATCACGGTGCCGGCGACGTCGTGGCCGAGGACGAGCGGGGTCTTGTACGGCAGGATCAGCTTGAACTCGCCCTGGCGGATCTTCTCGTCGAGCTGGTTCAGGCCGGCGGCGGCGACGGCCACGAGGACGTCGTGGTCACCGACGACCGGTTCGGGGACCTCGGTCTCGCGGAGGGGCTGCTTGTACTGGTCGAACGCGAAGGCGTGCATGGTGGTGCTCCTGAAGGATCGATGAGAAGACTCAATTCTGAGTGCACTCAGTAAACGATGTCAATCGGTCGACCCTGGGCCACCCGCACGAAGAGGGACTACCGTCGACCGCAGGTGACCCAGGCCCCCGGCTGCCGGCACGATCTCTTCGTCCGATGCCGACCGGAACAGGCCATGTCCTCCTCGCAGTTGAACGTCCCACCAGCCCCCACTGGTGCGTCCCTGCACGAGTCGACGAGCTGGACGGCCCTCGACGGCGAACTCTGGGAAGCCCACGCCGGCCCGTTCCACATCGGCACCGTCGAGTTCACCGCCCGCTACGAGGTGCGCCTGCGCTCCGGCGAGGTCATCGGCGAGCACACCAGCTTGGAGAGCGCGAAGGCGCAGCTCGAGTCGTGGACGCGGTGGAACCTCGGCGGGCGGCCGTGGTCGCCCGTGCTGGCTGACTGATCAGTCCATCGCGTCGTCGTAGATCCCGATCAGACGGTCCAGAAACGCCTGCACCGTGGCGCGTTCGTTGTCGTCCATGTCGGCGACGACGTCCTCGATGCCCTCGATCAACGGGAGCACCAGGTCGTACGCACGATCGGACGACCGCTCGGCTGCGGTCACAACGAGCTTCCGGCCGTCGCTGGGGTGCCGCTCGCGCGTGACGTGGCCGGCGGACTCGAGTCGGTTGAGCACGAGGGTCATGGCGGCGGTGGAGATCTCCAGTCGCCGCGCGAGCTCGGTCGGGGTGGACCGTCCGTGGGTGATGAGGTGGTCCATCGCCTCGAGCCCGGCCGCGTCGACGTCGAGCGCCCGGGCGAGGTGTCGCTCGAACCGCTGCTGCCGCACCCCGACCTGCTGCACCCGGGCGCGGATGTCGTCGTCGGGCAGCGGTCGTCCGTCCCGACGGGCGGCTTCGCGGTCGCGTCGGTCGTCGCGGTCGCTCCGGGCGTCGCGGTCTCGTCGTCCGTCGGTGGGCGCTGTCGGTTCGTCGTGCGGCACGAGGTCGATGGTAGTCGTGTAGATTGCCAATCTCATTGGTAATCAAGATTCGAGGCAACATGTCGACCGACCGCAAGCGCGTCCTCATCTCCGGTGCGAGCATCGCCGGACCCGCCCTGGCCTACTGGCTGCACCGGTACGGGTACGACACGACGATCGTCGAGCGCGCGCCGGAACTCCGGACCGGCGGCCAGAACGTCGACGTGCGGGGCGCCGGGCGCGAGGTCTCGCGGCGGATGGGGATCGAAGACGACATCCGTGCCGCCACGACCGGTGAGGTCGGCACGCGGTTCATCGGCCGCTCCGGTTCGGTCATCGCGGAGTTCCCGGCCGGAACCACGGACTCGGGCGGCGCCACGGCGGAGCTCGAGATCCTGCGCGGTGACCTCGCGCAGCTGCTCGTCAGCCGGACCGCCGACACCACCGAGTACCGGTTCGGCGACCGCATCACCGGCATCGCGGACAACGACGGCGGCGCCGGCGTGACCGTGCAGTTCGAGCACGCCTCCGACGAGCGGTTCGACCTGGTGGTGGCGGCGGACGGCGTCGGGTCGAGCACCCGGCGACTGGTCTTCGGCGACGAGCCCGAGATCCGGTCCCTCGGCCTCGAGACGTCCTACGCGACGATCCCCCGCACCGACGCCGACGACGACTGGTGGCGCTGGTACAACGCACCGGGTGGCCGATCGGTCACGCTGCGGCCGGACCCGCACGGCACGATCCGGGCGACACTGTCGTTCGTGACCGACCGGACACGGGAGCGCGCCGGATCCGAGCGACGATCGATCGAGGAGCAGCGCCGACGACTGCACGAGGTGTTCGCGGGCGCCGGCTGGGAAGCACGTCGTGTGCTCGCGGGCATCGACGCCGCCGACGATCTGTACTCCGAGTCGATCGGGCAGGTCCGCGCGCCGCGGTGGTCCGAGGGTCGGGTCGCGCTCGTGGGCGACGCCGCGTACTGCGCCTCGCCGGTCAGCGGCATGGGCACGAGCCTGTCGCTCACCGGGGCGTACGTGTTGGCCGGTGAACTCGCCGCACACGTCGACCACCGCGATGCCTTCCGCGGCTACGAGCGCATCATGCGGCCGTACGTCACGCAGGCGCAGCAGCTACCGCCGGGGGTGCCGCGGGTCGCGAACCCGAAGAGCCGACTCGGGATCGCTGCGTTCGGTGCTGCGGTCCGGGTCGCCTCCACCCCGTTCATCGGTCGGCTCGGGGACCGGTTCTTCACGCCGCCGGCGGACGCGATCGACCTGCCGGACTACTCGCACCTGGGCTGACGTGCCACCTACAGGAGCCCGGTCAGGACGCCGCCGTCCGCCCGGATCGCGGCGCCGTTCGTCGCGGAGGACAGCGGGCTCGCGAGGTAGGTGACGAGCGCCGCGATCTCGGCCGGGTCGATGAAGCGCTCGAGCAGGCTGGTCCGGTTCTGACCGATGATCGCGGCCCGCATCGCCTCGACCGGAAGAGCCTGCGCCTCGGCGATCGCCTCGACCGTCGTCGCGACACCGTCGGAGTACGTCGGACCACCGAGGACGGTGTTGATCGTGACCGAGGTCCCACGTGTCTGCTTCGCGAGTCCGTTCGCGAGCGCGATCACCGCGGCCTTGGTCACTCCGTAGTGCACCATGTCCGCGGGGACGTTCACGCCGGACTCGCTCCCGATGAACACGATGCGACCCCACCCGCGTTCGAGCATCCCGCCGAGCAGGTGCCGCGACAGGCGAACCCCGCTCATCACGTTGACCTCGAAGTACCGGGACCAGTCCTCGTCGGCGATCGACTCGAAGGCGGCGAGGCCGAAGAGTCCGACGTTGTTGACGAGGACGTCGACGTCGTCGAGGGACCCGAGCAGTCGGGTGACTTCGCCCGGGTCTCCGAAGTTGGCCGCGATCCCGGACACCGTGGCTCCCGGCTGGTCGCGCCGCAGGCGATCGACGGCTGCCTCGACCCGGGCGTCCTCCCGGCCGTTGACGATCACGCGCATGCCCTCCGCTGCGAGTGCGGAGGCGATCGCGTACCCGATTCCCTGCGTCGATCCGCTGATGAACGCCGTTCTGCCCTGGAGCTGCAGGTCCATGGATCCTCCTTCTTCGTCCCGCGTCGCTCGACCCGGTGACTTGCCTGAGCAAGTAACCGTACGGTGGTTTACTTGCTCAGGCAAGTCACGGGCCGTAGGATGCCTCAATGGCACTGCCCGACGAACCACACGGCCTGCACGGCGAACGACTCGAGATCTGGGCAGCGGTGGCGACGATTCTCGAACGGCTCCCGGTCGCTCTAGACGCTCAACTCCAACGAGACAGCGGCCTCACGCACTTCGAACTCGGGGTCCTCACCGCCCTCGACGCCGCGCCGGACAGGACCCTGCGGATGAGCACGCTCGCCGGGTACGCGAGCTCGACGCTCTCGCGGCTGTCCCGCGCGGTGACGCGGCTCGAGGCGAAGGGGTGGACGCGCCGTGTGGTCGACCCGACGGACGGCCGCTTCACCCTCGCGGTCTTGACGAACGACGGGCACGGCAAGGTCCTCGAGTCGACGCCCGCGCACCATGCCCTGGTCGAGCGCCTGGTCTTCGACACGCTCACCGAGACCCAGACGCGGCAGCTCAGGGTCATCGCGCGGAGCATCGGCGACGCGGTGGACGCTGCTCCGGCGTGGACGCCGCCTGCGACGCGCTGATCTGACCGCGCGGCGGTCGAGGAGCCGATTCCGCGACGCTGGCGGCGCTCTGGTCGTGACCAGGCGGCCGACGGGAGGCACGGTGCGGGCGCGCACCGTGCCTCCCGTCCGTTCTGGCGTTCCGTCTCAGGCCGCGACCGCTCCGTCTGCCGGCTCGCGCAGCGCCGGGCAGTGCTCGGCAGTCGGGTGCTCGCTGATGGCGATGACCTCGTCGAGCCGGCCACGCGCGGCCTCGAGCTCCGCCATCTGCGCCGTGATCCGGTCGCGCTCGGCGACGAGCAGCGCGAACGACTCCGGCGTCGCGTGCCCGCTGTCCACGCAGGGCAACAGCTGCACGATGGTGCGGCTCGGCAGACCGGCGGCGAACAGCTGCTGCACGAGCTGGACGCGTTCGACCGCCGGGGCGTCGTAGACGCGCTGCCCACTGGTGGTCCGCGACGCGGTGAGCAGTCCTTGCTCTTCGTAGTACCGCAGCGAGCGCACGCTGGCGCCCGTCTCCGCGGCGAGGTCGCCGATCCGCATGCGGTCTCCGATCCGGGGCTTGCTCCTGACATGGATGTGAGGTCTTAGCGTAACCGAGCCGCTGCGGGAGACACCCGCGCGGCAGGAGGAGACACCATGGACATCGCTGGATCGGTCGCACTCGTCACCGGCTCGAACCGGGGCATCGGACGCCGCTTCGCCCTGCAGTTGCTGGAGCGCGGCGCCACCAAGGTCTACGCGACCGCACGCCGACCCGAGCTCGTGGACATCGAGGGCGTCGTGGCGCTGCCGCTCGACATCACCGACCAGGCGTCGGTCGAGGCGGCGGCCGCAGCCGCCGGCGACGTCACCCTGCTCGTGAACAACGCGGGCATCTCGACGACGGGCTCGCTGCTCACCGACGACCTGACGGACGCACGCCGCGAGATGGACACGCATTACTGGGGGAACCTCGCGATGATCCGGGCGTTCGCACCGGTGATCGAGCGGAACGGCGGTGGCGGCATCGTGAACGTCCTGTCCGCACTGTCCTGGTTCGTCTACCCGGGATCCGGCGCGTACGCGGCGGCGAAGGCCGCCGAGTGGAACCTGACGAACGCCGTCCGGTTAGAGCTCGCCGGCAAGGGGATCAGCGTGCAGGGGCTGCACCTCGGGGCGGCGGACACGGACATGATGGACGGCTACGAGGGGCCGAAGGTCGACCCGGCCGACGTGGCGCGGGCCGCGCTGGACGGCGTCGAGCGGGGTGCGGCCGAGGTCGTCGTCGACGAGTGGAGCAGCGCGGTGAAGGCGTCGCTGTCGCAGGACCCGTCGATGTTCTACGCGCGGTTCGCCTGAGCGAGGTGACGCCGGGGCGTGGTGGAGCCCCGGCGTCGGGCCGCGGCTGGGAGTGCTCACATCCGCGGGTCCCACACTGACGCCACGGTGTCGCCGTACCGAGTCCGAGATCCTCTCGAGCTCCCGCGGGGAGCCGCCAAGGGAGTCATCATGACGGATCAGTCCGAGGCGGCCTCGACGCCGCTCGCGCTCACGAGTGTGGTGGCCTCCGGCCTGCCCACCGAGCTCGGCAAGCCCACGGCGGCGAAGTACTACGACGTCCCGGCGGTGTTCAACCGCCGACCCGACGCAGCCGAGATGGCCGGCCTGCGCGGTGCCGACGGACACGCGCAGCTCGTCACGGCCGGCTACCCCGACGTCACGCTCGACGTGCAGGACCGTCGTCTCGTCATCGGCAACACGAACCTCGGACAGCTCGAACGCGGTCTCGCCACGGTGGTCGCGACGATCGTCGACGTCGTGAGCCGGGCGTCGCTGTTCGACAAGGAGCAGGTCCGTGACGCAGCCCGCATCGAGTTCGACGACCGCACCGCACGGGCCCGCGAGGTCACGCGGGCGGCGGAGCGGATCCACTTCGTGCCGGAGCCGTCGCGCGTCAGCGCGGGCTGACCGTGTCCGCGCGGGTCGACGTGCGCGGCGGGCGACGCCCGCGGGGCACTGCGCTAGCGTTGCACAACGCGGGGACCGGATCAGCCCCGCGTTCACGGACCCGGACGGTTTCCTCGCGATGAACGACTTCACGACGGCAGTCTCCGCACTGCAGGCCGCACCCGACGGCACCGACATGTGCCCGCCGTTCCTGACGACGCTGCCCGTGACCGGGGTCGGCATCTCCACCCTCGGCAACCCACTCGGGTCGGCGACGGTGTGCGCGAGCGACGCGCGCGCCGCGCGGATCGACGAGATCCAGTTCGACCTCGGCGAGGGCCCGTGCTGGCAGGCGCTGACGACCCGCCGCCCGGTCCTGGAGTCCGACCTGTCCGGCACGACGAACACCGACTGGCCGCTCGCGCTCGAGGAACTCCTCCGCGCCGGGGTCGGGGCGGTGTTCTCGTTCCCGATGCGCATCGGGACGATCCCCGTCGGCGCCGTCGACCTGTCCGTGGACAGCGAGCGCACCCTGACCGTGGGGCAGATCCGCGGCGCCGTGGAGCTCACCGAGGTCGCAGCCCGTCGGGTGCTCCGTAATGCCCTGCTCGCCGCGGCCGCCGACGGCCGCGCCGACATGGGCACCAGCCGCTACTCCCGACGAGAGGTGCACCAGGCGACCGGCATGGTCGCAGCACAGCTCGGGGTGGACGTCACCGACGCCCTCCTCGTGTTGCAGGCGCACGCCTTCGCCACCGAACGCACCGTCCGCGACGTCTCGAACGACGTCATCGCTCGCCGCATCGACCTCGCCCGGCCGTACGGTTCCGAGAACTGAGGAGCACGCACCATGGCACCGACCCGCGAGCGCCGGCTCATCGACACCTTCGTCACGCTGACCGACACGCTCGTCGACGAGTACGACGTCGTCGACCTCTTGCAGAACCTGGTCGACAGCGTCGTCGACATCTTCGACGCCTCGGCGGCCGGCATCCTGCTGGCCAACCAGCACCAGGAACTCGAGGTCGTGGCGTCGACCAGTGAGCGGTCCAGCTTCGTCGGACTCCTGCAGCTCGACGCCGGCGAAGGGCCGTGCGTGGAGTGCTTCGCGACCGGGCGTCCGGTGTCCGTGAGCGACCAGGCGGAGATGCAACGCCGGTGGCCGACGTTCGCCGCCGCGTCCGCCGAGTCGGGGTACGCGTCGGTGCACGCGATCCCGATGCGGTTGCGGGACACCACGCTCGGGTCGCTCAACCTGTTCCGCGAGACCGAGGGGGCGTTGAACCGCGACGACGCCCTGGCAGCACAGGCCCTGACCGACGTCGCGACCATCAGCATCCTGCAGCAGCGGACCCTGCAACACGCGGCGCTGACGCAGGCGCAGTTGCAGCGAGCCCTCGACAGCCGGGTCGTGATCGAGCAGGCCAAGGGGTTCGTGGCGTACACGCACTCGGTCGACACCGAGGCAGCGTTCGAACTGCTGCGGCAGTACGCGCGGTCGAACCAGGAGCGCCTCGCCGACGTCGCCCGAGCCATCGTCGAACGCCGCCTGGTCCTGCCCGCCTGATCCCGTGTGTCCCCGGTCCGGGCCGGCGTACGATCACGAGCAAGTCGTAGCCCCGGACCCCGGTTGCAGGCGCAGCACTGGATCCAGGAGGACACCATGGGCGACGAACTGGTCGTACCGACGGGCTACCGGAAGACCGAACGACGGTCGGCTCGGACCGACACCACCTCGACATACACCGCGCTGCTCGCGCAGGTCCGCACCGCTGGGCTGCTCGGCCGCCGCACGGGCTGGTACTGGGGCCTCATCGCGGTGCTCGCCGCGCTGCTCGGCGTCACCGGCGGGGCGTTCGCCGTGCTCGGCGGCTCCTGGTACCAGCTGATCGTGGCCGGAGTGCTGGGCGCCCTGTTCACGCAGTTCGCGTTCCTGTCGCACGAGGCCGCCCACCGACAGGTGTTCGCGTCGCACCACTGGAACGACCGGGCGGCCCGGTACGCCGGCACGTTCCTGACCGGCATCAGCTACGCGTGGTGGATGAACAAGCACACCCGGCATCACGCCAACCCGAACACCGTCGGCAAGGACCCCGACATCTCGTTCGACGCGATCTCGTTCCGGCCCGAGGACGCTGCCAGCCGGACCGGGTTCCTGCGCGTGCTCGTCCGCGTGCAGGGGTACGCGTTCTTCCCGATGCTCCTGGTCGAGGGCGTGAACCTGCACTGGCAGTCGATCCGCACGTACACGAGCCGTGGCCCGGTGAAGCGACGGTGGGCCGAGGGCTCCGTCTTCGTCGGCCGGTTCGTGCTCTACCTGGGGGTCGTGTTCTGGTTCCTGCCGGTCGGCATCGCCTTCGCGTTCCTCGGTGTGCAGCTCGCCGTATTCGGGTTCCTCATGGGGATCGCGTTCGCGCCGAACCACAAGGGCATGCCCGTCATCGAACCCGGCCGCCGCGTGGACTTCTTCTCACGCCAGGTCCTGACCTCGCGCGACATCGGCGGCGGCGCCTGGGTCGAGTACTTCATGGGCGGTCTGAACCACCAGGTCGAGCACCACCTGTTCCCGAGCATGGCCCGACCGAACCTGCGGGCCGCCCGGGACATGGTCCGGAAGTACTGCGCCGACCAGGGTGTACCGTACACCGAGACGACGCTGGTGCACTCCTACGTCATCGTGGTCCGGTACCTCAACGAGGTCGGCCTGGCGGCTCGCGACCCGTTCGCGTGCCCGATGGTCGAACGACTGCGCTGACGACCGCGGACTCAGACCGCGTCGGCGCGCAGGAAGTCCGCGATCGGGGTCGATCCCGAGTTGAACCGGATGGTGTTGCCGGCCGTGCCGGGGGTCTCGAGCACGTCGGCGATCACGTGTGCGACGTCGCCGCGCGGCACGTCGCTCGACGAGCCCGCCCAGTCGACCGAGCCGGTGGCCTCGTCGTCCGTCAGGGTGCTCGGCGCCACGATGGTCCACTGCAGCCCGGAGTCGCGCACCACGGCGTCGGCGACCGCCTTCGACTGCGCGTAGGCGAAGAAGTCGTTGTCCTGCGGTACCCCGTGGTCGAGCTGCGACCCGGACCACGACACCATGACGTAGCGGTCGACGCCGGCCTGCTTCGCGCCCTGCACCGACAGGATCGCGGCGTCGCGGTCGATCGCCCACGTGCGGTCGGCGGACCCGCCGCCGGCACCGGCGGACCACACGACGGCGTCGTGCCCGTGGACGAGCTCCGCGAAGTCGGTCAGGGACTGCTGCTGGATGTCCGCGACCCGGGGTTCGCCGCCGTGGGCACGGATCTCGTCGGACTGGTCCGCGTCGCGGATGACCGAGGTGACGGTGTGGCCGCGGTCGCTGAGGATGCGGGTGGTGAGGAGTGCGACCTTGCCGTGGCCGCCGAAGACGATGACGTTGCTCATGCGGCGGACGCTACTCGGGCCAGCTCAGTACCCGCAGTCCGTGAGGACCCTCGGAGCGCTCGCGGCCTGCGTGCGTACGGTCGGACCTGACCACGTCTGGAGACACGATGAGCACGCAGCACGAGCAGCACACCCTGGTCCGCACCCTGGTGCTCGGCATCCTGAGCGGCGGCCGCAGTGCCACCCCACTCGCGGTGCTGGCGCTGAACCACGACCGGTCCTCGTTGAAGGGGTCGTGGCAGGACTGGAAGGTCTTCAGCACCCCGCTCGGCCGCGGACTCCTCGTCGCCTCGGCCGTCGGTGAACTCATCGGCGACAAGCTGCCGATGACCCCGAACCGCATCTCCCCCGCCGGCCTGATCGGCCGCATCGGGTCCGGTGCGCTCGTCGGCGCAGCACTCGGCACGACCGGCAAGCGCGACCTGCGCATCGAGGGCGCGATCCTCGGCGGCGTCGGTGCGATCATCGGGTCGTTCGTCGGGTGGGGTGCCCGCAAGCTCGTCGGTGCCACCACCCGCCTGCCCGACCCGGTCGTGGCGCTCGCCGAGGACGCCGCGACCATCGCCGGCTCCGTGAAGGTCATCACCGCCGACTGATGCGCATCGTCGTCATCGGAGCCACCGGTCACATCGGCACGTTCCTCGTCCCCCGCCTCGTCCGCGCCGGTCACGAGGTCGTCGCCATCAGTCGCGGCACCAGCACCCCCTACGCCGACTCCCCCGAGTGGCAGCAGGTCGAACGCGTCACCGCGGACCGCGAGCAGGAGGACCGCGACGGCACGTTCGGAGCGCGGATCGCCGCGCTCGGCGCCGCCGCCGTCGTCGACCTCGTCTGCTTCACCGAGTCGTCCGCCGCCGCCCTCGTCGAAGCGCTCCGCGAAACGGGCACGCACCTCGTGCACTGCGGATCGATCTGGCGCGCGGGTGCATCCCGTGTGCTGCCGATCACCGAGGACGACTTCACGCCGCCCTTCGGCGACTACGGCGTGCAGAAGGACGCGATCGCCCGGATGCTCAAGAAAGAAACCGCGTCAGGGGGTTTGGCGACGACGACGCTGCACCCGGGTCACATCAGCGGCCCGGGCTGGGTGCCGATCGGTCCGCTCGGCAACCTCGACCCGTCGGTGCTGACGAGGCTGTCCGCCGGCGACGCGATCGAGGTCCCCGGCCTCGGTGCCGAGACCATGGCCCACGTGCACGCGGACGACGTCGCGCAGGCCTTCCAGCTCGCCGTCGAACACCGCGAGGCGGCGGTCGGCGAGGACTTCTTCATCACGGCCCCGACGGCGCTCACCGCGCGTGGGTACGCCCACCTGGCAGCGTCGTGGTTCGGACAGGAGGCCCGGCTCGAGTCCGTCAGCTGGGACCGGTTCCGCGAGACCACGACTCCAGAGCACGCTGGCGCCAGCTGGGAGCACCTGTCACGCAGCCAGGTGTTCAGCGTCGAGAAGGCCCGCCGTCTGCTCGGTTACGCGCCCGGGTTCACCGCCGAACAGACGGTGCTCGAAGCCGTCCGCTGGCAGGTCGACCACGACCAGCTCGAGGCCGCCGGCCCCCTCGTCGTCTGACAGACCGGCCGCGACCTCAGTCGGCAGGCGCGCCCTCGTTCACGGCGGCGAGCCCGTTGAGCGTCCGCGGGTAGCCGATCACGGGCACCAGGACGGTGAGCACGTCGAGCAGCTGCTGCCGGGTGTTCCCGACGTGCAGGTTGCCCGCGACGTGTCCCGTGACCTGCGCGTCCGCACCGCCGAGTGCGACGAGGACCGCGAACGTCAGCAGCTCACGCGTCGGCAGGTCGAGCCCGTCCCGTCCGACGGTGTCGCCGAAGCAGTTGCCGGACAGGAACCGCTGGAAGTGCACGGTGTCGTCGGCGGCGTTCTCGTACATCGCGTCGACACGTCCGGCGCCGACGACGGCGCTCTGGACCGCACGGCCCCGTTCGAGTCGGTCGCCGGGGGTGGTCGTCGACCGGCCCGGGAGCGGCAGCTCGACACCGCGCGCGATCAACACGTCGTTGGTGATCCTGAGGAAGTCCGAGGCGCGCGCGGACCCGACGTAGGCGACGGCCTGGTAGCCGATCTCCTTCGCCTCGACCGGGGTCAGTGACTCGTCGAGCGCGGTGCCGAGCAGCTGTCGGAAGGCGGTCTGCGCGCCGGCGGCGATCATCGCGCCGAGCTGCACGACCGCGCGGTCGTGGCTGTTGAGCGACGCGTGCTGCAGCGTCTCGTCCACGAAGTCGGCGTGGTACTGGGCGAACTCGGGGTCGGTCTCGGCGAACGTCATGCCCCCGACGCTACGACCGCCCCGCCGATCGAGGGAGGTAAGGGCCTCCCCCCTTTCGCCGTGGGGGACCGGCCTAGCGTGGCAGCCGTGCCCGGCGAGACCCGCGGGCACGGAGAGGAAACCATGGAGTACCGCCAGCTCGGACGCACCGGCGTCGAGGTGAGCCCGCTCGCTCTGGGCACCATGATGTTCGGTCCGTGGGCGAACGCCGACGTCGACGACTCGATCCGGATCATCCACCGCGCCCTCGATGCGGGCATCAACTTCGTCGACACCGCCGACGCCTACTCGGACGGCGTCTCGGAGGAGATCGTCGGCAAGGCCATCAAGGACCGCCGTGACGACGTCGTGCTCGCCACCAAGTTCTTCATGCCGATGGGCGAGGGCCCGAACCGCTCCGGAGGCTCACGCCGCTGGATCGTGCAGGAGGTCGAGAACTCCCTGCGCCGCCTCGGCACCGACCACATCGACCTGTACCAGGTGCACCGTCCGTCCCCGACGACGGACGTCGAGGAGACCCTGGGCGCACTGACCGACCTGGTCCGCCAGGGCAAGGTCCGGAACATCGGATCGTCGTCGTACTCGGGCGCCGAGATCGTCGAGGCCCAGTGGACCTCGGAGCGTCGTGGGCTCGAGCGCTTCCGCACCGAGCAGCCGCCGTACTCGATCCTGGTGCGCGGCATCGAGGAGGACGTCCTGCCGACCACGCAGCGCTACGGCATGGGCACCCTCGTCTACAGCCCGCTCGGCGGCGGCTGGCTCAGTGGCCGCTGGCGCAAGGACGCTCCCGGCACCCCGACGGCGAAGCACCGCCCCGCGGCCCGGTTCGACATGTCGACGCCCGCGAACCAGCGGAAGCTCGACGTCGTCGAGGAACTCGCACTCCTGGCCGAGTCGCAGGACATGTCCCTCATCGAGATGTCGTTGGCGTGGGTGATCCGGCACCCCGGCGTCACGAGCGCGATCATCGGCCCGCGCACCATGGAGCAGCTCGAGTCGCAGCTCCCCGCCGCCGACCGCGTGCTCAGCGACGAGGTCCTGGACCGCATCGACGAGCTCGTCGCACCGGGCGTCACGATCAACCCCGACGACAACAGCTACGGGCAGCACACCCTGGTACCCGCCGCACGTCGCCGGTGAACGCGACCGACTGACGGACGGGAGGCCCGTGGCCAGCTGGCCACGGGCCTCCCGTCCGCCATCTGGGCACGCGCACGACGTCAGCGACGTCGGAACAGCTCGCCGAGGTGCCACGGGCCGGGCGCGAGCCGCACGGCGGCCTCGGCACGCACGCGCTGCTCGAGCGCACGGTCGCGGGTCAGGTCGTGGATCTCCTGCTCAGCGCGCCAGCGGAACCGCAAGCGGCTCAGGAAGCCGAGCGGCGCGGCGGCTGCGGTCGTCGGGACGGACTCGGTCTCGCTCATGCGTCCTCCGGTTCCGGGACGGCCGCGGCCGTCGTGGCGACGAGGTTCGCGAGCAGCTGCAGGCGTTCCTCGGACGGTGAGCCCGGCTCGGTGCCGTAGGCGATGAGCGTCAGACCGGTGTCGGTCGCGAGCTCCATCGTCTCGTACGTCAGGTCGAGGTCGCCGACCTCGGGGTGGTGCACCCGCTTCGAGCCGTTCAGGTGCCGCATGACGCCGTGCGCTGCCCAGCGCTGCCGGAACTCCTCGCTGCGGGTGGAGAGCTCGCCGATCAGGTCGGTCAGTCCCTTGTCGTACGGCGACCGGGCCGCCTCGGCGCGGAGCACGGCCACCATGTCGCTCGCGACGACGTCCCAGTCGCGCCAGAACTCCTGACCGCGTGGGTCGAGGAACGCGAAGCGGGCGGTGTTCGGGGTGCCGGCGGGGTCGAGGAACAGCGGCGAGTACAGCGCACGTGCCAGGGCGTTGCCGGCCAGGAAGTCCGAGCGGCCGTTGCGCACCCACGCGGGCATGGTCATGCCGTCGAGCATGCGCTGCACGTTCGGTCGGACCTTCGACGTCGGGGGCTTCCGCCGCGTGGTCGCCGAGGCGTTCTGCACGCGGGCCAGGTCGAACAGGTGCGCGTGCTCGGCGTCGTCGAGGCGCAACGCGCGCGACAGCGACTCGAGCACGCTCTCCGAGACGCCGGTGAGGTTCCCGCGCTCGAGGCGGATGTAGTAGTCGACGCTCATGCCGGCGACGAGCGCGAGCTCCTCGCGGCGGAGACCCTTGACCCGTCGGGCGCCACCGAAGTCGGGCAGGCCGACCTGCTGCGGCGTGACGCGCTCGCGGCGGGTGCGGAGGAAGTCGCGCACTTCGCTCTTGGTGTCCATGCGTCCACGGTAGGACCGTGCCGCGCGGGGAAGAAGGGGTTGCTGGTACCCGTCAGGCGGATGCGCGAGCGCGTTCCGCGATCTGCTCCGTCGCCGCCCACGATGCGAGCAGGCGGAGCGCGTCAGCGGTCGGGCTGCCCGGGGTCGCCGGGTAGATCGTGAGCGCGAGCCCGGGGTCCTCGGCGAGTTCGAGCGTCTGGAAGTGCAGTTCGAGCGGACCGACCACGGCGTGCCGGAAGGACTTCACGCCGGCGTAGTGGCGGCGGACGTCGTGCGCCGCCCAGAGCGCGCGGAAGTCGTCGCTCCGCATCGACAGCTCGCCGATGAGGGCTGCGAGATCGCGGTCGTTCGGCGTGCGACCGGCCTCGCGCCGCAGGATCGCGACGTTCGTGTGCGCCGCCCGCTGCCAGTCCTGGTAGAAGTTCCGGGCCTGCGGGTCGAGGAAGATGAAGCGCGAGAAGTTCATCGGCCGGGCCGGTGCCGCGACCAGGTCCGAGTGCATCGCGTAGCCGAGCGCGTTGGCGGCGACGATGTCCTGCCGGTTGTTGATGATCATCGCCGGCGCATCGGTGATGACGTCGAGCAGGTACTGCAGCTCCGGGCGGACGGCCGCCACCGGCACGACCTTGCCCGCGCGCCGCGGTGTCGCGTTCTGGTGCCGGGACAGGTCGCGCAGGTGCTCGAGCTCGGCGGCGTCGAGCTGCAGTGCGCCAGCGACGGCCTCGAGCACGCTGTCCGAGACGCCCTGCAGGTTCCCCCGCTCCAGCCGCGTGTAGTAGTCGATGCTGACGCCTGCCAGCCGTGCGACCTCTTCGCGCCGGAGCCCGGTGACCCGACGGCGGGTGCCGAACGTCTCCACCCCGGCCTGCTCAGGAGTGATGCGGGCGCGACGGCTGGACAGGAAGTCGCGGGCTTCGTCGCGGTGGTTCATGCCGTCACGGTAACCGGCTGGACAGTGTGCGAGCGAGGGGCTGCCGGAACCCCTGTGGGGCGAGGTCGCTGGCTCAGCCCGCCGCCCGCGTGAGCGGGACCGAGACGATGCGATCGTCCCCCGCTGCGGGGTCACCACGGCCGTCGGTGTTGTTCGTGACGAACCAGAGGGTGTCCGCCGGCCCCTCGAGCACGGTCCGGATCCGGCCGAAGTCGCCCGGGAAGTACTCGGTCGACGTCCCGGGGTCGTCCGCCGGGATCGCCCGGAGCACCTCGCCGCGCAGGTTGGCCACGAACACGGTGTCGTCGACGACCGTCAGGCCGCTCGGGGACGCCTCGTCCGTCGACCACTGCTGCACCGGGTCGACGAAGCCCTGGCCCGCGCCGCCCTCGCCCTCGACCTCGGGCCAGCCGTAGTTCTCGCCCGCCTCGATCACGTTCAGCTCGTCGAGGGTGTTCTCGCCGAACTCCGACGCGAACATCGTGCCGTCGGAGGACCATCCCAAGCCCTGCACGTTGCGGTGCCCGAGGCTCCAGACGGGTGACCCGTCGAACGGGTTGTCGTCCGGCACGTCGCCGTCCGGGGTGAGCCGCAGGATCTTGCCCGCGAGCGAGTCCTCGTCCTGCGCGTCACTGCTCGTGCCGGCGTCCCCGACGCTGGCGTAGAGCATGTCGTCGGGGCCGAACGCGATGCGGCCGCCGTCGTGGAACGTGTTCGACGGCAGCCCGTCGATGATCGTCGTGGCGGCGCCGAGCGCCCACGACCCGGCGCTGCCCGTCAGTTCGAACCGCTGGATCCGGTTGCCGTCGTCGGCCGTCGAGTACACGAACAGGTCGTCGTCGTGCAGGGCCAGCCCGAGCAGCCCGCCCTCGCCGCCGTGGCTGACGCCGTCGACGGTGCCCACCTCGCGCGTGGAGCCGTCGTCCTGCAGCTCGAGGACCTTCGCGGAGTCGCGTTCGCTGACCAGGGCGTCGCCGTCGTCGCCGGTGCGGACGACCGACCACGGTGCCTCGAGCCCGGTGACCACGTCACTGGTGTCGCCGTCGAGCGCGACCTGCCCGGTGGGCAGGTCGGCGGGGGCGGTGGCACGGGCGCTCGCCGACGAGCCGCGGTCGTCGTCCGGCGCGGCATCGGCGCAGCCGCTCAGGGCGAGGGCGGCCACGGCGGCGATGCCCGCTGCGGACCAGGCGCGTCGGGTGCGGGTCGGGCTCGGCTGCTGGGTCGGGTGTTCGCTGCTGTCCACGGTGGTCCTCCGGATCGTCCGTCGATCACACACGCCGTGTTCGGGAAACGGCTGAGGGGTACGACCGGCACCTCCCTCCGGTGCGCACATCGGCCTACCGTCGGGGCCATGGAGATCCAACCGAAGCAGCCGACCGTCAAGAACCCGGCCGCGCAGTTCACCGGCGACGTGTACCTCGACGCCATCGCCAGCCCGAGGGAAGCCGGCCAGTCGATGACCGTCGCGAAGGTCCGGTTCCTGCCCGGCGCCCGCACCGCCTGGCACTCGCACGCCAACGGCCAGACCCTGCACGTCACCGAGGGTGTTGCGCGCATGGGTACCCGTGACGGCGGCGTGATCGAGGTCCAGCCGGGCCAGACCGTCTACACGCCTGCGGGTGAGGAGCACTGGCACGGTGCGACCCCGACGGATTACATGGAGCACCTCGCGATGCTCGACCTCGCCGACGACCCGGCGACCACCACCACCTGGCTCGAGCACGTCACCGACGAGGAGTACTCCGCATGACCACCATCGCCATCATCGGGGCCGGCAAGGGCCTCGGTCTCGCCGTCGCCGAACGCTTCGGCCGTGAGGGCTTCTCGATCGCCCTCGTCTCCCGCAACCAGGACCGCCTGGACGGCCTCGCCGCGTCGCTGCGCGAGCAGGGCATCACGGCCGCCGGGTTCGCCGCGAACGTCCGTGACGGCGATTCGCTCCGCAGCGCCCTCGAGCGTGCGACCGAGCAGCTCGGCCCCATCGAGGTGCTGCAGTACAGCCCGCTCCCCGCCAAGGAGTACATGCGCCCGGTGCTCGAGACCACCGCGGAGGACCTGGTCGGCCCGATCGAGTTCTCGGTCTACGGCTCGGTCAACGCGGTCCGCCAGGTGCTGCCCGGCATGCGCGCGATCGGCCGCGGCACGATCCTGTTCGTGAACGGCGGCAGTGCGGTGCGTCCCGGCGCCCGGGTCACCGGCACCTCGGTCGCCTTCGCGGCCGAGAGCGCCTACGCCCAGCTCCTGCACGACGCCGTGCGCGACGAGCAGGTCCACGTCGGTCAGCTCATCATCCCGTTCGGCATCGACGACGGGAAGCCGGAGCACTCCGGCGAGTCCATCGCGGATCGTCTGTGGGCGATTCACTCGGAGCGCGGCGAGTTCCGCACGTACGCGGAGGCGCTGCCCGACCCCGCTTGAGCGCGGTGCGCGCCGCGCAGCTCGCCGCTTCGTGAGCAGGAATGGGTCGGGTCCGCGGCGGCCACCCGACCATTTCTGCTCACCATGTGGCGGACGGGAGGCCCGTGGCGACGCCGCCACGGGCCTCCCGTCCGCCCTGGGGTCACGTCGAGAGCAGCGCGACGGCACGCGCGGCGCGTGCGGCGACCGCCGCCGCCGTCGGGGCCGCAGCCAGGCCGAGCAGGCGCTGGCGGTGGAGTTCCCCGAGCAGCAGGGTGAAGAGCTCGGAGGCGGTGTCCGGAGTCGCTCCGGCGCGGACCAGGGCCTGCTGGGCGGCGAGCGGGCCGGCCTCGTGGAACTCGCGGGCGAGCTCGGGCGACCGCGTCGACTCCGCGATCACGAGTCGGTGCAGGGCGACCGCACGGTCCGAGAGCAACGCGCTGCCGATCGCCGTGGCCGTGGACACGAGGTCCGCGGCGGGCTGGTCGGCGTACGGGTGCTGCCGCCGGACGACTGCTCGGAGGATCGCGGGCTTGTCGCCGAACGCCGTGTAGAGCGTGCGCTTCGTGACCCCGGCCTCCGCGGCGACGCGGTCGAGTGCGACGCCCGCGAACCCGTGCTCCAGGAACAGGTCGGTCGCGACGTCGAGGATACGCTCGTCCCGGGCGATCCGCTCGTCAGCGGTCGGACGTCCACGCTTGTTCACGGACCCATCCTAGCGGTAATGATACGCTCCCGTTTCATTACCGAGGAGGCTCCATGACCGATGTGGTCTGTCACGTGGCGATCGCCGACGACTGGGAGATGAGCCGCGGGTTCGGCGAGTACGAGGTGTCCACCCGCGGGGTGCCGCTCGAGCCGGGCGGGTACGTCCGCGCCACCACGCCCGACCGGGTGTCCGAGGTCGTCGCCGAGCGGTACGGCGACCTCGCGTTGCCCCTGCTCCGGATCGACCTGAGCGTCGAGGGGCTCGCAGCTGCGGGGGTGACGGTCGAGTGGGTCGACGGACTCCCGCGGGTGCGGGGTCCGATCCCGATGGACGACGAGGTCGTGCTGGCCGAGGTGCCGATCGCCCGGCGGTGAGCGGCACGGACGGCGACCACTTCGTGAGCAGAAATGGTCGAGTCCGCCGACGGCGACCCGACCGTTTCTGCTCACGAAGTACCGCGTCCTAGGCTGGGAGCGATGTCCAGCGTCCTCCTCACCGTGCACGTCGTGGCGGCGCTGCTCACCCTCGGGCCCGTCGCGGTCGCCGGGAGCATGTTCCCGAAGCCGGCCCGCGCGCTCGTCGCCGACCCGGACGACCAGGGGGCCCGAGCGGTCGCCAGGGTCCTGCACCGGGTCTGTCACGTGTACTCGATCATCTCGCTCGCGGTTCCGACCTTCGGCACGGCCCTGGCGTTCGAGGTCGGGGCGCTCGACGAGGCCTGGCTGCTCGTCTCGATCGGTCTGACCGCGGTGGCTGCGGGGATCCTCGCGCTCGGGGTCCTGCCGGAGCAGCGCGAGGTCCTGCGCGGCAACGGGACCGAGCGCTCGCCGCGGAAGCTCGCTGCCCTGGTCGGCCTGTTCAACGTGGTGTGGGTCGTCGTGGCCGTGCTCATGGTGGTGCAGCCCGGCACCTGACCGGGATTGCACCGGGGCGGCGCCGTGTGCAGCGCCGCCCACACCTCAGTGCGCCCGGCGCACCGCCACCCGGCGTCGGCCGTGCGCGGTGAGCCATGCCCCGGCCGTCACCAGCAGCGGCAGACCGATCGCGAGCAGGGCCAGCATCGACCAGTCCGGCACGAACGGCATGTGGTTCGACCCGACAGCTGGTTCCGTGAACCGCAGGGTGAGTGCCCGCATCGGCAGCAGCCCCAGCAGAGTGCCGATCACCGCGCCCACCGAGGCCAGGATCGCCGCCTGCCAGGTCGACACCCGCCGTCGCAGTCGTGGTGCGGCACCGATCGCGTCGAGCACCTCGTCGTCCCGGCGCCCGTCGGACCGCGCGAGCCCGATGGCCACCGCCGTCGCACCGATCGTCACCGCCGCGGCCAGCGCGAGCACGATCGCCCGGATCAGTGCGCCGTTGTCGACCGGCCCGGCCTCGTACGCGAACTGCGGGCCGTCCCACCGAGCGCGGTCCGCGCCGCCGAAGCTCTGCCAGGCGGAGCTCAGCTCGTCCCACTGCTCGGGCGCGATGTCCCCGGGCAGCGTCGTGACGAGCATGCCGTCGACGGCGTGCACCCCGTAGTGCGCAGCGGTCACCTTCGTCATGAAGACGCCGACCTGGATCCGCGGCGACTGCACGTCGAGCACGGCCGGGATCGACACGCTGGCGTCCGGCTTCGTCGTCGTCGTGATCGTCGGGCTCTCCCACGTGCGGTCGTGGAACGTGTCGATGCGGACCGCGCCGTCGTGGGCGTACTCCGGCCAGAGCGACACGGCCTCGCCGCCCTCGAGCGCGTCCCGGACCGCGGCCGAGGGGCGGTGGCCGGTGAGCACGGCGTAGTCGTCGACGGTGCCGGTCCAGATGTGCGGGACGGTCGCGTCAGCGGTGTCGAGGTAGTACGAGCACGAGGTGGAGTCGTAGCCGTCGCAGTCGAAGTCCGTCCACCGGTGCGGCATCGTCACGGACGACGGGGTGTCGCCCGCCCAGCCCTCGGCCACGCCGAGCACCCGGATCCGGTCGTGGTCGAGCACCCGCGCCACGACCTTCGCCGCGTGCGCCGTCAACGCCGCGTCGTGCCCGCTGGCGGCACCGTCCTTGCTGGACAGCTGCACCTCGGACGTCGCGACCCCGACCGCCGTCGTGTACTCGTACCCGCGGACGTACTGCGCGTGGCTCGATGCACTCCACGTGATCACGACCGACGCGACGAACACGACGCTCATCACACTGGCGAGCACCGGCACCGTCCGGACCGGGTTGCGCCGGGCATCGCGGGCGGCCAACCGAGCCGACAGGCCCAGGCGTGCGGACATCCGGGACACCAGTGCGAGGAGCCACGGCGAGCAGATCGCGATGCCGAGCTGCATCAGGCACGGCCCGAGCGCGACCCCGGCACCGGCCACCCAGGCCCAGTGGTCGTCCTGCACCCGGCGGTCGTTGAGCATGAGCACGCCGGCGCCGCACGCCAGCGTCATCACGGCACCGGCGATGATGAGCACCGGCCCCCAGATGCGTCGCCGACGACGAGCGGGACGGTCGACGGGCGCGGGTCGGAGCGAACCCCGCAGCGCCGCGAGCACGTTGATGCGGGTGGCGGCCCGAGCAGCGACGAGTGCGGAGACCAGCCCGGCCAGGACGCCGGCGGCCGCGACCACGAGCAGCAGGAGCGGGGGCACGTGCAAGCCGGGGAACGACACGACGTCGCCGTTGTCGATCAGGCGGAACACCGCGACGCCGATCCCGGTGCCCACCGCGACGCCGAGGACGGCGCCGATGGACCCGAGCACGAGGCCGGACCCGGCGACGATCGTCCGGACGAACCGCTTGTCCCCGCCGACGCTCGTGACGATCGCGTACGAACGGGTGTCCGCCCTCGTGCCGACCAGGAACGCGGCCCCGGCGAGCAGCGCGACCTCGAACATCGCGAAGACCCCGAGCAGCGCCATCGCACCGAGGTACCAGCCGAGCGACGAGTTCACCTGGCCGCCGGGCAGGCGGGCGTCCGGCGGGTCGAGCACGACCGGGCGGGACTGCACGACGATGCCGTGCGCGTTGAGCTGCCGGATCTCCGACCAGGTCGGGGCGTCCGACGGCAAGTAGACGGTGACGTCGGTCAGGCCGACGTCGTCGGTGGTGTCCGTCGTCGACAGGGTCGTCCCCCACGGCAGGAACACCCCCTGCTCGCTGGGCGCCGAACCGAGGTCGCGCATCGTCCCGGTGATCGTGAACCGCTTCGTGACGGGATCGGTGAGGTCGACGGTGTCACCGATGTGTGCGCCGAGCCGGTCGAGGGTCGCGGGCGTGACCATGAGTTGGTTGCGCGCGGTCGGCGCCGAACCGTCGAGGACGCGCCAGTGGCCCTCGAGCGACGGGTCCCAGACGCTGCCCTCCACCGCGGCCAGACCCACCGGGCCCCGCGGACCCTGCACCACGACGGGTGTGCCGCCGACCGGGATCGACAGTGCACCGTCCGGCACGTGGGCGAGCACGTTCGCGAACGGCGCGTCCTCGTCGGCCTTCGTGACCGGGCTGTTCCGCTTCGCGTCGGTGAACTGCCACTGCACCGGGTCCTGCCGCATGCCGGGCAGGTCCGGACCGGACACCCGCATCTGCGCGGCTGCCTTGCCGAGGTCGTAGTCCAGCGACTCCGCGGTCGTGGGCTGCGTCGACTGCACGACGACCGCCACTGCCGCGAACCCGGCGGTGGGGATCCCGATGAGCGCGATGATCAGCGCTGCTCGTCCGGCCTTCGCGAAGGCCAGCCGACGCCCCAGACGGAGCGCCGGTCGGAGGGCGAACGGCGTCCGGCCGGTACCGGGACGCCGACGCCGGCTCACGACGCGGTCCGGTCCGACAGGGTGAGCTCCACGCCCGAGTACACGGTCTCGTCGACCACGCGACCGTCGCGCAGGAAGACGATCCGGTCCGCCCAGGCAGCGTGCCGGGCGTCGTGGGTGACGAGCAGCGCGCCGGCTCCGGCATCGACGTGCCGTCGGAGCATGCGGAGCACGACCTCGCCGGTCTGCGAGTCGAGGGCGCCGGTCGGTTCGTCCGCCAGCACGAGCCGACGTTCGCCGACCACGCCCCGGGCGATCGCGACGCGCTGCTGCTGCCCGCCGGACAGGTCGTCGGGGTAGGCGTCGCCGCGGTGCGCGAGTTCGACGTTGTCGAGTGCCAGTTCCGCGGCGCGGCGGGCCTGCGAGGCCTTCCAGCCGTCGAGCTCGAGCGGCAGCGCCACGTTCTCGACCGCGGTGAGCGACGGGATCAGGTTGAAGTCCTGGAACACGAACCCGATGAGGCGACGGCGGAGGGCCGCGAGTTCCTTGGCGGGCCGGTCGGACACGAACTCGCCGTCGATCAGCACTTCGCCGCTCGTCGGCGGCAGCAGGGTGCCGGCGCAGGCGAGCAGCGTCGACTTGCCGGAACCCGAGGTCCCCATGACGGCGACCATCTCGCCGCGCTGGACGGCCAGGTCGATGCCGGCCAGCGCCGTGACGGCCTTCGCGCCGGAGCCGTAGTGCACGCTGACGGCGTCGAGCTGCAGAAGCGGTGCGGCGCTCACCGTGCACTCCGGGCGGTGTCGGCAGCGGTCGGGGACGAAGCTCCAGCGTCGGCCGCCGGGTGGTCGTCCGGCCGGTACCGCGCCACGGTCGACTCCACGTGGTCGAGCCACCGCACCTCGGCCTCGGCCTGGAACACCATCGACTCGAGCACGAGCGACCACGCCAGGTCCGTCGCGGGATCGGTCGTGCGCTTGAGCCGGGTCAGGTCCTGCAGGTTCCGGATCGCGGCACCGCGCTGCACCTGCACCAGGCGCGCGACGTCGACGCCGGGCACCGTCACGGCCAGAGCGAACTTGATCGCGAGCTCGTCACGCCCGCGCTTGGCGGGCACCGGCTCGCTGAACCAGCGCGCCACTTCCCCGCGACCCGCGTCGGTCACCGTGTAGACGACGTGGCCGTCGTCGTCGGTGTCGCCGCGGGCCACGAGGCCGTCGCGTTCCAGGCGGTCGAGCGTCGTGTAGACCTGGCCGATGTTCAGCGGCCAGCTCCCGCCGGTGCGGTGCTCGAACTCCCCCCTGAGCTGGTACCCGTACCCGGGTCCCCCCACCAGCAGCGCGAGTACGCCCATCCGTACGCTCATGACACTTCCCCCGTCTCTCGTCCACCATGGACATACCGAGTATGCCCATACCGCGTATGCATGCGCAAGCGCGGTGGTGGAGAGCGCGGGAGACGGACGGGAGGCACGGTGCCAGCTGGCACCGTGCCTCCCGTCCGCCGTTCGGTCGCGTCCGCGACCGAAGGGTCAGGAACCCAGCTTCGACAGCTCCTCGAACTCGTCGTCGGTCAGCTCGATGGTCGCGCCCTGCAGGTTGTCCTCCAGGTGCGAGACGCTCGAGGTGCCGGGGATCGGGAGCACGACGGGCGAGCGCTTGAGCAGCCACGCGAGGGCGAGCTGCGCCGGGGAAGCACCCTTCCGCGACGCGATCTCGGTGAGCGGTGAGTCCTCGCCGGTCAGCCCGCCGGTCGCGAGCGGGAACCACGGGATGAACGCGATGCCCTGCTCGGTCGACCAGTCGAGGAGCTCCTCGGCGTCGCGCTTCTGCAGGTTGTACAGGTTCTGCACGGAGACGATCGTCGCGATCTCCTGGGCAGCCTTGACGTCGTCGACCGACACCTCGGACAGGCCGATGTGCCGGATCTTGCCCTCGTCCTGCAGCTTCTTCAGCTCGCCGACCTGGTCCTCGAGCGGGACCTTCGGGTCGATGCGGTGCAGCTGGAACAGGTCGATGCGCTCGAGGCCCAGACGGCGGAGGCTCATCTCGGCCTCCTGCCGCAGGTACTCCGGACGGCCGACCGGCGGCCACTCGTTCGGACCGGTCCGGGTGAGTCCGGCCTTCGTCGCGATGACGACGTCGTCGCCGTAGGGGTGGAGCGCCTCGTGCAGCAGGTCCTCGGCGACGTAGGGGCCGTAGGAGTCGGCGGTGTCGAAGAAGTCGACGCCGAGCTCGACGGCGCGCTTGAGGACGCGGACGGCCTCGTCGTGGTCCTTCGGCGGCCCCCAGACTCCGGGGCCGGTGAGCTGCATGGTGCCGTAGCCGAGGCGGTGGACCTCGAGGTCGCCCCCGATGCGGAAGGTGCCGGAGGCGGCGGCCGGACGGTTCGTGGTGTCGGTGCCAGTGGTCATGTCCCCGGTCTACGCCCGAGGCGTTGCCGGTCCCTGAGTCGGTGTCCCCCGGTGCTCCGACCGGTCCGGACGCGGGTACGGGGTCTCGCCGCGCGCCAAGCCGGTGACGAGCTTGGTCAGCCGGTTCGTCCGGGCCGTCGCACTCGGCGCGGTCGTGATCCGGTGCAGCACCGCGTACCGGTTCGTGGCGTCCAGTTCGGCGAACAACGCGGCGGCGGCCGGGGACGCGTCGAGCGCTGCCTGCAGGTCCTCCGGCACGGTTGCCGCCGCGGCCCCGGAGTAGGCGCGGTCCCACCGGCCGTCGTCCTTCGCGCGGTCGATCTCCGCCTGGCCTCGGTCCCGCATCCGTCCCTCGGCGACGAGCGTCGCCACCAGGCCGATGTTCCGCTGCGACCAGAGCGAGGCCTTCCGACGCGGGGTGAACCGCTGCCGGAACGTGGCGTCGTCGCGACCGCGCTTCTGGCCGTCGATCCACCCCGAGCACAGTGCCTCGTCGAGCGCCTGGTCATAGGTCAGGGTCGTCGGCTCCGTGACGCCCTTCTTCGCGAGCACGAGCCACACCCCGTCGGCGTCGCCCTCGTGCGCGTCGAGCCAAGCACGCCAGGCAGCGACGTCCGGCAGCACCAGGTCGACGATGTCCATGCGGTCATCGTAGGACGCGGTCGGCGGGCTGGTCGCCCCGGCTCCTGCCCGAGACTCGGCGTGGGCGACAGTTCTCGCGGTGCGCGCCACGAGAACTGTCGCTCACACCGAGACTCGCGTGCGTCGGGCCGAGACTCGTGCGGCGTCAGACCCAGTTCGGCTGGTCGAGCACGCCCGTCGGATCGGCCTGCTCGGCGATGCGGTGCAGGCGCGAGGTGTTGTCCCCGAAGTACGCCGACGGGTCCGTGATCGCCGCGTCGCAGTAGTTCGCGTACGCCGCGTCGCCCCACGCCGGCCGCATCGCCCGTCGGAACCCCCGCACGTACGCGTCGAACGGTGCAGGGTCCGCGCCGTCGGCGAAGACCGCGGTGTACTGCACGGTCATGAGCGCGGACCGCCACGGGAACGCCGAGTCGGTCCGGCCGACGTCCGCCACGACGCCGCCGAGGGCGTCGAGCGCGACCCCGCCCTCGAGGTTGCCGTCGACGTCGCCCGCCGCGGCCGCCTGGGCGACGAGCACGTCGATCTGCGCGTCGGTGAGCTTCGCCGATCCGATCGACGACGTCGCTGCCTCGGACACCCGCTGCGGCTTCCCCGCCAGCGCGGACATCGCGGCGCCGTAGGTGAGCACCCGCCCGGTGTGGACGAGGGGCTTCGCACCGGTGGCGGCGATGAAACCGTCGACGGAGGTGTCGGCGCCGGTCTTCGATCCGGTCCACACGCCGGTCACGGTGACCGTCGGGGCGGAGTGCCGACTGCCGTTCAGCAGCTTGAGCGTCGACCACAGCTTCGGGTCGGCGGTGGGCGCCCAGTCCTGCCAGGCGCGCACCACGGCCGAGGCGGCCGACCACGCGAACGTGATGCTGAAGAGCAGGACGGGAGGCGCGGCCTGCGTCCGGTACGTCAGTGCGGTCACGACGCCGACGGTTCCACCGCCCCCACCGCGGCAGGCCCAGAACAGGTCCGGTTCGGTGGACGTCGAGACCTCGTGCACGGCGCCGTCCGGGGTGACGAGCGTGACGCCGGTGAGCTGGTCGCAGGTCAGCCCGAACGAGCGGACGAGCACGCCGACCCCGCCGCCGAGGGTGAGCCCGCCGATGCCGACGGTCGGACAGGAACCGGCGCCGATCGCCCGCCCGGCCTTCGCGAGCGCGGCGTAGACGTCCCCGAGCTGCGCACCCGGGCCGATCGTGACGGTGTCGTCGTCGTGCAGTTCGATGCCGTCGAGGTCCTGCGTGCTGATCACGAGCGACCGCGGGACGTCGGTCCCGGGTGCGCCGCCGGCCGACCAGCCCGTGTACGAGTGCCCGCCCGCTCGCAGTGCGACGGGGGTGCGGGTGTTCCGCGCGAACGCGAGACCGGCCTGCACGTCTGCGACCCCGGCGACGCGCAGGATGCCCTGCGGGTCGGCGTCGTCGTACCGCGGGTTCTCGAGCACGCGCGCGCTGTCCCAGCCGTTCGACCCGGACCGGAGCACCGTGCCGGAGACGGCGGCGGCGAGGGCGTCCCACGAGTCGGGGCCGCCGGGCGTCGGCGTGCTCGAAGGCGTCCTCGTCGGCTGTGCGGAGCCGCTGGAGGTCGGTCGCGGCGAACCTGACGGAGCGGGGCTCGGCCGGCTGCACGCTGCCAGCACCCCGGCGAGCCCGAGTCCGACGCCTCCGGCGAGCAGGATCCGCCTGGTCGGGCGGTGCGTCACGACCCGGCGAGTCCGCCGCCGGCACCGGTGATGCCGGGGTGTGCGGACTTCGCGAGGCCCTCGGTCATCGAGTGCGCCGCTTCGGCGTCGGCGAGGGATCGGGCTCCGAGGGTCGGGTCGACGGGTTCGAGGTGGGCGAGGAGCTTCGCACGACGGCGGTTCTGCACCTCGAGCACGGTGAGCAGCGCGGCGATGGCCACGACCACTCCGATGACGATCCACACGACGACCACGACGTTCCCCTTCCGTCCCGGGGCGTCCACCCCGTCCTCCGAGCGTACCGCCGCCGTGTCTACGCCGCGCTGGCCCGCGTGGACCTTGGAGGATCCACACGAACGGTGCCCGTGTCTGACCGGCACAGGCAGTGCCTTCCTCCGAGCGGTGCACCCGGAGTAGACCTGCACCATGCAGACACGCAAGCTCGCAGACCTCGAGGTCGGACCCGTCGGCCTCGGCACCATGGGCATGAGCGCCTTCTACACGGGCGCCGGCACCGACGACGCGGAGTCGATCCGCACGATCCACCGCGCGATCGACCTCGGCGTCACCCTGTTCGACACGGCCGAGGCGTACGGCCCCTACACGAACGAGGACCTGCTCCGCCGGGCCCTCGCCGACCGCCGCGACGACGTCGTGATCGCGACGAAGTTCGGCCTCATCACCCACACCGCCGGTGAGGAGACGCCCGCCACCGGACGCGGCATCAGCTCCGCACCGGAGTCCGTGCGCGAGGCCCTCGAGGGGTCCCTGCGGCGCCTCGGCACCGACCACATCGACCTGTACTACCAGCACCGCGTCGACCCGGCCGTCCCGATCGAGGACGTCATCGGGCAGCTCGCCGGCTTCGTGCAGGAGGGCAAGATCCGGCACATCGGCCTGTCCGAGGCCGGACCCGAGACGATCCGGAAGGCCCACGCGGTCCACCCGATCACCGCGCTGCAGAGCGAGTACTCGCTGTGGACGCGCGACCCCGAGGGTGCGGTGCTCGACACCCTGCGCGAGCTCGGCATCGGACTGGTGCCGTACTCGCCGCTCGGCCGCGGGTTCCTGACCGGTGCGATCACGAAGCCGTCCGACCTGGACTCCGACGACTTCCGCCTGGCGAACCCGCGCTTCCAGGAAGAGGCGTTCGCGCAGAACATGCGCATCGTCGACGCCGTCAAGGAGATCGCTGCAGAGGCCGAAGCCACCCCGGCACAGGTCTCCCTCGCCTGGCTGCTCGCCCAGGGCGACGACATCGTGCCGATCCCGGGCACGAAGCGCGTGTCGCGCCTCGAGGAGAACGTCGGTGCCGCCGACCTGACCCTCACCGCGGACCAGGTCACGCGCCTGTCGGCGCTCCCGGTCCCGACCGGCGACCGCTACCCCGACATGTCGACCATCGGTCGGTAGACGCGACATCGTTCGGAACGGGAGGCCCGTGGCGCATCCGCCACGGGCCTCCTGTCCGTCTCGGCGTGCGTTTCGGGCGCTGGTCCGGTGACCGACGCGACCCACGCCCGTCATCGCGGGGAAACACGGGGTGCATAGCGTCCGGAGCACAGGGAAACCACCGCTCGAAGGGGACGCCATGACGACCACGAAGACACCGCGCGCGACACCGACCGAGGACGGCGTCGACTCCGTCCCACCGCTCGCCAGGCTCCTGCCGCTCGGCCTGCAACACGTGCTCGCGATGTACGCGGGCGCGATCGCCGTGCCGCTCATCGTCGGTGGGGCCCTCGGCTTCGACAGCGCCGACCTCGCCTTCCTCATCAGCGCCGACCTGTTCGTCGCGGGCATCGCCACGATCGTGCAGTCCGTCGGCTTCTGGCGGTTCGGAGTCCGGCTGCCGCTCGTGCAGGGTGTCACCTTCGCCGCGGTCGGCCCGATGATCGCGATCGGCACCGAGCACGGCATCACCGCCGTGTACGGGGCGACGATCGCGTGCGGCGTCTTCATGGTGGTCGTCGCACCGTGGTTCGCGCAGCTCGTCCGGCTGTTCCCCCCGATCGTCACCGGCACGGTCATCCTCATCATCGGTCTGTCGCTCATGAGCGTCGCCGCCGGCTGGGTCACCGACGGCGGCAAGGACGGTGCTGCCGACCCGCTCGACGTCGCGTTCGCCGCCGGGGTGCTGCTCGCGATCGTCCTGGTCGAACGGTTCGCGCCGCGGGGGCTCGCCCGGGTCTCGGTGCTGTTCGGGCTGCTGCTCGGCACGGTCGTGGCGCTGTTCGTCCCCGGCATGGTCGACGGGTCGGGCATCGGCGACGCGGGCTGGTTCGCGTTCGTCACGCCGTTCCACTTCGGGCTGCCGACGTTCGACCTCGCCTCGATCGTGTCAATGCTCGTCGTCGGGCTCGTGATCATGACCGAGACCACCGGCGACATGATCGCGGTCGGCGAGGTCACCGGGCGTCCCGTGTCGAAGCGCACGCTCGCCGACGGCCTGCGCGCGGACGGACTCGGCACCGTCGTCGGCGGGGTGTTCAACACGTTCCCGTACACGGCGTTCGCGCAGAACGTCGGGCTCGTCGCACTGACCGGCGTGCGCTCCCGGTACGTGGCGACGGCGGCCGGCGGCATCCTCGTGGTGCTCGGCCTGGTGCCGAAGGTGGCCGCGGTGGTCGAGGCGATCCCGCACGCGGTGCTCGGCGGTGCCGGTGTCGCGCTGTTCGGCATGGTCGCGGCGTCGGGCATCAGGACGCTGTCGAAGGTGCGGTTCGACAACCGGAACGTGCTCGTGGTGGCGCTGCCACTCGGCATCGCGCTGCTGCCGACCGTCGCCCCGGACATCTACGGGCAGTTCCCGACCTGGTTCACGCTGGTCTTCGACTCGGGGATCTCGGCCGGCGCCGTCGCGGCGATCCTGCTCAACCTGCTGCTCGGCTCGCGCGCCGTGGCCGAGCGGTACGGCGAGGACCCGGCGGTCGGTTCGTACGACGGGGTGCGGTCGACGGCGCCGATCGCGCTGCCGCGCGAGGAGCCCTCGGCCTAGACGAAGGCGGGCAGGTGCTCCCACGCACGGGGCGCCTCGGCCACGCCGTCGCGGACGACCGTCCCCTCGATCAGCCCGTAGGGGCGGTCGGCCGCGATGAACACCTCGTTCTCGTTCGTCAGGTCGAACGGCGACAGGTCCACGACGAAGTGGTGCTTGTTCGGCATCGCGAACCGCACCTCGGCGAGCTCGGGCCGCAGTTCGATCGCCGCCCGCCCCATCTCCCACAGCGTCTGCTGCAGGGCGAGCGAGTGCACCGTGGCGAACTGTTCGAGCATCACGGCGACGACCTCCTCGTACAGGTGGTCGTAGTCGATCCCCGCTGCGACGGCGGACGGCAGGTACCGCCACCGCGCCGTGACCTCGGTCGCCATGATGCGGTCCGTCGTCTCCGGCAGGGTCGTGAACCGCGACCGCGGGAACCCGTGGAACTCGGACCCGGTCGACTTCAGGACGACCAGGTCCTTGACGCCGCCGGTGACGTGGCGCTCGCCGCCCTCGACGTGCACCGTCGCCAGACGGGTCCCGGTGCCGGTGCGGCGGAACGAGTGGTCGTGCGGCTGCCCGTCGACCGTGATGCGTTCCCACGGGTGCACCTCGGCCTGCCAGAGCCCGCCCTCGACCCAGTCGAACTCGCTCGTGAACTGGTCGGCGAGCAGCGCGAGGAAGTCCTCCGGGGCGCCGACGCCGTGCTCCTTCGCCAGGGCGAACACGGTGTTCTTCTGGGTGTCCGTCGCGACGATCCGGGAGTTGTCGCCGCTGGTGAACGACCCGGCGAACGCCTCGCCGATGAGCTGCGACGTCACGGTCAGGTCGGCGATCTCGTGCCGGTCGCCGTGCCGGGTCACGCGGACCAGGCGGTTCTCGGCCTTGCCGTACTTGTTCGGTCCCAGGTGGACGGAGGTCTCCGACATGGCGGTCAACTCCCTCGGTAGGTGCTGTAGGCGAAGGGGCTCAGCAGCAGCGGGACGTGCAGGTGCTCGGTGCCCGTGACGCGGAACGCCACGGTCACGAACGGGTGGAAGGTCGGCACCCCGGCAGCGGCGAAGTGCGGGCCGGTGTCGAAGCGCAGCACGTGGTCGGTGCGCTCGAGCACGTCGGGGCCGAGCGCCGCGCGGCCGTCGGCGTCGGTCGAGCCGGTCGCGACGACGTCACCGTCCACGGTGCTGAGGGTCAGGCCGACGCCGACCGCCGGGGTGCCGGTGGTGGCGTCGAGCACGTGCGTGGTCAGGTGCGGCACGGCGAAGGTCGCACGGATGCGGTGCAGCGCGATGTCGGCCAGCGCAGCGGCGGCCTCGCGCGTCTCGACCGCCGGGTCGCCCGCGAGGCGCCGGTCGAGCTCGGCCAGCAGCTCCTCAGGCGTCCGTCCGGCGGCCCGCACCAGGAACACCCGCCCGAACCGCTGCTCGTACGCGGCGTTGCCGTCGGCGATCCGGCCGGCCACCTCGTCGCCGGCGCTGCGCATCGACGACTGTTCGCGAGCCGATGAGGCATCGGTCGTCCGCTCACCGATCCGCGGGTGCTGCGCGAGGGCGTGGTCGAGCTCCGGCGCACCCCACGACGCCGACTCGACTCGCGCTCGATCGAGCAGCGCCGACACCGTGCCGAACGGGCGCGCGGCCACCAGGGCGTCGACCCACGCGGGCACGTCGGCCCATCCCCGGATCACCACGGCAGCGTCGGGGGCGGTCGCGTCGTCGAGGTCGCCGAGGTCCATGTGCCGAGGCTACGGAACGACCGTTTCACCCGCGTTACCGGGCGGTTTCCCCCGCAACGCGGCCCGCGGCCCTGAAACGCTCGCGTCTGCCGGACGGGAGGCCCGTGGCGGCCCCGCCCCGCGCCTCCCGTCCGGCGTCCGTCGCGTTGCGGACGCGAGACGCCGGCGTCAGCGCGACGCGCCCCCGAATCCGGCGGCGTCTCGCTGACTCGGCGGCGTCTTCCGAGGACGCCGGCGGCTCAGACCTCCGTGGCGAAGGACGCGGCCCGCAGCTGCAGGTCCTCGATGCGCCGCAGGCGCGCGGCCTCGACGTCGTAGCCCTCGTAGGCGGGCGGCGGAAGCTTCCGGACGTTCCGCGAGCACTGGAAGTCCTGGCAGACGAGCGTGCCGACGGTGTCGCCGTTCCGCCCCGCCTTGCCGGACCGCTTCGCGCTGTAGAACACGACGTCGTTCGGCAGCTTCACGTCCTGGCACCACGAGCACTGAGCGCGCGAGCGCGACGAGGCCTCGGCCTGCCGGAACACGATGCCGACGAGCGTTCCCTCGAGCGTCGGCACGACGGCGTACGCACGCCGACCGATCTTCGGGTCGCGCCAGCCCAGGAAGTCGAGCGCGTCCCAGTCGATCGCCTCGAAGTCGGCGGGCAGCGTGATGTCGGTCGTCTCCTTGCGGGAGGCGTTGACGAAGGACGTGCGGAGGGTCTTCTCCGTGATGGGGAGCATGGTGCATCGCTTTCGAGCGGGCCCGGGGCGTGCGGACGCACACCGCACCGGGCGGGAGGAGGTCAGGGTTCGACGAGGGCGGCCGTGCCTGCGGGCACGACCGGGGGCCTCACGCCCTGATGCCGGCGCTCCGGGCGCCGACCACCTCCTGGAAGCTCACTCCAACAGCCTACGTCGACGTGTCAAGCGGCGGGGACGGCCGTCACCAGGACGAGGGCGCCCTCGTAGGTCGGCCGGATCCGCAGCGCCCCGTGCCGCCGGTCCCACTCGCCGGAGTCGAGCGCGGCCCGGAGTGCGGCCACCGATCGCCGTGCGGTGAGCTCGTCGATGAAGCTCCACGCCGAGTTCGCCTTCCGGGCGCCGGGGTCGAGCAGGCGCTCCGGCCGGGCGTAGTACGCCTCGGAGAAGCCGTCGACGCACGTGAACGGGATCGGCAGCGGGGTGTTCGTGACGGTGTCGTCGCCCAGTGCGGCGGCGATGCGGTCGAGCGCGGGGTAGCGCCGGGCCTCGGTCGCCATCACCTCTGGTGCGTACTCGGCGAGCCAGAAGTCCTCGACGCGGGCCGGGTCGCACGTCAGGATCACGATCGGACCCCGGGTCACCCGGCGCAGCTCGGCCAGCCCGCGCTCGAGGTCGCCCCACTGGTGCACCGAGAACGTCGTCATCGCGGCGTCGAACGTGTCGTCGTCGAAGGGCAGGTCCTCGGCGGTGGCGTCGATCGCCGTCGACAGGGTGTCCGGTCGTTGGGCGCGCATCGACGCCGAGGGTTCGACGGCCGTGACGTCGCGATCGGTCGGCTCGTAGGATCCGGCACCGGCACCGACGTTGAGGACGGTGCGGGCGTCGCCGAGGGCCTTTGCGATTGCCCGGGCGAACGTCGGTTCGGGGCGGCGGTACTGCCGGTAGTCCTGGCCGATGCGGGCGTAGTCGGCGTCCCCCGCTGATCCGTCCGTCGTCCTCGTCACGGCCCCAGCCTACGAACAGTGCACCGGCCCGACCAGCGGTTCAGTCGACCGACTCGGACTCGGACTCCGTCGCGCGCAGGGCCGCGTACTGCTCGGCCCGTTCCGTCGCGGCCCAGGTGCCGAGCAGGGCCAGTGACCGCTCGGACTCGCTGCCCGGCTCGGCCGAGTACGTGAACAACGTCAGGCCGGGGTCGGCGACCAGGTCGAGCGCCTCGTACGCCAGGCGCAGCTCGCCGACGATCGGGTGGTCGATGCGCTTCCCGCCGGCGCGCTGCAGTCGGACGTCGTGCGCGGCCCACCAGCCGCGGAACTCCTCGCTGCGCGTGGAGAGCTCCCCGACGAGGGTGATGAGTCCGGGCTCGCACGGGTTCGACACCGCGGCTGCCCGGAGCACGGCGACGGCGTCCTTCGCGGTCTGCGCCCAGTCCGGGAAGAAGTCTCGGGCCGCGGGGTCGAGGAACGTGAAGCGTGCGGTGTTCACGGGGCGCCCCGGGCCGGCGAACATCGGCGAGTACAGCGCGCGACCGAGCTCGTTCGTCGCGACGACGTCACCGCGTTCGTTCCGCACCCAGGCAGGCGCTCCGGTGATGGCGTCGAGCAGGCGCTGGACGCCGGGACGGACCCGCGTGGGGACGGTGCGGTGCATCGTCTTGACGCCGGAGTTCGCCAGTCGGGTGAGGTCCCACAGGTGGACGCGCTCGTCCTCGTCGAGCTGCAGGGCGCTCGCGAGGCCCTCGAGCACGCTGTCCGAGACCCCCTTGAGCGATCCGCGCTCGAGCCGCGTGTAGTAGTCGACGCTCACGCCGGCGAGCATCGCGACCTCGTGCCGCCGTAGCCCGGGGACGCGTCGGACCCCGCCGCCGAACGACGGCATGCCGACCTGCTCGGGGGTGAGCCGCGCTCGCCGGGAGGACAGGAAGTCGCGGATCTCGTTGCGCACGTCGATACCCATGGGGAGAGCGTACGTGGCGGCGCTGTCCGTCCGGCAGGCACTGGCGGTACCCGCCGGGCGGACGGGAGGCCCGTGGCGGCGCCGCCACGGGCCTCCAGGTCAGCTGCGCGGAGTTCAGAGCGTGACGTCGGCCGTGATCCGCACGCGCGCCACGCGGTGACCGTCCATGGCGGTCACCTCGAGGCGGTGCCCGCCGGCGGCGACGACGTCGCCGACCTCCGGCACGCGGTCCAGGTGGACCTGCACGAGGCCGCCGACGGTCTCGTAGTCACCGTCGGGCAGCGCCGGACCGCCGTCGGCGACGAGGTCCTCGAGCACCGTGGACCCGTCCACGCCGTCGTGCTCGGCCGTGGGTTCGTCGTACTCGTCGCGGATTCTGCCGACGAGGTCCTCGAGCAGCGCCTCGAGCGTGACCATGCCCGCGCTGCCGCCGTACTCGTCCACGACCAGGGCGATCTGGTGCCCGTCGGTCCGCATGTCCGCGATCGCGCTCGACAGCGACTTCGTCTCCGGCAGTGCGAGCACCGGGCGCACCAGAGTCGACACCGGTGCGGACGGGTCGCTCGGACGGAGCAGGTCGCGGAGGTGCACGAAGCCGTCGACCTCGTCGCGTCCGCCGGAGGTCACGAGGTACCGGGTGTG
The DNA here is from genome assembly GCF_003752345.1 of Curtobacterium sp. PhB170. NCBI lineage: Bacteria > Bacillati > Actinomycetota > Actinomycetes > Micrococcales > Microbacteriaceae > Curtobacterium > Curtobacterium sp. PhB170. Next base: position 398,178 of record NZ_RJUM01000010.1, read on the forward strand.
CCCGACCTCGATCGCGTGGTCGGTGGCCTCGGCGATGGTCAGCGCGGCGTCGATCGTGGACACGTCGTACCAGGGGCGCATCGACTCGCGCAGGATCCGGTCACCGGCGTCCAGCGCACTCCGGGCGATCCGGCGGCCCTGCTCGTCGACGCCGGTGTGCTCGTCGACGAGGCCGCGGAGCTCCTCGGTGCTCATCGACTCGCTGCGGGCGTTCGGGTCGCCACCGAGTGCACGGACGACCAGGTTCGTCGAAGCCGAAAGCACCCAGATCACCGGGCGCATCAGGGTGGCGAAGCGGTCGAGGGTCGGTGCGACGAGCATCGAGAAGCCCTCGGCGCGCTGCAGGGCGAGTCGCTTCGGCACGAGCTCGCCGAACACGAGCGACAGGTAGGCGATGACGAGGGTCATCAGCACGAGAGCGACCGTCTCGGCGGCTCCCTGGCCGAGTCCGAGCCCGGTGAACACGGGTGCGACGTCCGGCGCGATCGACGAGGCGCCGTACGCGGCGGAGAAGAACCCGGCGACGGTCACACCGATCTGCACGGCCGCGAGGAACCGGTTCGGGTCACGCCCGAGTTCGGCGACCCGCAGGCCACGAGAGCCCCGGCGTTCGAGCTGCTGCAGCTGCGACTCACGGAGCGAGACGAGTGCGATCTCGGCGGCGGCGAAGACCCCGCCGACGAGCACGAAGAGGATGACGAGCCCGAAGGCGATCCAGGTGTCGGCGCCCATCAGCGGGCAGCTTCCTCGGATCGACGACGGGCGGGCGGTCTGTGGTGATCGTCCATGCCTGTGAGTCTGCACAGGACAGCTGGGACGTCACCCCACCAGCGCTCGACGTCTGCTGTGCGTCCGGGGTGGGTGGTGTCGAGGGCTACGTCGTCAGCGAGCGGCCGATGCGGGCTTCGAGCCACGCTTCGGGGTCGATCGGGGTCACGCCGTCCATCAGGACCTCGAGGTGCAGGTGCGCACCGGTCGAGACGCCGGAGGACCCGACGAGTCCGATGAACTCGCCGGCCTCGACCTGGTCGCCGACCTTGAGCGGCGACGACCCCGGGATCATGTGCCCGTAGAGCGTCGACACCTGGCGGCCGTCGATCTCGTGGTCGATGATCACGGCGTTGCCGTACGAGAAGTACGTGCCCGAGATCCGGACGGTGCCCGCGGCGACGGCACCGATGGCCGTGCCCATGCCGGGCGTGAAGTCGAGGCCCTGGTGCAGCGAGGAGCACGCGCCGCACGGTGCCGAGCGGTAGCCGAAGCCCGAGCTCATCTGCACCGGGCCGGGGAACGGGGAGCGGACCGCGCCGCCGTACGAGACGGCTTCGCCCGCGATGCCACTCGTGTCGGCCGTGCCGCCGGTGGTGACGATCCGGCGCGTCGTACCGCCGCCGACGGTGAACCCGTCGCGGTCGAGCCCGGTCGCGGTGACCGCCTGGGTGACCGCGTAGTCCTGAGTGCGCACGATCGGCGCGATGGTCGAGGTCGCCATCGAGGTGCCGGCGCTGGCGTGGGCGGGCATCGCCGAGGCGGCGAACATCGCGATCGCCGCAGCCGCGCTGGTCAGGGTGATCCGTCCGGCACGACCGGACCGGGAGGCCCGTGGGGCCTTCGCGACGCTCGTCACGGTGGCAGCGGGGCGGCGGACCACGCGCGTGATGCGGGTGTCGACGTGCTCGGTCGTCGCGCGGGCTGCGGTGGCGCGGCGGCCGACGGGCTTCGCGACCGTTGCTGCCGTGGCGGACTTCGCCGACCGGGCGGGCTTCGCGACCTTCACTGCCTTGGCCGGCTTCGCGACCTTGGCGGGCTTCTCCGGCTTCTCCGGCTTGTCCGCTCGGCGCTGGGGCTTCCGGGCTGCGGCGCGCTCGGCCTCGAGGGCAGCGCGACGGGACAGGTGCACCACCGGGGTCTCCGGGTGCTGGTCGAGTTCGGGTGCAGTCGTCATGGCCGCCCACCATTCTGCACGACTCTGTCGCTTTGTACAGGCCCCACCGTGATCTTTTCGTTACCGCGGGGCTGGGAGGCACCTGATCACCGCGGGCCCCGACGTCCCCCGACCGTCCGACATCGGTAGCGTCGTGGGAAAGCGACGGAAGGACCCGCACCATGGCCCGATCGCCGCGAGAGCGGCCCGCGCAGGTCGACCTCGGCACCGCCGACGTCGTGCTCGCCGGCACCCAGGAACTCCTGCCCGTGCTCCGCGCCGCCGCGGTGCGCGCGGGCATCGACGCCGCACGCATGCGGGTCATCGGGGTCGACGACCTGCCGGACCCCGAGGAGACCTGGGACGCTGAACTCGCGGTCATCGCGATCCGGCGCCCCGGTGACGACCCCGCGTTCCACCGTGCGCAGGCAGCAGCCGAGCTCATCGATCCGCTGCTCGTGCCGCACGCCGTCCGGATCGTGGTGACGGTCTCGGGACTGACACGGCTTGCGCCCAAGGTCGAGCGCACCCTCACGTCCGAGGTGCTCCACCAGATCGATGCCGCGTCCGCGCCGTCGGGGTTCGAGCGGCCGTTCCGCAGCATGCGGATGCGGCTCGGGCTCGCAGCACTCCGGGCGGCCGGCGTCCGGGTGTTCCGGGTGTCGATCGGTACCTGATCGGCCAGACCGGGCCTGATCGGCTGGCCGTCGTCAGCGGGCAGGTGCCCCACGGAGCTCGAGGGCGATCTGCTCGGCGTCGAGGTTCTGCAGCATCGACTCGAGCACCTCGGCGTCGAAGGAACCGTCGTCGCGGGCGTCGAGGATCGCCGCACGCTGCGCCTCGAGCACCGCGAGTCGTCGGGCCTTCTCGCGTCCCATCCACGCCCGGAGCTCGGCCGGGTCGGCTGCCTCGAGTTCTTCGCGCGCTCGAGGGCCGGCCTCGCGAGTGCCGGGGACGTCTTCGGCCGCCGTCCGCATGAGCTCGAGCAGCCGCTTGCGCTCCTCGGTGTCCCGCGCCGACGTGTCGGGTGCGGGGGCGGCGATCCGTCGGAGCAGCGGGCCGATCGTGCCGCCCTGGACCACGAGTGAGAGCAGGGCCACCGCGAACGCGATGAACACCAGGAGCGATCGTTGCGGCGTCCCCTCGGGCAGGGTCTGCGCGGCGGCGACGGTCACCGCCCCACGCATGCCGGCCCAGACCACGGCGGTGCCCTCGCGCCAGCCCAGCGGCGCCTTCGTGTAGTACGCGATGTCCGCCAGGGTGCGGCGGACGCGTGTCGTGAACCGGTCGAGTTCCCGCTCCGAGGGCGCCCGGTTGCCCGGCCGGTGCTCGCGGATCACGTCGCTCATCGCGTCGCGGTCGCCGGCGTGCATCTCGGCGAAGCGTTCCTGCATCCGTTCTCCGCGCTTGGCGGCTGCCGACAGCGCGAACAGCAGTGGGACGACGTACGCGGCCCGCACCAGCACGGTGAGCACGAGGGCGCCGACCGCGATGAGCAGCGCGGGACCGATGCCCGCGTGCTCCCGCTGCACGTCGCCGAGGATCTTCGCGAGTTCGAGCCCCATCGTCAGGAACACCGCGCCCTCGAGCACGAGCTCGATGGTCTGCCAGTTCTGCGCGTCCGACAGTCGGTGCCCCGGCGGGAGCTTGCGCGGCCCGACGATGCCGGTGAACAGCCCCGCGACGACCGCGGCCACGAGCCCGGACCCGCCGAAGTGCTCGGTCGGCAGAGCAGCGACGAACGGCACCGCGAAGGACAGCGCCGTGTTCACCGCGGCGTTCGGCACCCGGGCGCGGACGAACACGTTCAACCAGCCGACGAACCAGCCGATGACCACGGCGATGGCGACGGCCTGGGCGAAGTCGCCGAGCGCACCCCAGAACGAGAACGATGCACCAGCGGTGAAGATGGCCGTGCGCAGGAGCACCAGCGCGGTGGCGTCGTTGAGCAGCGATTCGCCGTCGAGGATCGAGATCGCCCGGCGCGACACCGAGGTCTGCTTGACGATCGAGGTGGCGACGGCGTCGGTGGGACTGACGATCGCACCGAGGGCGATCCCCCACCAGAACCCGAGGTCCGGCACCACCCACGCGAAGAACAGGCCGAGCACCAGGCTCGACGCGATGACGAGCAGCACCGACAGGCCACTGATGGCGCCGAACTCGCGCCGGAAGTTCATCGACGGCATCGACACCGCCGACGAGTACAACAGCGGCGGCAGCACCCCGGCGAGGATCCACTCCGGCTCGATCTTCGCGTCCGGGATGAACGGCAGCAGGCTCGCGATGATCCCGACGACGACGAGCACGAGCGGTGCCGCGACCCCGATGCGGGGCCCGAGCACGGCGGCACCGGCGATGGCGATCAGGGCGATGACGCCCACGACGAGGAGTTCGGTCACCGGTCCAGCGTGGCATCACCGTGCGTGCGTCGTCACTCCGTGCGCGGTTGACGGCTCCGTGCGGCGCAGCAGGCGCGCACCCGGCGGTCAACCTCGCACCACGTGATGGAACCGGCACCGTGCGCGCGATCAGGTCCCGTCGGGTCCGGCGCTGTGGACTGCTCCCGCCTGGACCGAGGGGTGTGGCGGGGCGGTGTGGGCGACGACTGCGACGCTGCCGACGGCGAGCACGAGCGCCAGGGCCCCGGCGCTCACCGCTGTGCCGATGCGGCGGAGTCGGGAGCGTCCACCGCGGTCGCGCGGGGCGAACCGTGCCAGCCCCCGGCGCGGTTCCGGCCCGACGAGCCACGGACCGGAACCGTCGTCGTCGTACGAGAACGGTCCGCTGCCATCCGGCGCGTACCGGTACGGGCCACTGCCGTCCGAGGCGTAGGCCGAGCGGAGGTCCTCCGCGGTCCACCCGAAGTCCTCCGGTGTCACTCGTGTCGTCGCCATGATCGCCCTCCTGCGGCTCTGGAACTGCGGAAGACCAGTCCACCGAGCGTTCCTATGAGCCGACAGTGCGCATCCAGGACGTCTGCCGAGTACCTGCCGGACGCAGGCCGGACCATGTATCTTGATGTCGAGACATCCCGCACCACGAGTAGCGTGGACGTACCGACGGTCGAACAAGGGAGTACCCGCCAGCATGGCCAAGATCATCTACACCCTCACGGACGAGGCGCCGTTCCTCGCCACCCACTCCTTCCTCCCGGTCATCCAGGCCTTCGCCGGCACCGCTGGTGTCGACGTCGAGACCCGCGACATCTCGCTCGCCGGCCGGATCATCGCCCAGTTCCCGGAGCGGCTCACCGACGAGCAGCGCGTGGACGATGCCCTGGCCGAGCTCGGCGAGCTCGCGAAGACCCCCGAGGCGAACATCATCAAGCTGCCGAACATCTCGGCGTCGATCCCGCAGCTCAAGGTCGCGATCAAGGAACTGCAGTCCCAGGGCTACGACCTGCCCGACTACCCCGACGAGCCGAAGACGGACGAGGAGCGCGACGCCCGCGCCCGCTACGGCCGCGTCCAGGGCAGCGCCGTCAACCCCGTGCTGCGCGAGGGCAACTCCGACCGCCGCGCTCCCCTGTCCGTCAAGAACTACGCGCGGAAGCACCCGCACCGCATGGGTGCGTGGAGCGGCGACTCGAAGACGAACGTCGTCACGATGGGCGTCGACGACTTCCGCTCGAACGAGAAGTCCTGGATCGCCCCCGCCGACGACGTCCTGACGATCACGTTCGTCGCCGAGGGTGGCGAGACCCAGGTCCTCAAGCAGTCGATCCCGGTCGTGCAGGGCGAGGTCGTCGACGGCACCGTGCTGCACGTCGCAGCGCTCGAGGCCTTCCTGCAGGACCAGATCCAGCGCGCCGCGGCCGAGGACATCCTGTTCTCCGTGCACCTCAAGGCGACGATGATGAAGGTCTCCGACCCGATCATCTTCGGCCACGTCATCAAGGCGTTCTTCCCGTCGGTGTTCGAGCGCTTCGGTGCCGACCTGGCCGCCGCCGGGCTCACCCCGAACGACGGTCTCGGCTCGATCCTCGCGGGACTCGACGCCCTGCCGAACGGCGCGGAGATCAAGCAGGCCTTCACCGACGGCATCGCCGCGGGTCCCGAGCTGGCGATGGTCGACTCGGACAAGGGGATCACGAACCTGCACGTCCCGAGCGACGTCATCGTGGACGCCTCGATGCCCGCGATGATCCGCACCTCCGGCCACATGTGGGGCCCGGACGGCGACGAGCACGACACCCTCGCCGTGATCCCGGACTCGAGCTACGCCGGCATCTACCAGACCGTGATCGACGATTGCCGCGTCAACGGTGCCTTCGACCCGTCGACGATGGGTTCGGTCCCGAACGTCGGCCTCATGGCGCTGAAGGCCGAGGAGTACGGCTCGCACGACAAGACCTTCGAGGTCCCCGGTGCGGGCGTCGTCCGTGTGACGAACGCCGCCGGCGACGTCGTCATCGAGCACGACGTCGAGCCCGGTGACATCTGGCGCGCCTGCCAGACCAAGGACGTCGCCATCCGCGACTGGGTCAAGCTCGCCGTCACCCGTGCTCGCGCCTCGGAGACCCCGGCCGTGTTCTGGCTCGACGAGACCCGTGCACACGACGCGAACCTGATCGGTCTGGTCCGCCAGTACTTGGGCGAGCTCGACACCGAGGGCCTGCAGATCGAGGTCCTCTCGCCCGAGGACGCCATGCGCTTCTCGCTCGAGCGCATCCGCCGCGGCGAGGACACCATCTCCGTCACGGGCAACGTCCTGCGTGACTACCTGACCGACCTGTTCCCGATCATGGAGCTCGGCACCTCGGCGAAGATGCTCTCCGTCGTCCCGCTGCTCGGTGGCGGTGGGCTGTTCGAGACCGGTGCCGGCGGCTCCGCCCCGAAGCACGTCCAGCAGCTCGTGCAGCAGAACTACCTGCGCTGGGACAGCCTCGGCGAGTTCCTGGCCCTGGCGGTCAGCCTCGAGCACCTCGCCGGCGTGACGGGCAACGAGCGGGCGAAGATCCTCGGTGAGACGCTCGACCGTGCCACCGGGACCTTCCTCGAGCAGGACAAGTCCCCGGGCCGCAAGCTCGGCTCGATCGACAACCGCGGCAGCCACTTCTACCTGGCCAAGTACTGGGCCGAAGAGCTCGCGGCGCAGACGACGGACACCGAGCTCGCCGCGTCGTTCGCCGAGATCGCGGGCAAGCTCGACGCGCAGGAGCAGCAGATCGTCGAGGAGCTGAACGGCGTGCAGGGGCACCCGGCCGACATCGGCGGCTACTACCGCCCGGACGACGCCAAGACGAGCGCGGTCATGCGCCCGTCCGCCACGTTGAACGCGACGCTCGCCGCGCTCTAGACGCACGCACCTGACGGACGGGAGGCCCGGTGCCAGCTGGCACCGGGCCTCCCGTCCGTCGCGGCGCGCGTCCACCCCGCCCGCCCGGCCCTGCCCCCGCCCTGTCGCGTCCCGTGAGGTTCCGAAATCTCGGCATCTCGCGCCGCGATCGGGCCGTCTCTGGAACCTCGGCGAACCTGAGCGGCATGTCGTGGAACCTCGCGGCGGCGCGAACTCGCGGCGGCACGACCCCGCGACGCCGGAGCCGGAACGAGGCTCAGGAGCGCGGGACGGGCGGCCCCGCCGCCAGCAGCACCACGAACACCAGGGCGACCGCCACGACCCCGATGACGACCGCGACCGCGGGGCGACGCACCACGAAGAACAGCAGACGGTCCCAGAAACCCGAGCGCGCGTCGGGTGAGCGGCGCCACGGGCCCTCGAGCATGCCTCGGCGGGCGACCGCGACCTCGAACGGCACCGTGGCGTAGGGCACGACGGCGCTGGCCCAGCCGAGCACGAGCGCCCCGAACGACCACCGCTGGTTGACCGCGACGACGGTCGTGACCACCAGGTAGGCCAGGAACACGAAGCCGTGCACCCCGCCGCCGATCCGGACGCCCCAGTCGCCGGCGTCCAGGCCGTACTTGAGCACCATCCCGGCGATGAGCATGGTCCAGGTCACGAGTTCGGCGACCGCGGCGGCACGGAACAGGGAGCGGGGAGTCATGCCCACATCGTCGCGGACGCGTCCCGGGAAACCCCCGACACTCCGGTGGTCGTATCGATTCGACGCCCGGGGAGGCTAGCGTTGGAGCCATGTCAGTGCCGACCGAGAACCGTCCCCTGAACATCGTCGTCTGGAACGAGAACGTGCACGAGACCCGCGGTGACGCGACGGTCATCGGGCACTACCCCGACGGCATGCACACCGTGATCGCGGCAGCGCTCCGCGAGCACCACCCCGACGCCACCGTGAGCACCGCCACGCTGCAGGAGCCCGACCACGGCATCACCGCCGAGGGCCTGGCCACGACCGACGTCCTGTTCTGGTGGGGCCACGCCGCCCACGACGACGTCAGCGACGCCGTGGTCGACCTGGTCGTCGACGCCGTGCACGCCGGCATGGGCCTGGTGGTGCTGCACTCCGGGCACTACTCGAAGCCGTTCAAGCGCCTGATGGGCACCACCTGCTCGCTGAAGTGGCGCAACGACGGCGAGCGCGAACTCGTCTGGACGATCGCGCCGGAGCACCCGATCGCCGCCGGGGTGCCGCACCCGATCGTGATCGACCGGCAGGAGATGTACGGCGAGTACTTCGACATCCCGCGCCCCGACGAAGAGGTCTTCCTGTCGACCTTCGCCGGCGGCGAGGTCTTCCGGTCCGGTGTCGCCTACCGCCGCGGTCTGGGGAAGGTCTTCTACTTCTCCCCCGGCGACCAGGAGTACCCCGTCTACCACCACCCGGACATCCAGCGCGTGCTGTCGAACGCGGCGGCGTGGGCCGCTCCGGTGTCCGAGCGACGCGAGTTGACGGCCGACCAGCACCCGCGGGACTGGTTCCTGACGGAGGGTGCGGGTAGACAGGGCGCATGACCCAGCTGGACCCCGCCGCGCACCGGACCGCCGTCGTCGAGGCACTCGGTGTCCTCGGCAGTGGTCCGGAGGAGCGGTTCGACCGCATCACCCGCATGACCCAAGAGGCGTTCGGGGTCCCGCTGACGTTCCTGAACCTGGTGCACGGCAGCGTCGTGACGGCGCAGTCGACGCAGGGGTGGCGGCAGGGCGGGAGTGCCCCGGCGGAGCAGGTCTTCTGCTCGACGACGGTGCTCACGAACGAGCCGATGGTGGTGCCGGACGCGCTGCTGGACCCCCGGTTCCGCGACCTGGCAGCGGTCACCGAGCAGGGCATCCGGTTCTACGCCGGAGCTCCGTTGTCGATGCTCGACGGCACCCGTGTCGGCACGCTCTGCATCATGGACGCGACCCCGCGCGAGCTGTCGGCGGCTGACCTCGACCTGCTGCGTGACCTCGCGCGGTGGGCGGAGCGCGAACTCGGCCACGCGATCGACCGCGATCGGGTGACCCGCGTGCTCGAGGGCCTGGTCCCCGAACCCGTCGAGGTCCCCGGACACGACCTCGACACCCTGGTGCTCCGGACCGAGGACGGCGGCGGAGACGTCGCCGACTGGCGACTCGCCACCGACGGTGCACTGCACGTCACCATGGGGAGCGTCGCGGCGGCCGGACGCGCGTCCGGCCTGTTGGCCTCCGCGGTCCGCGGTCCGCGGTGCCGTCGTCGCACGCACCGAGACCGCCATGCAGGACGCGATCGTCGGCCTGGAGGCCCAGATCACCGCCGACCTGTCCACTGCGGACGCCGTCGGCTCGCTCTTCCACCTGCGGCTCGACCCGACGTCGGGGCACGTCGTCTTCGGGGACGCCGGCCACGGCCTCGCGGTGCTCGTCCGCGCCGAGGGCACCAGCTGGGCGCTGCACTCGCTCGACCTGCCGCTCGGCCTGCAGCCGGAGTCCGTGCCGCGGTCCCCCGCCACGCTCGACCTGGCGGCGGGCGACCGGCTCGTGGTGTGCACCGAGGGCGTCCTGGCGCTCGAGGGGATCCGACACCTCGACGACCTGGCCGCCCTGGTCGCTGCCGAGCCCACCGGTGCCGCGGTCGTCGAACGGGTCCGCGCCCTGGTGCCGGCCGGTGCAGCCCACGACGTGACGCTGGTCGTGCTCGGGCGGCGCTGAACACCGTCCGCTGACGACGCCGCTGCCGCGCAGTCGTCCGCCGCGGTCAGGAGCGGAAGCGGTCCTGCCGTGATCGCGGTGCGCCGGTGAGCGCGACGACGAGCAGCGTGGCCAGCAGTCCGAAGCCCGCGAGCTCGATGCCGAGGCCGGCGAGCTGCCAGTAGGCACTGCCGACCACCTGCGGCTGCGTGATCGACTCGGGCCACCACGCGTCGATGAGCGGGAACGAGCTGGGGAACGGGTCGAGGCCGAACACCACGAGACCGCCGAGCAGCAGGACGACACCGAGCAGCGCCATCACCCCGCGGGAGCGCCCGAGCATGTGCACGACGAGCGCGGCTGCCATCCCGGCGAGCCCGACGACGGCGATCAGGAACGCGAGCACGACGATGGTCTGCGGCGCGAGGGCCACCCAGTCGAGCACCGCGATCGGCAGCAGCAGCCACCGTCCGGTCCGCGCCCACCGCGCGGGGTTCCGCCATCCGTCCATGGCGGCCAACCGTAGGGCACCCGCCCGGACGCGGGCCGTGCGCAGCCTCGGAGCGGACTACGATCGGCAGGTGATGGCCCAGGACGGACGCACCCGGCAGCAGCGGGCGCTCGAGACCCGCGCGGCGATCATCGGGGCCGCGGCCGCCGAGTTCGACGAGCGCGGGTACCTCGGCGCGTCGATGGACGGCGTCGCCGAACGGATCGGGCTGACCAAGGGCGCGCTGTACTTCCACTTCGCGTCGAAGGCCGACCTCGCCGCTGCCGTGATCGCGCAGCAGCACGAGGTCTCGCGGCGCTACGGAGAAGCCGCGGTCGCCCGGAGCCGGACGCCGCTCGAAGCCCTCATGTGGATGTCGCAGGGACTGGCGACCCAGATGGTCACCGAGGTCGTCGTGAGCGCCGGCATCCGTCTGTCGACCGAGGTCGCGACGCACGACGTCCCCCGTCAGGACCCGTACACCGACTGGATGGCGCTCATCGCACAGACCGTTCGCCAGGCGATCGACGCCGGCGAGGTCGACCCGCGGTGGGACCCGGAGCTGGTCGGACGCGTCGTCATCCCCGCGTACACGGGCGTGCAGACGGTGTCGGACGTGCTCGCCGACCGCACCGACCTGTACGAACGCCTGCGGGAACTCTGGACGGTGCTGCTCGCCGCGCTCGTCACCGAACGCCTCCGGCCAGAGGTCCCGCGACTCATCGCCATCATCGCGCCGGAATGACGCGGGTCCCCCCAGGGAAACACCCACGTCACCGCTTCACGAGGATACCCAGCGGTCGGTTTCCGCACCTGCCCCCGTTCGCGGGCATGTGTCCACCGGCCCACTAGCCTGAGCCGGTGCCCACACCACCGGCAGAGGTCGACGTCGACGTCCCGCTCGTCCGGGCACTGTTGCGCGCCCAGCACCCCGACCTGGCGGACCTCCGGCTCGTGGTCGTCGCGAACGGCTGGGACAACGTCATCGTGCGACTCGGCGACGAGTACGCCGTGCGGTTGCCGCGTCGGGAGCTCGCGGCACGCCTGGTCGAGCACGAGCAGCGGTGGCTGCCGGACATCGCCGCCCGCGTCGCACCCGTCGTCCCGGTGCCGGCTCCGGTGCGCGTGGGCCGTCCGGCGCTCGGGTACCCCTGGTCGTGGAGCGTCGTCCCGTGGCTGCCGGGAGCACCCGTCGGCGAGCGTGCTGCCGGTGTCCGGGTCGCCGAGGCCCTCGCGGGGTTCGTGCGACTGCTGCACGTGCCGGCTCCGGCGGATGCTCCGGCGAACCCGTTCCGTGCGGTGCCGTTGGCGACGCGCAGCGACGCCGTCCTGACGCGACTCGCCACGCAGGACGTGCCCCGGGCCGTGGAGCTGGCAGCGGTCTGGCGGACCGCGGCGGCGCTGCCGACGCACACCGGGCCTCCCGTCTGGGTGCACGGCGACCTGCACCCGTTCAACCTGCTCGTGGACCGCACGCCGGACGGCGACGAACGCCTGTCGGCGGTCGTCGACTTCGGCGACGTGACCTCGGGGGACCCCGCCGTCGACCTCGCCACCGCCTGGCTGACGCTCGACCGGGAGGCCCGCCACGCGTTCCGGACGCTGGTCGCCGCTCCCGACGGCACCTGGGGACGCGCGCGCGGGTGGGCGATCGCGCTCGCCTCCGCGCTCGCGACGTCCGACGAACGCGCCTTCCGGAGCGTCGCGCGGCGCAGCATCGACGCGGTGCTGGACGGCTGAGACCCCGCGGGGCTATCGTGACCGCACCATCCGTGCACAGCCGATCGGAGGGGCCCTCATGACCCTCGAGTTCCGCGTCCAGCACGACGTCGCCACCGACGCCTCTCCCGCCCCCACCCGATCCGAGCGAACCGGCCTCCGCGGGTTCCTCGACCGCCTCGCCGAGCGCCGCGCCGCCGCACGCGTCCGACGGGTCGAAGCCCGGCTGCAGGAACTCGGCGAGCTCGAGCACCTGCTGTCCGACGCGCGTGGCGTCGTCGAACGCGGCTGGATCCAGCACGCCTGGTTCGCGTACCTCGACGAGCACGGCCGGATGCGGAAGGCCACGAGTGCCGCCGCGATGGACGTGCAGGGGCGACCGCTCGTCGCCGCGTGCCTGGTCGGCGCGGTCGTCTCGGCCGCTGGCGGGCCGCACGCCGTGCACTCGCCGCGGGTCCAGCACTCCCTCGACCTGGTCTGGCACGCGCTCGCCGTGGACGAGGGCGCGCCGGTGCTCTGGTGTCCGGCGCCCGACGTCCGGATGGGTCGCGTGCGCGACCTGACGAGCTGGAACGACGCCCCTGCGCGCACCTCGGCCGAGGTGGCCGGGCTGCTGCTCACCGCGGAGCGGGTGGCCGTGCAGGAATCGGCACGCCTGCAGGACGTCGTGGTGGCACGATCGAGGGCATGAGCAGCACCGACGCCGTCCCCGAGGTCCACCCCGCGACGACCACCGGCCTCGCGTCCAGCGGGAACTCGGCCCTGTCGGACGAGGGCGCGTCGTCGGACACCGATCCCCTGGCCTCGGCCGCTGCGGTGAAGCGGACGCTGCACCGGTACCTGCAGAAGCACCGCGCCGCGCTCCTCGGCAAGCTCGACGGCCTGGCCGAACGGCAGGCCCGCTGGCCGGTGACCCCGACCGGCACGAACGTGCTCGGGCTGGTGAAGCACGTCGCCGGTGTGCAGGCCGGGTACTTCGGCGAGGTCTTCGGTCGACCGTTGCCCGACGCGCCCGCCTGGCTCGAATCGGAGGACGGCGAGGACATGTACGCGACGCTCGACGAGACCCTGGACGACGTCGTTGCCTTCCACCACCGCAGCGCAGCGCACGCCGACGCGACCATCGAAGCGCTCGACCTCGACGCCCGCGGCACGGTCCCCTGGTGGCCGGAAGAGCTCCGCGAGGTGACGCTCCACCGCATCCTGGTGCACATGGCGTACGAGACGGCCCGGCACGCGGGGCACGCCGACATCGTGCGCGAGATGCTCGACGGACTGGCGGGCGACGGGGACGGCAACCTGGCCGACAAGAGCCCGGAAGAGTGGGTCCTCTGGCGCGAGCAGCTCGTCGACATCGCCGAGCGGTCCGGCCTCCGGGGCTTGGCCATGTAGCCGATGGCCCCTCACGATCGTTACCGTTCTCTCAGGCTCGACGGTCGAACTGGCCGCTGACCAGGGGTTCTCGCTCGGCTGTCTGCACAGGAATCGATCGTCTCCGCTGCACCTCGTCGTGCGACCGGTCCGTGCCCTGCGTAGCTTTGGCGCAGCTTGTGCCCCGACCCGTGGGCAGTTCGGCCGACCGGAAGGGGAGCGCCCACCCGTGTTCCAGTACGTCGTGGAGCGATGGAGCCAGATCTGGTTCTCGTCGTGGCAGCACTTCTCACTGGTGGTCCAGTGCACGGTGCTCGCCACGGTCATCGCCGTGGTGCTCGCCACACTCGTCTACCGCAGTCCCCGCCTGACCTCCGTCGCGAACGGGGTGTCCGCCATCGGCCTCACCCTGCCGTCCTTCGCGGTCATCGGCCTGCTCATCGTCCCGCTCGGCTTCGGCGTGCTGCCGTCCGTCGTGACGGTCGTCTTCTTCGCCGCGCTCCCGATCCTGCGCAACGCGGTCGTCGGCCTCGCCGAGATCCCGCCGAGCGTGGTCGAGTCCGCGCGCGGCATCGGCATGAGCCGGTTCCGGACCCTCGTGCAGGTCGAGCTGCCGATGGCCTGGCCGATCATCCTGAGCGGCGTCCGCGTGTCCGCCCAGATGGTGATGGGCATCGCGGCCATCGCTGCGTACGCGCTCGGCCCCGGGCTCGGCGGCTTCATCTTCTCCGGACTCTCGCGCCTCGGCGGCGCGAACGCCCTGTACTCCGTGGTCGTCGGGGTGGTCGGCGTCGTCCTGCTCGCCCTCGTCCTCGACCTGCTCCTCCTCGGCCTCGGCCGCCTGACCATCTCGAGAGGTATCCGTGTCCAGCACTGACTCCGCCACCACCACCGCGCCCGACGGGGACGTCACCGGCCGCAGCATCCTGCTCGACGAGGTCACCAAGCGGTACCCCGGACAGTCGAAGCCCGCCGTCGACGGCATCACCCTCGAGATCCCGGCCGGCAAGATCGTCATGCTCGTCGGCCCGTCCGGCTGCGGCAAGACGACGACCCTCAAGATGATCAACCGCCTGATCGAGCCCACCGAGGGCCGCATCGTCGTCGGCGACGACGACGTGACCGGCATCGACGCCGACGAGCTCCGACGCCGGATGGGCTACGTGATCCAGGCCGGCGGGCTCTTCCCGCACATGACCGTCGCAGCGAACATCGCGATCGTGCCGAAGATGCTCGGCTGGTCGAAGGAGAAGATCGCGGCGCGCGTCGACGAGCTGCTCGACCTCGTGTCGCTCGACCCCGCCACCTACCGCGACCGCTACCCCCGCGAACTCTCCGGCGGGCAGCAGCAGCGCGTCGGCGTCGCCCGGGCGCTCGCCGCGGACCCGCCCGTCCTGCTGATGGACGAGCCGTTCGGTGCGGTCGACCCGATCACCCGGCAGCGCCTGCAGGACGAGCTCCTGCGCATCCAGGAAGAGCTGCACAAGACGATCGTCATCGTCAGCCACGACTTCGACGAGGCCGTGAAGCTCGGCGACTGGATCGTCATCTTCACCGAGGGCGCCCACATCGTGCAGTACGACACCCCGGAGCGGATCCTGGCGGAGCCGGCGAACGAGTTCGTCGAGAACTTCATCGGATCGGGCGCCGGGCTGAAGCAGCTCACCCTGAACCGCGTCCGCGACGTCGAGGTCGTCTCCGCGGTGACCTGCTCCCCCGGCGAGGAGGCGAAGGCCGTCCTGCAGCGCATGCAGGAGGCCGGGGGTCACGGGCACGCCGTCGTGGTCGACCGTCGGCAGCGGCCGATCGGCTGGCCGTCCCGCCGGCAGCTCGAGCGCCTGGACCGGATCCCGGACGGCGTCGACCCGGAGCTGCCCATCGTGGGCGAGGCCTCGACGCTCAACGACGCCCTCGACACCATGCTCGTCTCGAGCGCGGGGGCCGCACTGGTCACCGGTCGGGGCGAGGCGTTCCGCGGTGTCATCACGGTCGAGGTCGTCATGGAGGCCATCACCCGGTCGCGTGCGGCAGCGGCCGACGACCGCGCGTACACGCCGGTCGGCACGAACACCAACCAGATCGAGACGCTGCCGTCCTCGCCGGCCGCGCCCGTGATCGCGCCCTCCGGGGAAGACCTGTGAGTGCTGTCACCGCCGGCCCCGCCACCGGCGCCAGCACGTCCTGGAAGGGCCTGCTGTTCCAGCCGATCGCGATCCTGGTCGTGCTCGCCGGGTTCGCGGTCTGGCTCGCCACGGCCGACCTCACGCCCACCGAACGCACGACGCTCAACCCGGCCGACATCCTCGACCTGACCGGGCAGCACCTCGTGCTGACCCTGCAGGCGACGGTGCTCGTGCTCGTGATCGGCATCCCGCTCGGCATCGTGCTCACGCGCGGTCCCCTCCGCCGGGCGAGCCCGTACGTGCTCGGCGTCGCGAACTTCGGGCAGGCGGCCCCCGCTGTCGGCCTGATCGTGCTGCTCGCCGCGTGGCTCGGCCTGAACAGCTGGTCCGCCGTGGTCGCACTCGTGCTCTACGCGATCCTGCCGGTCCTCCGGAACACCATGATCGGCGTGCAGAGCGTCGACTCGCGCCTCGTCGAGGCCGGCCGTGGCATGGGCATGAGCGCGTTCAGCGTCCTGATGCGCGTCGAGCTGCCCCTCGCGGTGCCGGTCATGCTGTCCGGCATCCGGACGGCGCTCGTGCTGCTCGTCGGCACCGCGAGCCTGGCCACCTTCGTCGGTGCCGGTGGCCTCGGTCTCCTCATCACGACCGGCGTGACGCTGTTCCTGCCGAAGGTGCTCGTCGCCGGGGCGCTGCTCGTGGCGCTCCTCGCCCTCTCCATCGACTGGCTCGGCCGCGTGGTCGAGACCGTCGCACGTCCGAAGGGACTCCGATGAACCGCCGTACCCGCCGCCTCCGCCGCGGGGCCGCCGTCGCACTCGCCGGTGCCACCGCGCTCGTCCTGGCCGGCTGCGGCCTGCAGCCCGCGACGTCCTTCGTCCCCGAGGCCGGTCCGGGCACCATCGAGCGCATCGACGACCTGCCGGACGGTGCCCACATCACCGTGACGTCGAAGAACTTCACCGAGCAGCTCGTGCTCGGCAAGATCGCCGTGCTCGCCGCGAAGGCCGCAGGGTTCGACGTCACCGACGAGACCAACGTGCCGGGCAGCGTCGCCGTCCGCGAGTTGATGACCTCGCACGGTGCGGACTTCACGTACGAGTACACCGGCACCGCCTGGCTGACCTTCATGGGCCACGCCGAGGGGATCCCGGACAAGACCGAGCAGTGGGAAGCGGTCAAGAAGGAGGACGCCGGCAACGGGCTCACGTGGCTGAACCCGGCGCCGATGAACAACACCTACGCGTTCGCGGTGCGGGACGAGGCGGTCAAGGAGCTCGGCGACATCACGACCCTGTCCGACATCGCGAAGCTCCCCGTCGACCAGCGCACCTTCTGCGTGGAGTCGGAGTTCAACTCGCGTGCCGACGGGTTCAAGCCGATGCTCAAGAAGTACGGCTTGGAGCTCGGCGGTTCGGGCGACAACGGGATCCCGAGCGACAACGTCAGCATCCTCGACACCGGCACGGTCTACACGGCCACCGACCGCGGCAAGTGCAACTTCGGCGAGGTCTTCACCACCGACGGCCGCATCAAGTCGCTCGGCCTGACCGTGCTCGAGGACGACAAGGGCTTCTTCCCGGCGTACAACGTCGCGCCGGTGCTCGACTCGGCCACGCTCAAGGAGTACCCGCAGCTCGCCGACGTCTACGACCAGATCTCGCCGAAGCTCACCGACGCGGTGCTGCAGGAGCTGAACCGACAGGTCGACGTCGAGGGGCGCGAGCCGGCCGACGTCGCGTTCGACTGGATGGTGAAGGAGGGCTTCATCACGACGCCGTGACGGCTCTCGACGCATCCACGTCACGGACGGGAGGCCCGGTGCCAGCTGGCACCGGTCCTCCCGTCCGTCTGTCGTTCCGTCTCAAGCCGCAGCGATGCGCGCAGCCGTGTCGCGGATCGACGCGACGACGCGGGCGCGGACCTCTTCCGGGTCGGAACCCTCCTGCCGCGCCGAACTCCGCAGGCCGGTCATGCACATGCCGAGCAGCATCTCGGCGGCCTGCGGGGTCGCGGCGTCCGGCCCCCACGCCGGATCGCGTTCGAGGATCGTGCGCACCGCACCCGTCATCGCCTCGGCCACGGTCGTCATCCGGCTGACCTGGCGGCGCATGAGCTGCGGGAAGCGCACGATGACCTCTTTCCGGGCGAGCCGCTCGTGCTCGTCGCCGAACGACGAGCCGAACACCAGGAACGCCAGGTCGACCACGGCCTGCGCAGCCGGCTCCCCCGCGACGGTCTCGAGGTGCGCTGCCAGGGTCTCGGCGTCCAGGTCGAGCTCGGTGTGCCCGAGGACCGCGTCCTCCTTGCTCTCGAAGTAGTTGAAGAACGTGCGCGGCGACACCTCGGCGCGTGCGGCGATCTGTTCGATCGTGGTGCGGTCGATGTCCTGCTCGAGCGCGAGGGACCGAGCCGCCTCCGCGATGCGGTGGCGTGTCTCGATGCGCTTGCGGTCGCGCAGACCCATCTCGGTGGCGGGCGCGGTGTCGGGCATGGCCCGACTGTAACCGGAACGTCACATGATCTACAGCAAACGCAAACTTGCAGTCGTGCAGTGGACACTACGGTGGGGCCATGACCACTCCCGTGCTCGAGGCCCGAGACCTCGCCAGGACCTACGGCCGAGGCCCGACGCGGTTCGACGCACTCAAGGGGGTGTCACTCCAGGTGCACCAGGGCGAGAGCCTGGCGATCGTCGGCAAGTCCGGATCGGGCAAGTCGACGCTCATGCACCTGCTCGCACTGCTCGACAAGCCGTCCACCGGGCAGGTCCTGCTCGACGGCACCGACGCGGCGACCCTCGGCGCGCGGCAGGTGAACCGCACGCGCAACAGCACCTTCGGGTTCGTGTTCCAGCAGTTCTTCCTGACCCCCAAGACCTCGGTCCTCGACAACGTCGTGCTGCCGCTCAAGATCGCGGGCGTCTCCGGAGCCGAACGGAAGCGCCGTGGCATGGCGGCGCTCGACTCCCTCGGTCTGGCCGACAAGGCGAAGAACGACGCCAACGACCTGTCCGGCGGGCAGAAGCAGCGCGTGGTCATCGCACGCGCGCTGGTCGGTGAGCCGAGCGTCATCTTCGCCGACGAGCCGACCGGCAACCTCGACACGAACACCGGGCAGGTGGTCGAGGACATGCTCTTCGGCCTGCAGCGCGAACGCGGGATCACGCTCGTCGTGGTCACGCACGACGAAGAACTCGCGGCCCGCTGCGACCGCAGCGTCAACGTCCGCGACGGACTCATCGTCGGTGGATCGGACGGCACGCCCACCGCCGGTGCCGCGGTCGACCAGCAGGCCACGCACGGAAGGCACTCCGCATGAACTTCCTCGATCTGCTCCGTACCGCGGTCTCGAACACCTTCCGGTCGAAGCTGCGCACGACCCTGACCGTCATCGCGATCTTCATCGGCGCCTTCACGATCACGCTGACCTCGGCGATCGGCACGGGGGTCAGCAACTACATCGACACCCAGGTCTCGTCGATCGGCGACACCGGTTCCCTGACCATCACGAAGGCCGTCGACACCGCGTCAACCGACAGCGGCCCGGCCAAGTACGACCCCGACGAGTCCGGCCAGAGCGTCGACCGCGGTCCGGCGTCGTTCTCGTACCTGTCGCAGTCCGACGTCGACGACATCCGCGCGATCGACGGCATCAAGAGCATCCGTCCGGCGGTCGCCCTGGCGCCGAAGTACGCCGAGCACGGCGACGACGGCAAGTACGTCGTCTCCCTCACCGCCAACGCGGGTGAGCTCGACGCCGACCTGGCGAGCGGGAAGCAGCTCGACGACGACACCGACGCGAACCAGGTGATCCTGCCGACGAACTACCTGGAGAACCTCGGACTCGGCAGCGCGAAGGCCGCCGTCGGCGAGGAACTCACCTTCGCGGTGGACGACTACCAGGGCAAGGAGCACACCCTCACCGCGACGGTGGTCGGTGTGCAGAACGAGTCGCTGTTCGGCGGTGGTGCCGGGGCGAACGCCGCGCTCACCGACGCGATGCAGGCCGCGCAGGAGATCGGCAAGCCGGACTCGATCGCGACCTCGTACGCCAGCGCCACCGCGACGCTCGACTCCGGGGCCTCCGCGACCACGGTCAAGAAGGCGCTGTCGGACGCCGGGTTCCTCGGGCAGACCATCCAGGACCAGCTCGGCCAGTTCCAGACCGTCATCAGCGGCATCGTCGGGGTCCTGAACGCCTTCGCCGTCATCGCCCTGGTGGCTGCGGGCTTCGGCATCATCAACACGCTGCTGATGAGCGTGCAGGAACGCACCCGCGAGATCGGCCTGATGAAGGCGATGGGCATGGGCGGCGGCAAGGTCTACATGCTGTTCTCGCTCGAGGCGGTCTTCATCGGGTTCCTCGGCAGCGCCATCGGAGCCGGGGTCGCGATCCTGCTCGGGACCGGCATCTCGAACGTGCTCGCGGGCACGCTGCTCAAGGACCTGCCGGGCCTGCAGATCATGCAGTTCGCGCCGAGTTCGGTGGCGACGATCGTCCTCGTCGTGATGTTCATCGCGTTCCTCGCCGGCACCCTCCCCGCGCGCCGCGCCGCGCGGCAGAACCCGATCGAGGCACTCCGGTACGAGTAGGGCCGGGCGTGCATAGTCTCTGACGGGTGGCGGCATTCGGGCGGGACCTCGGCGACGGGTACACGCTGACGCTGCGCGACCTGACGACGGTCGACCCGGTGCTGGAACTCGTGCGCGCGAACCTGGACCGGCTGCGTGCGGCCGAACCGTGGGCGTGGGATCCGCAGGACCGCGACACCATCGGACTGCACACCGAACGGCTGCTCGGCCAGTTCGCGATGGACCGCGCGCTCCCCTGCGTCATCCGCTCCGACGACCGCATCGTCGGGGTCGCGTCGCTGACCTTCGACCCGTACCTGGGCCAGGCGTCACTCGGCTACTGGGTCGACGCCGGACACGAGGGCCGCGGTGTCGCGGGGCGAGCCGCCGGGGTCCTGGTCGAGGTCGCGCGGGCACGCGGCACCGCACGGCTCGAGATCCGGACCGGCGTCGACAACGTCCGCAGCCGCGCGCTCGCCGAACGGCTCGGGTTCGCCCTTGAGGGGACCCTGCGGGGTGCGCTGCCGCTCGGGCCCGTCCGCGCCGACGTCGCCGTCTACGGCCTGCTGCTCTAGGCGAGACTCCCCGCCGCCCCCGTGCGCGTGCGTCAGGAGCCCTGCGTCGCCCCCTGCCAGACCGCGAACACACCGCCGACGACCGCCAGCACGAGCAGCAGGATCCAGACGGCGAGCGCGATGAGGTTCAGGAAGATCCCCCAGCCCGCACGACCACGGGCGAGCGGTTCCCGGCTGCGCGACGCGACGCCCAGGCACAGCCCGACGATCGGCGCGACGAACGTCCAACCGGCGAGCAGCGAACAGATCCCGAGGACGAGGCTCGCGGTGCCGAGACCGGTGCGGGGGGACTCCGTGTACGTGACCATGCACCCGACGCTACGGAACCACGCGGGGCGTGTCGTCCCTCCAGGGCGTGATCCGGGTCCACCTGCCGACGGATGGTCACCGGACGCCGGTATCGTCGGAGCATGGCCTTGTTCGGACGACGCAACCACGACGTGCGCGATCGACCCATCAGCCAGGTCGAACTGAAGCGGGCCGTCGACGAGGGGTTCCTCATCGCGAAGGCCGCGGTCACGATCGCGGTCGGCAACCGGATCATCACCAACGCGCTGCGCGACCAGGGGTACTTCGACCACGCGCTGATCGCCGAGGCCGCGCGTGAG
This sequence comes from Curtobacterium sp. PhB170, assembly GCF_003752345.1. Lineage (NCBI taxonomy): Bacteria > Bacillati > Actinomycetota > Actinomycetes > Micrococcales > Microbacteriaceae > Curtobacterium > Curtobacterium sp. PhB170. Next base: position 419,575 of record NZ_RJUM01000010.1, read on the forward strand.
GAACTCCACCGCATGGCCGAGGAGCAGCGGGGCGACGCCGCGCGCATGCGGGAGATCCGATCGACGTCGAGCAAGTCGAAGGGCCGTTCACGGCACCAGCACGACTACCGCCGCGGTGACGACCTCAAGCTGCGCACGCGCGAGGCGACGTACGAGCAACTCGCGACGATGCTCGACAAGCGCCGTGACGACCAGCACTTCGTCGACGGCATCGTGCTCGCCGCCCGCGCCCGAGCCTGGGACGACATCGGCACCACGGTCGTCGGGCGCCTCGGCTGGGCCCAGCGTCCGGCCGACGACTACGAGATCGGCCGTGACGACCGCCTGCAGCAGATGCTCGACGAGGACTTCGCGACGTTGCTGGCCGAGCACCCCGTCGGCTCGACCCCGGTCGACGCCGACGAGCCCGACGACGCCGACGGCGACGAGGACGGCTCCGACCCGGCCGACCCCGACGTCGCCCGCCCCTGAACCGGTACTTGATATTCCACCCCGGCGTCGCTAGGCTGATCGGGTAACGCCCCAGGACCATTCGGCACCGCCGGACTCCTGGGGCGATTGCTGTTCAACACGGCAGTTCGGGGGAGCGCAATGATCGATCCAGCGATGTTGCCGGAGTTGCCGCATCTGCTCAGCGCGCCACGGTTCAACCGGTACGCGGCTCGGTACGGCGGCCGCGTTGACCTCGGATCTCGGCTGTACGCCTGGAACTGCGAGATCGCGGCGGCGTTCTGGGGGCCGGTCGGGTGCCTCGAAGTGTTCGTCCGGAACGCGATCCACGACCAACTCCGACGATCCCGCCGGGACGACTGGTGGAACGACCCAACGGTCCGGCTCCTGGATCGAGAGCGTCGGGCAGTGAGCGATGCCACCCGGACACTCGTCCGCCGTGGCGTGAGCGACCCCGAGCCGGATCAGATCGTCGCGGCCACGAGCTTCGGGTTCTGGGTGGGGCTCACGGACGCGGGGGTCCCGCGAGATCCGTTGTGGAGCTACGAGACGACGCTGTGGCAACCCCGACTCGTGCACGCCTTCCCCCGGCTGGGGAAGGTGCGCCGAAAGCAACTGCATCGTCGCCTCGATGACGTCCGCCGGTTCCGCAACCGTCTCGCGCACCACGAGCCCGTCCACGCGGCTCCACTCGAACGGATCCGCGATGACATCATCGCGATCGCGGGGTACGTCGACCACGATGCTGCGGCCTTCATCGCCGGAGCACAACGGATCGACGCCGTCGTGGCCCGGAAGCAGATCGCTGTCTCATCCGGAGCCTCGGTCATCTGACCGGGACCACGCGCAGACACGAGTCCCTAGGCTCGGACCATGGTTGATGCGGTGGTCGTCGGGGCCGGACCGAACGGACTCGCAGCGGCGGTGACGCTCGCCCGTGCGGGCCTGTCCGTCGAGGTGGTCGAACGGAACGACACGATCGGCGGTGGTGCGCGCACCGCCGAGCTCACCCTGCCGGGGTTCCTGCACGACGTCTGCTCGGCCGTGCACCCGATGGCGCTGCAGTCCGAGTTCTTCCGGCTGTTCCGGATGGAGCAGCGCATCGAGCTCCGTCTGCCCGAGGTGCAGTACGGGCACCCGCTCGACGGGGGGCGCGCGGGCATCGCGTACCAGGACCTCGAGCGGACGGCCGCCGAGCTCGGTGTGGACGGCCCGGCCTTCCGGAACCTGATGGGTCCGCTCGCCCGCGCGGCCGACCAGGTCGCCGACTTCGCCACCGACGCCCTGCTGCACGTGCCGCGACACCCGCTCACGGTGCTGCGGTTCGGCCTGCGCGCACTCGAGCAGGGCAGCAGCGTCTGGAACGCCCGCTTCCGGCAGGACGCCGCCCCGGCGATGGTCTCCGGGGTCGCGGCGCACTCCATCCAGCACATGCCCTCGCTGTCGACGGCCGCCGCGGCGCTGTCGCTCGGCGCCTACGCGCACGCCCGCGGCTGGCCCGTGCCGATCGGCGGCAGCCAGGCGATCGTCGACGCGCTCGCCGACGACCTCGTCGCGCACGGCGGACGGATCGTCACCGGGCACGAGGTCCGGTCGCTCGGTGACCTCACGCCGGCGAAGGCGGTGCTCTTCGACACGAGTGTCCCCGGCATGCTGCGGATCGCCGGCTCGCAGATCCCCACGCCGAAGCGCGGTGCGCTCCGCCGGTTCCGGTTCGGCAACGCGGCCGCGAAGGTCGACTTCGCGCTGTCCGATCCGGTGCCGTGGACGAACGAGGCGCTGCGCCGGGCCGGCACGGTGCACATCGGCGGGACACGAGCCGAGATCGCCGCTGCGGAGGGCTCGGTCGCGCACGGCCAGCACGCCGAACGGCCGTACGTGCTCGGCTCCGAGCCGACCGTCGTCGACCCGACCCGTGCGCCGAAGGGCAAGCACGTCTTCTGGGCCTACGCGCACGTGCCGGCGGGGTCCGACGTCGACCAGACCGAGGCGATCACGCGCCAGGTCGAACGGTTCGCACCGGGGTTCCGCGACACGATCCTGCACACGTCGAGCCGGACGGCCGCGCACATGGCGGACCACAACCCGAACTACGTCGGCGGCGACATCGCCGCCGGTGCCGCGAGCTTCTGGCAGCTCGTGAAGCGCCCGGTGCTGTCCAGCGACCCGTGGCGGATGGGCGGCGGCATGTACCTGTGCTCCGAGTCGTCCGCGCCCGGCCCCGGTGTGCACGGCATGGCCGGTTGGCGTGCCGCGAAGAGCGCACTCCGGCACACCTTCGGGCTGCCCGATGACGTCGACCTCACCCCGGAAGGCTGATCACCATGGCGACAAACGTCCGCATCCTGCACTGTGCCCCCGAGGACGTCTTCGACGTGCTCGGCGACGGTTGGCTCTACACGACCTGGGTGGTCGGCGCCTCACGCATGCGGAAGCAGGAGGCCGGTTGGCCGCAGGTCGGCACGCACCTGCACCACTCGTTCGGTGCCTGGCCGCTCGTCATCGACGACGTCACGACCTCGCTGGTGTGGGACCCGCCGCACCGCATGGTGATCCAGCCGAAGGGGTGGCCGATCGGTGAGGCCCGTGTGGAGCTGACCGTGGAGCCGCACCGCAAGGGCTGCAAGGTGACGATCGTCGAGAACGCGGTTGCCGGTCCGGGCGCCTACGTCCCCGACTTCCTCATGCAGCCGCTCATCTGGGTCCGGAACCACGAGACGCTGCGCCGCCTCGGGTGGGTGGCCGTCGGACGCGCGACGAACGCCTGAGGCGTCCCACGAGCCGGACGGGAGGCCCGTGGCGGCGCCGCCACGGTCCTCCCGTCCGGCTTCTGGTCGCGTCGACTACTCGGCGCGCGAGAACTCGCTGGCGCGCGCCACCTGGTCGTCGGTCAGGGCGACGCCCGTGTACCGCTCGAACTGGCGCGCCGCCTGCAGCGCGATGACCTCGGCGCCGGTGATGACGTGCTTGCCGGTATCCCGTCCCGCACGGACCAGCGGGGTCTCGGACGGGAACGCGACCACGTCGAAGACCGTGTGGGCCGCCTCGATCCGGTCCTGCGCGAAGGCGAGCGCGTCGTGCTGGTCGCCCCGCATGCCGAGGGGCGTGACGTTGACCACCAGGTCGGACTCCCCCGCCTCGCGCTCCTCGGCGACCCACTCGTAGCCGTACTGTGACGCGAGCGCCGAACCGGTCTGCTCGTTGCGGGCGACGACCGTCAGGCGGTCGAAGCCGGCGCCGCGGAACGCCGCGGTGACGGCCTTCGCCATGCCGCCGGAGCCGCGGAGCAGCACCCGGGACGCGGTGTCGACGTCGTGCGACCCGAGCAGCGCGGCGATCGCCTCGTAGTCGGTGTTCGACGCGGTGAGCACGCCGTCGTCGTTCACGACCGTGTTCACCGACTGGATGGCGGCGGCGGACTCCTCGATGTGGTCGACGAGCGGGATGATCGCCTCCTTGAAGGGCATCGACACCGAGCAGCCACGGATGCCGAGGGCGCGGATGCCGGCCACGGCGCCGGGCAGGTCGGTCGTGGTGAACGCCTTGTACAGGAAGTTGAGCCCGAGCTCGTCGTACAGGAAGTTGTGGAACCGGGTGCCGATGTTGCTCGGCCGGGCCGCGAGCGACATGCAGACCTGCATGTCCTTGTTGAGGATGGGCATGGGGCCAGTCTCCCACCGTCGCAACGATGGAGCGGTCCACGCGGACCGTTCGTCATGCTCGGGGTACCGTCGGACGCGATGACTGAGATCCCGGAGACCATGCGCGCCGTCCGCTTCGACGAGTGGGGTGACCGCTCCGTGCTGCACGTCGCCGAGGTCCCCGTCCCCGAGGCCACCGCCGGTCGGGCGCTCGTCCGGGTCCGCGCCGCCGGCATCAACCCGGGCGAGTCGGCGATCCGCCAGGGGCTGTTCGACGGCGGGACCTCCGACGCGCTGCCGTCCGGTCAGGGTACCGACTTCGCCGGCATCGTCGTGGCCGTCGGCGAGGGCGTCGACGGCGTCGACGAGGGTGAAGAGGTCCTCGGGTGGTCGTGGGACCGCGCGAGCCAGGCCGAGTACGTCTCGGTGCCGGCCGAACAGGTCGTGCAGAAGCCGCGACTGCTCGACTGGACCGTCGCCGGTGGGCTCGACATCGTCGCCACGACCGCTGCCGCAGCCGTCCGTGCCGTCGACCCCCGACCCGGCGAGACCGTCGTCGTGTCCGGTGCCGCCGGTGGTGTCGGCGGGTTCGTCACGCAGCTGCTGACGAACGAGGGCATCGACGTGATCGCGATCGCGTCCGAGGCGAACCACGAGTGGCTCCGGTCGAAGCGTGCACGGCCCGTTGCCTACGGCGAGGGCCTGCAGGAGCGCATCACCGAGCTCGCCACCAACGGCATCGACGCCGTCATCGACACGTACGGTCCGGAGTACGTGCACCTGGGGATCGCCCTGGGTGTGCCGGTCGACCGCATCGAGACGATCATCGCCTTCGAGGCTGCCGCCGAGGTCGGTGCGAAGGCCTCCGGCAGTGCGGACACGGCCGACCCGGAGATCCTCGGCGCCCTGGCGATGCAGGTGGCGAACGGCGAGGTCGAGGTGCCGATCGCGGCGACCTTCCCGCTCGACCGGGTGCAGGACGCCTACGAGCAGCTGGAGCAGCGGCACACCCGCGGGAAGATCGTGCTGATCCCCTGACGGGCATCGGTGGTCGGGGCCCGGGCGTCCGGGGCTGTTCCGGGGCTGTTCCGGGGTCGTTCCGGGGTCGTTCGGGGGGCGTTCGGGGGTCGTTCGGGGGTTGTCCCCACCGTGCTCCGGGGTACTGCCCGGATGCCCTGGCTCGTCGCTGGTGCGTAGCGTCGTCCCCATGAGCACACTCTCCCGTCCCCGCAACGGCCGCATCCTCGCCGGTGTCTGCGCCGGCCTCGCCGATCGCTTCGGCCTTTCCCGCACCCTCGTCCGCATCGGCTGGGTGATCCTGAGCCTGTTCCCCGGGCCGCTGTGGATCGCCTACGTCGTCCTGTGGTTCGTGGTGCCGGCGGAGGGCAACACCCGCCGCTGACCCCCGGTCCGTCCGGACTGGGGCGTGCGCGGGGGCCGAGTCTCGCGGTGAGCGACAGTTCTCGCGCTCGTGAGTCCGTGATCTGTCGCTCAGCCCGAGACTCGGCACGGCCAGCTCGAGTCCCGGTCCGTCCGGACGGGTTAGTGTGGCGGCGTGCCGGTCTCCGTCTTCGATCTGTTCAGCGTGGGTGTCGGTCCCTCGAGCTCGCACACTGTCGGGCCGATGCGGGCCGGCGCCGAGTTCGCGTCCCTGGTGGCCGGGCTGCCCGTCGCCTCGGTCGCCGTCGACCTGTACGGCTCACTGGCGTCGACCGGGCAGGGCCACGGCACCCTCGGCGCCGTGGTCGCCGGCCTGATGGGGTCCCACCCCGAGACCGTCGACCCGGACGCGATGACCGGGGCGCTGGACGCCCTCGAACACGACGGCCTGCTCCGACTCGACGGTGGGGCGACCGTGCCGTTCCGGATCGCCGACATCGTGCTGCACCCCCTGACCATGCTGCCCCGGCACCCCAACGCCATGCGGCTGCGAGCCCGTGACGGAGCCGGTGCCGACCTGGCCGACGAGACGTACTACTCGATCGGCGGCGGCTTCATCGCGCGCGACGGCGTGGACGACGGTGCCGTGGACGACGGTGCCGTGGTCGCGGGGGCGGCGATCCCGGTCGACGACCGCGTGCCGTACCCGTTCTCGAGTGGCGCCGAGCTGCTGGCCGCCTGCGCTGCCTCCGGCCTGCCGATCAGCGGAGTGGCGCTCGCCAACGAGTCGGTCACCCGCACCGACGCCGACGTCCGCTCCGGGCTGCTCGACATCCACGCCGTCATGGACTCGTGCGTCGACCGCTCCGTCCGCCGTGACGGATGCCTGCCCGGCGGGCTCGATGTCCGGCGTCGTGCAGCCACCTGGCACGAGCAGCTCACCCGCGAGGACCCCGACCACGACCCGCTGTTCGCCATGGAGTGGGTGAACCTCGTCGCCATGGCGGTGAACGAGGAGAACGCCACCGGCGGCCGGGTCGTCACCGCACCCACCAACGGCGCCGCCGGCATCATCCCCGCGGTCCTGTACTACGCGCTCACGTACGTCCCCGCGATCACCGCTGCCGCCCGCGACGACGCCGTCGTGCGGTTCCTGCTCACAGCCGGCGCCGTCGGGTCGATCTACAAGGAGCGCGCTTCGATCTCCGGCGCCGAGGTCGGTTGCCAGGGCGAGGTCGGCTCGGCCGCGTCGATGGCGGCCGCCGGGCTCGCCGAGGTCCTCGGGGGAACCCCGGAACAGGTCGAGAACGCCGCGGAGATCGCGATGGAGCACAACCTCGGGCTCACCTGCGACCCGATCGGTGGCCTGGTGCAGATCCCGTGCATCGAGCGGAACGCGATCGCGGCGAACAAGGCGATCAACGCCGCACGGATGGCCCTGCGTGGCGACGGCGTGCACCACGTGTCGCTCGACCAGGTCGTCGAGACGATGCGGCAGACCGGGGCGGACATGTCGACGAAGTACAAGGAGACCGCCATGGGTGGGCTCGCGGTGAACGTCCCGCTCTGCTGAGCACTGCGGTTGCCCGGGCGGCGACCGCTCAGCCGTGCAGGAGCGTCAGCAGCCGTGCGGTCTCGGTGGAGATCGCTTCGCGCCCGGCCGACACGTACTTCCGGGGGTCGACCAGGTCGGGCCGCTCGTCGAGCACGGTGCGCAGGGCACGCGTGAACAGGCCGTTCAGGTGCGTCGAGATGTTGATCTTCGTCATGCCGGCCTGCACCGCGCCCCGCAGTTCGTCGTCGGACAGCCCAGACGAACCGTGCAGGACCAGCGGGACCGGCACCGCGGCACGCAGGCGTTCCACCAGGTCGCGGTCGACCGAGGCCTCGCGGGTCTGCATCGCGTGCGAGGTCCCGACGGCGACGGCCAGGGCGTCCACCCCGGTGTCGGCCACGAACGCGGCGGCATCGGTGGGATCGGTGCGGACACCCGGAGCGTGCACGCCGTCCTTGCCGCCCACCTCGCCGAGCTCGGCCTCGATGGCGACGCCGGCGGCGTGACACCGGACCGCGAGGGCACGGGTGGCGGCGACGTTCGCCGCGAAGTCCAGGTGCGAGCCGTCGTACATGACGGAGTCCACGCCCAGGCCGATGCCGGCGGCGACGAGGTCCGCGTCCTCGATGTGGTCGAGGTGGACCAGGACGTCGACGTCGGCGGCCCGGGCGATCGCCTGGGTCGCGGTCGTGATCGGTGCGAGACCACCGTGGTACCGGACGCAGTTCTCGCTGATCTGCAGGATGACGGGCAGTCCGGCCCGCTCGGCCCCGGTGACGATGGCCTCGGCGTGCTCGAGCAGCACGACGTTGAACGCGCCCACGCCGCGGTGTGCCGTGCGGGCGGTGTCGAGCAGGCCCGTCAGGGCGAGGTCGGTGATCATGCTGGGGTCCTCGTTCGGTCGGAGTGGGTCAGGAAGCGGTGGACGTCGGCGGGGTCGACCTCGCCCGCCACCGGGCGCAGGACGGCTGCGGCCCCGTGGGCAGCGGCGGACCGGAGCGCTCGGAGCAGGGTGTCGTCGGCGAAGGGGGCGCCGGTGCCCTGCTGGTCACCCGATCGGACCAGGGCACCGACCAGACCGGCAGTCGCTGCGTCGCCCGCCCCGGTCGGGTTGCCCGAGACGCCGGGCACCGCTGGGACCTCGAGCACGTGGTCCGTGGTGTGGGCGGCGATGCCGTGCGCACCGCGGGAGACCACGACGACGCCCGCGCCGCGTTCCAGCAGCCGGAGGGCGGCGGTGCGTTCGTCCGCGGCACCGGTGGCCTCGAGCAGCTCTTCGCGGTTGGGCTTGCAGACGGTGGCACCCGCGCTCGCCGCCGCCAGCAGTGCGGCACCGGAGCAGTCCACGACGCTCAGGACGCCGTGCTCGTGGGCCGTGGCGACCCAGCGCGCGACGACGTCGGGTGCGGCACCGCCGGGCAGCGAACCGGACACCACGAGGGCGGTGGAGTCGGCGCGGCCGAGCAGTCCGTCGACCGCTGCGGCGACGGCGTCCCACTCGGTGCCGGTGAGCACCGGGCCCGGCTCGCCGAACATCGTCGGGTGGGCGACGTCGTCGACCACGGTGACGGTCGTGCGGGTCGTGCCGGACACCACGACGTCGGTGTGGTCGAGGCCGAGATCGTCGAGCGCGTCCGAGATCCAGTGGCCGGGCGTCCCCCCGAGGGGCAGGACGGCGTGCGTCGCGACACCCGTCGCCGCCAGGACCCGACCGACGTTCAGGCCCTTGCCACCCGGGTGCCGTGCGACGTCGAGGACCCGCTGGGTCTCGCCGATGCGCTGTTCGGCGACCCGGTAGGTGACGTCGACGGCCGGGTTCGGCGTGACGACGACGATCACGAGATCACCGCCGTCCGCAGGGGGTTCCGCACCGCACCGGTGTCGGGGTCGAGGACGAGGAGGTCGGCAGGTGCGCCGACCGTGAGCGGCGCCGGTCGACCGAGCAGCCGAGCCGCACGTGTGGCCGAGGCCGCGACGACCTCGGGCACCGCGACCCCGCTCGTCAGCAGCGCACGGACCGCGTCGGCGACGGTGATCGTGCTGCCCGCCAACGACGACCCGTCGGCGAGCACGGCGACCCCGCCGCGCACCGAGACCGCGGACCCGGCGATGGTGTGGTCACCGTCGGGGCAGCCCGTCGCCGACATCGCATCGGACACGAGCACCAGGCGGCCAGGGGCGCTCCGCTGGACGAGCCCGATCGTGGTCGGATCGAGGTGGTGTCCGTCGACGATGCACTCGAGCAGCACGCGGTCGTCGGTCAGGGCGACCCCGACCGGCCCCGGTGTGCGGTGGTGGAGCGGTGGCATGCCGTTGAACAGGTGCGTGACGAGCGTGGCGCCGGCGTCGATCGCCCGGCGGGTCTGCTCGTCGGTGGCGTCGGTGTGCCCGATCGCCACGACGACCCCGGCGGCGACGAACCGTGCCACGGTGTCGAGGGCCCCGGGGAGCTCGGGGGCGAGTGTCACGACCCGCAGCGCGCCGTCGGCGGCCGCCAGGTACGCGTCGACCTCGAGCGGGTCCGGGGCGTGGAGCAGGTCCACCCGGTGGGCTCCGCGGCGGGCCGGGGACAACCACGGCCCTTCGAGGTGCAGGCCCGCCAGCGTGCCGTCCGAGGTGAGCGGTCGCAGGCGCGTGAGGGCTGCGACGGTGTCGTCGGGACGCCCGGTCGCGATCGAGGCGACGAGGGTCGTGGTCCCCCGTGACCGGTGGTGCGCGGCCGCCGCTCGGGCGTCTGCGGCGGAACACGTCGCGAAGTCGTGGCCGAGTGCGCCGTGGGCGTGCAGGTCGACGAAGCCCGGCACGACGGTGCCCTCGACGGTGACCGCGGAGTCCGCGCGCGGCGGTGTGCCGGCACCGACCGCGAGCACGGTGGCGTCGTCGCCGAGGACGAGCCACCCGTCGTGCAGGTCGTGGGCGGCGGTCACGATGCGTGGCGCGCGGACGAGCGTGGTCACAGCAGCACCCCGTTCTCGAGCACCCGCCGTGCGAGCAGGCCCGCGCCGATGGCTCCGGCGGCGTCGCCGTGGGTGGCCGGCAGGATCTCCGGTGCGCGGACCCCGACGAGCCGCTCGGCCACCGCCGTGCGGAGCGGCCCGAACAGCAGCGGTCCGGACTGGGCGAGTCCCCCGCCGACGATGACGGTGTGGCAGCCGGCGACCGCGGTCGTCCAGGCGAGGGCGTCCGCGAGCACGGCGATGCAGTCGTCCCAGACGGCGGTCGCCACGGGGTCGCCGTCGCGCACCCGGAGCATGGCTGCGTGCGCCGATGCCGACCCGGAGCGGCGTGCGACTCCCCCGGCCGATGCGATCTCCTCGACCCGGCGCCCCGCGTGCGGTCCGGACGGGATCAGGACCTGGCCGATCTCCCCCGCCCATCCGCCCCCGGACACGACCTGGCCGTCGACGACCAGCGCGCTGGCCAGGCCGGTACCGACGGGTACGAACGCCACCGATCCGCGGGACAGTGCCGTGTCACCGGTGTGGGTCTCGGCGAGGGCACCGGCGCGGACGTCGTGGCCGAAGGCGATCGGGACGTCGACACCGCGTCGGACGAGCTCGGCCCGCACGAGGTCGCGGACCGGCACGTCCCGCCAGCCGAGGTTCACCGCGAGGACGACGGTGCCGGCGGCTTCGTCGACGACACCGGGCGTGACGAGCCCGACGGCGTCGAGCCGACCGCGGTCGAGTGCCCGCACTGCCAGGTCGGCGACGGCCACGGCCAGTCGGAGCCCCGACGGATCGTCGCGCGGCGTCGGGACCCGGGTCTCGTCCAGGACGAGTCCGTCGGCGTCGGTCAGTCGGGCCTTGGTGCCCGTGCCGCCGACGTCGACCCCGAGCACCGCGCCTGCGCCCGCCATCAGGTGAGGATGACCGACCGCGTCAGCGAACGGGGGTTGTCCGGGTCCAGCCCACGGCCCTCGGCCAGGGCGACGGCGAACCGGTGCACGACGACGAGGCCGGCGATCGGGTCGAGGTCGTGCTGCACGAAGCGCGCACCGGTGGCGGCGACCTCGTCGGCCAGCCCCTGTGGAGCGGCACCGAGCGACCAGACGAGTCGGCCGGGCTGCGCGATGGCGATCGGCCCGTGCCGGTAGTCCATCGCCGGGTAGGACTCGGCCCAGAACTGCGCGGCCTCCCGCGTCTTGAGTGCGGCTTCGAACGTCAGGCCGACGGCTGCACCGCGGCCCACGAAGGAGACCTGCTCGGCGTCGAGCAGGTCGTCGATCGGCAGGGTCAGCGCGATCTCGGCCTGGGCGGCGAGGGCCTCGACGTCGTCGCCGATCGACGCGCGCAGCAGGGCGAGCGCCGTGGTGGCGAACCGCGTCTGCACGACGGAACGCTCGTCGGCGAAGGGCAGTGCGACCACGTCGTCGGCGACGGCCGCGGCGGGACTGTCCGCGACGGCCGTGATCAGGACGGTGCGCTGCGACGGCAAGGCCTGCAGCAGGTCGACGATCTCGGTCGTGGTGCCCGAGCGGCTGATGGTGAGCACACGGTCGTACTCGCGCGATGCGGGGTACTCGGAGCCGGCGAAGGCGTCGGTGACCCCGAGGCCGGCCTGCTCACGGGCGACGGCGTAGCTCATCGCGATGAACCAGCTCGTGCCGCAGCCGATGACTGCGACGCGTTCACCGGGCTGGGGGAGCGCGTCCGAGAAGGTCGGCAGGAGTTCCGCGGCGGCGCGCCAGGTCTCCGGCTGGGAGGCCAGTTCGGCGCTCACGAAGGTGTCGGTCATGGGAGCCTTCCGGTCCGGTTCGATCCGGGTGATCGATGATCAGGAAGCGTAGCGAGCGATCGTGCGCGATGGAAGACCAAAGCGTCAATTCCGATCACCGAGCGGTCGCGATGGCACCGTAGGATGGCCGTCATGACCCCCCAACAGCGGCTGAACGCCCTGCTCGAACTGGTGAGCGAACGCGGCAACGTGTCGATCGCCGAGATCGGGGAGCTGCTGGGGATCTCGGCCGCCACGGCCCGACGCGACCTCACGACGCTCGCCGACCAGCGGCTCGTCACGCGCACGCACGGCGGAGCAGCGGCGCTCGGGGCCGGCTACGAACTGCCCCTGCAGTACAAGATCGCGCGCCAGGCCGAGGCGAAGACCGCCATCGCCCGTGCCGCCGCGCGACTGGTGCAGCCGGGCGAGACCGTCGGGCTGAACGGTGGGACCACCACGACCGAGGTCGCGCGGGAACTCGGCAAGAGCGAGCGGTTCATCCGTGCCGACGGCGAGTTCGGGATCACGATCGTGACGAACGCGCTCAACGTCGGGTACGAGCTGTCCGTCCGCGCCAACGTCAAGATCGTGGTCACGGGTGGGGTGGCGCGGCGGCAGTCGTACGAGCTCGTCGGCCCGCTCGTCCGCGACACCCTCGACGAGTTCGCACTCGACCTCGTGGTCCTCGGGGTGGACGGGCTCACCGGGCAGTACGGCGCCACGACCATGCACGAGGGCGAGGCCGAGGTCAGCCGGCACTTCGCCTCGGTCGGCCGACGGGTCATCGTGGTCGCCGACTCGACCAAGATCGAGCGGTCGACGTTCGCCAGGATCTGCCCGCTGGACCGCATCGACGTCCTGGTCACCGACCAGCCCGTCCCGCCGGCCTTCGCAGCCGACCTCGCCAGCGCCGGCGTGGAGCTCGTCGTCGCCGACTGAGCCGACGGACGAGCGCCCGGATCCCGGGCGCGACGTTTCGATCGTGTAAAACCCTCCCGTCGTGGACCCATGAGCGATCCGTGAGCGCCTATTGTGCATTCATGATCGATTCGGCATCATGGGCGTCACAATCACGCAAGGGAGCGAGATGAGCATGGGCGTTGACAACGGGATCCTCCGCGTCGCGGTGATCGGGATGGGCCAGCGGTCCGCCATCGCACGGCACGTCGCCGAGGCGGTCGCCGCGGACCCGGCACTGCGGGCGCAGGTCGTCGCCGTGGCGGACGTCACCGCAGCGGGCCGGGAGCGCGGGCGGGACGAGTACCCCGACGCGCTGGTGGTCGAGCACCACCAGGACCTCACGGGCCAGGTCGACGCTGCGATCGTGACCACGCCGGACTGGACGCACGCCGAGATCACGATCGACCTGCTCCGCGCGGGCATCGCCGTCTACCTCGAGAAGCCCCTCGCCATCACGGTCGAGGACGCCGACGCGGTCCTCAACACCGCCGCCGAGACGGGCACCCCGCTCTACGTCGGCCACAACTTCCGCCACGCGGCCGTCGTCCGCCTGATGCGCGAGATCGTCGACCGCGGCGAGATCGGCGAGGTCAAGGCCGTCTGGTGCCGCCACTTCGTCGGCAACGGCGGGGACTACTACTTCAAGGACTGGCACGCCGACCGTGCGAACGTCAACTCCCTGCTCCTGCAGAAGGCCAGCCACGACCTGGACGTCATCCACGCACTCGGCGGCGGGGACACCAGTCGCGTCGTGGGCATGGGGTCGCTGTCGGTGTACGGCGACGTCACCGACCGACGCGACCGCAGCGGCGAGCTGATGGGGGACTGGTTCTCCCACGACAACTGGCCGCCGCTCGCCCAGACCGGGCTGAACCCGGTCGTCGACGTCGAGGACGTCTCGATGGTGATGATGACGCTCGACAACGGCGTGCAGGCCAGCTACGAGCAGTGCCACTTCACCCCGGACTACTGGCGGAACTACACGGTCATCGGCACCGAGGGCCGCCTCGAGAACATCGGCGACACCGGCGGTGGCGTCGTGAAGGTCTGGACGCACCGTCGTGGCTGGGACACCGCGGGGGACCGCGAGTACCCGATCGACGGCGTCGAGGACGGCCACGCCGACGCCGACCTGATCACCATGACCGAGTTCCTGCGGTCCGTCGCCCTCGGCGAACCGACGGAGCTGTCCCCGATCGCGGCGCGCGCCGCGGTCGCCGCCGGTGCCCTGGCGACCCGTTCGCTGCGCACCGGTTCCGTCCCCATCGACGTCCCGCCACTGCCGGCCGAGACGATCGCGCACTTCAGCCGGCCCGCCACACCCTCCACACGACCCGCTCCGCACCCCACCCACCCCGCCCAGACCGTCGGTTCCTGACGGCCGTGCGAAAGGACCTCCCGATGACCGCACACATCCCCGCCCGAGGAACCGGCGTCCGCCGTATCCTCGTCGGCGCCGTCGCCGCCCTCGGCGCGGCCGCACTCCTCGCCGGGTGCTCCACGTCCTCCGGGGCGTCGAGCTCCGGCGGCGACTACACCGCCGCCGCGAAGGACACCAAGGCGAACCTGACGTACGCCGTCTGGGACGAGAACCAGGTCAAGGCGATCAAGGCCAACCTCAAGGGCTTCAACGAGGAGTACCCGGACATCAAGGTCAGCGTCGACGTCACGCCGTTCGCCAACTACTGGACGAAGCTGCAGACCCAGGGCTCGAGCAACACGCTGCCCGACCTGTTCTGGATGAACGGCCCCAACTTCCAGCTGTACGCGGCCAACGGCAAGCTCGCGCCGATCACCGGCGAGGTCAAGGCCGGCGACATCGACCCCGCGAAGTACTCGAGCGCGCTCAACGACCTGTACACGTACGACGACACCCAGTACGGCGTGCCGAAGGACTTCGACACCATCGGCGTCTGGGTCAACAAGGCCCTGTTCGAGAAGGCTGGCATGGACCTGCCGTCGAAGGACTGGACCTGGGACGACTTCCAGAAGACCGGCGCCGAGCTCAGCGAGAAGCTCAAGGCCGACGGCGCGTACGGCGCGGCCGGCGGCATGGACGGCCAGACGACCTACTACGACACGATCTTCCAGGCCGGGGGATCGGTCGTGAACGCGGACGGCACGAAGTCCGAGTACGCGTCGAAGGCCTCGGAAGCGGGCCTGCAGTTCTGGACGGACCTGATCGACTCGGGCGCTTCGCCGTCGATGAAGCAGCTCACCGACACCACCGCCGACCAGTGGTTCACGTCGGGCAAGCTCGCGATGTACCAGGGCGGCAGCTGGTTCCGCTCGGCCCTGACCGGCACCGCGATGGAGAAGGACATCGTCGTGTACCCCCTGCCGAAGGGCAAGGAGCAGGCGACCGTCATCCACGGTGTCTCGAACGTCGTGTCCGAAGCGAGCAAGAACAAGGCCGCGGCGCAGGCGCTCCAGGTCTACCTCGCCGGCAAGACCGCCCAGCAGCAGCAGGGCGACATGGGCGCCGTCATCCCCGCCTACGAGGGCACGCAGTCCGCCTTCACGAAGACGATGCCGGACGCCGACCTGCAGGTGTTCCTCGACGCCGTCGACTACGCCAAGCCCCTGCCGGTGTCGAAGAACACCGCCGCGTGGAACACCCTCGAGACCAACCTCCTGCCGAACGCCTTCGACGGGTCGACCCCGGTCGACGACGTCGCGAAGCAGCTCGCGCAGAAGATGGACGCCGCCCTCGCCAAGGAACAGTGAGTCCCGAGCCGATGACGATCAACACCGAGCGGCCGCAGGCCGCCTCCACCCCCGCCCGGACGACGCGTTCGTCCGGGCGGGGCGCCCCCGGCCCGACGGCCGGCGGCAAGCGCGCACCCCGACGGACCGACGGCTGGTGGCCGTGGCTGTTCGTCCTGCCACTGCTCATCGGCGTCGGCACGTTCTACATCTGGCCGATCATCCAGACGTTCTGGTACTCGTTCACCAGCTGGGGCGTGTTCGGCGGTGCGACGTTCAGCGGCGTCGCGAACTACGTCCGGCTCGCCGGTGACCCGCAGCTGTACCAGTCGCTGCTCAACACGATCGTCTACACGGTCATCGTGCTGGCCGGCATCCCGATCGCGGTGTGGCTCGCCAGCCTGCTGAACACCCCGGGCCTGCGGTTCGCGCAGTTCTACCGGGTGCTCTTCTTCCTGCCCTACGTCGCCATGCCGGCCGCGATCGCCCTCGTCTGGCGCATCATGTTCAACGGCGACTACGGCATCGTGAACTGGTTCATCGGACTGTTCGGCATCGACGGTCCGTACTGGATCTCGACGCCCGGGTTCGCGCTCGTCGCGGTGAGCTTCGTCGGCCTGTGGTCGTCCCTCGGGTTCTCGATGATCATCCTCGGCGCAGGCCTCAAGGACATCCCCCCAGAGCTGTACGAGGCCGCCGAACTCGACGGCGCGAGCCGCTGGCGGCAGTTCCGCTCCGTCACGGTCCCGCTGCTCAGCCCGAGCATCTTCTTCGTGGTCATCGTCACGACGATCTCGAGCTTCCAGCTGTTCGACCTGCTCTACGCCATCCTCGGCAGCACCAACCCGGTGATCCCGAAGACGATGTCGCTCGTCTTCTACTTCTACAGCGCCGGGTTCATCGACAACGACAAGGGCTTCGCGGCCGCGATCGCGATGGTGATCTTCCTGCTCATCGGCATCGTCACGCTCGTGCAGTTCCGCGTCCAACGGAAGTGGGTGCAGGCATGACCGCAACCGTCACACCGCCACGGGCAGCACGCCGGCCCGGTCGTCGCGGCGGCAGTCACTGGTGGATCCACGTCGTCCTCGGCGTCGGCGGCTTCGCGATGGCGTTCCCGTTCGTGTGGCAGATCATCATGTCGCTGTCCACGAACGCCCAAGTGCAGTCCGTCACGCCGACGTTCTGGCCGGGGGAGCTGCAGTGGCAGAACTACGCGCAGGTGTTCGAGCGTCTGCCGTTCCTCAGCCAGCTCGGCACGTCCGTGTACGTCACGATCATCCGCACCCTCGCGCAGATCGTGCTCTGCACGCTCGCCGGCTACGCCTTCGCCCGCATGCGGTTCCGCGGCCGGGCGATCCTGCTCGCGATCGTGTTGTCGATCCTGCTCGTGCCGTCGCAGGTCTACCTGATCTCGCAGTACCAGATCGTGCAGGGGCTCGGATGGCTCGACACCCTGATGGGGATCGTCGCGCCGGGCCTGTTCAGCGCGTTCGGCACCTTCCTGATGCGGACGGCGTTCCTGAACATGCCGCCCGAGCTCGAAGAGGCTGCGCGCATGGACGGCGCGAACCCGTTCCAGACCTTCTGGAGGATCATGCTGCCGCTCGCGCGTCCCTCGATCAGCGTGCTCGCGATCACGACGGTGCTGTGGTCGTGGAACGAGCTGCTCTGGCCGCTCGTCGTCTCGACCCGTGCCGAGGACATGCCCCTTGCCGCAGGACTCGCGACGCTGTCGAGCGACCGGACGATCGACTACCCGGTGCTCATGGCCGCGAGCCTGATGGCCATGGCCCCGGTGCTCATCATGTTCATCGTCCTGCAGCGGCGGGTGATGGACGGGCTCGCCTCGTCCGGTCTGAAGTGACCGCCGACACCCCCGGCCAGGAGGCCCGTCCCGCGTCCGTCGCGGTCCTCGCCGCCGCCGTGGGGTCGCCGGACGACTCCGCCACGGTGGCGGCCGCACTGGCCGCCACCGTCGCCGACGCGGAGCCCGCCCAGCGGGACGCCCTGCTGGTCGCCGCGTTCCGCGCGTCCGTGCCCGGCAACGCCGCGGCGCTCGAGGCGCGGGGACTCCCGCGCAGCCTGGCGGAGGCGTCCGTCGCCGACGTCGGCCGGAAACTCGACCGGTACGGTCTGCGTGGCACGGGGGTGGACTGGCTCGTCGCGGTGGCGACCGGTCGCGTGGTGGCCGTGGGGCGCCTCCAGTACGAACTCGGCGACCACCTGCCCGACGGCCAGCCGGCCTGGGGCGTCCACGTCCCGGAGAGCGGGCCGCTCGATCCGGACGCCTGCGACCGGTCGTTCTCCCGCGCGCCGGAGGTCCTGCGAGCCCTCGCACCGGCGCTCGCCGCCGGTCGGTGGCAGTGCCGCTCGTGGATCCTCGATCCCGGTCTGGCCACGGTGCTCGGTCCCGATGCGAACCTGGTGCGCTTCGCGCGACGGTTCCGGCTCGCGCCGCCCGGCCCGCACGACGCCGCCGAGGGGGACGAGAGCGTGGCGAAGTTCGTGTTCGGCGTGCCGCTGGCCACGGCGCGCGCCTCGAACGCGTCCGGTCGCCTGCCCCGGGCGGTGCTCGACCGGTGGGCGGCGGGCGCGCACTGGACCGAACGGACCGGCACCGCACCCGTCGTCTGATCGCGCGCAGCAGCCAGCGCGTACCGTGCAGCGCATGACGAAGCCCGACCACGACCACCTCGACGACGGCGTGGACATGACGTTCGAGGAACGACGCCAGGACACCTTCCGGCGCATGTCCGGGTCCGACGCGCACGACGCCGACCCCCGGGTCGAGGTGTCCCGCGCCGAGGACGGCGACGTCCGCATCGACGTCGCCGACACCGCAGCCGTGCGCCCCGGCGGTCCGAAGCGCGCCTGAACCGTCACCCCGTCAGCCGGTGACGGTGGGGCACGGCATGATCGTTCCGTGCACCTCGTCCTCCGCCGTGTCGACGGCGGCGTCCTCGCGACGCCCCTGACCGACTCGGGGACCGCTGATGGTGAGCCGATGCGCGTGGACGAGTCGGGCCTCCCGGCCTTCGTCGCGGCGCACGACGCACCGAGCGTGCGCTGGGTGTGGGACGACACCGCACGCTGGTACCCGGCCGTGCTCGCCGCCGGCGGACGCGTGGGGCGCTGCGTCGACCTGCGGTTGTGCCGACGGATCCTGCGCGCAGCGTTGGCCGCGCGCGGTTCCGCACTCGCGGCCGCACCGGCGGACGCGCTCGACGCGCCGGTGGCGGAGGCCCGGGTCGTCCGGCCGACGCAGGCCCAGCTCTTCGACGACGCCCTGTTCACCGCGTCGGTGCCGGACGACGACGTCGACCCGGTCGCCGAGTTCCGGGCCCAGCTCGCGGCGGTCGCGGGGTCGACGTCGCCCGGTGCCCTCCGTCTGCTGACGACGGCGGAGTCCGCCGGAGCCCTCGTCGCGGCGGAGATGCTGCACGCGGGGCTGCCGTGGCGTGCCGACGTGCACGAACGCTTGCTCGAGGAGACGCTCGGGCCGCGCGTCCCGTACGGCGTGCGGCCGCGCCGGCTCGAGGAGATCGCCGCCGTCGTCCGTGAGCGCCTCGACGACCCGACGCTCAACCCGGACTCGCCGGCCGACGTCCTGCGGTCGTTGCGCCGTGCCGGGCTCATGGTGACGAGCACCCGCAAGTGGGAGCTGCAGGAGATCGAGCACCCCGTCATCGAACCGCTGCTCGAGTACAAGCGACTCGCGCGGCTCCTGACGGCGAACGGCTGGACGTGGCTCGACGACTGGGTGCGCGACGGCCGGTTCCACCCGAAGTACGTGGTCGGCGGCGTCGTGACCGGACGCTGGGCGGCCGACGGCGGGGGAGCGATGCAGCTGCCGAAGGGCATCCGCGGGGCGGTCGTCGCCGACCCGGGCTGGAAGCTCGTCGTGGCTGACGCTGCGCAGCTGGAGCCGCGCGTGCTCGCCGCGATGGCCGGTGACCGCGCGATGGCCTCCGCGGGCGACGGACGCGACCTGTACGACGGCGTCGTGGCCTCGGGCGCAGTCGAGACCCGGCAGCAGGCGAAGGTGGCCATGCTGGGCGCGATGTACGGCGCCACCCAGGGCGAGGGTGGTCGGCTCGTCCCGCGCCTGGTGCGGGCGTTCCCGCGCGCGCTCGACCTGGTCGAACGCGCCGCACGCGCGGGGGAGCGGGGCGAACCCGTCACGACGCTGCTCGGTCGGACGTCGCCCGTGCCGGAGCCGTCGTGGTTCGAGGCCAGGAACCAGGCCTACACGGTCGAGGGGACCCCGGCGATGCAGCGTGCCGTCGAGTCACGGGCGCGGAGCTGGGGGCGGTTCACCCGGAACTTCGTGGTGCAGGGGACCGCGGCCGAGTGGGCGCTCGCGTGGATGGGGTCGTTGCGCTCCCGGCTCACCGCGCGGTTCCCCGGGGCCGTGACGGACGGCCCGCACCTGGTGTTCTTCGTGCACGACGAGATCGTGGTGCACGCGCCGGAGGAGCACGCCGAGTGGGTGGCGACGCAGATCCGTGACGCCGCGGTCGATGCCGGTCGGCTGTTGTTCCAGGACTTCCCGGTGACGTTCCCGCTGTCGGTCGCGGTGGTGGGGGCGTACTCCGAGGCGAAGGACTGACCGGTACCTGCCTCGGCGGTTCCCGGGCGCTTCGGGCAGGCTGGAGGGATGGACACCGAACGCGGGGACGCCGCCGACCGCACCGTCGGCGAGGTCGACCTCACCCGCTGGCGCACCCGCGCGGGCCGGGCGACCGCGCAGGGGTGGACCACCCTCGGCCACCGGTACGGCGCGATGCCGCTCCTGCTGCTCACGCTGGCCGTCGGGATCGGCATCGCCGTCGTTGCGACCTGGCTCGCCTCCGAGGTCTACGACGCCGTCCGCGAAGCCGACGACGTCGCGGTGCTCGACCGTCCGGTGCTCGACTGGGCACTCACCCTCCGGTCGCCCGTGGGGGATCGCCTGGTCACGTGGTGGACCGACATCGCGGGCACGATCGGCATGCCCATCGTCGCCCTCGGGTTCCTGGTCGGGTTCACCATCCAGCGTCGGGCGTGGACCCCGTTGGTGCTGCTCGTCGCGGCGAGTGGCGGCTCGCTGCTCATGACGATCGCGGGCAAGGACCTCATCGGTCGAGCGCGTCCGCCGCTCTCCGACGCGGTGCCGCCGTACGAGCACTCGCCGTCGTTCCCGTCCGGCCACACCCTCAACGCGACGGTGATCGTGGGGACGATCGTGTACCTGCTGCTCCTGCGACAGTCGCGGGTCGTCACGCGGGTGTGGACGATCGTCGTCGGCACCCTGTTCGTGCTGTCGGTCGGGGCCTCGAGGGTGTTCCTCGGGCACCACTGGCTCACCGACGTTCTGGCGGCGTGGGCGCTGGGGCTCGCCTGGCTCGCCCTCGTGGTCACCGCGCACCGGCTGTACCTGACGGCGCTCCGCCACGGTGCCGAACCCACCCCGGACGCCGACATCGTCAAGAAGACCTGAACCGATGTGGCCACTGTTCCAGTAATTGCTCCAACACTTGAACGACTCTCCTCTGAGCGGCGTGAGATGACCCGCGGTGAGGCCGCGCGCGCATCTCGTGAGCAGAAGAGGTCGAGTCGGCCGAATGCACTCGACACCTTCTGCTCACCAAGCTCCGGGACTCGACCGATCAGGGACCGGCGGCAGAGCCCCGTCAGCCGCTACGGGTAGGTTGCCCCGCATGGAAGAACGGGTCTTCGGCGGCAGGTACCGCGTCACGGGCACGCTCGGACACGGTGGCATGGCGTCCGTGTACCGGGCGGTCGACGAGCAGCTCGGCCGCGAGGTCGCCGTCAAGGTGTTCCGCATCGGACCGGTCGACCACGGTGAACGAGCCCGAGCCGAGTCGGAGATCCAGACCCTCGCGACACTGCGCAGCCCGACCCTCGTCACCCTGTACGACGCCGCCCTCGACGACGAGGACGGGGACTCGTACCTCGTCATGGAGCTCGTCCCCGGCAGCGACCTCGCCACCCGACTGCGCGAGGGACCGCTCGACCCCACGACCGCGGCCCGTGTCGGCTCGCAGGTGGCCGACGGGCTGAGCGCCGTGCACGCGCAGGGCATCGTCCACCGCGACGTGAAGCCCGCCAACGTGCTGCTCGAACGCGACGGCACCCACGTCAAGCTCGCCGACTTCGGCATCGCCCTGCTCCGTGACGCCTCGCGCGTGACCGGCACCGGCACCGTGATGGGGACGGCTGCGTACCTGGCGCCGGAGCAGGTCCTCGCGCAGGAGATCACCGGCAAGGCCGACGTCTACGCGCTCGGGCTGGTGCTGCTCGAGTGCATGACCGGCAAGACGCCGTTCCCGGGCAGCGCGATCGAGTCCGCGACCGCGCGGCTGACCCGCAGCCCGGAGATCGACCAGCACCTGCCGACGGCCTGGCGCACGCTGCTGCACGTGATGACCGCGCAGGACCCGTCCGAGCGCCCGAGCGCGGCCGAGGCAGCCGAACGACTGCGCGCCCTGGGCCGCGACGAGCCCTCGACCGCCACGCAGCTCCTGCCCGGCGGGCCCGGAACACTCACGGCGGCCGCAGGCGGTGCGGCGGCCGGTGCCGCCGCAGCCGGTGCCGCCGCCGCAGCCACGGCTCCGATGGCCGCGTACGCGGACGACGCGACCCGCGTGATGCCGGCGACTGGCGCCTCCCGTCCGGGTGGACAGTCGGGTGCGGACGACGCGACCCGCGTGATGGACGCCCAGCAGCCGAACGTCGCGGACGACGTTTCGACCACCGTCCTCGGTGCCCAGCGCGGCGCCGGCGGCCCGACCGGCGCCGGCGGAGGGGTGCCACCCGCGGCCCCGCCCGTCCGCCCGGGCACCGGTGACGACCCGGCGCAGCGCGAGAAGCGGCGCAAGGGACCGATCATCACGGCGATCGTCGTGGTGATCCTGGTGCTCGTCGGCATCGGTGTCGCGGTCTTCGCCCTGAACGGGGACGGCGACAGCACGCCCGCACCGACCGACTCGACCTCGACCGCACCGCCCGAGCAGGAGCCGAGCGAGGACCAACAGCCGAGCGACGAGCAGCAGCAGCCGAGCGAACCGGCCGAGCAGCAGCCCTCCGAACCGGCCGAGCAACCGTCCGAGCCTGCTGAGCAGCCGAGCGAGGAACCGAGCGAACCGGCGCAACCGACGCAGGACCCGCCGGTCGGTCCCGAGCCGAGCAGCCCGGCGTCCAACCCGGTGCAGCAACCCCAGGACGGCACCGGCGCGGCGGACACCGCGGTCGACTCCGGGCCCGGCAAATCCGAGAACGCGCCCGGGCAGAACAAGGGCTGACACGCCGAGCGTTTTCGTCCAGACGCTGGACCAAATACGCTGGACCCGTGCGAGAACTGCAACGGAGCGGTGGGCCGACGACGGCCGTCGCGGCGCGGAACGGTGTCGGCTTCGGATCGTCGGAGGGGTGGCTGGTCGAACGACCAGCGGGGGACGGCGCCGTCGTGGCGCTCGTCCCCGGCTCCGGAGGCCGAGTGGTCGCACCCGGCGACGAACTGTCGTGGGTCTGGTTCCCCGAACGCACGCTGCCGCAGGGCGCCACCGAGCCCACCGAGGCGGACCTGCCGCACTTCTGGGACGCCACGGCCTTCGCCGTCGACGTCGTCTTCACCGACGGCACACGATTGAGCGAGCACCAGGCCGTGCGTGGCGGACAGGCTCGCGACCAGTACGGCGACCCGCTCACGCCCGAGGCGCAGGACGCGGCCCGCAAGCAGTGGGTCGACCAGTGGAACCGTCGCGCGGTGGACCTCACGCCGTTCGCGGGGCTGGTCGTCGACCGACTGGAGGCCCGGCTCGGCTCCGACACGCAGCCGTCGGACGCCGACGGGGAGCGTCCAGCCCTGCGCGGCTGGCTCGACGACGTCCGGATCGCCCCGGCACGCCCGGCACCGGTCACGCCGCTCGACCACGTCCGCACGACCCGCGGCACGCAGGCTTCGTCCCGGTTCTCCCGCGGCAACAACGCGCCGCTCGTCGGCATCCCGCACGGCGGGGTCTTCGGCCTGCCGATGACCGACGCGTCGAGCAACCGCTGGCCGTACGCGTACCAGGAGCACTCCCGCACCGAAGCCGACGGCCGGGTTCGACCGGCGATCCAGGCGTTCGCGACGAGCCACATCCCGTCGCCGTGGATGGGGGACCGCGGGGTGTTCCAGGTCATGCCGTCGCCACTCGACACCCCCGACGTCGACCGGGCCGCCCGCGCGCTCGGCTTCGACCACGACGACGAGATCGACGGTCCGCACCGGTACCGGGTCGCCCTCGACCAGGGTGTGACGGCCGAGATGACCGCGGGGGAGTTCGCCCTCGGCTTCCGGTTCACCGGCACCCGCAGCATCGTGCTCGACCACCACGGGTGGGTCTCCGACGTCTCCGTGACCGTGACCGACGGCACCGCCGTGGTCGAGGCCCTGCTCGACGACCGCCCCGGCACCCCGCCACACCACGTGCACGTCCGGATCCCGCACGTGACCGCGGACCACACCAGCATCGGCGAGCACGAGCTGCGCGGCTGGCTGGCCGTGGACGGCACCGCTGTCGTCGACGTCCTGCTCGGCATCTCCACCGTCTCCATCGAGGACGCCCGCGCGAACCTCGACGCCGCCGGCTCCTTCGACGCCATGGGCACCCGCGCCGAGGCGCTCTGGACGGAGAAGCTCGCGACCCTGTCGTTCGACGGAGCCACCCCGGACCAGCTGGTGAGCCTGTACTCCGGCCTCTACCGGCTGTTCCTCTACCCGAACCGTGCCGGCGAGACCGCCCTGACCGGGTCGCCGCACCACCGCTCCCCGTACGGAGCCGTCCTCGCCGACCCGATCCGCGACGAGCCCGGGCCGGAGGTCGTCGAGGGGCCGTTCACCACCACGAACGGGTTCTGGGACACCTACCGCACCGCCTGGCCGCTCCTCGGACTCCTCACCCCGGAGACCGCCGGCGAGCTCGCGCAGGGCTTCGTCGAGCACCACCACGACGGCGGGTGGACGCCGCGCTGGAGCGCCCCCGGCGCCGAGGACTGCATGACGGGCACCACGAGCGACACCGTCTTCGCCGACCTCGCGGCGAAGGGCATCACCGGGTTCGACCTCGCCGAGGCGTACCGGAGCGCCGTGCGGAACGCGACCGTCCCGCCGCGTGACGAGCGTGTCGGACGGAAGGGGAGCCTCCCGGGCGCCTTCCGCGGCCACGTCGACACCGCGACGTCCGAGGGGATGTCCTGGACCCTCGACGCCGCCATCAACGACTGGGGACTCGCGGTGATGGCGGGGCTGCTCGCGTCGCGGGCGGGCACGCCCGCCGACCTGTCCCGGTACGAGGCCGAGGCGGAGTGGTTCGCCCGTCGATCGCTGCAGTACCGGCACGTGTTCGACTCCGAGCGGGGCTTCTTCATCGGCCGCGACCCCGACGGCTCGTGGCGGGTCGGCACCGAGTTCGACCCGCGCGACTGGGGCGACGACTACACCGAGACGAACGCGTGGGGTACTGCCTTCACCGCACCCCACGACGGCGCCGGCATCGTGGACCTGCACGGCGGCCCGGCGCGGTTCGACGCCACGATCGACGCCTTCTTCGCGACGCCCGAGACCGGCGCGACCGTCCGATCCGGCGCGTACGGCTTCCCCATCCACGAGATGACCGAGGCCCGCGACGTCCGGATGGGCATGCTCGGCCTGTCCAACCAGCCGGCGCACCACATCCCGTTCTTCCCGATGTTCACCGGTCGGCACGACGACGCGCACCGGATCGTCCGCTCGGCTCTGGAACGACTCTTCGTCGGTTCCGACCTGGGCCAGGGCTACCCCGGCGACGAGGACAACGGCGAGATGAGCGCCTGGTACGTCTTCGCGACGATCGGCCTGTACCCGCTGGCGCCGTCCACGGGCACCTACGTGCTCGTCCCGCCGTCGGTCCGCAGGACGGTGCTGCGGCAGCCGGGAGGCGCGGAGACCGTCATCGAGGTCGCCGACGGTTCCGCAGGTGCCTACGTCGCGTCGGTGACGGTCGACGGCTCGCCCTGGACCTCGGTCAGCATCCCGCACCACGTGGTGGTGTCGGCGTCGCGCATCGTCTTCACGCTGTCGTCCGAACCGCAGGGGTGGGCATCGGACACCCGCCCGGTCTCGGC
This sequence comes from Curtobacterium sp. PhB170, assembly GCF_003752345.1. Taxonomy (NCBI): domain Bacteria; kingdom Bacillati; phylum Actinomycetota; class Actinomycetes; order Micrococcales; family Microbacteriaceae; genus Curtobacterium; species Curtobacterium sp. PhB170. The sequence goes on from NZ_RJUM01000010.1 coordinate 445,138, forward strand.
CTCCGAGGTGCACGGCTACCGGGACGCCCCGGTCGACCTGCTGCCCGTCGGGATGTCCTCGGAGGGCTCGTCGCCACTGGTCGACGACACCGGACGGACCCTCACGGCGCTCGCCGCGGGGGAGTCGGTGTCGTTCGACGTGGACTGCCCCGCCGCGTCGCTGTACACCGTGACGGTGGCGACCCCGGGTTCGTACTCGTGGCAGGTGTCCCTCGGCGAGACGGTCACGGCGGTCGACGGTGCCGAGTTCACGTGGGCCGGGCAGACCCGGGTGTTCCGGATCATCGGCGGTGGTTCGTCGTTCACGTTCACCGCCGGCACCGACCTGACGCTGACGCAGCTCGAGCTCATCGCGGCCGACGGACAGCGTTGACCCGGCGTTCACCGAGCGGGAGCATGCTCGCGCCATGTCGATGAGCGCACCGTTCGATCCCGAACAGCAGGGCCGGTCCATCCCCGTGGACGGCAGTGACGAGTCCGAACTCGAGATGGAGGAGGACCGCGGCGCCGACGTCGGCGACGACTCCGCCGACCCGAGCGTCTCGCCCGTCAGCCACCACGATGAGGACGAGGCCGGCGGCGGCCCGGTGTTCCGGCGTCCGCACGCCGGCGAGCGGCTGCACCCGGACGACCTCTGACCGTTCCGGGGGTCCTCCGGGGTTTCTTGGGCGATTGCCAAGCGGCTCGGGCATGCTCGTGCGCATGTCGATCGCGAACTCGTGGGACCCGTCCGGTGGCCGTGCAATCCCAGAGGACCAGGTCCGTCAAGACGGGCTCGAACTCGACGAGGACCCGGCGATGCTCGGGATCTCGTTCGACGTCGTGGGTGGTGCCTCCGCCGACCCCGCCGGGGTGTCCCCGGTCGACGTGAACGTGCCGACGCCGAGGTCTGCGGGCTCCGCCTCCGACGACTAGCGCGCGCCCGGTCGAATTGGCCATGCGGCCCCATCTGGTCGTTAGTATTCCAGAATGGTACCGACGGCTTACGTGGACGAGTCCGAGCCCGGAGACGAACGTGACCCCGGCGCGTACATCCTCGGGGCGGTGACGGTTGCCGACAGCGATGCTGAGCGGTTCCGGGACTCGCTCTGCGCCATCAAGCCACGATCGGCGCGGAAGCTGCACTGGTCTGAGAGCGACGCCCGGCACCGTACCGGGATCGTCGGGATGCTGTGCGACCATCCGTTCGAAGCCATCGGGGTCGTGATCGTGACTGACCGATCCGTCCGGAGCGAGCGTCGTCGCCGTCTTGCTCTTGAGCACTTGATCCTCGAACTCCGCGCGAGCGGTGTCGACCGAGTTGTCCTCGAATCTCGCGGGCCCTCGGACCGGAACGATCGCGCGCACCTTGACGCCCTGCGGTCACGCAAGTTGGTTCACGGGCTCGTGTTCGAGCACCTGCCGGGTGGTCGCGAGCCACTTCTCTGGGCGGCGGATGCGGTCTGCGGCGTGGTCGCGCTGGCTCGGCGAGGGAAACGGCCTATCTCGAGCAGCTGGATCACGTGCTGAGCGTCCACGAACACCGTCGGTGAACGCGCGAATCCCCGGGCCCCGCTATACCGCAGGAGCTCCCGGGGATCACTTCCGCACCCACCTCGATGGGGCGACTGGTCTCAGTGTGACATATCAGGCGGGATGGCGGAAGGGTCGGGGACCCGGTACTTGAAGCCGACGTGCGATCCGGTGAAGCCGAGGCGCTCGTAGAACCGGTGCGCATCCGTCCGGGCGGCGTCCGAGGTGAGCTGCACGAGCGGGGTCCCGAGGTCCGGCGCTGCGACGTCGGTCACCCAGCGCATCAGCGCGCTGCCGATGCCACCGGAGCGGAGTGCGCTGCTGACCCGCACCGCCTCGACGAGCAGCCGCGTCGAACCGCGGCGGGCCATGCCCGGGATCCGGGTGAGCTGCAGTGTGCCGACGAGCCGACCGGACTCGTCCTCGGCGACCAGCAGCGCGTTCGTCGGGTCCTCGGTGATCGATCGAAGGGCCGCGGCGTACTGCGGGCGGTCCTCCGGGGCGGCGACATCGCCGCGGGCGGCACTGATCGGGTCGTCGGACAACAGCGCCATCAGGGCGTCGAGGTCGCCGTCGGCCGCGTTCCGCACCACCACCGAACCGGCGCGGGCGGACAGGCGGACGGGCAGGGTGAGGTCGTGGAGCACGACTCCACCCTGCCCGACGGACTCACGGAACGGTGTGCCCCGCAGCGGTGAAGATCCGGTACCACTCCTCACGCGACAGCTCGACGTCCGAGCCGGCCGCCGAGTCGCGGACACGCTGCGGGTTCGTCGTGCCGAGGACGACCTGGAAGTGCGCGGGGTGCCGGGTGATCCAGGCGACGGCGATGCCGGTCGGGGTGACCCCGTGCGCGGCGGCGATCTCCTCGAGGGCGTCGTTGAGGTCGGCGTACTGTTCGCGGTCGCCGAGGAAGACGCCGTCGAAGAACCCCTTCTGGAACGGCGACCAGGCCTGCAGCGTGATGTCGTTGATCCGCGAGTAGTTGAGTATGTCGTTGTCGCGGGAGATCGACTGGTCGAGGCCACCCATGTTCGCCGTGAGGCCCTGCGCGATGACGTTGGCGTGGGTGATGCTCAGCTGCACCTGGTTGAACGCGAGCGGCTGGCGGACGTGCTTCTTGAGCAGGTCGACCTGGCCGGGGGTGTGGTTCGAGACCCCGAAGTGGTGCACCTTGCCGGCGGCGTGCAGCTCGTCGAAGGCCTTCGCGACCTCTTCGGGCTCGACCAGGGCGTCGGGGCGGTGCAGGAGCAGGACGTCGACGTACTCGGTCTGCAGCGCGGCGAGCGATTCGTGCACGGACTCGAGGATGTGCTCGTACGAGAAGTCGAAGTACGCGCCCTTCGGCGTCGGTCGGATGCCGACCTTGGTCTGCAGCACGATCTCGGCGCGCTCCGCGGGCGACAGCGTGACGGCCGCGCCGAACCGCTCCTCGCAGCCGTGCCACTCGCCGTACACCGCGGCGTGGTCGAACATGTTCACGCCCGCGTCACGCGAGGCGCTGTAGAGCGCGCGGATGTCCTCGTCGCTCATGTCGTTGATCCGCATCAAGCCGACGACGACGTCGGATGCGGTGAGGTCCGTCTGTGGCAACTCCAGTGTCTTCACGCCCACGATCCTGCCAGCCGGTCCCCGGTGCAGGCAGGCCCTGCCAGTACCCCAGGCCGGCGCATCGGGCACCCGCTCAGTGGACGGAGAACCCTCCGTCGACCGCGATCGACTGCCCGGTGACGTAGGCCGACCCGGGGCCGGCGAGGAACACCGCCGCCGCGGCGAAGTCCGACGCGAGTCCGTTCCGGCCGACCAGCGTCCGCGCCGCGAGCGCTGACACAGCGGCCGGGTCGGAACCGAGCCGCTCGTTGAGCGGGGTGCGCACGAAACCGGGGATGAGGACGTTGGAGGTGACCCCCTGCGCGGACCAGGCCTCCGCTTGGGACCGGGCCAGTGCCTCCAGGCCGGCCTTGGAGACCCCGTACGCGCCGCTCGCGGCGAACGGACGGTGCGCCTGCTGCGAGCTGATGCTGATGATCCGGCCGTGGCCACGTGCTGCCATGCCGGGCGCGAGCCGCTGGCCGAGCAGGAAGGGTGCGTCGAGGTTCACGGCCATCGTGGCGTCCCAGGTGGCCTCGTCGAGGTCGGCCATCGGCGGCCGGAGGTTGATCCCGGCGGAGTTCACGAGGACGTCGACGTCGCCCGCCGCGTCGGCGAGGGCGTGTGCTCCGGCACGCGAGGACAGGTCCGCGACGATGCCGTCGGCCGAGCCACCCGCCTGCCGGATCGCCGCGACGGTGGCGTCGATGGTCGCAGCCGTCCGTGCCGCGATGCGCACGTGCGCTCCCGCGTCCGCCAGAGCGACCGCGATCGCCTGTCCGATGCCGGAACTGCCTCCCGTCACCAGGGCGGTGCGTCCGTCGAGACCGAAGAGCTGCTGCAGCGACATCCGGCCAGGCTAGCGAGGCCCCGTACGCTGGGCCGGTGCGTGACGACCTGCTGCCGATGCTCGCCTGCCCCGTGTGCGCCGAGCCCCTCGGTCGGGTCGACGGCGGCCAGGTCGGCTGTACGACCGGGCACCGGTTCGACGAGGCCAAGCAGGGCCACCTGACGCTCCTGCCGGCGAAGCGTCGGGCGCTCACCGCGGACACCCCGGAGATGGTCGACGCGCGGCTGCGGTTCCTGGGGCGCGGGCACTACGCGCCCGTCGAGCGGGCGCTTGCCGACGTGGTCGCCGAGGCGACGGCCCCCGGCATCGTGCTCGACGTCGGGTCCGGTCCGGGAACGTACCTGGCGCGTGCGCTGGACGCAGCGCACGTTCCGGACGGTGCGGACGGGAGGCTCGGGGTCGCGTTGGACCTGTCGGCCATCGCGATCCGACGGGCGGCCCGCGTCCACGAACGTGCCGGAGCCGTCGTCGGGGACGTGACCGAGCGCCTCCCGGTCGTCGACCACGCTGCCGCCGTCGTCCTCGACGTCTTCGCACCGCGCAACCAGACCGAGTACGCCCGTGTCCTGCACCCCGACGGCGTGCTGGTCGTCGTGACCCCGCGCACCGGCCACCTGGCAGAGCTGGCCGAGGCGACGATCTCCGTCGACCCGGAGAAGGAGCGGCGGCTGCACGACTCGCTCACGCCGTCGTTCGTCCTGCGGTCCTCCGAGCACCTGACCTGGACGATGGACCTCTCCGCCGAGGACGTCCACGACGTCGTGCACATGGGGCCGAGCCACCACCACGTCGCACCGGACGCGGCGTTCGCCCCAGCGACGGTGACGGCCGCGGTCACGGTGTCGACGTGGTCGCCGACGCGCTGACCGCGGCCACCGCGACCGACTACTCCTGAGCCGGGGCGACGTCGAGCTGCCAGACCACGCCGAACCGGTCGCGGAGCTGCCCGGCGAGCGGCGCCCAGGCCGAGGGAGCGAGGGGCTGCCGGATCTCGGCGCCGTCGGACAGCACGGCCCAGTACCGCTCGATCTCGGCGGTGTCGTCGCCGTGCACGAACACGTAGAACGCGTTCGATCCCTGGTCGTAGGGCTGCCCGGGCCAGACGTCGAAGGCCATGACCCGGAACCCGGCGTCGGTGGAGACCTGGCCGAAGACGACGCGGTCCGTCCAGGCGGGATCGTCCAGGGCGCCCATCTGCCCGTAGGTGGCGGCGGTGACATCGCCGCCGAAGACCGATGCGTAGAAGTCGAGGGCCTCGCGGGCATTGCCGTCGAAATTGAGGTGGGGTGTCGTTTCGATGCTCATGGAACGAGGATGACCGTCGATGCGGTCAGATCGTGTCCGCTTCTCCGGCGAGAATGATCGGCATGGCCGGACCCTCCTCGCGCATGCTCGCGCTGCTGTCACTGCTGCAGGTGCACCGTGACTGGCCGGGCGACGAGCTCGCCGGACGCCTCGAGGTCAGCCCCCGCACGGTCCGCCGCGACGTCGACCGGCTCCGCGAGCTCGGGTACCGGGTCGAGGCACTGCGCGGGCCCGCTGGCGGGTACCGACTCGCAGCGGGATCGGACCTGCCGCCCCTGCTGTTCGACGACGACCAGGCGGTGGCGATCGCCCTGGCGCTCGCCGCCGCGCCCGCGTCGGGCGCGGACATCGCGGAGTCGGCTGCCCGAGCACTGGCGACGGTCCGGCAGGTCATGCCCGCGCGGCTCCGGTCGCGCATCGACGCGGTGCAGGCGGTCTCGACGTCCGGGCGGACCCGCACCGACCCGGACGTGCTCGTCGCGGTGAGCGAGGCCGTCCACCTGCGCGAGGTCTTCCGGTTCGGGTACGGCGAGGACGAGACCCTGCACCGGGTGGAACCGCACGCCGTCGTCGCCCGGAACGGCCGCTGGTACCTGCTCGACTGGGACCTCGACCACGACGACTGGCGCACCCACCGTGTCGACCGGATCACCCCGCGGATGCGCACACGGGTGCCCTTCACCCCGCGGCCGGTGCCCGGTGACGACCCCGCGGCCTTCGTGTCGGCGCGGTTCAAGGGATCTGCGCAGGCCGATGTGTGGCCGTGCGTCGGTTCGGTCACCATGACGGCCGCCGACGCACGGACGATCACGCCCTACCTGCCCGAGGACGCCGTCGTCGAACCCTTGTCCGACGAGCGGAGCCGCGTGACGCTCGGCTCGTGGTCCTGGCCGGGGCTCGCCGGAGCGTTCGCGGGGTTCGCGGTCGACTTCGTCGTCGAGGGTCCCGAGGACCTCCGCGACGCCGTCGGTGCACTGGCCACGCGGCTCCGGGCGGCGAGCGCGCGTTAGCGGGGCGCATGCGTCCGCCGGGGCGGCGTGAGGAAACCGTTAGGAGCGGCCTGGAGGCCCGGCGCAGGACCCAGCATCGGTCCAGGCACCACACGTGGTGCCGTCCGCGTCGCCCGGCGCGGACACCGCAGACCTTCTGGAGTCCCTCGTGTTCGACGTGTTCGTCGTCGCCGGTGTCCTCGCCGTGTTCGGCGTGGTGGCACTGATCGCCAAGGGGGTGGAACGGCTGTGATCGGCATCACCATCGCGGCCGCCGTCCTCGGCATCGCCGCAGTCGTGTACCTCGTCTGGGCGCTCGTGCGTCCGGAGCGGTTCTGATGGGCGCGGGCACCGCGGACGTCTGGGCGGGGATCGTCCAGGTCGCCACGCTCGTCCTGCTGCTCGTCGTCGCCTACCGGCCGCTCGGCGACTGGATGGCCCGGGTCTTCACACCCGTCCGGCACAACCGGATCGAGCGCGGGGTCTACCGGCTGATCGGGGTCGACCCGGACGCCGAGCAGTCGTGGCCCGTGTACCTGCGCGGCGTGCTGCTCTTCAGCGTCGTCGGCCTCCTGCTCGTCTACCTGCTGCAGCGCATCCAGGTCGTGCTGCCCGGCGACCTCGGGCTGCCCGCCGTGGGCCCGTCGCTCGCGTTCAACACCGCGGCGTCGTTCGTCGCGAACACGAACTGGCAGTCGTACTCACCCGAGGCCACCGTCGGGTACAGCGTGCAGATGGCCGGCCTCGCGGTGCAGAACTTCCTGTCCGCAGCCGTCGGGCTCGCCGTCGCCGTGGCGCTGGTCCGCGGGTTCGCCCGGCGCAAGTCCGGCACGCTCGGCAACGTGTGGGTCGACGTCGTCCGCGGCGTCGGTCGACTGCTGCTGCCCGGCGCGTTCGTCTTCGCGATCGTGCTCGTCGCCGGCGGCGTCATCCAGTCGTGGGGGAGCGGCACCGACGTCACCACGCTGGTCGGCGGCACGCAGCACCTGCCCGACGGGTTCGTGGCGTCGCAGGAGGCGATCAAGGAACTCGGCACGAACGGCGGCGGCTACTTCAACGCGAACTCGGCGCACCCGTTCGAGAACCCGCAGGCGTGGACGAACCTGGTCGAGGTCTTCCTGATGCTCGTCATCCCGTTCTCGCTGCCGCGCACCTTCGGCCGGATGGTCGGTGACGACCGCCAGGGCTACGCGATCCTCGCCGTGATGGGCGCGATCTTCCTCGTGTCTCTGTCGGTGATGTCGATCGCCGAGCTCGGTGGCGGCGGACTCGCCACGCACGCAGCCGGCGCCGCGATGGAGGGCAAGGAGACCCGGTTCGGGATCCTCGGCACCACCCTGTTCGGCACGACGTCGACCGCGACCTCGACCGGTGCGGTGAACGGCATGTTCGACAGCTTCACGCCGATCGGCGGGATGATGGCGATGCTGAACATGATGCTCGGCGAGGTCACCCCCGGCGGCGTCGGCTCCGGTCTGTACGGCATGCTCGTGCTCGCCGTCATCACGGTGTTCATCGGCGGCCTGCTCGTCGGCCGGACGCCGGAGTACCTCGGCAAGAAGATCCGCGCCAAGGAGATGACCTTCGCGGCGCTGTACATCCTGGTCACGCCGACCCTCGTGCTCCTCGCGACCGGACTCTCGCTCGTGATCCCCGGTGTCCGCGAACAGGTGCTCGGCACGTCGATCTTCAACCCCGGCAACCACGGGCTGTCCGAGCTGCTCTACGCCTTCACCTCGGGTGCGAACAACAACGGCTCGGCCTTCGGCGGGCTCACCGCGAACACGACGTGGATGAACTCCGCGCTCGGTGTCGTGATGCTGCTCGGCCGCTTCATCCCGATGGTGTTCGTCCTGGCGCTCGCCGGATCCCTCGCCGCTCAGGACCGCGTGCCCGAGACGGCCGGCACCCTGCCCACCCACCGTCCGCTGTTCATCGGGCTGCTCGGCGGCGTCGCCGTCATCGTCACCGCACTCACCTACTTCCCGGTGCTCGCACTGGGCCCGCTCGCAGAAGGACTGTCATGACATCCGTGACCTCCGAGCACGAGGCGACCACCGCCCCGGAGCCGGCCACCCGCTCGTCCGCATTCGGACCCCGTCAACTGGTGGCGGGCCTCCCGGGCGCGCTGCGCAAGCTCGATCCGCGACTGATGTGGCGGAACCCCGTCATGTTCATCGTCGAGGTCGGCGCCGCGCTGACGACGGCCGCAGCCGTCGTCGAGCCGTCCGCGTTCACCATCGCCATCGCGGTGTGGCTCTGGTTGACCGTCGTCTTCGCGAACCTGGCGGAGTCGGTGGCCGAGGGGCGGGGCAAGGCGCAGGCCGACACGCTGCGGAAGACCCGCTCGACCACGAGCGCCCGCCGGGTGCTCGGCTACGACCAGGCCGACGCAGCAGCCGTCGGCAACGCGACCGAGGAGATCGCCTCGGTCGACCTGGCCAAGGGCGACGTCGTGGTCGTGGTCGCCGGCGAGGTGATCCCGGGCGACGGTGACGTCATCGACGGCATCGCGTCCGTCGACGAGTCGGCCGTCACGGGTGAGTCCGCGCCCGTCATCCGCGAGTCCGGCGGCGACCGCAGTGCGGTCACCGGCGGCACCCGGGTGCTGTCCGACCGGATCATCGTGCGCATCACCTCGACGCCTGGTGAGACGTTCATCGACCGGATGATCCGCCTCGTCGAGGGTGCAGCCCGGCAGAAGACGCCGAACGAGATCGCGTTGAACATCCTGCTCGCCTCGCTGTCGATCGTGTTCGTGATCGTCTGCCTGACGATGCAGCCCATCGCGGGACTCGTCGGTGCCACGGTCAGCGTCCCCGTCCTGATCGCCCTGCTCGTCTGCCTCATCCCGACCACCATCGGGGCCCTGCTCTCCGCGATCGGCATCGCGGGCATGGACCGGCTCGTGCAGCACAACGTGCTCGCGATGTCGGGCCGCGCGGTCGAGGCGGCCGGCGACATCACGACCCTGCTGCTCGACAAGACCGGCACCATCACGTACGGCAACCGCCGGGCGTCACGGGTGGTGCCGGTGCCGGGCGTGAGCGAGGCCTCGCTGATGGCGGCAGCAGCCCTGTCGAGTGCTGCGGACTCGACGCCCGAAGGTCGTTCGATCGTGTCGCTCGCTGCTGACGCCGGGGTGACGCCGGCGCTGCCGGACGGCGCCGTCGAGGTGCCGTTCACGGCGCAGACGCGCATGTCGGGGCTCGACCTGCCGGACGGGTCGCAGATCCGGAAGGGTGCCGCTGCAGCGGTGCTGGCCTGGGCTGACACCCCCGACGCCGGTTTGGTCGCCGCGATCGACTCCACCGTCGCGGAGATCTCCGACCAGGGCGGCACCCCACTGGTCGTCGGCCGCCGCTCCTCGGACGGCGCGGTCGCCCTGCTCGGCGTCGTGCACCTGAAGGACGTCGTCAAGGACGGCATGGCGTCACGGTTCGCCGAGCTCCGATCGATGGGCATCCGCACGGTGATGATCACCGGCGACAACCCCCGGACCGCGGCCGCGATCGCGCACGAGGCCGGCGTCGACGACTTCCTGGCCGAGGCCACCCCGGAGGACAAGCTCGCGTACATCAAGCGCGAACAGGAGGGCGGCAACCTCGTCGCGATGACCGGCGACGGCACCAACGACGCCCCGGCCCTGGCGCAGGCCGACGTCGGCGTCGCGATGAACACCGGCACGACGGCGGCGAAGGAGGCGGGCAACATGGTCGACCTCGACTCCGACCCGACCAAGCTCATCGACGTCGTCCGGATCGGCAAGCAGCTGCTCATCACCCGTGGTGCCCTGACCACCTTCTCCATCGCCAACGACGTCGCGAAGTACTTCGCGATCATCCCGGCGATGTTCCAGGCGGCGTTCCCCGGGCTCGCGGCCCTGAACATCATGGGGCTGCACAGCCCGTCGTCCGCGATCCTGTCGGCCGTCGTCTTCAACGCGCTCGTCATCGTGGCGCTCATCCCGCTGTCCCTGCGCGGCGTCGAGTACCGCGCCGCCGCAGCGTCGTCGATCCTCGGCCGCAACCTGCTCGTCTACGGGCTCGGCGGCGTGATCGTCCCCTTCATCGGCATCAAACTGATCGACCTCGTGGTCGGTCTCATCCCGGGGTTCTAGTCATGGCATCTGCACGTTCCACCGTCCGTTCCGCTGGTGTGGCCATCCGCCTCACCCTGCTCGCCACCGTCGTGCTCGGCGTCGGCTACCCGCTCGCCGTCTGGGGCGTCGGCCAGGGGGTGTTCCACGAGCAGGCCAACGGCTCGGAGGTCACCGACTCGTCGGGCGCCGTCGTGGGGTCCTCGATCATCGGGCAGTCGTTCTCCGGCAAGCAGGCTGATCGCTGGTTCCAGTCGCGGCCCTCCGCAGCTGGCCAGGACGGCTACGACGCGAACGCGTCCAGTGGCTCGAACCTCGGACCGAACAACCCGGACCTGCTCAAGGCCGTCAAGGAGCGGCAGCAGGCGGTCGCGAAGGCCGACGGCGTGTCCGTGTCCGAGGTGCCGGCCGACGCGGTCACCGCCTCGGGTTCGGGCCTCGATCCGGACATCAGCCCCGAGTACGCACTCCAGCAGGTGCAGCGGGTGGCGTCCGCGCGGGGCATGTCGGTCGACGATGTGCGGACGCTCGTGACCGAGCACACCGAGTCGCGCCAGCTCGGGTTCCTCGGCGAGCCCGTCGTGAACGTGCTGGCCCTGAACCTCGCGCTGGCGAAGGCGTCCTCGTGATCGATTGCGCCCCGCGGTGGTCATCGCGCCCCGACTCACTGGGGCGCGATGACCACACGGGGGCGCGATCCCGCCCTGCGCCTGGCTTCGCACCCGCTGCGGAACTCGACGCGAGAGGATGAGCACGTGAAGCGCGGCAAGTTACGGGTGCTGCTCGGTGCCGCACCGGGCGTCGGCAAGACGTTCACCATGCTCGAGGAGGGCCGCCGGCTGCTCGACGAGGGCCGGGACGTCGTCGTCGCCGTGGTCGAGACGCACGAACGTGCCGCCACCGCCGCGCTCGTCGACGGCCTCGAGGTCGTCCCGCGCCGCACCGTCTCGCACCGCGGTGTCGACCTGGACGACCTCGATCTCGACGCCGTCACCGCCCGGGCACCCGAGGTCGCCCTCGTCGACGAACTCGCGCACACGAACGCTCCCGGCAGTGCGAACGAGAAGCGCTGGCAGGACGTCGAAGCGCTGCGGGCCGCCGGCATCGACGTCATCTCGACGGTCAACGTGCAGCACATGCAGTCCCTCGGCGACGTGGTCCGCGAGATCACCGGCACCGTGCAGCGCGAGACCGTCCCCGACGCCGTGGTGCGCGCGGCCGACCAGATCGAGGTCGTCGACCTGGCACCGGCTGCCCTGCGCGAGCGGCTCTCCGACGGACTCGTGTACCCGGCTGCCCGGATCGATGCGGCCCTGTCGAACTACTTCCGGCTCGGGAACCTGACGGCGTTGCGCGAGATCGCGCTGCTCTGGCTGGCAGACGAGGTCGACGACGCGCTCAAGGCCTACCGCGCTGAGCACGGCATCGAGCACCGGTGGGAGACCCGGGAGCGCGTGCTCGTCGCCCTGACCGGCGGGCCCGAGGGCGAGACCCTGCTGCGCCGCGGGGCCCGCATCGCTGCCCGCAGTGCCGGGGGCGAACTCGCGGCCGTGCACGTGACGACGAACGACGGCCTGCGCGAGCGGCACCCGGGGGCGCTCGGTGCCCAGCGCACCCTGCTCGAACAGCTCGGCGGGACGTACCACCAGGTGGTCGGCGACGACGTGCCGTCGACCCTCGTGCGGTTCGCGCGGTCGATCGATGCGACCCAGATCGTCATCGGCGTCAGCCGTCGCAGTCGGCTCGCCGCGGCCCTGACCGGCCCGGGCATCGGCAACACCGTGATCCGTGAGTCCGGCGACATCGACGTGCACGTCGTCACGCACGAGCGCGCCGGTGGTGGCTTCGCCCTGCCGAAGCTCGGCGGCAGTCTGTCGCGTGGACGGGTCCTCGCCGCGTTCGTGCTCTCGGTCCTGGTCGGGCCCCTGCTCACCTGGGTCCTGTCGATCGGCAGCGACCCCGACGCCATCACCGTGGACGTCCTGGCGTACCAGTTGCTGGTGCTCGTCGTGGCGCTCGTCGGCGGGATGTGGCCGGCGGTGTTCACGGCGGTGCTGTCCGGACTGAGCCTCGACTTCTTCTTCGTCCAACCCCTGCACATGGTCACGGTGCAGCAGCCGTGGCACCTCTTCGCCCTGGTCATGTACGTCATCAGCGCCGTGCTCGTCAGCTTCGTGGTCGACCGGTCCGCCAGGCGTTCCCGTGCCGCCCGTCGCGCCGCGGCGGAGTCCGGCCTGCTGATGGGGATCGCCGGCAGCGTCCTCCGCGGCGACGACGCCCTGCAGGCCTTGCTCGACCGCACCCGCGAGGCCTTCGGGTTCGCCGGCGTCCGGATCCGGCAGGGGAACGAAGAACCGGCCACGTCGGGGACGTTCGGCGAGACGCCGGACGCGGCCACGAGCCTCCCGTCCGGCGCCGTGCTCGAGTTCGCGGGCGCTGCGGACGACCCGACCCAGCGCCGGCTGCTGCGCGTCGTCGAGCAGCAGCTCGACGCCGCGGTCGAACACCGCTCGTTGACGCGCACCGCGCTCGACGCGGAGCGGATCGCGGCGGCGGACCGCGTCCGCAGCGCGATCCTCGCGGCCGTCGGCCACGACGTGCGCCGGCCGATCGCGGCCGCCTCGGCCGCCGTCCAGTCGTTGCGTGCGCTGGACGTCGACCTGTCCAGGGCCGACCGGGAGGCACTGCTCGCGACCGCCGACGAGAGCCTCGGTCAGCTGGCGGTGCTGTTGGCCGACCTGTTGGACGTCAGCCGGGTGCAGGCGGGTGTGCTCGCGGTCGCGTCCGGGCCGCTGGCCCTCGACACGGTGGTCGCCCCCGCGCTCGACGAGCTCGAGCTCGGGCCCGACGACGTCGACCTCGACCTGCCTGCGGACCTGCCGCCGGTCCTCGCCGACCCGGTCCTGCTGCAGCGGGTCGTCGTGAACCTGCTCGCGAACGCCGTCCGCTACGCCCCCGACGGCACCCGCGTGCGCGTCGCGGCGAGCGCCTTCGGCGGCGGGGTCGAGCTCCGGATCGCCGACCACGGTCCGGGGATCCCGTCGGACCGGGTCGACGAGGTCTTCCAGCCGTTCCAGCGGCTCGGCGACACCGACAACGAGACGGGCCTCGGGCTCGGTCTCGCACTCGCGCGGGGCTTCACCGAGGGCATGGGCGGCACGATCGAGGTCGACGACACCCCGGGTGGTGGGCTCACCGTCGTGGTGCGGCTTCCGATCGCCGGGCACGTGGGAGTGGAGCTCCGGTGAAGGTCCTGATCGCGGACGACGACGCGCAACTCGTCCGAGCGCTCTCCGTCACGCTCGCCGCCCGCGGGTACGAGGTCGTGACGGCGAAGGACGGGCGCGCGGCGATCGACGCCGTCATCACCGAACGCCCCGACCTGGTGTTGCTCGACCTGGGCATGCCCCGGCTCGACGGCATCGGGGTGCTCGAGGGCATCCGGGGGTGGTCGCAGGTGCCGGTGCTCGTGCTGTCCGGACGGACCGACTCGTCCGACAAGGTCGACGCACTCGACGCCGGCGCGGACGACTACGTGACGAAGCCGTTCCAGATGGACGAGCTGCTGGCGCGGCTGCGGGCCCTCGGACGACGCCGTGCCCCGGCCGGCGTCGACAGCGCGCCGACGATCCGGATCGGCGACCTCGTCGTGGACCTCGTCGCGAAGCAGGTCACCCCGGCCAGCGGTCCCGCGATCCGGCTGACCCCGACCGAGTGGCGCCTGCTCGAGGTGCTCGTCACGAACCCCGACCGGCTGATGACCCGCGAGATGCTCCTGACCGAGGTGTGGGGGCCGTCGCACGGCAACGACTCCGGGTACCTGCGGCTGTACATGGCGCAGCTGCGGCGGAAGCTCGAGCCCGACTCGGCGACCCCGCGGTACCTGGTCACCGAGTCCGGCATGGGGTACCGCTTCGCGCCGGGAGGGCGGTGACGAAGGCGGTCGGACCGCTGTCGCGTGACTGGCGGGTCGCTGTCGTGCAGGTGTCGGGTCCGTGTCGTGGTGCGTCGTTCCGGGGATCCCTAGTGTTCAGGGCATGAACGAGATGCGGATCGGGGAGCTGCGGCGGCTGCGCGGGTGGACCCAGGAACGACTGGCCGAGGCGAGCGGCCTCGCGGTGCGGACGGTGCAGCGGATGGAGAGCGGCAACGACGCGAGCCTGGAGTCGCTGTCGTCGGTGGCCGCGGCGCTCGAGGTGCCCGTGCGAGACCTGTTCGTCACCGAGGAGCGGGAGTCCCTCGAGCCCGGAGTGCGCGGACTCGACGAGCGGGCGGAGCAGCAGCAGGTGCAACGCGAGTCGGCGACGCGGGGGTGGCAGTACCTCTACTCGGGTGTTGGCATCGTCGTGACACTCGGGACGATCGCCCTCATCGGTGCCGGGGTCTGGACCGGGTTCGCGATCTTCGTGATCCCCGTCTACTGGGCCGCTGGCAAGCTGCTCTCGCAGTTCCTGATGGCGACCGTCGTCGAACCCTCGCTCGACCGCCGGTACCCGCTGTCGCGGTCGCGGCGGGTCACGCCCGGGAACTGAAGGCGGCGAGCTCGGCACGGGTGCGGGCCCCGTGTTTCCGGAGCAGGTTCGCCACGTGGTACTTCACGGTGTTGACGCTGATGCCCAGGCCCTCGGCGATCTCGCGGTTGCCGACACCCGTCGCGAGCAGCCGCAGCACGTCGCGCTCCCGCGGGGTGAGGTCGTCGTCCGCGACCGAGTCCACCTCGGTCGGCGACGGGTCGAGGGGCAGCGAGATGTCGAGGACCGAGCCCCAGTCCGGTGTGCTCGAGACCTGGACGCGGCCGTCGAGGGTGACGACCCGTTCTGCGATCGGCCGCATGGCGTCGTCGTGCACGTCGAGGGTGCCGGACCCGTCGTCACGGAGCTGCATGAGCAGGTTCCGGCCGTCGCAGTCCCACTGGATGCGGACCCGCTTGGCCGCACCACCGTCGACAAGCGCGAGGACGGCGGTCCGGACGATGGCGCGGGCCGCGTGGGCGACGTCGCCGGGCAGCGCGCGCCCGGTGGTGGGCGGCTCGACGAACTGCACGTCGAGGTCGCCGAACCGGACGAGCGGGCGCAGGTCGGCTCGGAGGCGCGAGAACGCCCCGGTGACCGGCTCGAGCAGGGTGCTGCGCTGGTGGTCGGTCTCGGTGCGCAGGTCGACGAGTGCCGCCGACGCGATCTCGACGGCCTCGGCCCGCGCGGCGGCGTCCGACACCCGTGGCGACCGGAGCACGGCGAGCACGGACTCGAGGGTGAGCGCCTGACGGTCCGCCTGCTCGGCGACGGTCCGGGCGTGTTCCGAGGCGGCGAGCCGACTGGCGGAGCCGCCACGGGCCTCCAGGTCCGTTCCCGATGCGTCCATGGGAGCCGAACCTACCTGTCCCACCCGTGCGGACGGGGCCACCCGATCGGGTGGGATGCCTGCCGACGCGGGTAGCGGTGCGGTGGCCCGCGTGACGGCATGCTCGTGCACATGGCAGAACCCACCGTCCCCGCAGCGTTCGACGTGATCGTGCGCGAGGTCACCGACCTCGCCGCGAACGTCGACGATGCGTCGGCTGAGCGTGCCCTCGACCTGATCGACCGCTCCCACCGTGTCTTCGTGCACGGTGCCGGCCGTTCCGGACTCGCGCTGCGCATGACCGCGATGCGGCTCATGCACCTCGGTCGCGATGTCCACGTCGTCGGAGAGGTCACCACGCCCGCGATCCGACCCGGGGACGTGCTCCTCGTCGCGAGCGGTTCCGGGACGACCACCGGCATCGTGCAGGCGGCCCGCACCGCGCACGACGTCGGCGCGTCCGTCGTCGCCCTGTCGACCACCGACGACTCCCCGTTGTCCGAGGTCGCGGACGTCACCCTCGTGCTGCCGGCAGCGACGAAGACCGATCGCTCCGGCACGGCTTCGGCGCAGTACGCCGGCAGCCTCTTCGAGCAGGCCGTCGCCCTGGTCGGCGACGCGCTGTTCCACACGCTCTGGTCCCGCGGCGGGCAGTCCGCCGACGACCTCTGGCCCCGACACGCAAACCTCGAATGAAAGGCATCCACATGCAGCTCCAGTTCGCCATGGACACCCTGACCACCGAAGCCGCCCTCGAACTCGCCGCCGCGGCCGCGCCGCACGTCGACGTCCTCGAGCTCGGCACGCCCCTGATCAAGAGCGCCGGCCTGTCCGCCGTCACCGCGATCAAGGAAGCCCACCCGGACAAGATCGTCTTCGCCGACCTCAAGACGATGGACGCCGGCGAGCTCGAGGCCGACATCGCGTTCTCGGCGGGTGCCGACCTGGTCACCGTCCTCGGTGTCGCCGGTGACTCGACCATCGTCGGTGCCGTCAAGGCCGCGAAGAAGCACGGCAAGGGCATCGTCGTCGACCTGATCGGCGTCTCCGACAAGGCCGCTCGTGCCCGCGAGGTCGTCGCGCTCGGCGCCGAGTTCGTCGAGGTGCACGCCGGGCTGGACGAGCAGGCGGAAGAGGGCTTCACCTTCTCGACGCTGCTCGACGCCGGCAAGGAGTCGGGTGTGCCGTTCTCGATCGCCGGCGGCGTGAACGCGTCGTCCGTCGCCTCGGTGCAGGAGGCCGGTGCCCGCATCGCCGTCGCCGGCAGCGCGATCTACAGCGCGTCGGACGTCGGCGCAGCAGCCGCGGAGATCCGCGCCGCGATCACGGCGTAGCGCCCGCGGCGCCCGCGGCGCGATGGTGAGCAGAAATGGTCGAGTGCGCATCCCGCACCCCACCATTTCTGCTCACCGAGGGACCTCCGCCGGTACCGTCGAGGCGTGACGATCGAGCTGCGCCGGGTGACCGCGGACGATTGGCGCGTCTGGCGACCCGTCCGGCTGCGAGCGCTCGCCGACTCCCCGCACGCGTTCGGCTCGACGCTGCAGGACTGGGCGGACGCCCCCGAGCACCGCTGGCGGACACGCCTGTCGATCCCCGGTGCGCTCGACCTGCTGGCGGTCGCCGCCGAGGGCGACGTCGTCGGGATGGCGAGCGGTGTCCCGGGCGCCGACGCCGGTGCGCCAGCCGAACTCATCTCGATGTGGGTCGACCCCGCCAGCCGGGGCCGAGGCGTCGCACGTGCCCTGATCGAGACGATCGCGGAGTGGGCAGCGGCCTCCGGTGGCGGGGCGCTCGAACTCTCCGTGATGCCCGACAACACCGTCGCCCGGCACACCTACGAGCGCGCCGGGTTCACCGCACTCGACGAACCGGGCGCTCCCCTGCCCGACGGTCGGAACGAGGTGCTGATGCGTCGTACGGTGGTCGCATGAACCGAGTACTGCGGTGGACCGCGTGGATCGTCGCCGTGCTGCTGGTGGTCGTGGTGGTGTTCCTCGTCTGGGCGCACATCGTGATGCAGGGCACCCGGAGCGCTGCGCTGCAGGTCTGGCGCGACGACCGTGTGTCGGTCCAGGATGCCGGTGACTCCGTGGTGATGACGCCCACGGGGCAGGCCGACGGCAAGGGCATCGTGTTCATCCCGGGTGCGAAGGTCGATCCGTACGCGTACATGGCGACCTTCCGGCAGGTGGTCGCGAACGGCACGACGGTCGTCATCACGAAGCCGACGCTCAACCTCGCGTTCTTCGACACCCGGCCGCTCTCGACCTTCGAGGCGCACGCGCCGGATGTCGCGACCTGGGCGGTCGGCGGGCACTCGCTGGGCGGGGTCCGTGCCTGCCAGCTCGCGCAGGACGCGGACGGCCTGCTGCTGCTCGGCAGCTACTGCGCGAACGACATCAGCAGCTCGTACATCGACGTGCTGAGCGTCTCGGGCTCGCGTGACGGGCTCTCGACCCCCGACAAGGTCGACGCGGCCCGGCACCTGTTGCCGTCGACCGCGACGATGACCGAGGTCCAGGGTTCGAACCACGCCGACTTCGGCGCCTACGGGGACCAGCCGGGCGACCGCACGGCGACCATCAGCCGCGAGGCCGCCCGCGAGCAGATCTCCTCGGCGATCGAGGAATGGGCGCGCGACCTGCCGCCGGCCCCTGGCCTGCGCTGACGGCGCGGTCTGAACACGCGTGCTGGAGCGGTCCTAGACTCGACGAGAGCAACGTCCACGAACCCCGTTCCCTGAAGGGCTGCAGATGACGACGCCGACCCGGCGCACACCCGCGCGACTCGCGGACACGCGAGCGCTCCTGTTCGACCTGGACGGTGTCCTCACCCCCACCGCCGACGTGCACATGCGCGCCTGGAGCCGGCTCTTCACGCCGTACCTCGAAGCGCACGGGGTCGCGCCGTACACACAGGCCGACTACTTCGCGTACATCGACGGCAAGCCGCGGTACGACGGCGTGCGGTCGCTCCTCGAGTCGCGGGGGATCGACCTGCCGCAGGGCACCCCGGACGACGGCCCGGACGACGACACCGTGTGCGGTCTCGGCAACCGGAAGAACGCCGAGTTCACCGCCGAGCTGGACGAACACGGCGTCGAGCCGTACCCCGGCTCGCTCCGGTTCCTCACCGCCGCGATCGACGCCGGCTTCCACGTCGCGGTCGTCTCGAGCTCCGCGAACGCCGTCTCGGTGCTGCGGACCGCCGGCATCCTCGACCGGTTCACGGTCGTGGTCGACGGGCTCGTCGCCCGTCAGGACGGCCTGGCCGGCAAGCCCGCCCCCGACACCTACCTGGACGCGGCCGGGCGCTTCGGACTGACCGCCGCCGAGTGCGTCGTGGTCGAGGACGCCACCAGTGGTGTCGAAGCCGGCCGGAACGGGGCGTTCGGGCTCGTCGTCGGGGTCGACCGCGGAGCGGGCGCCGACGCGCTGCGTGAACACGGTGCCGACGTCGTCGTGACGGACCTCGCCGACCTGGTCGCGGACCTTCCCCACGCGACCACCAGCACGACGTAGCCAGCGCGCCGGAGGCGAGCCGCGCCTCCCGGTCGAACCGACGTCCCCACGCCACCCTCCCTTCCCACGGAGCACCATGAACCCCATCACCTCGGACCCGCTCGACCGCGTCCGGTACCCGATCGACGAGTGGGCACTCGTCGAGACCGAGTACACCCCCGACCAGCAGGGCGTCGCCGAGACGAACTTCGCCGTCGGCAACGGGTACCTCGGCCTGCGCGGCAACCTCGACGAGGGCCGTGGCGGTGTGCAGTACGGCACGTACATCAACGGCTTCCACGAGACCTGGCCGATCCGGCACGCCGAAGACGCCTTCGGGTTCGCCAAGACCGGTCAGACGATCATCAACGCGCCCGACGCGAAGGTGATCCGGCTCTACGTCGACGACGAACCCCTGGTGCTGGCCGAGGCGGACATCCTCCACCACACGCGGCGCCTCGAGTTCCGCGGCGGCTACCTGTTCCGCGAGACCGAGTGGTCGACGCCGTCCGGCAAGCGCGTGCTGATCCGGTCCCGCCGCCTGGTGTCGTTCACCGATCGGCACCTCGCCGTCATCGACTACGAGGTCACCGTGCTCGACGCGGACGCCTCGATCCTGCTGTCCAGCCAGATCCTGAACCGCCAGGACGTGCAGGACGAGTACCACGCGGGGATGCGGGCCGCCGCGAACGCCTTCGACCCCCGCAAGGCCGAGGCCTTCACCGACCGGGTGCTCGAACCGAAGCTCAAGCGCAGCACCGGTGCCCGCTCCCTGCTCGGGTACCAGGCGTCCAGCTCCGGCATGACGATCTGCGTCGGTGTGGAGCACCACCTCGAGACCGAGAACAGCTGGGACGAGTCGTCGTCGATCGACGACGACCTGGCCAAGCACGTCTACCGCGTCCAGGCGCGTGCCGGGCAGCCGATCCGACTCGTCAAGCACGTGGTCTACCACACCTCCCGCGGTGTCCCGGTGCGCGAACTCGCCGACCGCTGCGACCGCACGCTCGACCGGGCGCACGCCGAGAACATCGACGAGACGTTCGAGAAGCAGCGCGTCTGGCTCGACGACTACTGGGCCCGGAGCGACGTCGAGATCGCCGGGCAGCCGGAGATCCAGCAGGCCGTCCGGTGGAACCTGTTCATGCTCGCGCAGGCCACGGCCCGCACCGACGGGCACGGCATCGCCGCCAAGGGCGTCACCGGCTCCGGCTACGGCGGGCACTACTTCTGGGACATGGAGATCTACGTCCTGCCGTTCCTGTCGTACACGGCGCCGATCGTCGCCCGGAACGCGCTGCGGTTCCGCTACAACATGCTCGACGCCGCACGCTCGCGGGCTCGCGAGCTGAACCAGCGGGGTGCCCTGTTCCCGTGGCGCACGATCAACGGTGAGGAGTCGAGCGCGTACTACGCCGCCGGTACCGCGCAGTACCACATCGACGCCGACATCGCCCATGCCCTGATGCAGTACGTGCGGGCGTCCGGTGACACCGAGTTCCTCAAGCGCGGGGCGATCGACGTGCTCGTCGAGACCGCTCGACTGTGGGCCGACCTCGGCTTCTGGCGCTCCAACGGCGACAAGAAGTTCCACATCGACGGCGTCACCGGGCCCGACGAGTACACGACCGTCGTCGACGACAACCTCTACACGAACGTCATGGCGCGGGCGAACCTGTGGTTCGCGGTGAACGCGTGCCGCGAACTCGCGGCCGACGACGTCGAGGAGTACGACCGGATGGTCCGACGCACCGGTCTGCGCCCCGACGAGCTCGTCGAGTGGGAGCACGCCGCCGAGTCGATGGAGATCCCCTTCGACCCGCACCGTGGCATCCACCCGCAGGACGCCCAGTTCCTCGACAAGGAACTCTGGGACCTCGAGAACACCCCCGAGTCCAAGCGCCCGCTGCTGCTGCACTACCACCCGCTGGTCATCTACCGCTTCCAGGTGCTCAAGCAGGCCGATGTCGTGCTCGCGCTGTTCCTGCAGGGGCACGAGTTCACCGCGGCCGAGAAGCGCCGCGACTTCGACTACTACGACGCGCTCACCACGGGCGACTCGACGCTGTCGGCGGTCGTGCAGTCGATCATGGCGGCCGAGGTCGGGTACCACGACCTCGCCGACCAGTACTTCCAGACGGCGCTCTACGTCGACCTGGCCGACCTGCACGGCAACACCTCGGACGGCGTGCACATCGCGTCGACCGGCGGCATCTGGGGTGCGCTCGTCAACGGGTTCGGCGGCATGCGCGACCACGGCGGCCGGATGACGTTCAACCCGCGACTGCCGCGGCACTGGGACTCGTTGACCTACCGTCTGACCGTGCGCGGGTCGCGGGTCCGCGTCGACCTCGGCCAGGACGGCATGACGTTCACGGTCGAGACCGGCACGGGCTTCACCGCCTGGGTGCACAACCAGCAGTGGGACATCGAGGCCGGCGAGCCGACCGTTGTTCCGTTGCCGCACCAGGGGCCGCGCATGTCCGGGCACGCACCGACCACGAGCGACATCCAGGGCACGCTCCGCGCCGACGGCTCCGTGATCACGGCGTCGATCCCGACGATCTCGCTCCAGCGCGACTTCGACGTGGACGAGACGACCGCGTAGGACGCCGGTCCGGCGGCCGGAAGGGCCCCGCTCGACCGGTCAGCTCGCGACGAGCTCGACCTTGAAGCGGTCGGCGTCCTCCAGGAAGGCCGCACGGTGGTCCGGTCCGCCGGCGAACGGGTGCCGGTCCTCGTACAGGCGGGTCCAGCCGTGCGTCGGCGCGTCCGCCCACAGCTGCTCGACCTGCTCCGCATCGCCGGCGTGGAACGCGAGGTGGCTCAGTCCGGGGCGTCGTCGGTCGTGCGTGCCGTCGAGCGGTGCGGTCTCGAGCACGACGTAGACGTTGCCGAGCCGCCAGCTCCGGCCCTCCGACCACGCCTGGAACGGCGTGTAGCCGAGCTCGCCGAGCAGCCAGCCCCACGCGCTGCTCGCCGTGTCGAGACGGGCGGTGCGGAGCTCGACGTGGTGCAGGGCGCCTCGGGTCACAGGAGCTTCCGGAGCGTGTTCGTGTTGCGCGTCGTGGTCGTGCGCTTGAAGCGTGCTGCCCCGGCCCGCTTCGCGAACACGGTGTCCGTGCTCGACCCCTTCGGGCACGACCAGTACACGACCCCGTCACCCCGGGCGACCTGCTCCACGGCGGCGTCGAGCGTGAGGTCGGCGAGCAGCGCGTCGAGGGCGTCGTCGTCGGAGCCGAACACCACGTAGTCGTGCCGATCGTCGGCCCGGTCGAACGGGAACCGTTCGACGATGCCTTCGAGGTCGTCGTGCGGGACGAGCACGATCCACGCGTCGTAGCCGAAGCGCTCGCGGAGCGCCTGTTCGATCGTGGCCTTCAGGGTGCGCCCATCGGCGTCCGTGCCGAACACCACGTTGCCGGATGCGAGCACCGTGCGGACGTCCTCGAAGCCGAGTCCGCGGAGCAGTTCCGCGAGGTCGGCGTTCTTGATCGTGATGCCGTTGACGTTCACTCCGCGCAGCAGCGCGATCCACTTCGCCATGCCGGAACCGTAGCGCGGTGGCGGCGGTCCCAGTCGATCAACTGCACAAGAAGCATTGCGCAAGAGTTCTTGTGCATCTATTCTCAGAGCATGACCGTGCGCAGACTCGACGACGCCGCCCACATGCGCGCCCTCGCCCACCCGACCCGACTGCGGATCGTCGGGCTCCTGCGCTCCGGTGGACCGCAGACCGCCGCGATGCTCGGCGACGAGATCGACGAGGCGCCCGGCACGATCAGCTACCACTGCAAGCGTCTGGCCGACGCGGACTTCATCGAGCCGGCGCCGGAGCTCGGCTCCGACCGGCGGGAGCGGTGGTGGCGTGCCACTGCGGACCACACGTCGTGGGACCTCGCCGATGCGTTCGACGACCCGGAACGGATGCTCGCCACGACGGGACTCGACCACACCGTCGCCGATGCGTACGCGGCCGAGTACGGGCGGTTCATCGACCAGGCGCCCGTGCTCGGCCGCGAGTGGGTCGCGGCGTCGACCAGTTCCGACGAGGTGCTGCGGCTGACCGCCGTCGAACTCACCGGGCTCGGCGCCGAACTGCGTGCCGTCGTCGAGCGATGGACGGCCGTGAGCGACGCGCACACGCCGGGCGACGGGTCGGAGCGCGTCATCGCCGTCACCCAGAGCTACCGGATGGGGCGACCGTGAACGCCCGGGCACGGTTGCGTGCACTGCTCGCGGTCCAGGTCGTCTCGCGGACCGGCAACGTCGTCACGACCGTGGCGGTGCCCTTCGCCGTGCTGGCCCGGGGTGGCTCGGCGACGGACGTCGGGATCGCCGCCTTCGCCGCGACGGTGCCCATCGT
The DNA here is from genome assembly GCF_003752345.1 of Curtobacterium sp. PhB170. NCBI lineage: Bacteria > Bacillati > Actinomycetota > Actinomycetes > Micrococcales > Microbacteriaceae > Curtobacterium > Curtobacterium sp. PhB170. The sequence continues at coordinate 468,692 of NZ_RJUM01000010.1, forward strand.
CCTCGGCGGCCCGTTCGGCGGGGCGCTCGTCGAACGGGTCGGGTTCGTCCGTTCGAGTGTGGCGTCGGACCTCGTCAGCGGTGCGACCCTCCTGGCGATGCCGGTCCTCGCCTGGACGGTGGGTCTGCCGTTCTGGGCGCTCCTGGCGCTCGTGTTCGTGAGCGGCCTCTTCGACTTGCCCGGGGAGTCCGCACGCCGGGTCCTGCTCCCGGGACTCGCACGATCGGCCGGCGTCCCACTGGAGCGCGCGGTCGGTCACTTCGAGGCGTCCCAGCGACTCTCGGTGCTCATCGGTGCACCGCTCGGCGGGGTGCTCGTCGCCGCCGCGGGTCCGATGGCCGCACTCGTCTGCACCGCGGTGGCGTTCGGCACCGCAGCCCTGCTCGCTGCGGTGCTGGTCCGGCCAGCGCGCGACGGCGCAGCGGCTGTGAGCGCTGACGCGGCTCCGACCAACGGGTACTGGCGGGACATCGCCGAAGGGTTCCGGTTTTGCGTCCGCGATCCGTTCTTCCGGCTCGTGATCGCCCTCGTGCTGATCACGAACCTGCTCGACGCGGCCCGGTCGACGACGTTGCTCCCGCTCTACGCCGCCGACACCCTCGGCGGGGCACAGGCGCTGGGCTTCGTGACCGGGACCTTCGGGGGTGCGGCGTTCCTCGGGTCGGTGGCCTTCGGGTACGTCGCACACCGCGTGCCTCGCCGGATCACGTTCGTCGTGTGCTTCGTGCTCGCGGGTGGGCCCTCGCTCCTGGTGCCGGCGCTCGGCCTCGGGCTGCCGTGGATGCTCGCGGCTTCGGCGGTGTCGGGCCTCGCCGCCGGGTCACTCAACCCGATCCTCGGTGCCGTCGAGCTCGAGCGCATCCCGGAGCACATGCGCGCTCGGGTGTTCGGGCTGCTCGGAGCCGGGTCGTGGGCGGGGATCCCGCTCGGCGGACTGCTCGCCGGGTTCGCGGCCGAGGGTGTCGGTGTGCAGGCGACGTTCGGGGCGGTCGTCGTGCTCTACACCGTCGTGACGCTCGCGCCGCTGACGGGTGGCGCCTGGCGCCTCATGGAACGACCGGCTCCGGAGCGGGAGCTGGTCGAGCGCGTGACGACGTAGTCCGCATCCGGGGCGGCGCTCACGTCCACGTCCGCGCGACGCCCCAGCCGCTGCCCTCGGGCACGATGTCGACCACCAGCGTGTCCCCGTCGTCGGCCGTGGCCTGGAAGCGCCAGCCGACCGTGCGCTCGGGGGCGTGGGTGATGGCGGTCGGCAGCTCGGCCCGCGTCACGGTCAGACGGGTCGGGGTGTCGCTCACCCGCCAACGGCGTCCGCCCCAGACCAGCCGGCTCGGTGCGCCCTCGGACCACCACACCGTGGCGGCCGTCTCCGTGATCATCATCGGGTCTCCTCGTTCGAACGTGTGTTCGAATGCTAGGTCGCCGGGCGAGACCCCGCAAGCGCTCGCCGACGTGACGGCGGGTCGCGGACGAGACCGTCCGCGGTCGCAGACGCCCTCGTGTAGACGGGGTGCATGACGAACGACGATCAGGGCCCCGACGGACAGCACCAGGTCCCCGAGGGGGTCTCCGACGCCACGGTCGAGGCGCTCGGCACACTGTCGGCCGCGGTCGAGGTCATCGAGCACGCCCGCGGCCTGCTCTACGGCTTCCACCGCCTGACGGGCACCGCCGACCTGAACCTCGGCGAAGCCGTCGAGCAGCTCCGGAAGGCGGGCCACACCGAACTGGCCGACCGCATCGACACGGAGCTCGTGGGCCGCAACGTCATCGCCGGCCGCTGGACGTTCCAGGTCGTCGAGGACTACGACGACGGGTACTACGCCCTCGCGAAGGAGCTGGAACGCACTGCGCGGGACGAGCTCGTGCAGGGGCGCCGCCACCTGTTCGAGGCGGGCATGAAGGAGGACCGGCGGTCCGGCGGTCGACGCCACCACGAGGCGACGCCGAGCGACCTGCCGGACTGAGCACGGGCCTCCCGACCGGCCCGAACGCGAAAGCGACAGTTCTCCGCGGATGTTTCGCGGACAACTGTCGCTTTCGTGGACCACCCTCGGACGGCCCCACAGGAACTGTCGCTCTTGCAGACCAGCCCCTGCCCAGCCCCCCCGGCCTCAGCCGACGCCGAGCAGCGCCTCCAGCGGCCCTCGTGCGAAGTACAGCAGGAAGCCCGCGGCGACGACGTAGAGCAGCCACGACACCTCGCGGCCCCGGCCGGACAGCAGCTTGATGAGGACCCAGCTGATGAAGCCCACGCCGATGCCGTTCGCGATCGAGTAGGTCAGCGGCATGACGACGATCGTCAGGAACGCGGGCAGGGCCGAGCCGAAGTCCGTCCAGGAGATGTCCGCGACCTGCGCGACCATCAGGGCGCCGACGACGACGAGTCCGGCGGCGGCGACCTCGAGCGGGACGACCTGCGTGAGCGGGGTGAGGAACATCGACGCCAGGAACAGCAGGCCGGTGACGACCGACGCCATGCCGGTGCGCGCACCTTCGCCGATGCCGGCGGCGGAGTCGATGAAGACGGTGTTCGACGACACCGAGGCGCCACCGCCGGCGATCGCGCCGACGCCCTCGACGACGAGCGCCGACTTCAGGCGGGGGAACGTGCCGTCGGGCTTCGCGACGCCGGCGGCCTTCGCCAGGCCGGTCATGGTGCCCATCGCGTCGAAGAAGTTCGTGAACACGAGCGTGAAGACGAGCATCGACGCCGCCAACGGCCCGATGCGGCTGAACGCGCCGAACAGGTCGGCGTGGCCGACGAGCGACAGGTCGGGGAACGCGAAGAGCGCACTCGGCAGGCCGGGGGCGTTGAGGTTCCAGCCGGTCTTCGAGTCGACCGAGGTCGGCACCTGGAAGATCGCCTGCAGGATGATCGCGATGATCGTCGTGGCGACGATCCCGATGAGCAGCGCGCCCTTGACCTTGCGGGCCATGAGCGTGCCGATGATGACGAGGCCGATCAGGAACACGATGGTCGGCAGGGCGCCGACGGAGCCGTCCTCACCGAGCTGCAGGGGCGGCGACGCGAGCCCGGACGAGCGCACGAAGCCCGAGTCGACGAGGCCGATGAAGGCGATGAACAGACCGATGCCGACGGTGATCGCTGCCTTCAGCTGCGCCGGGACGGCGGTGAAGATCATCGTCCGGATCCCCGTCAACGCCAGGACCACGATGATCACGCCGTTGATGACGACGAGTCCCATCGCCTCGGCCCAGGTGACCTGCTGCACGACGCTGACGGCCAGGAACGAGTTGATCCCGAGGCCCGCGGCGATGCCGAACGGCAGGTTCGCGATGACGCCCATGGCGATGGTCATCAGGCCGGCGACGAGACCGGTCGCGGCGGCGACCTGCGCGTTCTCGAGCCAGCCGCCGGAGACGTCCTTGGCGGCCTGGTCGGCGCTGAACCCACCGAGGATCAGCGGGTTGAGGATGACGATGTACGCCATCGTCACGAACGAGACGAGTCCGCCCCGCACCTCGCGCGGGATCGTGGATCCGCGCTTCGTGATGGAGAAGTATCGATCGAGGCCGGTCGCGAAGCGGTTCCGGGGTGGGGTGTCGGTCTGCGGGGCGCTCACCGAGCAAGTTTAAAGCCTGCTGGGTTTCCGGCATGTCACAGGATCCTCACAGGGCGCGCAGGGTGCGCCGATGTTCGACCGGGAGGCCCGACCCGCGTGATCGGGGGACGTCACGCCGTGCGCCGGCTCGCGTTCTCCGGCCATGGCTGGTGTTGGATGGACCGGTGACGTCACGCATGGACCGTGCCCGCGTCGAGGCCGCGGTGCGCGAACTCCTGCTCGGCATCGGCGAGGATCCCGACCGCCCCGAACTCGAACGCACACCCGCTCGGGTCGCCGACTCGTACTCCGAGTTCTTCGCCGGCATCGGCACGGACGCCGTGGCCATCGCCCGCGACGGCACCGTGCACGCCGAGGACGGTGAACGCGGCCGACTCGTCATCGTCCGCGACGTGAAGTTCCGGTCCGTCTGCGAGCACCACCTGCTGCCGTTCCTCGGGGTCGCGCACCTGGCCTACGCACCGGGCGACCGGCTGATCGGGCTCGGCACCCTCTCGCGTGTGCTCGATGCCGTGGCCTCGCGTCCGCAGCTGCAGGAACGACTGGGCGAGCAGGTCGCCGCGACGATCGCCGAGGGGCTCGGCGCCGAGGGGGTCCTCGTGGTCCTCGACGCGCAGCACCAGTGCGTGACGACCCGTGGGGAGCGCCAGACCGCCTCGACGACCGTCACGGTCGCGGCGAACGGCTCGCTGGCCGACGCCGCGGGCCGGGCCGAGGCGATCGCGCTCATCGGTGCGGGGCGTGTGACGGACACCGAGGCGGACGCATGACGTCTGAGGGGGCCGCCACGGGCCTCCCCGACGGCACAGCCGGCCCGCCGCTGGCGCGTCGCGCCGGAACCGGCGTCGTGGGCCCACAGGATGCGGCTGGACCCGGCTGGGTGGTGCCCGACCTGCGCGACCCGGTCCGCACGATCGGACGCCGCTCGTTCGACTTCGACCACCGCATCGCCGTGATGGCGATCGTGAACCGCACGCCCGACTCGTTCCACGACCGCGGTGCCACCTTCGAGCTCGACCGCGCCGTCGCCGCCGCCGTCCGGGCTGCCGAACAGGGCGCCGACTGGGTCGACATCGGCGGCGTGAAGTTCGCTCCGGGGCCGGAGCTGCCCGCTGCGGACGAGGTCGACCGCGTCGTCCCCGTCGTCGAGCAGCTCGCCCAGGAGTCCGACGTCACCATCAGCGTCGACACGTTCCGCCCCGAGGTCGCCGCAGCGGCGATCGCAGCTGGCGCGAGCGTGGTCAACGACACCACCGGCCTGTCCGATCCCCGGATGGCGGCCGTCGTCGCGGACTCCGAGGCGACGATCGTCATCACGCACTCGCTCGCCGAACCCCGACGGCCCCTCGCAGCGCCGCCGCAGTACGACGACGTCACCGCGTCCGTCGTCGGGTTCCTGCGGGAGCGCGTCGACCGGGCGCTCGCCGCAGGGATCCCGGAGTCGCGGATCGTCGTCGACCCGGGCCACGACCTCAACAAGAACACCGTGCACACGCTCGAGGTGACCCGGCGCCTGCCCGAGGTCGTGGCGCTCGGCTACCCGGTGCTCGCGGCGGTGTCCAACAAGGACTTCGTGGGGGAGTCGCTCGGACGCCCGCGCGGCGAACGCCTGGCGGGGTCGCTCGCCGTCGCGACCGTGAGCGCGATGCTCGGGGCGCGGATCATCCGGATGCACGACGTCACCGAGAGCGTCGACGCGATGCGCATGGTCGAGGCGACGCTCGGCTGGCGAGCCCCGGTGGAAGCGCGGCACAACACGTGAACCTCCTGCCCCCGTCGATCGCTGAGCTGTCCGACGACGACCTGGTCGACCTGTACACCGCGGGTGCGTCGGCGCCGTGGCTGCGGGTGAACTTCGTGGCGACGCTCGACGGGTCCGCCTCGGCCGCCGGGGTGTCGGGGTCGCTCGGCGGCCCGGACGACCTGCGCGTGTTCGACCTGCTCCGCCGGGTGGCCGACGTCGTGCTCGTCGCCGCGGGCACCGTGCGGGACGAGGGCTACGGGCCGATGGTCCTGCACGACGCCGACGTGGCCTGGCGCCGGGCGCACGGCATGCCCGACCACCCGGTGTTCGCGATCGTGTCGCGGTCACTGTCGCTGGACGCCGGATCCCGGGTGTTCACCGAGGCCCCGGTCCGGCCCGTCGTCCTGACCTCCGCGGCCGCGGCGGCGTCCGACGCCGGGGTCGCGCTGTCGTCCGTCGCCGACGTCGTGCCCTGCAGTACCGACACCGACACCGACCCCGACTCGGTCGACGTGTCGCTCGTCCGCGACGCACTGGTGGCGCGGGGGCTCGGCACGATCCACTGCGAGGGTGGCCCGACGTTCCTCGGATCGCTCATCGCCGCGGACGCCGTCGACGAGCTGACCCTGACGATCGACCCGTCGCTCGAGGGCGGCACCGGGCCCCGGATCGCGCGCGGCCGTTCCCCGGAGCTGCGGCGGATGCGCCCCGCGCACGTGCTCCGCGGTGCGGGTGACGTGCTGCTCACCCGGTACGTCCGGGCGGAGCCGTCCGCCCGCGTCTCGGGGCCGACCGCCCGCGTCTCGGTGCCGGTCGACCGCGTCGGCTAGGGTCGGGCGCGTGATCGACATCGTGGCGTCCGGGGTCCTCTTCGACATGGACGGGACGCTCGTCGACTCGACCGCGGTGGTCGAGGCCACCTGGACCCGCTTCGGTCAGGACCGCGGCATCGAGCCCGCCGAGATCCTGGCCTTCTCGCACGGGCGTCAGGCGATCAGCACGATCCAGCACTTCCTTCCCGATCTGGACCGCGACGAGCAGCTCCGCATCGCCGCCGCCCTGGTCGCCGAGGAGAGTGCGAGCAGCGAGGGCATCTTCGAGATCCCCGGCGCCGCCGCCTTCGTCGACCGGCTCCTCGACGCGGGGGTCCCGGTGGCCCTCGTGACGAGTGCACCGCGCGACCTGGCCGCCGGCCGGATGGCAGCAGCGGGCCTGACCATGCCGACGGCGTTCGTGCCGTCCGAGGACGTCGAGCACGGCAAGCCGCACCCCGACGGGTACCTGCGCGGTGCTGCGCTGCTCGGTGTCGAAGCCACGGACTGCGTGGCGTTCGAGGACGCCCCCGCCGGTCTCGAGTCGGCCATCGCCTCGGGAGCGACCACGGTCGTCGTCGGCCCGCACGAGTCGGGCGTCACCGCCGGGCTCTACCGGGTGTCGGGGTACGACGGCATCACCGTCGAGCCCGAAGGGTCCGCTTTCCGCATCCGCGGCTGAGGACCCGCTGCGTCCTGCGGGCACGCCCAGCGCTCCCCGACGACCCTCGGCTGTGCGGCCGGAACCACCGGGCCGCACGTGCGGCCGGAACCACCGTGCCGCGGAAGGAGCGACCATGGCAACCCTGGACGGCAAGAAGGTCCTCGTCATCGCGACGAACTACGGCGTGGAGCAGGACGAGATCGTCGTGCCCGTCGACCAGCTCCGCGAGCGCGGCGCGACGGTGACCGTGGCGGCGCAGGACTCCGGTTCGATCGCGACCCTGGTCGGCGACAAGGACCCCGGCAAGTCCCTCGACCCCGACACCACCATCGCCGGTGTCAACGTGACCGGGTACGACGCACTCGTGGTCCCCGGCGGCACCATCAACGCCGACACCCTGCGACAGGACAACTCGGCGGTCTCCCTGGTGACGGCCTTCGTCGAGGCGAACAAGCCCGTCGCGGCGATCTGCCACGGCCCGTGGACCCTCATCGAGGCCGGTGTGCTGCGCGGACGGACGATCACCTCGTTCCCGTCGCTGCAGACCGACGTCCGGAACGCCGGCGCCGAGTGGGTCGACCAGGAGGTCCAGGTCGACGGCGGCATCATCACCTCGCGGAACCCCGACGACCTGCCAGCCTTCGTCGACGCGATCGAGAGCGCGCTGACCGCGTGAGCGCGGTGCGCTGCCGCTGACGGCGCTGTCGCTGTCGCTGATGGCGCTGGGCTGACGGCGCCGCCGTCAGCCCAGCGCGACGGGGCGGATCGTCCGGAGCACCGCGGGTCCGAGGGTCAGCACGCCGTCGGACCCGGGGTCGCACCGCACCCCGCCCCGTCCACGCATCGCCCGGAACGCCCCCGGCGCCACCTCGTGGTCCATCCAGGCGCACGGGTTCGCCGGCCGGTACCCGCGGAACAGCACGGCACCGCTGCCGGGGCTCTGCAGCGAGAACGGCTCGCCCCGGAGTGCTTCGACGTCGGCGCCCCGCAGGAACACGTTCCGCCGGGTCGCCACGGGGTCGACCGGCACGCCGAGTGATCGTCCGACCTCCTCGAGGCCCTCGAGCCCGATGACGGTCACCGAGGCGTGGACGTGCGCCCGTGCCGCGAAGTAGCGGTCGCCGACGATGCCGAGTCCCGCGCGCAGCTCGATGCGGTCGCGCCGCTCGTCCGGGTCGTCCGACCGGACCGGCAGGGCACCGTCGGCCGGCCTGCCCTCGTAGCGGTGGCGGCGCGACACGAGCAGCAGCGCGATGTCGACGTCGGTCCGGAACGGCAGGTCGGCGCAGTCGGCGAGGCCGGCGAGCTCGTCGGAGCCGACCCGGTGGTCAGACCCGGCCACATCGTCTCCGGAGGTCACCCGCCCAACGCTAGCCGGGCCTCCCGGTCGATGCCGTGCCGTCGTCGGTGCCGCTGCGCCGAGGTTCCACAACACGCCGTCGGTGTGGCGCCGAGGTTCCACGGGCGAGCACATCGAGCGCCGACATGCCGAGATTTCGGAACCTCGGGGCCGCCGACCGCCGCCCGACGGCCGCCCGCCCGCCGCCGGACCGCCGCCCGGGCCCCGCCGCGGCGTCCGATTTCCGCCAGTCGCGGTCGGTGGTGCGTGTCAGGCTGGGCTCGTGACCACCTCCGGAACCGACCAGCTGCACGCCGAGCGCTACCGCGTCGTCGCCTCGCGCGACGCACGCTTCGACGGCCAGTTCGTCACCGCCGTGCACTCCACCGGCATCTACTGCCGACCGAGCTGCCCGGCACGCACGCCCCGCGAGGCCGGCGTCACCTTCTACCGCACGAGCGCCGCAGCGCACCTGGCGGGCTTCCGCGCCTGCAAGCGCTGCCTGCCCGAAGCGACCCCCGGCAGCCCCGAGTGGGACCTGCGCGAGGACGTCGCCGGTCGCGCCATGCGCCTCGTCCTCGACGGTGTCGTCGAGCGCGACGGCGTCCCGGGCCTCGCCGCACGGGTCGGCTACTCCGAGCGCCAGCTCAACCGCATCATGACGGCCGAGCTCGGTGCCGGCCCGAAGGCGCTCAGCCGCGCACACCGCGCCCAGACGGCACGCACGCTGCTGACGTCGTCGGACCTGCCCATCGCGGATGTCGCCTTCGCCGCCGGGTTCGCGAGCGTCCGCCAGTTCAACGAGACCGTCCGCGAGGTCTTCGCCGTCACCCCGTCCGAGCTGCGCGCCCGGCGGACGCTCCGGCCCGCGTCCGACGGCGCGCTGCACGTGCACCTGCCCGCGCGGCCGCCGTTCGACGCGCAGGGGCTCCTCGACTGGCACGCACTGCACGCCCTGCCGGGCCTGGAGCAGGTGGACACCGACGAATCCGGGCGGGTCACCTCCTACGGGCGGCTGCTCGACCTGCCGGGAGGCCCGGGCTGGTTCAGCGCGTCGGCCGCGGTCGTGGGGACGGCCGGTTCCACGGCCGCCGGTCGCGGTACCGGGATCGACCTGCGGGTGCGCGTCACCGACCTGTCCGACCTGCCGACGCTCGTCGCCCGCGTCCGGTCGTACTTCGACCTCGACGCCGACCCGGTCGCCGTCGACGCGGTGCTCGGCTCCGTGCCCGAGCTGGCCGCGGCCGTGCAGCGGGTCCCCGGCCTGCGGCTGCCCGGTGCCGTCGACGCGCACGAGATCGTGTTCCGCACCCTCATCGGGCAGCAGGTCTCCGTCGCCGCGGCCCGGACGGCCCAGACGCGGCTCGTGGCGGCGCTCGGTGCCGCCGTGCCGTCGGCGATCCTGCCGGAGGGCCTGCTGTTCCCGTCCGCCGAGGTCATCGCCGCCCGCGGCCACGAGGTACTGCGCGGTCCGGCCGCCCGCGTCGACACGATCCTGCGGGTCGCCGCGGCGCTCGCCGACGGGTGGCTCGTGGTCGACGGCGGACAGTCCCTCGACGAACTGCGCGAGCGGTTGCTGGCGGTGAAGGGCATCGGGCCGTGGACTGCCGACTACGTGGCGCTCCGGGTCCGGCACCACCCCGACGTGTTCCTCCACAGCGACCTCGCGGTGCGCAACGGTGCACAGGAACTCGGACTGCCCGGTACGGCGCGCGAGCTCTCCCTATGGTCGGAGCAGGTGGCCCCCTGGCGGAGCTACCTGACGATGCACTGCTGGCGACCGATCATCGACCGCGCGATCGCGACGGCCGCCGGTGCGCGGGTGCACGGCACCGGCCGTGCGCGGCACGCAGACAACGACCCTCGGAAGGACGAACGATGACCGACGCAACCATCCAGACCCTGGACACCCCCGACGGGGCCTTCACCGTGCTCGAGGACGCCGAGGGCCGTGTCCTCGCCTCGGGCTGGACCGACTCCGTCGACCGGATCCTCGGGCGGCTCGCCGACCGGTACCGGCCCAGTCGCATCGTCGACGGCACGGTCGCCGCCGCTGATGCCGTGGACGCCTTCTACTCGGGCGAGGTCGAGCACGCCATGCAGGTGCCGGTGCGGCAGTTCGGCACCGACCTGTTCACCGAGGGGTGGCGGCAGCTCCGCCGCATCCCCGCCGGCGGGACCCTGACCTACACCGAGTTCGCGGGGGCGATGGGCCGTCCGGACGCCGTACGGGCTGCCGCCAGTGTGTGCGCACGGAACGCTCCCGCCCTGTTCGTGCCGTGCCACCGGGTGCTGCGTTCCGACGGCACGCTCGGGGGCTTCGCGTGGGGGCTCGACGTCAAGCGATCGTTGCTCGAACGGGAATCGGTCGGCACCACGGCGCTCGTCTGATTTGTACAAAACGCTCTAGAATGTACAGGTGAGCGAAGTGTCGATCTCCGAAGCACGTGGCCGCCTGTCGTCGATCATCGACGACGCCCGGCACGAACCCGTCTACCTGACCCGGCGCAACAAGCGCGTCGCGGCGGTGGTGGACGCGGATGTCCTGGACCGCCTGCTCGAGGCGGCCGAGGACCTCGACGACCTGGTCGCGTACGACGCTGCCATCGCGGAGAACAAGCGCATCGGCGGCGAGAACGTGCAGTGGGACGATCTCAAGCGCGAACTCGGACTCGGATGACCTGGTCGGTCGAGGTCATCCCGTCCGCGCAACGTGTCATCCGCAAGCTCCCGCCCGACGGTCGTCGGCGGATCGAGGGACTCCTCGCGATCCTCGCCGACCACCCGCGGCCCCCGGCAGCTCGGAAGCTCGTGAACCGACCCGGTTGGCGGGTGCGATCAGGTGACTACCGTCTGATCTACGAGATCGACGACGGCCGACTCATCGTGATCGTCGTCGATGCCGGCCACCGCCGAGCGATCTACCGCGACCGCTGAGCGGAGCCGGACCCGGATCGATCGTCTCCCCCTGGTTGCGGGTGGTGACGTGGGAGCGCTCCGATGCCATGCTTCGAGGACCGACCCGCCCGGTCCCTCCCGAGGACCCGACGCAGCGCCGTCGAACCACCCTCGGAAGGCTCCCAATGGACCAGCACGTCGACCGCACGGTCGTCTCCGCCGACGGCACGGTGATCGCCGTGTCCGACGCGGGGACCGGTCCGGCGCTCGTCGTGGTCGGTGGCGCCTTCGACCACCACGGCACCCCCACCGTCGAGCACCTGACCGAAGCGCTGCAGGACCGCTACCGGGTCATCACGTACGACCGGCGGGGCCGCGGTGCGAGCAGCGACACCACCCCGTGGACGATCGAGCGCGAGGTCGAGGACCTCGCGGCCGTCGTCGCGAGCGTGGACGGACCCGTCGCCGCGCTCGGCCTCTGCGTCGGCGCGGGGGTGGTCCTCCGGGGCCTCGCCGCCGGCGTCCCGCTCGGGGCCGCCGTGCTGTGGGAGCCGCCGTACCGAGCGACGGTCGACCCGCACGCCGACGACGTCGTCTTCGCCGACCTGCTCGACGAGCACGTCGCCGCCGGCCGTCGCGCCCAAGCGGTCCGGGCGTTCCTCGCGCACGTCCTGGGGGTGCCGATGGGGCAGATCTCGGCGCTGCGGCTGAAGGGTGCGCTCTGGCGGTCGCTCGTCGTCGACGCCCACGTGCTCAGCCGCGACGTGCGGGTACTCAACGGCCTGGCGATCCCGGAGCGAGTGGCAGCAGCGGTCGGTGTCCCGGTGCTCGTCGCCGCGGGCAGCGACGGCCACGAGTGGATGCGGCAGGCGGCTCGAGCGGTCGTCGAGGCCGTGCCTGGTTCGCACTACGTCGAGGTCCCCGGGCAGGGCCACGTGCCCGACCCGGCCGCGATCGGCGCCGTGCTCGACGGGTTCCTGGTCCGGGTCGTCTCACCGAGCAGCTGACTGCGAGAGGATGGTGCCGTGAACCCAGCTCGTGCTGGGGAGTTCAGCTCTCCTGCGAAGATGGTGCCGTGAACGCACCTCGTCTCGGTCTCCTGCTCGACGTCGACGGGCCCATCGCCAGCCCGGTCTCCCGCACCATCGCGATCCCGAGCATCATCGAGGACCTCGTCGCCCTCGCCGCCGAGGGCATCCCCGTCGTCTTCAACACCGGCCGGAGCGACGCCTTCATCCGGAGCGAGGTGGTCGGTCCGCTGCTCGCCGGTGGTCTCGCCGAGGGTGGCCGCGTGCACGCCGTCTGCGAGAAGGGCGCCGTCTGGTGCTCGATCGGCCCGCAGTACGAGGGCGGCATGAGTGAGCTCACCGTCGCCGACGACCTGGCGCTCCCGCGCGACTACGCCGACGAGATGCGCGAGCTCGTCCGCACCGAGTACGCCGACCTGGTGTTCTTCGACGAGACGAAGCGCGCCATGGTGTCGATCGAGCAGCGGGTGGAGGTGCCGAACGCCACGTACCTGGCTCGGCAGCCCGAGTTCGACGCGAAGGCGATGGCGGCCCTCGAGCGTCGCGGCCTGGGCGTGCGCCGTCTCGACGACGTCCGACCCGACGCCGACGGCGCCGTGCAGTGGCGGATCGACCCGACGATCATCTCGACCGACGTCGAGTCCGACCGCAGCGGCAAGGACATGGGCGCCGAGCGGTCGCTCGAGCTCCTGGCGCAGGACGGCGCGCTGCCGACGGCCTGGCGCACGATGGGCGACTCGCGCAGCGACTACGCGATGGCGGACTGGCTGCACGCGAACGGCCACGAGGTCGCGCACGTCGACGTCCGTCCCTCGGACGGCGTGCCGGCGACGCCGTACCCGGTGCTCACCGCACCCGACGGGGTGATCCACGACGAGGCCGGAGCGCGGTTCCTGGCGGACTGGCGCCGATCCGCCTGAGCCGAGCCGGGCCTCCCGGTCGACCCGCCCTGCCCACGGAACCCGGTTCCCGTGCGCCCAGCGGCTCCGCTGTTTGCGTGTCGGGGTGGTACACCAGTACTGTCACGGGGTCCGCCGCCCAGCCGATGACGGGATCCACCCCATGGCAACGAAGCTCCGCATCAAGTCGATCGAGGCCTCTCTGGCCGACTCCGAGGAGCAGGGCCGGTCCCTGAAACGCTCCCTGAAGACGTTCGACATCGCCGCGATGGGCATCGCGGTCGCCGTCGGCGCCGGCATCTTCTCGGTCGGCGCGAACGCCGCCGCGAACTTCGCCGGGCCGGGCGTCATCATCTCGTTCCTGCTCGCCGCCGTCACGTGTGGCCTGGCGATCATGTGCTACGCCGAGTTCGCCTCGACGATCCCCGTCGCCGGCTCGGCCTACACGTTCACGTACGCCACGATGGGCGAGCTGCTCGCCTGGATCGTCGGCTGGGACCTCATCCTCGAGACCCTCACCGCCAGCGCCGTCATCGCGAAGTACTGGGGCATCTACCTCAGCACCGCGTTCGACGTCTTCGGCGTCACCCTGCCGAGCACGATCCAGCTCGGCCCGATCCCGTTCACCTGGGGCCCGGTCCTGATCGTCGGCATCTTCACGGTGCTGCTCGCCTTCGGCACCCGCCTGTCGTCGCGGGTCTCGGCGGTCATCACGATCATCAAGGTCGCCATCGTGGTGTTCGTCATCGTCGCCGGTGCGTTCTTCGTCAAGGCCGCGAACTTCACCCCGTTCATCCCGCCGTCGGAGCCCGCCAAGGGCGCGGAGGGCAGCGTCTGGACCCAGTCGCTCGTGTCCTGGTTCACCGGCTCCGAGCCCGCGCAGTACGGCGTCTTCGGGCTGCTCGCCGCGGCGTCGCTCGTGTTCTTCGCGTTCATCGGCTTCGACGTCGTCGCGACCAGCGCGGAGGAGACCGAGAACCCGCAGAAGACGCTGCCCCGCGGCATCTTCATCGGCTTGGGCATCGTGACGCTGCTCTACGTCGGCGTCAGCATCGTCATCACCGGCATGGTCTCGTACCAGCGCCTGGCGGAAGAGGATGCGCCGTCCCTGGCCTCGGCCTTCGACATCGTCGGGTTGCCGTGGGCTGCCGGCATCATCGCCATCGGCTCCCTGATCGGTCTGACGACCGTCGTCATGGTGCTGCTGCTCGGCCTGTCCCGCATCGTCTTCGCGATGAGCCGTGACGGTCTGCTGCCGCGCTGGTTCTCGAAGACGAACCCGAAGACGCAGACGCCGGTGCGCGTGCAGGTCGTCGCGGGCGTCGTCGTCGCGCTGCTCGCCGGGTTCACCGCGGTCGACAAGCTCGAGGGCATGATCAACATCGGCACGCTGTCGGCCTTCGTGCTGGTGTCGATCGGCATCATCGTGCTCCGCAAGTCGCGCCCGGACGCCCCGCGCTCGTTCCGGGTGCCGTGGTCGCCGGTGATCCCGATCCTGTCGGCCGTGCTGTGCTTCTGGCTGATGCTGAACCTCGAGGTCGAGACCTGGCTGCGGTTCGTCGTCTGGCTCGTCATCGGCTTCGCGATCTACTTCGGCTACAGCCGCCGCAACAGCCGGGTGGGCAAGGGGCAGCAGTAGCGGGCTCCGGCCCCCTACGCGCCGACGACCAGCAGGGCGCCGAAGCCCAGCATCACGACGGCGACCAGGCCGTCGAACACCCGCCATGTCAGCGGCTTCGCGAACAGCGGCCGGAGCAGTCGGCCGCCGAACCCGAGCGCGCCGAACCACAGGCAGCTCGCCGCAACGGCACCGACGGTCCACAGCCAGCGGTCGTCCGGGCCCTGCTCGTTCGCGACGGACCCGAGGAACACCAGCGTGTCCAGGTACACGTGCGGGTTCGCCCACGTGAAGACGAGCATGGTCACCACCGCCGTGCGCATGGTGACCGCCTGGCCGGGAGGCGCGGTGCGCGTCCGCCCCGCCACCACCGTCCCCGGGCGCTCGGGTCCACTGCCCGCGGCCGGCTCCGGCACGCCGTCGTCCGCCGCCTCGTCGGCCACGCGAATGGCGTCGCTCGACGGCCGCAGTGCCCGTCGCGCGGCGAGCACGCCGTAGGTCACGAGGAACGCGGCCCCGACGAACCGCACGACGACGAGCGCCACCGGGAACCGCTCGACCACGGCCCCGACGCCGAGTACCCCGGCGACGATGAGCACGGCGTCCGACACCGCGCACACGACGACCGCCGCCGTCACCACGCGCAGACCCGAGCTGACCGCCAGCCGGAGCAGGTAGGTGTTCTGCACACCGATCGCGACGATCAGGGCGAGTCCGGTGCCGAGGCCGGCGAGCAGGGGGAGGAGTGCGGTCACGTGCACGACGCTAGGTGCACCCTCGTCTGTAGACCAGCTCACGTTCCTACAGCACCGTAAGCTGCACTGCATGGTCCGGTTCCAGCGCGAGCACCTCGAGACCCTGTTGGCCGCCGTCGACCACGGCACCCTCGACGCGGCCGCCCGGGCCCTGGCGATCACCCCGTCGGCGGTCTCGCAGCGCATCAAGTCGATGGAGCAGCAGGTCGGCCGGGTCCTGCTGCAACGGACGACCCCGGTCACCCCGACGGCCGACGGTGCGGTCGTGCTCCGGCATGCACGCCAGGTGCGGTTGCTCGACGACGAGACCGCTCGCGCACTCGGCGAGACCGATGCCGACGGTGCGGGGTCCGCGGTGCCGTCGATCCCGCTCGCCGTCAACGCCGACTCGCTCGGCACGTGGTTCCTCGATGCGCTCGCACTCGTCCGTGCCGACACCGAGGTGGTCTTCGACCTGCACCGCGAGGACCAGGACCGCACCGCCGAGCTGCTGCGCGCCGGCACGGTGATGGGTGCCGTGACGGCCGAGGCGGATCCCGTGCAGGGCTGCTCGTCGGTACCGCTCGGCATCGACCGGTACCGGGCGGTGGCGTCGCCGGCGTTCGTCGACCGCTACCTGTCCGACGCCGACACCGAGCGGCGGATGCTGAGCCGCCTCGACCGGGTGCCGCTCGTCGACTACGACCGCGACGACGACCTGCAGCAGGGCTACCTCCGCCGGGTGCTCGGCCACGCGCCCTCCGGTCCCCGCCACTTCGTCCCGACCTCGGCCGACTTCGCACGGGCGGTCTCGCTCGGCTTCGGGTGGGGGATGCTGCCCGAGGCGCAGTGCCTCGATGCCCTGGCGCGGGGCGAGCTGCTCGAGCTCACCCCGACCCGCCGGGCCGACGTCGCCCTGTGGTGGCAACGGTGGAACCTGGCGTCACCGCTGCTCGAGCGGGTCACGGACGCGGTGCGATCGACCGCCGCCGAGCGCCTGCACCCCGTCACCCGGTGAGCAGGCACGTGCCGGTGCTCGTCGCTGCGCCCGCGGCTCAGGTCTGGCAGCGCGGGCACCAGTAGGTGTCCCGCAGGGTGAGCTCCGAGTCGCCGAGGTCTCCTCGCCGGATCCGGGTGCCGCACCGCAGGCACGGCTTGCCCGCGCGTCCGTAGACCCAGAACCGACGCCCCGGGCGGTCGATCCCCGTCGTCACCCGGTGGCTGCGGTCGCGGTTCGCCAGGATGAGCCGGCTCGCCAGGGAGATCGTCCGGCCGGCGTCGTGCACCTCGGCCACCGGGCGGGTCGGCAGGACCCCGCGCAGGAAGCAGAGTTCGTTGCGGTAGACGTTGCCGAGCCCGGCGAGCACCCGCTGGTCGAGCAGCGCCAGTCCGACCGGACGTGCAGGATCCCGCATCAGGTTCTCGAGTGCCAGGTCGGGGTCCCAGTCGGGCCCGAGCAGGTCCGGGCCGAGGTGTCCGACGACCTCGGACTCCTGGTCGCGGGGGATCACCTCGAGCACCCCGAGCGTGAACCCGACGGTCGAGACGTCCTCGGTGTCGAAGATCGCGCGTGCCTGGTGCGCCGGGCGTCGCCAGCGCTCACCGGGCGCGTAGACGTCCCACCGCCCCTCCATCTTCAGGTGGGAGTGCACGGTCAGGTCCCCGATCCGGTGCAGCAGGTGCTTGCCACGGGGCACGACCTCGTCCACGGTGCGGCCGACCAGGTCGACGGTCGCGAACGCGGGCACCCGGAAGTCGCTCCGGGTCAGGATCTTGCCCGCGAGCGCCGTGTGCAGCCGGTGGGCTGCCCGGTAGACGGTGTCGCCCTCAGGCACGGAGCCGGAGTCCCTGCGGGGTGGCGGTGAACCCGGCGTCGCCCAGCGCGGTGCCGAGCGGGGTACCGAGCACGAACTCGCCGTCGACGCGCTCGACCGCGAGCTTCCGCAGTCCGGTGCGCACGATGCCCGCGATGGACGTGGCTGCGACGGCCAGGTCGGCGGGATCGTCGGTGAAGGTCAGCACCGACTTCCCGCCCCGCTCGACGTACACCGCGAGCCGGCCGTCGACGATGGTGACGAGCGCTCCGGCCTTGCGCCCGGGCCGGTGGCCGCGCGCGCCGGTGGTGGTGGCCGGTGCCGGGGCCTTCTGCGCAGCCGCAGCGACCGCAGCGACGTCGGCGCTCGTGTCGCCCGCATCGGCTGCCGCGCGGTCGTCGGACGGCCAGGGCAGCGACGCCCCGTACGGGTTCGCGGGGTCGGTCGCGGCCAGGGTCAGTGCCTCGCGCTTCCGGTCCGGGTCGACGCGTTCGTCGTCGTCGAGGTCACGGGCGTAGGTCCGCAGCCGGTCGATGGTCGGACCCGTGGCGAACTGTGCGGCGCCGAGGCCCTCGATGAAGTAGCCGCGGCGCGCCCGCCCGGACTCCTCGAACCGCGCGAGCACCCGGTACACGCCCGCGAACCCACCTCGGACCCCCTCGACCTGGACGGCCCCGCGGGTGACGACTCCGTAGCGCTCGAGCAGCTGCTCGGCGGTCGCGGCGGCCCGCACGGTCGAGTCGGACTCGGCCAGGGGGAGCAGGGACCAGCGGCCACCGACGGACGGCGGGCCGGACTGCGTCGGCATCGTCGGACGGCGGCGCCCACGGTAGGCGCGGGCCCGCGGGGCGCTGCTGCTCTTCGCCTTGCCGCCGAGCATCGAGCGGAGCGGAGCGAACGTGTCGTTCGTGATCTGCCCGGCCCAGACGAGGTCCCACAGCGCCGTCGTCAGGGCCGGGTCGTCGGTGCTGCCGACGGCCTGCCCGAGCTGCCGGAAGAAGTACGCGCCGCCGCCGGCGAGGGCACCGAGCACGTCGCGCTGCAGCTCGGTGGTCTCGTCACCGGAGGGCTCGGCGAGCGTCGTCGACGCCGTCTCGGCCAGGTGCAGGCGCACCCACCCGTCGTTGCCGGGCAGGGTCCCACCGCCGGACCACAGGACCTCGCCGGTGGCGGTGAGCTCGTCGAGCATGTTCGTGGAGTAGTCGGTCACCCGCGCGGGCAGCACCAGGGTCTCCCAGACGCTGGCGGGCAGGGCGACGCCGGCGAGCTGGTCGATCACCTGCAGGACCCCGTCGACCCCGCGCAGACCGCCGCGGGTGCCGGGGGTCTGCACGTGCTGCCAGGCGGGCAGGAAGCGCGCGAGCGTGTCCGGCGACACCGGCTCGACCTCGTGGCGGAGCGCGGCGAGGGACTTCGTGCGGATCCGGCGCAGGACCTCGGCGTCGCACCACTCGGCGCCCTGCCGATCCGGGCGGAACTCGCCCTCGACCACACGTCGGTCGGCGACCAGGCGGCGCAGGGTGTCCTGCACGACGGCGATCCCGAGGCCGAGGCGACCCGCGGCCTCCTGCGCCGAGAACGGCCCGTGCGACCGGGCGTACCGGCCGACCAGGTCACCGAGCGGGTCGGCGACGGGTTCGACGAACGCGGTCGGCACGCCGATCGGCAGCGGGACCCCGAGGGCGTCCCGCAGGCGCGAGGCGTCCTCGATGACGGCCCAGCGGGTGGACCCGGCGTGCGAGAACGACAGGACGCGGCGGTCCCGTTCGAGCGCGGTGAGGATCGCCTGGACCTCGGCGTCGGCCGCCTCGCGGTCCGGGGCCCCTGCGAGCCAGCTCCGGTCGACGGCCTCGGACAGGTCGAGCGCCCCCACCAACCGCAGGACGTCGACGAGCCCCTCGGCGTCGCGGGCGCGGCGGTCCGGCGACAGTCGCTGCAGGTCCTGTTCGACCGAGGCGATGACCGCCGGGTCGAGCAGCTCCCGCAGTTCGGCGCGGCCGAGCAGTTCGCCGAGCAGCGTCGAGTCGAGCGACAGCGCGGCCGCCCGACGCTCGGCGAGCGGGGAGTCGCCCTCGTACATGAACGCGGCCACGTACCCGAACAGGATCGAGCGGGCGAAGGGGGACGGCGTCTCGGTCTCGGTCTCGACCAGGCGGATGCGGCGGCCGGCGATCTCGTCGGCGATGCCGAGCAGGGCGGGCACGTCGTAGACGTCCTGCAGCACTTCGCGCACGGTCTCGAGCACGATCGGGAACGACGGGTACTTCCGGGCCACCTCGAGCAGCTGCGAGGCCCGTTGCCGCTGCTGCCACAGGGGCGATCGCTGCCCGGGGTTCCGACGGGGCAGCAGCAGGGCGCGCGCCGCACACTCGCGGAACCGCGCGGCGAACAGCGCCGAGCCACCGACCTCGTCCGTGACGAGTGCCTCGAGGTCGTCGCGCTCGAACACGAACAGGTCGGCGCCCGGCGGCTCGGCGTCGGTCTCGGGGATGCGCACCACGATGCCGTCGTCGGCGGCCATCGCGTCGCCGTCGATGCCGTGGCGTTCACGCAGCCGTGCCGCGACCGCCAGGGCCCACGGCGCGTGCACCTGCATGCCGTACGGCGAGTGCAGGATGAGCCGCCAGTCGCCGAGTTCGTCGCGGAAGCGCTCGACCACGAGCGTGGTGTCGTTCGGCACGTGGCCGGTGGCCGCGCGCTGGTCGCGCAGGAAGGTCAGCAGGTTCGTGACGGCACGCTCGTCGAGGCCGCCGGCGGCGACCCGGGCGCGGGCGTCGTCGTCCGAGGCGCCTTCGACCTCGCGCACGAACGCCCCCGTCGCGCGACCGAGTTCGGCGGGGCGGCCGATGCCGTCGCCCTTCCAGAACGGCACCCGACCGGGCTGTCCGAAGGCCGGGCTCACGATGACCCGGTCGTGGGTGATCTCCTCGATCCGCCAGCTCGTGGCTCCGAGGGCGAAGACGTCCCCGACGCGGGACTCGTAGACCATCTCCTCGTCGAGCTCACCGACGCGGGAGGCCTTCTCGCCGACCATGAACACGCCGAACATGCCGCGGTCCGGGATCGTGCCGCCGCTCGTCACCGCGAGCCGCTGGGCCCCGGGTCGTCCGGTCAGGGTGCCGTGCACGCGGTCCCACACCAGGCGCGGGCGGAGCTCGGCGAACTCGTCGCTCGGGTACCGCCCCGTCACCAGGTCGAGCGTGGCGTCGAACGCCGACCGGGGCAGCCCGCTGAACGGGGCGCTGCGTCGGACGAGGTCGAACCAGTGCTCGACGTCGACGGTGTCGATCGCCCCGGCAGCGACGGTGTGCTGCGCCAGGACGTCGAGGGGGTTCGCCGGCACCGAGATCGACTCGATCTGCCCCGAGACCATCCGTTCCACCGTGACCGCACTGTTGACGAGGTCGGCGCGGTGCTTCGGGAACAGCACCCCGCGGGAGATCTCGCCCACCTGGTGCCCGGCACGCCCGACGCGCTGCAGGCCGCTCGCGACCGAGGGCGGCGCCTCGACCTGGACGACGAGGTCGACCTCGCCCATGTCGATCCCGAGCTCGAGCGAACTCGTCGCGACCACGCACCGCAGCCGACCGGACTTCAGGTCGTCCTCGATGATCGCGCGCTGGTCCTTCGACACCGAGCCGTGGTGGGCTCGGGCGAGCACGGGCACTGCGGTGTCGGAGCCGCCGCCACCGGTCTGCCCGGACGCGCCGATCATCTGCGCCGGCGGCCGCTTCGTGCCCTGGGGTGCGACCGCGTGCGCCGAGGTCCGCGCGGGCGACTGCGGGCGACCCCGCGCCACCGGCAGGCCGTCGTCGGCCGGCGAGACACCCGCCGGGACCAGCGCGTCGGCCGCCTCGGCCGGAGCCGCCGCAGCGAGGACGCGCTCTTCGTGGATCTCGTTCAGCCGCGCGGTGAGTCGCTCGGCCAGTCGCCGCGAGTTCGCGAACACGATCGTCGACCGGTGCTCCTCGATGAGGTCGACCACACGCTCTTCGACGTGCGGCCAGATCGAGCCGTTCGCGGGCGCGTCGGACGCGTCCGCACCGACCGGCGGAGCACCGAGCTCGGCCATGTCGTCGACCGGCACGACGACGCGCAGGTCGAAGGTCTTCTGCGCCGGCGGCGCGATGATCGTCACCGGCGCCCGACCCCCGAGGAACCGCGCGACCTCTTCCGGCGGCCGGACCGTGGCGGACAGCCCGATGCGCTGCACCGGCTTGTCGAGCAGGTCGTCGAGCCGTTCGAGCGAGACGGCCAGGTGCGCCCCGCGCTTGGTCGAGGCGACGGCGTGCACCTCGTCGACGATGACGGTGTCGACGTTCACCAGGGTCTCGCGCGCCTGCGAGGTGAGCATGAGGTACAGGGACTCGGGCGTGGTGATGAGGATGTCCGGCGGCTGGCGGAGCAGCTTCTGCCGGTCCGACGACGGGGTGTCGCCACTGCGCACCCCGACGGTGACCTCGGGTGGTTCGGTGCCGAGCCGTCGGGCCGTCTGCGTGATGCCGACGAGCGGGCTGCGCAGGTTCCGCTCGACGTCGACGCCGAGGGCCTTGAGCGGCGAGACGTACAGGACCCGCGTGCGCTGCTTGGCCGGGGGCCGGTCGGTCGCGCTGATGAGCCGGTCGATCGACCACAGGAACGAGGCCAGGGTCTTGCCGGAACCCGTCGGCGCGATGACGAGTGCGTGCTGCCCCGTCGAGATGGCGTCCCACGCGCCCGCCTGTGCGGGGGTGGGGGCGTCGAACGCACCACGGAACCACTCCGCGGTCGCGGGGGAGAAGCGCTCGAAGACGTCCGTCATGGTCCGTCCCATCCTGCCCGTCACCACCGACAGCAGCCCGAGCGGGGAGTACCCCTTGACAAGACGATAGTTAGCGATCTATCGTAAACACATCGCGATACGACGAAGACGAAACCAGTCAGACCGGTCGCGAGCCGACTCAGCAACAAGGAAGGACGCATCATGCGCCCCATGCACAACGACAACGACAGCAACCACCACCCGCGCGGCCCCCGTTTCGGCGGCGCGCGGCAGCACCACGGCGCTGGCTTCCCCGGCCGCGACCGCGGTGACCACGAGCACGGCGGCCGAGGTGGCCGTGGCTTCGGCCCGGGCTTCGGGCCGGGCATGGGCTTCGGCCCCGGCTTCGGTGGCTTCGGCGGACCCGGCTTCGGTCGCGAACGCCGCCGCCGCGGTGACGTCCGCCTCGCGATCCTCGGCCTGCTGGCCGAGGGGCCGCAGAACGGCTACGCCGTGATCAAGACCATCGCCGAGCGCACCGGCGGCGCCTGGAAGCCGAGCCCCGGCTCGGTCTACCCGACGCTCCAGCAGCTCGTCGACGAAGACCTCGTGGTCTCGTCGGGCGACGGCCGCAAGACGCTCTTCGAGCTCACCGACGCCGGCAAGGCCGAGGCCGAGGCGAAGGCCGACGAGATCGCAGCGGCACTCGACGCGGCTCCAGGGATCCCGGACGCGCAGCGCGAGTTCTTCGAGGCGCTCCGGAAGACCATGGGCGTCCTGCAGATGTACCGGACGACCGCGACGGAGGACCAGGCCAAGGCCGCCACCGCCAAGGTCGACCAGCTCCGCAAGGACCTCCTGCAGATCCTCGCCGACTGACGGACAGGAGGCACGGTGCCAGCCCGCACCGTGCCTCCCGTCCGTCGTCGCCGGGGCTGACCCCCGCGCATCGTGAGCAGAAATGGTCGAGTCCGCACGTCGGACCCGACCATTTCTGCTCACCAAGCGCGTCCCGCGCCGCTCACCAAGCGCGCTGCGCGCCCGCGCCTACGTCCCGATGAACGCCGCGACGTCCGACAGCTCCGCTGCCGACACCGCGTGCGGCAGGCCCTCGTACGCCCGGTCCGTCACGGTGGTGTTCGCCGCCGCCCACGCCTGCGTCCGCGCGGTGGCCTCCGCCGGGATCACCGGGTCGAGATCGCCGTGCCCGAGGAACACCCGCGGCCGGACGGCGGCGACGGCCTCGTCACGCGAGTCCGTCGCCCCCGGCACGACGAACCCGGACAGCGACACCGCGAAGGCGAACGCAGCCGGTCGGGCCCGCAGCAGCTGCAGCGCCATCGACCCGCCCTGCGAGAACCCGAGCAGCCCGATCCGCGGGTGGTCGGCGGCGACGGAGTCGACCCACGCGAGCACCTCGGCGACCGCGGCGTCGACGGGCTCGAGCGCGGGGGAGCCCGGCGTCCCGAGCGGGTACCAGCTGAACCCCTGGCCCCACGGCATCGGCGCCCGCAGCGATGCCATCGTCCAGGCCGCCGGCAGCGCGGGGGCGAGTCCGAGCAGGTCGCGTTCGTTCGACCCCACCCCGTGCATGGTCACGAGCAGCGGTGTCCCTGCGCGTTCTTCCGCCGACGGGTCCACTGCACCAGGTCTGCATCGATCATGTGGACAACGCTAACCATCCCCAAGTCCCGCGCCTTCCGCCGAACTCGACGCCGTCCCTGGTAGACACGGTGCATGGCCTCGTTGCAAACCCCCGACCCCGACTCCGGCTGGCTGTCCGACGAGGAACTCGCCAACGCGCGTCGTCGACTCCCCATCTGCTACGTCGAGGCGATCCCCGTCCGCACCGACGGGCTCGGCGTCGTGACCGAGGTCGGGGTGCTCCTGCGTGTGGCCCCGAGCGGCTCGATCGTCCGCACCCTGGTGTCCGGTCGCGTGATGTTCGGCGAGTCCATCCGCACGGCGCTCTTCCGCCACCTCGAGAAGGACCTCGGCCCGATGGCGTTCCCGCAGCTGCCGTCGAGCCCGACGCCGTTCACCGTGGCCGAGTACTTCCCGCTGCCCGGCGCCTCGGTGTACACCGACGAGCGGCAGCACGCGATCTCGCTGGCCTACGTCGTCCCGGTCACCGGCACGTGCGAGCCTCGGCAGGACGCCCTCGAGCTCACCTGGATGACCCCGATGGAAGCCGCGTCCGACGGCGTCGCCGACGACATGGAGGGTGGCCGCGGTGCCCTGCTGCGCGCGGGCCTCGCGTCGGTCGGCGCGCTCATGTAGCGACCGGCTCGGTCCCCGAGCACAACGGAGCACCCGCACACGACGAAGCCCCCGGATCCGATCGGATCCGGGGGCTTCGCAGCGCGGTACTGGACCGGCTTGTTACTTCGTGTCGCGGTCGCTCTTGAGGCTGTCTGCGACGCCGGAAGCGGCGTCCTTGACGTTCGTACCCGCCTGCTTGGTGTCGGCCTTGACCTGATCGGTCTTGCCCTCAGCCTTGAGGTGGTCGTTGTCCGTCGCGTTCCCGACGGCCTCCTTGACCTTGCCTGCCGCCTTCTCAGCGGCGTTCTTGATGTCTTCGATCCCAGCCATAGGCACTCCTTCCAACAGCGGACGTTTCCCCGTCAGCCGCTTGCGCGGCATCCGGTGAAGGAGAAACTACGCCCTTGGGGGCGTCCGCCTCGCAGGCGCCCCCAAGGTTGTCCCCCGCTGGTCAGCGCGGGCCGGTTCGACAGATCAGTGGCGGTCGGCAGCGCCGGCCGGACGGGAGGCACGGCGCGACGAGCCACGACGGCCCCCGCCCGACTCCTGGCCGGCTCCACGGCCCGCTGCGTAGCCACCGTCCGAGGACCAGACCGCAGAGGACCCACCGCGCACGGTGTCGCTGCCGGCACGACGGCTGCCGCCGGTACGGCGACCACCCGTCGAGCCCGCTCCCGCGGCGGCGGAGCGCCCGGTGCCCTCGGAACGTGCGCCGCGAGCCGGACGGCCCTGACGGCCCCCGGCCGAACCGGCGGACTCGGAAGCCGAGCCGGAGCGCGCGGGCTGACCCGAGCCTCCCGGACGGCCACCGCGACCACGGCGACCACGGTCACCGGCGGAATCGGCGGAACGCTGCTTCGGCTGACGCTGCTGCTGTGCGGGCTGGTCCTCGGCGACGTGGCGGATCGGGGCGATCTCGCCGACGAGCGTGGTGACCGCCGGGGAGGTCGCGGTGACCTGCTGCGGGGTGACCTTGATGGCTGCGGCGCGCATCATCTGCGCGACGTCGCGACGCTCGGCGGGCATCGTCACCGTGACGACGTCACCGGACGAACCGGCACGGGCGGTACGGCCCGAGCGGTGCAGGTACGCCTTGTGCTCGGTGGGCGGGTCGACGTGCACGACGAGCTCGACGTTGTCGACGTGCACACCACGGGCGGCGACGTCGGTGGCGACGAGGACGAGGGCCTCGCCGGACGAGAACTTCGCCAGGTTCCGCTCACGGGCGCCCTGCGACAGGTTGCCCTGCAGGTCGACGGCCGGGATCCCCTGGCTGCTGAGCTGCTTGGCGAGGCGCTTGGCGTGGTGCTTGGTGCGCATGAAGAGGATGCGGCGACCGTTGCCCGAGGCGAGGGTGCTCACGAGGTGCTTCTTCGCGTCGGCGTCGGCGACCTCGAACAGGTGGTGGGTCATCGCCTCGACGGGGCTGTTCGCCTCGTCGACGGAGTGCATCACCGGGTTGTGCAGGAACTTCTTGACGAGCTTGTCCACGCCGTTGTCGAGCGTGGCGGAGAACAGCAGACGCTGCCCCTGCTCGGGCGTCGCCTGCATGATCTTGGTCACGCCGGGCAGGAAGCCCATGTCGGCCATGTGGTCGGCCTCGTCGAGGACGGTCACCTCGATGTCACCGAGGTTGACGTGGCCCTGCTGCATGAGGTCGGCGAGGCGACCCGGGCAGGCCACGACGACGTCCACGCCGCCGCGCAGGGCGTCGACCTGACGGCCCTGTCCGACGCCACCGAAGATGGTCGTGGTGTTCAGGCCCATGGCCTTGGCGAGCGGGGCGAGCGCGACGTCGATCTGGGTCGCGAGCTCACGGGTGGGGGCGAGCACCAGGGCACGGGGGCGGCCGGCGCGGCGCTTGCGGCCACTGGCGGCGAGACGGGCGACGAGCGGGATCGCGAAGGCGATCGTCTTGCCGGAGCCGGTGCGGCCACGGCCGAGGACGTCCTTGCCCTGCAGGGAGTCGGGGAGCGTGTCCTCCTGGATCGGGAACGCGGTCTCCTTGCCCTGGTCGGCGAGGACGGCGACCATCGGCGCGGGGACGCCCAGGTCGGAGAAACGGAGGTCATTGGTGGTCATGGTGACCTTTCGAGCCGGATGAGACCGGCTGTGGGCGCGCTCTGAGGCAGCGCGCGGGCGGGATGCGCGCCAACAGAGGTGGCTGGCGCAGTCGCCGCAGCAGAGAAGCCTGGGCACCTTCGGGAGGTGCTCGATCATCGACCAGAGGATCAGTGGAACGTGGTCGGGAGTTCGGGGCGTCCGTACGACGCACGAGACGATCGGCGTCTCGAGTACCACCAGCATAGCGTGTGGACCCCGCAGAACCCAGGACCGGTCCGTTCGCCGTGCGCATGCGAGGATTCCCGGGTGCGCACCCGAACCGTCCTGATCACCACCGCGATGGCCCTGGTGGCCGTGCTCGGCACCGCTGGCTGTGCCGAGGCTGCTCCGACCAGCGCTGCGGCGAGCTACCGCAACCTGCCGACCTCGGGGCGCCCGGACTACCAGCTCGGCGGCTCCTACACGCCGCCGTCCGGTGTGACGATCGTCGAGCGGGACAGCACCGCGAAGCCCGCGAAGGGCAAGTACGACATCTGCTACGTCAACGGGTTCCAGACCCAGCCCGAGTCCGCCGGCACGTGGACGAAGTCCTACCCGTCGGCGATCCTGCGCGACCGGGCCGGCAAGCCGGTGTCCGACCCGGGCTGGCCGGACGAGATGCTCCTCGACACCCGGACGGCCGCGAAGCGCGCGCTCATCACGAAGGTGCTCGCGAAGTCCATCGCCCGCTGCGGCGACCGCGGGTTCGACGCGGTCGAGTTCGACAACTTCGACTCGTGGACCCGGAGCGGGAAGCGTCTGACGCGCGCCGGCAACCTGGCGCTGGCGAAGTCACTCGTCGACACCGGGCACCGCCACGGTCTGGCCGTCGGGCAGAAGAACACGCCGCAGCTCGGGGCCTCCGGCCGGAAGCAGACCGGGTTCGACTTCGTCGTCGCCGAGGAGTGCGTGCAGTACCAGGAGTGCTCGGCGTACACGAAGGCCTACGGCAAGCGGGTCATCGACATCGAGTACGCGGACACCCTCGAGCGCTCGTGGGCATCGGTGTGCGGGCTGGAGGACCGGCCCGCGATGACGATCCTGCGCGACCGCGACCTGGTGACACCGACCGACGACGCCTACGTCTTCGAGCACTGCTGAGCGCGGGTTCCTTCCCAGAACGGCCGCGATGGAAAGTGGAATCGGGCGTACCGGGCCGGAACTTCCGACCAGGTACGCCCGGAAGCACCAGCTACGCCCCGAAGCCCCGCGCTACGCGGGCCAGGCGTCCTTGAGCGCGGTGGCCGCCTGGTCGGCCGACAGTCCCGCCGCGCGGGCAGCGGCAGCCAGCGCGCGGGCCGCATCGGCCACGGCGTCCGGCACCTCGGCCGGCCGCACCACCCGGGTGCCGGCACCACGCGCGGTGTGCACGAGCCCGGCCTCCTCGAGCAGCTGGTAGGCCTTCGCGACCGTGCCAGCCGCCAGCCCGAGCTCGTCGGCCAACCCCCGCACGCTCGGCAGCCGTTCGCCGTCGACGAGGTACCCCGCGCCGATCTGCGCCGCGATCTGCGAGCGGACCTGCTCGAAGGGCGGCACGCGTCCGCCGGCGTCGAGTGCGACCAGTCCTGCCATGCGTTCCACCCTAGAAGTCGTACTGCTCGCCGACCGGGATCGGCACCGGCACGGTGTTGCCGGGAGGCGCGAGCGGGCACGCCCACGCCGGGTCGTACGCGCACGACGGGTTGTACGCGAAGTTGAAGTCCAGCACGAGCGAGTCGGCGTCGTCGCCGCCCAGGTCCGAGCCCTTGATCGTGTCGAGCAGGTAGCGTCCGCCGCCGTACGTGCCGCGGGCCTTGCCGGCACTGGAGTCCTTCACGGGGACGAACAGCCCGCCCCCGTAGCCGCCGTGCGACCAGACGTCGAGCGTGCCGACGCCCGGGACCGTCACGACGCCGAGGCGGTCGAAGTGCACGGTGCCGTCGGTGCCGGTCTCGTAGTCGAACTCGGCGGGCTCGGCCGGTTCGATGCGCACCTGGAACCGCCAGGCGGGGTCGTAGTCCGGCACGGGCAGCGACTCGAAGTCGCGGGCGTCCTCGTCCAGGAGCGGCGACGCGGGGTGCTCCGCGAACATCGCGTCGCGGGTCTCCCGCCACAGTGCGTGCGCCGTCTGGGGATCAGGCGTCGCGCGGACACGGCGGTACAGGTCGAACGTCATGCGCCGCCAGTCCACGGTCGCCAGCGTGCTGCGGACACGGTCGTCGGTCGTCGGCTCCTGGGGGCGCGTCTGGCTCACGTGGTCGAGGCTACGCCCGCTCCGCGGTGGACGGGAGGCCCGACTCGCCTCGGTCAGGCGGCATCCGTCCGCCAGGCGGGCGCGAGCGCACGCATCCGGTACGCCCGCCACTGCCAGATGACCCACATCCCCGGCCACAGCACCGCGCCGAGGGGCCACGGCCGCATCCGGTAGGTCAGGCGGTCGATGAGCAGCGTCCGGTCGCCGGGAGCCGGCACGACCGCCATCCGGTGGCGCATCGTCATGCGGCCGAACAGCCCGCTCGTGCCGCCGCCGTTGTCACGCTGCACGGGGACGCCGTCGATCTCGTACAGGTCGAGGTCGACGTGCGTGTCGCCGCTCGGCACCAGGCCGAACGCACGCGCGGTGATCGGGTGCGGGTGCCCCGGTTCCCACCGCTCGGGGAACCCCTCGGGGCTGCGCGAGCGGTACACCAGGAACGGCTTCGTCACCGCGACCATCACGGACGGGGACAGCAGGGCATCGCGCACGGCGTCGACCGGCGCATCGAGGACGATCCGGATACCGACGTGCATGCCCAGGACCCTACGCTCGCGGCCGTCGACCACTCACGGCAAATGTGAAATACGAGTATGTGAGTGTGTACAGCATGCGATCCACTCACCCCCGCCTGCCCCTGCTCGCCGCCCCAGCCGTCCTCCTCGTCCTCGCCGGCTGCGCGGCCGGAACGCCTCCCGAGGCCGACGCGCACGACGCCGGCACGTCGTGGTCGTACGAGGGAGCAGGCGCCCCGCAGCACTGGGGTGGTCTCACCGACGAGTACGGCACGTGCGGAACCGGCGCCCAGCAGTCCCCGATCGATCTCCCGGCCGCCCGCGGTGGCGCCGACCTCGACCTCGTGGGCTCGGGTGCTGTCCGGGGTCTGACGGCGGACAACGGGCACACCGTGCAGTTCACCGCCGGCGACGGTGCCTCGACGACCATCGCCGGCGCGGACCTCGACCTGGTGCAGCTGCACTTCCACGCGGGGTCGGAGCACACCGTCGACGGCGACCCGGCCGACGCGGAGTTCCACTTCGTGCACGCCGACGACCGCGGCGCCCTGACCGTCCTCGGGGTCCTCGCCGAGCGGGGCGCGCACAACCCCGCCTACGAGAGCTACCTCGCC
The DNA here is from genome assembly GCF_003752345.1 of Curtobacterium sp. PhB170. Lineage (NCBI taxonomy): Bacteria > Bacillati > Actinomycetota > Actinomycetes > Micrococcales > Microbacteriaceae > Curtobacterium > Curtobacterium sp. PhB170. The sequence goes on from NZ_RJUM01000010.1 coordinate 498,297, forward strand.
GGTGCGACGGCAGGGGCGGGTCGCGAGAGCACGGTGGACGTCGAGGCGATGCTGCCCGCGTCGCGCTCCTTCGCGACCTACGAGGGCTCGCTCACCACGCCGCCCTGCACCGAGGGGGTGCGGTGGATCGTGCTCGAGGACCCGATCGAGCTCGGCGCCGACCAGCTCGCCGACCTCGAGGCAGCGCACGTCGAGAACGCGCGTCCGGTCCAGCCGCTCGGTGACCGGACGGTCCGTCACACGCTCTGACGGTCAGGCGTGCCGGGCGGACCGGCGGCGCGACCCCTCGGCGCGGTCGTGCCGCCGGAGCCGCTCGGCCAGGGACAGCCGGACCGCCGGCCACTCCGAGGCGATGATCGAGAACACCACCGTGTCGCGGAGCGTGCCGTCGCGACCGATCGAGTGGTTCCGCAGCACGCCGTCCTGCTTCGCGCCCAGGCCGGCGATCGCGGCGCGGGACTGGTGGTTGTGCCAGTGCGTGCGGAACTCCACCGCGATGCACTGCCAGGCCTCGAACGCATGGGAGAGCATCAGCAGCTTCGCCTCGGTGTTGATGCCCGATCGCTGCGCCGACTTGGCCAGGAAGGTGCTGCCGATCTCGACGTGTCGGTTGCCCGCGTCGATGTTCATGAAGGTCGTCGAACCCACCACGCGGCCGGTCGGACGGTCCCGCACCGCGAAGGGCACCATGCGGCCGGCCTCGTGCTCGGCGAGGCGCCGGTCGATCTCGTCCTCGACCTGGGCCGGCGCAGGGACCGAGGTGTACCAGGTGCGCCACAGATCGCCGTCCGTCACCGCTGCCCGCAGGTCTTCCGCGTGCTCCTGCGCGAGGGGCTCGAGCGTCACACGGTCGCCGGTCAGGGTGGGCGCGGGGGCGATCTCCATGGAAGTGCATCCTACGGTCGTCGACCATGGTGGAGCCTGTCGGGACGGCCACCCTGTGGAGAGGGACAGCATCGTCCGGGCGGCTATCGTGACGGACGTGGCAGAACGCACCCAGGAGCAGTACCAGGTCCGGTTCGCGTGGGGCACCGGTGGGGCGGCACGCATCGCCCACGGCGCACACCTCGTCGTCTGGGTGGACGTCCTGCCGAGCCCGCCGGACGCGGCGGCGCAGCGCCGCGCGCTGCGGAACGCGACCGGCCAGCTGCCGGACGGTCCGGAGGTCGTGCTCGGCCACCTCGGCAACGCGAGTGCGATCGCGGAACGGGTGACGGGCCTCCAGGCCGATCGTGGCGACCGGTGCGTCGTCGCGGTCGTGGCCGCCGGGCTGCACCATGCCGGAGCGCTGGACGACGCGGCCGAGGCCGCGGGCGAGACCGTCGACGTGCCCGACGCACCCGACTTCGCCGTCGAGGACCTGCTCGCCGCCGGCGCCGTCGTCGATGCGCTCGCCGCGGTCGGGATCGACCACACCTCACCGGAGGCTGCTGCGGCCTGCGCGGCGTACAGCGGGCTCCGGCGCGCGGTGAAGCACCTGGTCACGGCGTCCGAGAGCGCGGCCGTCCTCGGTCGCGAGCCGGTGCACGCGGCGCTCGCCGTCGGACCGGAACTGGTCGTCCTGCGGGAATCGCGGGGCCGGGCGTAGCGTTCGGGCGGACAGGGACCGGAGCGCCGTCCAGGCCGTCCGGCACCAGCGAGCGAAGGAGCAACGCATGAAGGCAGTCGTCGGCGACACGGTGATCGCGGAGGCCCCGGAAGAGGACCTCATCAAGATCGAGGGCAACTGGTACTTCCCGCCGTCGAGCGTGAAGTCCGAGCTGTTCACCGAGAGCCCCACCCAGTACCACTGCCCGTGGAAGGGCGACACCCAGTACTTCACGGTGAACGTCGACGGACAGGCGCTGCAGGACCGCGCGTGGTCCTACCCGACGCCGATCCCGTCGTCGTTCGACCGCGTCGGCAAGGACTACTCGGGCTACGTCGCGTTCTGGAAGGACGTCACGGTCGTCGAGTGACGACCGACGTCACGGCGCTCACTGCGTCACCGTGAGCACGATCAGTGCGACGTTGAGCGCCACGATGACCGCCGCGATCACCCACGCCACCACGCGGGTGGTCGCGGCGTTCACGTCCGTGCCCATGATGCTGCGGCGCGACGTGTAGACGACCAGCGGGACGATCGCGAAGGCGATCCCGAAGCTCAGCACCACCTGGCTCACCACCAGCAGCATCGTCGCGTCGGCACCGATCGCGAGCAGCACGATCGCCGGCACCAGGGTGATCACACGCCGCGCCACGAGCGGGATCCGGACGTGCAACAGCCCCTTCATGATCTCGGCGCCGGCCATGCAGCCGACCGAGGTCGAGGCCAGTCCGGACGCCAGCAGCCCCACCGCGAACAGGACCCCGACGGCTGGGCCGACGTGCTCGGCGATCGCCCGCTGTGCTCCGGGGATCGAGTCAGTGTCCGCGACCCCGGGTAGCGTCGCCGCGGCGAGGACGAGCATGCAGATGTTCACGCCGCCGGCGACCACCAGCGCGAGACCGACGTCCCACCGGGTCGCGACGAGCACGCGGCGGCGCTCGGGGCCGGCGGGCACGTCGCCGTGCCGGTCGCGGGCGAGCGCCGAGTGCAGGTAGACCGCGTGCGGCATGACCGTCGCGCCGAGCATCGACGCCGCGAGCATCACCGACTCGGAGCCCTCGAACCGCGGCACGAGGCCGCTGACGAGTTCGGCGGGGGAGACCTGTGCGAAGAGCAGTCCGGCGCAGAAGCCGACGGTCAGGATCGCGAGCATCGCCGTGACGACGGCTTCGAAGGTGCGGGTCCCGCGGCGGCTGTGCAGGGTCAGCAGGAGCATCGAGACCACACCCGTGATGAGCCCGCCGGCGACGAGCGGCAGGCCGAAGAGCAGGTGCAGAGCGAGCGCGCCGCCGATCACCTCGGCGATGTCGGTCGCGGCCGCGACGATCTCGGCCTGCCCCCAGAACAGCAGCCTCGGGGTGCGACGCATCCGCAGGCCGAGGTGCTCCGGGAGGGACTTGCCCGTGACGACGCCGAGCTTGGCGGACAGGTACTGCACGACGACCGCGCTCGCGTTCGCGGCGACCAGGACCCAGAGGAGCAGGTAGCCGTACTTCGCCCCGGCGGTGAGGTTGGCCGCCACGTTGCCGGGGTCGACGTAGGCGATGGCCGCCACGAACGCCGGGCCGAGCAGGGTGAGGCCCGCGGCGCGGCGGCGCGGCGTGCCGGAGGGCTGCTCGGTGGTCCTCGCGGCGGCGGTGTCGGTCACGGCACCAGCATGCCAGAGAATTCGGCATGCCGAATCTTTTTCTTCGCGGTACCTTCTCGGCTGGCTGGAGGGCGGTTCAGACCGCCGCGCGCCGAGCGCGGTGCGCACGGACCTTGGCGCGGTTCCCGCAGCGCTGCATCGAGCACCAGCGGCGTGTCCCGCCCCGCGACGAGTCGTAGAAGACGAGCGCGCAGTCGTCCGCCGAGCAGCGGCTCAGACGCGTCGGACGGCCGTCGGCCTCGACGTCGTCGAAGCCGACCTCGGTGAACAGCGCGACGGCGTCGCGCGCGACGCTGGACAGTGCCTGGGCCAGGCGGACGCGGTTCGCTCCGGCACGTCGGCGGCCACCCGGGAGGCTCGGGGGCACGTCCGGCAGGGCGGCGAACAGGTTGACGGTGTCGATGTCGTCGGGCGCGGGGCGCGTGCGGCCGGTCCCGGCACGCAGGCCCGCCGCGACGGCGGTGCGCTCGGCCGCGGTGGTCGCCGGGCCGGGGGCTGCGGCGACGGCGAGTCGGGCGATCGCCGCGCGGAGCGCGCGGGCGTCCTGCAGCTCGCGCGCGCTCGCCCCGACGTCGATCGGTTCGGTGTGGTCGCTGAGCCACTCGTCCAGGTCCGCCGGGCTCGCGAGCAGCTCACCGAGCTGCGATCGGGGACGCCGACCGTCCGGGTCGTCGGCGAACCCACCGGTGTGCGCGAAGTCCAGGGCGATCCGACCGGCGTCGAAGAACCAGGTGGATCCGGCGTCCGTGCGGATGTGCTGCCCCGTGTGCATCCGTCCAGGCTAACGGGTTACCGGCGCGCCTCCGCGCGCGGACGGACTCATGCGGTAGTCGAGGCCACCGTCGACGGGGTGTCAGCCTCGCTCCGGCGCCGCCAGACGATGGCGTTGCGGGGATCGAACCGGCGGGAGCACCGGGCACAGGCGAGCTGGCGGGTGGGCGTCCGGTAGCGGAAGTGCTCGTGTCCGGCGGGACAGGTCCCGATCCACGGTGCGAGCTCGCTGGCGATCGGGCCGTCGTGCAGCCGCGAACCCGTGTACCCGATGGCGGACGCGGTCCGCTTCCACTTCGGGCCGTGGCCCGCACGGGCCCCCGCGAGGGCGTGCGCGACCTCGTGCAGCAGGACCTGCTCGACGTCGTCGTCCGAGAACCGTGCGGCCAGGTGCCGACTGACGGTGATGCGCTTCCGGGCGAAGTCGCACTGTCCTGCGCGGGTCTTCGCGTGGTCGAACCCGAAGGTCCATGCGCCCGCGCCGAGGTGTTCGGAGATGAGTGCCTCGGCTCGGGAACGGACCGTCTCGAGTGCGGTCACTGGTCGGCGCGGGGGTCGGCCTGGCCCTTCTTGGCTGCCCGTGCGGCGATCCGTCCCCAGATGTCGTCGGCCTCGGTGCGCGCGGCGTCCGGCGCCCCGAGCACCCGGCGGCGGATCGGCGGGACCTGCTTGACCGGCTCGGCGACGCGCATGGTCGGTTCGTCGTCCTCAGCACGGCGGGCGGCGACCTCGCGGGCCGTCCGCGGCTTGTCAGCGGGTTCGGCGGGGTGCGTGATCGAGGCACGCATCGCCGCCTCGACCGCGGTGCGCAGGGCGTCGGTGCGCTCGGACGGGGCACCGGCCTGGCGGAACGCCTGGTAGGCGCGGGACAGTGCGGCGCGGGACTCTTCGAAGCGGTCGTTCTCGAACAGCGACCACCCCTCGATCTCGGCGGCGGCCCCCTCGAGCTCCGGCCACTCCTCGGTCGCGGCGGTGTCGCGAGCCAGAGCAGCCTCGGTCGCGGCACGCTCGTGGCGACCGAGGTCGTGCAGGATGTGCGCGCGCCGGATCCGGGCGGCGACCTTGTCCTGGCGCTCGCCCGTGAACATCGCGAGGCGGAAGACCTCTTCCGCGACGACGAGTGACTCGTCGAGTCGGCCGAGCAGGCGGAGGAGTTCGGCGCGTTCCGCGAGCGCCTCGGTGCTGCGGCTCTGACCGAGGTCGCGCAGACGCTGGTGCACGGCGTCGACGTCGACCGCCGGCCGCAGGCTGATGGGCGCGAAGGTGCTGCCCGGGCTGACCCCGGCCGTCACGGGAGCCGCGTGGCGCGGTTCACGGGACGGGTCGGACGGGTCGGGCTGCTGACGGTCGTCGGGCGGGAGGGACATCGGTTCGAGGGTAGCCGCGCTCTGCCGGGAGCGGCCGGTGCGACGCGCTCAGGCTTCGCGCCGGTGGACGCAGAACGGCCCGCCGTGCCGGAGCACGACGGGCCGTTCGGGACGGGCTCAGCGGATCAGGACATCCCGCTCGCCGCGACCGCAGCGACGCCGACCGCCACGACGAAGACGATGAGCGCGACGACGGCGAGGACGATCGCGAAGACGCCCCAACCGCGGCCACGCTTGGTGACGGCAGCGATGATGCCCTGCACGATCGCCCACAGGCCGAGGGCCGTACCCAGGTAGAACATGAGGGACCCGGTGATGACGTTCGACGAGGTCATCAGCTCGGTGATCTGCGCGTCGCTCGGCGTCGCCCCGCTGTTCTGCATCGAGTCGCGGAAGGCGTCGGAAGCGCCGAACGACTGCCCGAACAGGTACCCGCCGATGGCTCCCACGACCAGGGCGGCGAGGCCGACCACGAATGCGATCACGCCGACGGTCTTCTTCTTGGCCTTCGGTTCCTCGTAGCTCTGCCATGCGGGCGAGCCGGAGCTCGCGGGCGCCGCGGCGTACGGCTGCTGGCCGTACTGCTGCTGCTGGCCGTACTGGTCCTGTTGCTGCCCGTACTGCTGTTGCTGCCCGTACTGGTTCTGCTGCTCGCCGTACTGCGGGGCGGACTGCCCGTACTGCGGCGTCGGGTCGCTCCGCTCGCCGTACCGCGGTGCGTCGGCGGCGGGCTGCTGCTGCGGGGCTTCGCCCCAGCTCGGCGCCTGGCCGTCGCCCGTCCGGTCCTGGTTGCTCCGGTCGTCGTTCGTCATCAGGGGATCCCATCGCTCGGTCGCGCACCTGCGCGGTCGTTCAGACCATCCTGACAGCCGCACCCGCCGAGTGCCCGGGAACGGCCTGGCGCGCCGCCCCGCCGTCACCGCGGGGTCAGGCGCCGAACACGCTCCGGTTCGGCTCCGGTGACGCAACGGCCGTCGCGTCGGTGACGATCGGCGCCCCGGCGATGAACGCCCGCAGCTCGGCCCCGTGGACGACCTTCGCCGGCATCGGATCCGAGGAGTACCGCCGCGGCATCTCGGCGATCGGCAGGTCGGTCGGCGAGCCGAGCAGCACGATGTTCCCGAACCGCCGCCCCTTGAGCATGCCGGTGTCCGCCACCGCCGCGACCGAGGGCAGAACGGCCTGCAGCGTCGACGCCTGCCCCCGCGCGAACGCGAGACCCGCGCCGTCGGCCACGTTCACGGCGACGATGCCGGTCGGCGACAGGAACGCAGCGACCTCGCGGTAGAACTCGATGCTCGTCACGTGCGCCGGGATCTGCGAGCCGCCGAAGACGTCCACCACCGCCAGGTCCACCGTGCCGCGCAGCCCGGAGGGGAGCTTGCCGAGCACCTCGCGCGCGTCGCCGTACCGCACCCGGATCGACGCACCGCGGGGGAACGGCAGGACCTCGCGGACGTGGTCCACCAGGTCGCGCTCGAGCTCGATGACCTGCTGGCGGGAGCCCGGCCGGGTCACCGCGACGTACCGGGGGAGCGTCAGGGCACCGGCACCGAGGTGCAGCGCCGTGACCGGGCCGGACGGCAGCAGGTCGATGGCGTGCCCGATCCGCCGGATGTACTCGAACGCCAGGTGGGTCGGGTCCTCGAGGTCGACGTGCGACTGCGGCGTACCGTCCACCACGAGCGTGAAGGACCCGGGGCGGTGCCGGTCCGGCTCGACCACCGAGTACCCCGCACCGATCCGGAACCCGTCGAACGCATCAGCCATGCGGTCAATCGAACACCACCCGACCGGCACCGCGATCACCACCCGGGCCCCCACCCCTGGTTGGTGTGCCCGCGGACGCGCCGGAACGAGGCTGGATCCATCGGTCGGGGACGTCCCGCCGGGTCACCTCGAAAGGCACACCATGTCGGTCCAGCTCCTCGTCAACGTCCTGATCGGCGTCGCTCTCGTCGGCTTCCTCGGGTACCGCCAGGCCACCTGGCAGTACCTCGACCCGGCGCGAATCTGGCGCACGCCGATGATCATGGCGATCATCGGCGTGGTGGTCCTGGCACAGTCGGGGGCGACAATCACCACGATCGACGTCGTGTTCCTCGGCATCGAGGCCCTGATCACGATCGGCGTGGGCCTGACGATGGGCACCATCACCCGCTTCCGCACCGTCGCCACCCCGGACAGCAAGGGTCGGACGATCCAGTCCCGCACGGGCTGGCTCGGGGCGTCGCTCTGGATCGTGCTCATCGCCGTGCGCGTCGGCCTCGACGTCCTCGGCGGCCACCTCGGTGCGCACCTGCTCACCTCGACCGGCGCGATCCTGCTCGTGCTCGCCCTGAACCGCGCCGCCCGCGCCGTCGTCATCGACCAGCGCATCCCCCGCGGAGACCGGACCGCCAGTGGCCGCACCACCCGCGGCATGATGGTCCGGTGACCCTGCTGAGCGGACAGGACCCGACCGACCTCCCCGGAGGTCGGTCCCGTTCGGCAACCGCCTGGGGACTCAACGCCCTCGGCATCGTGATCGTCGGGTTCTGGTTCGTGAAGAACGGACTCGAGCTGCAGCTCCCCGTGTGGGTGTGGGTACTCGGCGCGGTGGCGCTCGCCGCGTGGGCGCTCCGTGAGTTCGGCCGGACGCCGCAACTGCTCGTCGTCGCGGGCGTGGTGATGATCGTCGCCGGTTCCCTGACCGTGGTGGCGACCGACTCGCTCATGATCGTCCCCGTGATCGTCGGGATCGTCCTGCTCGGCGCGAACCTCCGGGTACCGGTCTGGGTCGCAGCGGTCACCGCGGTGGGGGCGGTGGTGGTGATCGCCGTGTGCGCCACGATCGAGCACGCCTCGATCCAGTTCGTCCTCGGCACGAGCGGCGGGCTGCTGCTCGGCGTGCTCATCGGGTTCAGCCGCCGGCAGTTCCGGGTCGCGGCGCAGCGTGCGCGGCAGGCCGAGCGGGACCAGCAGCGGGCACAGCTCCTCGCCGACCGGTCCCGGGCCTCGCGGGACATCCACGACGTGCTCGCGCACTCGCTCGGGGGTCTCGTGCTGCAGCTCGACGCGGTCGAGGCCCTGCTCGAGGCCGGCCGGGTCGACGACGCGACGAAGCGTGCCGGCGAGGCCAGGACCCTGGCGGCGGACGGTCTTGCCGAGGCCCGCCGGGCCGTGCACGCCCTCCGCGACGACGCGGACGCCGAGACCGATGCCACCCCGGACGCCGAGCCCGATGCCACCCCGGACGCGGCCGCCGTCCCCGATCCGACCACGACCGCGGACCGCGCCACCACCCCGGACCGGACCACAGCCCCGGACCAGGCCACGCGGACCACCGGAGCCGACGTGCCGGACGCGAGCCGCGCCTCCCGGCCGTCCACCGACCCCGTGCCGGACCGCACCGACCGCACCGACCGCACCGACCTGACCGCCCTGGTCGCCGCCCACCGCTCGTTCGGCGGCACCATCGTGGTGCAGGGCGACGCGACCCTGGCCGCACTCGACGAGGCGCACCGCGCCGCCGTCGTCCAGGTCGCCCGCGAGGCCCTCAGCAACGCCCGCAGGCACGCCCCCGGCCGCCCCGTGTCACTGTCCGTCGTCCGCGACGGCGACGCCGTGGACGTCGTCGTGGCCAACCCGCTCACCGGCGGCGGCCAGGGCCTGCTCGGGATGCGCGAGCGCGTCGAGGAGCTCGGCAGCGGTGCGACGGTCGAAGCGGAGCGATCCGACGACGAGTTCGTCGTCGCGCTGCACCTGCCGGTGGACCGGGTGGCCGAGCACGAGGCGGACGCATCGTGACCATCCGTGTCCTCGTCGTCGACGACCAGGCGATCGTCCGCGACGGCCTGGTGACGGTGCTGTCGCTCGTACCGGACCTGCAGGTGACGGGTGAGGCAGCCGACGGCGCCGAGGCGATCGCGGCGGTGGACCGTGACGCTCCCGACGTCGTGTTGATGGACCTCCGCATGCCCGGCACCGACGGGCCGACGGCGACCGCGCGCATCGTGGCCGACCACCCGCAGGTGGCGGTGCTCGTGCTGACGACCTACGCGGACGACGAGTCGATCGTGACCGCCCTCCGGGCGGGTGCGCGCGGGTACCTGACGAAGGACGCCGGACGGACCGAGATCGCGACGGCGATCCGGGCGGTCGCGTCGGGGCAGTCGACGTTCGACGCGACCGTCGGAGCGCGGCTGGTGGCGCAGCTCGCCGGCGGCGGGGCGACGGCATCCGCGCCCGCTGTGCCGGCGCTGCGAGACCGGTTCCCGGACCTCACCCCGCGCGAGGCCGACGTGCTCGAGCACATCGCGGCCGGCCGGACGAACCCGCAGATCGCGGCGGAGCTGTTCCTGACGGTGCCGACGGTGAAGTCGTACGTGAACCAGGTGTTCGCGAAGCTCGGGGTAGCCACCCGCGCCGAGGCGGTCGCGCGCGTCCTGCGCTGACCGGTCCTGGCCGGTACGTGAATGCGTACACATGGACGGCCAGCGGACGCCAAGACTCGTTCCGTACTGTTCATCCGGTCGTCACGCGAGACCGCGTCGATGCGTGCAGTGCCCCACACCTCGCGCGTCCGCCTTCCCGACGTGACCACGACGTGCCGTCGAACGCCCCCACCGCTCGAGCGTGCGCGCCGTGGGCGCGCGTCCGCGTGCCCCTTCCGGTCACCCGCGCGCGCTGGCCGTGATCACATCGCTCCCGTCATGTAAAATACGGGATGCAACACTCCGCCGAGCCGCAGGAGACCCGACATGACCGCCGACACGATGAGCGTGCCCACCGCACGCCCGGCCGCACCGATGACCCGCGCCACCACGCACACGACCGCGAGCCGGACGACGCGGGTGCCCCGCGCCTCCCGTCCGGCCCACGCCGACCACGAGACGGCACCCACCTGGATGCGTGTCGTCGGCACGGTCCTGCTCCTCGGCGGGCTCGGCCTGACCGCGGCCGTGACCGCCTGGCCCGGCGACGCGCCGGAGGCCGCGCTCATCGTGCCGGCGCTGGTCGCCGTCGTGGCGGGCGTGCTGCTGCTGCTCGCGCGGGCCGGGTTCGCCGTCACCGACACGCACGTCACGTTGCACTTCCGGCCGCTGCCGCCACGGCGCATCGCGCGTCGGCGCATCGCCGACGTCCGACTCGTCGAGGCGGACGCCCGCACCTACGGCGGCGTCGGCCTGCGGATCGGTCGCGGCGTGCGCGCCCTGATCCTCACCCCCGGACTCGGCATCGAGATCACCGACGAGCGTGGCCGCGTCACCTTCGTGCGCACCCGCCGACCCGAGGGCGCCTTCCGTGCGCTGGCGGGACAGCAGGGCCGGCCGGGAGGCACGGGGCACGTCGAGCGCGAGCGCCTCGGCTGAGCGCACGGCCGGGTCCACTGCGCGGGCCGGGAATTCCGCGGGCACGCAGCGGCTTATACACGCCACTGCCGAATCTGGTCAAGCCAGGACTGGACAGCACGACTCGGCGCGAACTATGATGGCAGTTCGCGCTCCCTGGCATCCGTGTCGTCATATTGCGGTCGACGCAGAGTTCTGAGTTGGACAAGCTCAACTCGCCCTGGTGCAGCCGGACCCGTATATGGCGGCGGGTCCCGCTCACGGAGATCATCCCACACGTGCACCGACGTTCCGCGTCAGGCACGCGTCGGCGTGGTCGCAGGGCATGAACTCGCGGGGATCGCCGAGCGATCATCTACTCACCTACATGCTGCTCGTCAGTATCGGCCCGACGGGGCCTACGGAGGTCACACCCTTGGCTGCTGCGCCCAACGCATCCACCAACCCCAAGAACGGTCGCAACCACTCGCGACTCTCGTTCGCCAAGATCACGGACACCCTCACGGTTCCTGATCTGCTCGCACTCCAGACGGAGAGCTTCGACTGGCTCGTCGGCAACGACGTCTGGAAGGCCCGTCTCGCAGAGGGACAGGAGCAGGGTCGCACCGACCTCGCCCTGCACTCCGGGTTGGAGGAGATCTTCGAGGAGATCTCCCCGATCGAGGACCTCGGCGAGACCATGCAGCTCTCGTTCACGGCGCCTGAGCTCGAGGACCCCAAGTACTCGATCGACGACTGCAAGGAGCGCGGCAAGACCTACGCCGCTCCGCTGTACGTCAACGCCGAGTTCATGAACCACATGACGGGTGAGATCAAGACGCAGACGGTCTTCATGGGCGACTTCCCGCTCATGACCGAACGCGGCACGTTCATCATCAACGGCACCGAGCGCGTCGTCGTGTCGCAGCTCGTCCGTTCGCCCGGCGTGTACTTCGAGCGCCAGCAGGAGAAGACGTCCGACAAGGACATCTACTCCGCGCGCGTCATCCCCTCGCGTGGTGCGTGGCTCGAGTTCGAGATCGACAAGCGCGACCAGGTGGGCGTGCGCATCGACCGCAAGCGCAAGCAGTCGGTCACGGTCTTCCTCAAGGCGCTGGGTCTGACCAGCGAGGAGATCATGGAGGAGTTCCAGGGCTTCGCCTCGATCGAGTCGACCCTCGAGAAGGACGCCATCCTCACGAAGGAAGAGGCGCTCAAGGACATCTACCGCAAGCTGCGCCCGGGCGAGCAGGTCGCTGCCGAGGCCGCGCGTGCGCTGCTCGACAACTTCTACTTCAACTCGAAGCGCTACGACCTGGCGAAGGTGGGCCGCTACAAGGTCAACCGCAAGCTCGGGATCGACGCCCCGCTGTCCGACTCGGTGCTGACCGTCAAGGACATCGTCGCGACGATCAAGTACCTCGTGTCCCTGCACGCCGAGAAGACCACGCTGAACGGCGTGCGCGACGGCGAGCCGGTGCAGCTGCGCCTCGACGTGGACGACATCGACCACTTCGGCAACCGTCGCATCCGCGCCGTCGGCGAGCTCATCCAGAACCAGGTCCGCACGGGTCTGTCCCGCATGGAGCGCGTCGTCCGCGAGCGCATGACCACGCAGGACATCGAGGCGATCACGCCCCAGACGCTCATCAACGTGCGTCCGGTCGTCGCCGCGATCAAGGAGTTCTTCGGAACGTCCCAGCTGTCGCAGTTCATGGACCAGAACAACCCGCTCGCGGGCCTGACGCACAAGCGTCGTCTCTCGGCCCTCGGCCCGGGTGGTCTGTCCCGTGAGCGTGCCGGCGTCGAGGTCCGTGACGTCCACCCGTCGCACTACGGCCGCATGTGCCCGATCGAGACCCCGGAAGGCCCGAACATCGGCCTGATCGGCTCGCTCGCGTCGTTCGGTCGGATCAACTCGTTCGGCTTCATCGAGACCCCGTACCGTCGCGTCGTCAACGGCGAGGTCACGAAGACCATCGACTACCTGACCGCCTCGGAAGAGGACGAGTTCGTCGTCGCGCAGGCCAACGCCCCGCTGACCGACTCGTTCCACTTCGCCGACGACAAGGTCCTCGTCCGCAAGAAGGGTGGCGAGGTCGAACTCGTCGCCAAGGGCGAGGTCGACTACATGGACGTCTCGCCGCGCCAGATGGTGTCGGTTGCGACCTCGCTCATCCCGTTCCTCGAGCACGACGACGCGAACCGCGCCCTCATGGGTGCGAACATGCAGCGTCAGGCCGTCCCGCTGCTCCGTTCCGAGTCGCCGCTCGTCGGTACCGGTATGGAGGGCTACACCGCGATCGACGCCGGTGACGTCGTCACCGCCGACAAGGCCGGTGTCGTCTCCGAGGTCTCGGCCGACGCCGTGACCCTGCAGCTCGACGAGGGTGGCACGCAGACCTTCTACCTGCGCAAGTTCGACCGCTCCAACCAGGGCACGAGCTACAACCACCGCGTGGTCGTCTCGGCCGGCGAGCGTGTGGAGCAGGGTGAGGTCATCGCCGACGGTCCCGCGACGGAGAACGGCGAGCTCGCGCTCGGCAAGAACCTCCTCGTCGCGTTCATGCCGTGGGAGGGCTACAACTACGAGGACGCGATGATCCTGTCGCAGAACCTCATCAAGGACGACACGCTCTCCTCGATCCACATCGAGGAGTACGAGGTCGACGCCCGCGACACGAAGCTCGGCAAGGAGGAGATCACCCGTGACCTCCCCAACGTCAGCCCGGACCTGCTGGCCGACCTCGACGAGCGTGGCATCATCCGCATCGGTGCCGAGGTCCGCCCCGGCGACATCCTGGTCGGCAAGGTCACGCCGAAGGGCGAGACCGAGCTCTCCGCTGAAGAGCGCCTCCTCCGCGCCATCTTCAACGAGAAGTCGCGCGAGGTGCGCGACACCTCGCTGAAGGTGCCCCACGGTGAAGAGGGCACGATCATCGGCGTCAAGGTGTTCGACTCGCAGGACGGCGACGACGAACTCGGCTCTGGTGTCAACCAGCGCGTGGTCGTCTACATCGCCCAGAAGCGCAAGATCACCGCGGGTGACAAGCTCGCCGGTCGTCACGGCAACAAGGGCGTCATCTCGACCATCCTCCCGGTCGAGGACATGCCCTTCCTCGCCGACGGCACCCCGGTCGACATCGTCCTGAACCCGCTCGGCGTCCCCGGCCGCATGAACTTCGGCCAGGTCCTCGAGATCCACCTCGGTTGGCTCGCCAAGCAGGGCTGGAACGTCGAGGGCATCCAGGAGTGGGCATCGGCCCTCCCCGAGGCAGCGCACAGCGCCGCTCCGGGAACGAAGGTCGCCACCCCGGTGTTCGACGGTGCGTACGAGCGCGAGATCGAGGGCCTCCTCGACTCGACCCTCCCGAACCGCGACGGCGAGCGCCTGATCGGCTCGTCCGGCAAGGCGCAGCTCTTCGACGGTCGCTCCGGCGAGCCGTTCCCCGAGCCCGTCTCGGTCGGCTACATGTACATCCTCAAGCTGCACCACCTGGTCGACGACAAGATCCACGCTCGTTCGACGGGTCCGTACTCGATGATCACGCAGCAGCCGCTGGGTGGTAAGGCGCAGTTCGGTGGCCAGCGATTCGGTGAGATGGAGGTGTGGGCGCTCGAGGCGTACGGCGCCGCCTACGCCCTCCAGGAGCTCCTGACGATCAAGTCCGACGACATCCTCGGCCGCGTGAAGGTCTACGAGGCGATCGTCAAGGGCGAGAACATCCAGGAACCCGGCATCCCCGAGTCCTTCAAGGTCCTCATGAAGGAGATGCAGTCGCTCTGCCTGAACGTCGAGGTCCTCTCGGCCGACGGCCAGGCGGTCAGCCTGCGCGACAACGATGACGAGGTCTTCCGCGCTGCGGAGGAGCTGGGCATCAACATCTCCTCGCGGTTCGAGTCGTCGTCCGTCGACGACATCTGATCCCGCCCGTACATCGAAGCCTGAATCAAGCAAGAGAGAAGAACATTGCTCGAAGCAACTTCCTTTGACGCCATTCGGATCGGCCTCGCGACCGCCGAGGACATCCGTCAGTGGTCGTACGGCGAGGTCAAGAAGCCGGAGACCATCAACTACCGCACCCTGAAGCCCGAGAAGGACGGTCTGTTCGGCGAGCAGATCTTCGGTCCTTCCCGCGACTGGGAGTGCGCCTGCGGCAAGTACAAGCGTGTCCGGTTCAAGGGCATCGTCTGCGAGCGCTGCGGCGTCGAGGTCACCAAGTCCTCGGTCCGTCGTGAGCGCATGGGCCACATCGAGCTCGCTGCCCCCGTCACGCACATCTGGTACTTCAAGGGCGTCCCGTCGCGCCTCGGGTACCTCCTCGACATGGCGCCGAAGGACCTCGAGAAGGTCATCTACTTCGCGGCCTACATGATCATCGACATCGATGAAGAGGGCCGTCACGCGGACATGCCGGGTCTCGAGAACGAGATGCGTCTCGAGATCAAGACCCTCGAGGGCCAGCGCGACTCGATCATCGCCGACCGCCTCAAGAAGCTCGAGGACGACCTCGCAGCCCTTGAGGAAGAGGGTGCGAAGGCCGACGTCAAGCGGCGCACCAAGGACACCGCCGAGAAGGAGATGTCCCAGGTCCGCAAGTCGTTCGACGAGGACATCACCCGTCTCGAGCGTGTGTGGGAGGACTTCCGCAACCTCAAGGTGGGCGACCTCAAGCCCGAGGACGCCGTCTTCCACGAGCTCCAGGACCGGTTCGGGATCTACTTCGACGCCTACATGGGCGCCGAGGCGATCAAGCTCCGGCTCGAGGCGTTCGACCTGGCTGCCGAGGCCGAGGCGCTGCGTCTGCAGATCGCCGAGGGCAAGGGCCAGAAGAAGATCCGTGCGATCAAGCGTCTGCGTGTCGTCAGCTCCTTCCTCGCCACCGGCAACTCGCCGGCAGCGATGGTGCTCGGCGTCGTGCCGGTCATCCCGCCGGAGCTGCGCCCGATGGTGCAGCTCGACGGTGGCCGTTTCGCCACGTCGGACCTCAACGACCTCTACCGTCGTGTGATCAACCGCAACAACCGTCTCCGCCGCCTGCTCGACCTCGGTGCCCCCGAGATCATCGTGAACAACGAGAAGCGCATGCTGCAGGAAGCCGTTGACGCGCTGTTCGACAACGGTCGTCGTGGTCGTCCGGTCACGGGTACCGGCAACCGCGCCCTGAAGTCCCTGAGCGACATGCTCAAGGGCAAGCAGGGTCGTTTCCGCCAGAACCTGCTCGGCAAGCGCGTCGACTACTCGGGCCGTTCGGTCATCATCGTCGGCCCGCAGCTGAAGCTGCACCAGTGTGGTCTGCCCAAGCAGATGGCGCTCGAGCTCTTCAAGCCGTTCGTGATCAAGCGCCTGATCGACCTGTCGCACGCGCAGAACATCAAGTCGGCCAAGCGCATGGTCGAGCGTTCGCGTCCGCAGGTGTGGGACGTGCTCGAGGAGATCATCCGCGAGCGCCCCGTGCTGCTGAACCGTGCGCCGACGCTGCACCGTCTGGGCATCCAGGCGTTCGAGCCGCAGCTCGTCGAGGGCAAGGCCATCCAGCTCCACCCGCTCGTGTGTGCTGCGTTCAACGCGGACTTCGACGGTGACCAGATGGCCGTGCACCTGCCGCTGTCGGTGGAGGCCCAGGCCGAGGCCCGCATCCTGATGCTCGCCTCGAACAACATCCTGAAGCCGTCCGACGGCCGTCCGGTGACCCTGCCCGCACAGGACATGATCATCGGTCTGCACCACCTGACGACCGTCCGCGAAGGCGCTGTCGGTGAGGGCCGTGCGTTCTCCTCGGTCGCCGAGGCGATCCTGGCCAACGACCAGCACACGCTGCACCTCAACGCCATGGCGAAGATCCGCATGACGGGTGTCCACTTCGCCGAGGGTGAAGCTCCCGAGGGCTACGAGCAGGGCGACACCGTCCTCCTCGAGACGACCCTGGGCCGTGCGCTCTTCAACGAGACCCTCCCGGCGAACTACCCGTTCGTCCAGAAGGTCACCGACAAGGGTGTGCTGTCCGCGATCGTCAACGACCTCGCCGAGCGGTACTCCAAGACCGAGACGGCCGCTGCGCTGGACCGGATCAAGGACGCCGGCTTCTACTGGGGCACCCGCTCCGGTGTGACCGTCGCCCTGTCGGACGTCGTGACGCCTCCTCGCAAGAAGGAGATCATCGCGGGCTACGAGATCCAGGCCGCCAAGGTGCAGGGCGAGTTCGACAAGGGTCTGATCACCGACTCCGAGCGTCGCGCCGACCTGATCAAGATCTGGACCGAGGCCACCAACGAGATCGCGCAGGAGATGCGGGACAACTTCCCCGTCGACAACACGATCAACCGCATGGTGTCGTCGGGTGCTCGTGGTAACTGGCTGCAGGTCCGCAACATCGCGGGTATGCGTGGTCTGGTGAACAACCCGAAGGGCGAGATCATCGCCCGCCCGATCATCAACTCGTACCGCGAGGGCCTGACCGTGGCGGAGTACTTCATCGCCACCCACGGTGCTCGTAAGGGTCTTGCCGACACCGCGCTCCGCACCGCGGACTCCGGGTACCTCACCCGTCGTCTCGTGGACGTCTCGCAGGACGTCATCATCCGCGAGGACGACTGCGGTACGACGCGTGGCCTCGAGCTGCCGATCGCGACCGTGGACGCGGACGGCAAGCTGGTCCGCGACCCGCGCGTCGAGAACACCGTGTACTCGCGCACCCTGGCCACCGAGGCCGTGGACGCCAAGGGTACGGTCGTCGCCGAGGCTCGTGAGGACGTCGGTGACGTGCTCCTCGAGAAGCTGCTGGCAGCCGGTGTCGAGAGCATCAAGGTGCGCTCGGTCCTGACCTGCGAGTCGGCCGTCGGTGTCTGCGCGAAGTGCTACGGCCGTTCGCTCGCCACCGGCAACCTGGTCGACATCGGTGAGGCAGTCGGCATCATCGCCGCACAGTCCATCGGTGAGCCCGGTACCCAGCTGACGATGCGTACCTTCCACACGGGTGGTTCGGCCTCGGCCGACGACATCACCCAGGGTCTGCCGCGTGTCACGGAGCTCTTCGAGGCCCGTACGCCCAAGGGCGCGTCCCCGATCGCCGAGGCCCCCGGCCGCGTCGTCGTCGAGGACACGGACAAGGGTCGTCGGATCATCCTCACGCCGGACAACGGTGACGAGCCGTTCATCTACCCGGTGCTCAAGCGTGCGACGCTCCTCATCGAGGACAACCAGCACGTCGAGCTCGGCGAGCAGTTCATCGCCGGCACCGTCGACCCCAAGGAAGTCCTCCGGGTCAAGGGTGTCCGAGAGGTCCAGAAGCACCTGGTCAACGGTGTGCAGGACGTCTACGGCTCGCAGGGTGTGCCGATCCACGACAAGCACATCGAGGTCATCGTCCGTCAGATGCTCCGCAAGGTCACCGTCGTCGACCACGGCGACACCGACCTGCTGCCGGGTGAGCTCGTCGACCGGTCGCGCTACAACATGCTGAACCGTGCGGCGCTGCAGGAGGGTCGCAAGACCGCCTCGGCTCGCCAGGAGGTCATGGGCATCACGAAGGCGTCCCTCGCGACCGAGTCGTGGCTGTCCGCCGCTTCCTTCCAGGAGACCACCCGCGTGCTCACGCAGGCGGCCATGGAGGGCAAGCAGGACCACCTCGTCGGCCTCAAGGAGAACGTCATCATCGGTAAGCTCATCCCCGCCGGGACGGGCCTCAGCCGGTACCGCGACGTGGACGTGAACGCGACGGAAGAAGCGAAGGCAGAGCGGTACCCCAACCGCATCTTCGCGGACGACTCGTCGTTCTCGGACGCCGACCTGAGCTTCGTCGACTTCGACAGCTTCTCGTCGGACGACTTCACGCCGGGCACGTACAACTGAGTCTGATGTGATCCCACGAAGGCCCCGTCTCCGCAAGGAGGCGGGGCCTTCGTCGTGTCATCACCACGTGACGGACAGGAGGCCCGGTGCCAGGCCGCCACGGGCCTCCCGGCCTGCGAGCGGTGGCGTCTAGAGCGCGCGGTCCGCGCCGTTGTCGCGTCCCGAACCGCGACCGGTCTCGTCCACGAGCGAGAACAGGCTGAGGACGTTGCCGTCGGGGTCGCGGACGTCGAACCAGTTCACGGCGCCGTCGACGCACTCGACCGGTCCGATGTCGATGCCGAGCGAGCCGATGCGGGCGTGCTGCGCGCCGACGTCGTCGACGCCGAACCGGACGCTCACCGGGTTCTCCTCGGCGGAGTCGTCCTCGTAGAGCTGGATCCAGATCCCGCCGACCTCGTACTCGGCGACACCGTCCTCGGGTTCGAGGTCCGGTTCGGTGCGCTCGAAGACGGCGCCGTACCAGAGGCAGGACGCCTCGATGTCGGTGACGGGCAGCCCCACGGTCACGCTCGTGATGTCCATGACTCATCATGGTCCCGGTCGGGCCTGCTCGTCGAGGGGCTCTCCGCGGTGTCTCGCCGCGCGGCGGAACTGGCAGGGTGGATGGATGGCGACCCTGCGCGAACGGATCACGGCCCCGGCACACCTCTCGTTCCCCACGCCGATCGGCGGGCTGACGTTCCGCGCGGGCGCGCACGACGACGTCGGGGCGATGCACGCCGTCGCCGTCGCGTCGGCCGCGGTCGACGACCCGCACGCTCGTCCCTCCACAGTTGACCTCGAACGGTCGTTGTCCACTGAGGGGCTGGACGTCACCAGGGACACTGTGGTGGGCGTCGATGCTGGAGGGCATGTGCAGGCCTACGGCATCGTCATCGACGTCCCCTCCCGCGTCACTGCTGCGCGCGCCGTGCTCGACGGGGCGGTCCACCCCGACCTGCGCGGGCAGGGGATCGGGCGGCGGGTACTGGCCTGGCAGGTCGGCCGGGCCCGGCAGCGCCTGGCGACGCTCGACGTCGACCTGCCGGCGACGCTCGACGTCGGTGGGAGGCAGGGGTCCTCGGCGCTCCGGCTGGCGGCGCACTTCGACTTCGCGCCGGTGCGCACCTGGCTGGACATGCAGGTCGTGTTCGACGACCGCGGGCCGGACGCCGACGCGGTGCCCGTCCTGGCGGACGGGCTCGTCCTGCGGCCCGTCACGGCGGACGACATCGAGCCGCTCCGGACGGCCAAGAACGACGCCTTCCGCGACCACTGGGGTTCCCAGCCGATGGTCGCGTCGGACTGGCGGGGGTTCCTCACCTCGGACAAGAGCCGGCTGGACCTGTCGCGGGTCGTCGTCGGTGCCGACGGTTCGGTCGTGGCGTTCACGATCGTCGAGGTGGAGCCCGACGGGTTCGCTGCCCGGGGCCGTTCGTACGGGTACGTGCACTGGGTCGGCGTCGTGCGTGCAGCACGGGGGACGGGGCTCGCCCCGATCGTCCTCGACGCCACCCTGCAGGCGATCCGTGCCGACGGGCTGTCCGCGGCGGTGCTGCACGTCGACGCCGAGAACCCGAGCGGAGCCGGGCGCATCTACGAGCGACTCGGGTTCGTCGCCGGCGAGGTCCACGTCACCGCGTCGGCGTCGCTCTGACCATGGCGTCGGGGGTCCTGGACCCCAGTTCTGGGTGCATCCGGACCCCCTCCGCCCCCTCCTTCTGGGACTGCGGCCGACGACTGTCGCAGAAGTAGCGTGGTCGAGCGCCACATCCCTGGTGGTGCGCAACCCGACCACGTCTCGCCGCGCGCGAGTCCAAGGAGGCACAGGACTCATGGCGACCCTGTCCGAGATCCTCATCCTGAACGGCGCCCTGCCGATCGAGCACCTCGACTCGATGACGGGCGACGAGGACCTCGACGAGCGCGCCATCCGCGGCCTGGTCGACCAGGGCGTCGTGAGCGAGGCGCAGTTCATCACCGCCCGTGCGGCATCGAACAACTCGCGAACCGTCCCGTTGACCGACTACCCGGTCGACGGCACCGCGGTCTCGATCCTCCCCGCTGCGCTCTGCCGGCGCCACGGCGTCCTCGGCGTCGGGTTCGAGGGCGAGCTGCTCATCCTCGCGATGGTCAACCCGACCAACGTGCTCGCGATCGACGACGCCCGCGCTGCCTCCGGCCGGCCGATCAAGCCGCTCCAGGTCGACGAGCGCGACCTGCTCACCGCGCTCGACCGCTACCTGCGTGCCGACGACGAGCTCAACGACCTGACCTCGTCGCTGGAAGAAGAAGCCTCGGTCAGCTCCTCGGCCCAGGTGGACCTGGCCGACGGTGCCCTCGACGACGTCCCGATCGTCCGCTTCGTGAACCTGCTCGTGTCGCAGGCGATCCAGGACCACGCCTCGGACATCCACATCGAGCCCGGTGAGCACGAGGTCCGGATCCGCTACCGCATCGACGGTGTGCTGCACGAGATGGCCCCGGCGCCGAAGAACATCCAGAACGGCGTCATCAGCCGCCTGAAGATCATGAGCGACATCGACATCGCCGAGCGTCGCAAGCCGCAGGACGGCCGCATGTCGGTCCGCCACGGTGGCCGCCAGATCGACCTCCGCGTGGCGACGCTGCCCACCGTGTGGGGCGAGAAGGTCGTCATGCGGATCCTCGACAACACGAACACGTCGCTGACCCTCAAGGACCTCAACCTCCTCGAGCAGAACTTCCAGGCGTACCAGCGGTCGTACTCGAAGCCGTACGGCATGATCCTGGTCACCGGGCCCACCGGCTCCGGCAAGTCCACGACGCTGTACACGACCCTGAACGCGGTCGCGAAGCCCGAGATCAACGTCATCACGGTCGAGGACCCGGTCGAGTACCGGATGGCCGGCATCAACCAGGTGCAGGTCAACCCGAAGGCCGGGCTGACCTTCGCCTCGGCGCTGCGCTCGATCCTGCGATCCGACCCCGACGTCGTCCTGCTCGGTGAGATCCGCGACCACGAGACCGCCCAGATCGCCATCGAGGCATCCCTCACCGGACACCTCGTGCTCTCCACCCTGCACACGAACGACGCCCCCTCCGCCGTGACCCGACTCACCGAGATGGACATCGAGCCCTTCCTGGTCGGCTCCGCCCTGGACTCCGTCGTGGCCCAGCGTCTGGCACGACGGCTGTGCGACCGGTGCAAGGCCCCCGCCGTGTACGAAGCCGAACAGCTCCGCACCCTCGGGTTCCTGCGCCCCGGCGACGAGGTCCCGGCGTTCTTCGCGCCCATCGGCTGCGCGGTCTGCTCGAACACCGGGTACCGCGGCCGCATCGCCCTGCACGAGGTCATGACCGTCACCGAGGAGATCGAGCGCCTCGCCGTCTCGCGTGCCTCGAGCGCCGAGATCAGCCGTGTCGCCCAGGCGCAGGGGATGCTGACGCTCCGCCAGGACGGCTTCGAGAAGGTCAAGCTCGGTCTCACGAGCGTCGACGAGATCCTGCGCGTGGTCGCGTAGTCACGAGAGAGCGCAGCAGATGACCGACTCCGTGTACGACATCACGATCCCCGGCGACGAACCCGTCGCCGGCTGGCACCCGGGCAACCCCGGCACCGAGGTGGGCTCCCGCCGTGCAGCACGCCTGGCTGCCGCCGCAGCGTCGGCCCCTCCGGAGCAGGTCTACGACCTCGGTGACGACGCCGCCGGCTGGCCGGCACCGTCCGGATCGCCCGTCGCCGTGCCGGTCGCGCAGCCGCTCGCCGCTCCGGCGACGCCGCCCGCCGGCGTGCCGTCGTCGATCGCGACCTACGGCTACGCCGAGGCGCCGACGCAGCAGCTCCCCACGGCGCCTGCGGCCCCGGCACCGACCGCCACGATCGGCGGCGACATCGAGTTCTCGCGCCACGCACGCGAGGTCGCGGACCCGGACCTGATCACCGCGCTCGCCCAGGTCGTGTACCAAGGCGCATCCGACCTGCACGTCACCGCCGACGCCCCGCCCACGGTCCGCGTCGACGGCTCGCTCCGTCCCGCAGTCCCCGGAGGCGCGTGGTCGCGCGGCAAGGTCATCGCCGCACTCAAGACGATGCTGTCGGTCGAGCAGGCCGGCCAGTTCGACCAGGAGCAGGAACTCGACTTCGCCTACTCGCTGTCGCCGGAGTACCGCTTCCGCGTGAACTTCTACCAGCAGCGCGGCAACTGGGGCGCGGCCTTCCGCATCATCCCCACCAAGATCAAGACGCTCAAGCAGCTCGGCATCCCCGAGCACGTCGGCGACTTCGCCGGCCTGCCCCGCGGACTCGTCCTGGTCACCGGCCCGACCGGTTCCGGCAAGTCCACGACCCTCGCCGCCCTGATCGACCTGGTGAACGAGAGCCGGGCCGACCACATCGTGACGGTCGAGGACCCGATCGAGTTCATGCACGAGCACAAGAAGGCGATCATCAACCAGCGCGAGGTCGGTGCCGACACGCACTCCTTCGCCGCCGCGCTGAAGCACGTGCTGCGCCAGGACCCCGACGTCATCCTGATCGGCGAGCTCCGCGACCTCGAGACCATCTCGGTCGCGCTCACCGCGGCCGAGACCGGTCACCTGGTGTTCGCCACCCTGCACACGCAGAGTGCCCCCGGCACGATCGACCGTGTCATCGACGTCTTCCCGCCACACCAGCAGGGCCAGATCCGCACGCAGCTCGCCGCGACCCTGCAGGGCGTCGTCTGCCAGACCCTGGTGCCGAAGGCCAACGGTGTCGGCCGGGTCGTCGCCACTGAGATCATGACGATCACCCCCGCCATCGGCAACCTGATCCGCGAGGGCAAGACCTACCAGATCACGTCCGCCATGCAGGCCGGCCGTGACCTGGGCATGCACACCATGGACCAGGACCTCGCCGAACTGGTCAACGTCGGCACGATCTCGCGCAAGGCCGCGATGGACAAGGTGCACGACGAAGAGGGCTTCGACCGGCTGGTGCAGCGCGTCGAGTCCCCGTCCGACTCCTCGGCAGCCGCGATCGCCGCCAGCGGGATCGACTTCGGCGACAAGTTCTCCGGAGGCTACTGATGTCCCTCGCATTCGACTACCGCGGGCGCGACGGTGCCGGCAAGCTCGTCAAGGGCCGTCTCGACGCCTCGTCCGAGGGCGCTGTCGTCCAGCGGCTCCGGGGCATGGGCGTCTCGCCGATCGCGATCACGGAGTCCAAGGCCGGCACCGGCCTGCAGACCGAGATCAAGATCCCGGGCTTCGAGAAGGGCGTCGGTCTCAAGGACCTCGCGATCATGTCGCGCCAGGCCTCGACGATGCTCACCTCGGGACTCTCGCTGCTGCGCGCGCTGTCGATCCTCGCCGACCAGACCGAGAACAAGAAGCTCAAGGACATCCTCGGCAAGGTCCGCGACGACGTCGAACGCGGCGTCTCGTTCTCCGACGCGGTGGCGAAGTACCCGGTCGAGTTCCCGCCGATCATGATCAACATGATCCGTGCGGGGGAGACCGGCGGGTTCCTCGACCAGGCCATGGACTCCATCGCCACCAACTTCGAAAAGGAGCACAAGCTCCGCTCGACCATCAAGTCGGCCATGACCTACCCCGTGGTCGTGCTGTGCATGTCGCTCGCGGCCGTCGTCATCATGCTCGTGTTCATCGTGCCGATCTTCCAGGGCATGTTCGAGTCGCTCGGCGGGCAGCTGCCGTTGCCGACGCTGATGCTCGTCTACTTGTCGCACGCGATGGTGTACGTCGGGCCGTTCCTCGCGGTCGCCGTGGTCGTCGGCTGGTTCTGGTGGCGCGCGAACAAGAACACCGACCGTGTGCGTCGGGTGATCGATCCGCTCCGGATGCGCCTTCCAGTGTTCGGACAACTCAACCGCAAGATCGTGATGGCCCGGTTCGCGCGCAACCTGTCGAACATGATCGGGGCCGGCGTGCCCATTCTCGAGGCATTGCAGATCGCCGGACAGGTGTCGAACAACTTCGTCGTCGAGCAGGCATTGGGGCGTGTTTCCGAAGCGGTTCGAAAAGGGGAATCAATCGCCGCCCCGCTCGAGCGGGAATCGGTCTTCCCGACAATGGTGACGCAGATGATCGCGGTCGGTGAGGACGCCGGTTCGATGGAATTGATGCTCGAGCGGATCGCGGTCTTCTACGACAACGAGGTCGAGGCATCGACAGAAGCGCTGACCTCGCTGATCGAACCGCTGCTCATCGGGTTCCTCGGGGTGGTCGTCGGCGGCATGATCGTCGCGCTGTACCTGCCGATCTTCCAGATCTCGTCGCTCGTCAAGTAGCGATCCAACAGCACGGGCCACCCTCCGACGGGGGTGGCCCGTGCTGTTCCACCCCCGGTACTGGGGGTATTTCGCACCCGGATCACCCCCGTTCTCGGGATTCTGCACCGAACCTCGTGTGAATACGCTCGTCACCGGCGGCCGAGCAAGTGCCGGACACTTTCCCCATCACATTCCCGAAAGAATGGAAACACCATGTACTTCGCTCTCATGGGCAAGCTGAACGCTCGCCGCAAGGGTCTTCTGGAAGAGAACGAGAAGGGCTTCACGCTCATCGAGCTCCTCGTCGTCGTGATCATCATCGGTATCCTCGCTGCGATCGCCATCCCGGTGTACCTGGGCATCACGAACAACGCGAAGGAATCGAGCACGAAGTCGGACATCACCAACTTCAAGACGGCCGTGATCAGCATCCAGTCGACCAGCGGTTCGTTCCCCGCCGCGGGGACGTACAACGGAACCACCGCGCTCACCACGGCGCTGAAGGGTGCGGGCGCGAGTCTGGGCAGCGACACGTCGTCGATCGCCTACACGATCGGCGGGACCACCACCGCGCCGACGTTCAAGATCGTCGGTACCAGCTCGACCAACAACACCTTCTGCACGTCGGACACCTCCGGCGTCGTCAGCGGTTCAACCTGCTGACATGACGTCCAGCGACGAGCCGTGACGACCGTCACGGCTCGTCGCGACCACTACAGCTCCGACCGAGAGGCAGAACGTGTTGCTGCGCATCGTCGACCGCCTCCGGGCGGCCCGTGAGTCCGAAGAGGGATTCTCGATCATCGAGGTGATGGTCGCGATGACCGTCTTCGCGATGATCGCCGCGGGTGTCGCAGCGGGTATCGTCTCCACGCTCTACCTCACGCAGGACAACCGTTCGCGCGAAGCTGCGCTCAACCTGGCGAACCAGGCGCTCGACGCGGCACGCAGCACGAAGGACGTCTTCACGCTCGACGACGACACGACGCTGCAGTCGGTCGGCAACCAGGCGTACACGATCAAGCAGACCACCAACTGGATCAACTCGGACGGCTCCGACAACTCGTGCGGCGCGGGTTCGGGGGTCCTCGCCTACAAGCGCGTGTCGATCACCGTCTCCTGGACGAGTGGGACGTCGCCGCGACAGAAGAACGTGGTGCTCGACACCCTGATCTCACCGTCCTCCGCTGTGTCGAGTGCGAGCGCGTCCACGATCGTGGTCGGGGTCCGGACCGCGACGGGCGGACCGAACGCCGGCGTCGCGGTGACGATCACGCCCGTGTCCGGCGGCGCGACCGGTTTGTCGAACCCGCCAGCGGTGACCGACACGAACGGCTGCAGTTACGCGGTCGGGGTCGCACCGGGAACCTACAAGGTGACGATCGCCAAGGCCGGGAACATCGACAAGGACGGAGCGACCGCTCCGTCGTCGTCGGTGGCCACCACCGCCGGTGGCGTCGGCAACGCGACCTTCCTGTACGACCAGGCGATCACCGTCACGGCCGGCGCCCCCCTGAACCTCAAGGACGGCGTCACGGCGAAGCTGCCCACCTCGCTCCCGATGACCTACCGCTACGACGACACGGTGAAGACGTTCACCACCACGTCCACCGTGCTCTTCCCCTACCAGTGGACCGCGATCGCCGGCGCGTACACCTCGACGTGCAAGGACGTCGACCCGACGGCGTGGCCCACGGCGAGCAACCTGACGACGTCACCGAACATCTTCAACGCGGCCGACGGCTCCACCCCGGGCTACAACCCGACGACCGCGCTCACCGCCACCGCGCGAGCTCCCATGGGGGTGTTCGACGTGAAGATGGGCGGCGTGGACACCGTCCTCGTCGCGACCGTCAAGAACACGGCAGCGGTGACCAACGGTGATCCAGGGTGCGCACCGTCGACGACATACACCTTCACCGGTATGACGCCCTCGGCCGCGACGACGATCGCGCTGCCGTTCGGTACGTGGACGCTGCGCGGGACGACCGTGCTCGGTGGCGTGTTGAGCAGCAACACCCAGACCATCGCCTCGAACCCGAGCGTGTCGAACCTCAAGGTCTCGTCGAGCGGCAACGTCGTGACGCTCGACCCGCGAACGGTGCCGACCTCGTGATCGGCAGGATCCGCCGAGTGCTGGGTCGCGCCCGGACCGACCAGCGGGGCATCACGCTCGTCGAGCTCATCGTGGGCATGAGCCTCTCACTCCTCGTGCTGACGATCGCGGGCTCCTTCCTCGTCGCATCCCAGAAGGCGTCCGTGACGGCGAGCTCGATCAGCCAGAACACCCGAGCTGCCTCGACGGCTATGAACGAGATGGGCCGCATGCTCCGGGCGGCGACTGACAACCCGGTGCCGACCGGCGATGACTCGCAGTTCGCCTTCCAGTACGCGAGCGCGACGTCGATCCGGTTCTTCGCCTACGTGAACCTCGACTCGACGCTCTCCCAGCCGGTCCAGGTCCAGCTGACGCTCGACCCGGTCACGAAGCGGATCACCGAGACGACGTGGAACGGCACCGCGGTGTCCGGGAACTCCTCGTACTTCTCGTTCCCCCTTGCCCTCGGAGCGACGCTGCCGTCGTCTCCGACGTCGAAACGCACGCTGGTGTCCTCAGCAGTGAACAGCGTCGCGTTCTCGTTCACCGACGCGTCGAACAACGTGCTCGGAACGCCGACCTCGCCGGTCGCGGTGACGGACCTGCCGAACATCCGTTCGGTCAGCGTGACACTGACGGTCGGGTCGAGTGCGACGGACCCGAACGCCGTGACCCTGACCAACAGAGCCAGCATGCCGAACATCGTGATGGGAGCCTCCTCGTGATCCGACTCCTCCGCGCGATCCGTTCCCGGGATGACGAGCGTGGTGTCGCTCTCGTCGCCGTCGTGGGGATCGGCATGGTCGTGATGATCCTGGTCGCGACGATGGTCGCGATCGCCACGTCCGGCGCGAGGGTCACCTCGACGGACCGGTCGTGGAACCGGGCGATCGCGGCGGCGTACGCCGGCGTCGCCGACTACCAGTCGCGGCTCAACGCCGACAACACGTACGGCAACTACGGGCAGTCGAGCGCGCCGTTCAGCGCCGCATCGAGCAGTACCTTCAGCAAGGGCACCGGCGGCAACGCGGCGTTCAACTACCAGTCCGGTCAGCAGTGGGTGTCCGTTCCCACCGGCGACGGCTCCGCCGGCGACTCGTCGTTCCGGTACGCCGTCGACAACAGCAAGCTCTCGTCGCAGGGTGTGATCCGGGTGCAGTCGACCGGGCGCTCCGGCACCACGACCAGGACCGTCGTTGCCAACGTGCGGCCGGACGGGTTCTCGAACTACCTCTACTTCACCAACTTCGAGTCCGGCGACCCGACCGTCACGAACGAGAAGGGCGTCGGGACGCTGCCGTGCACCTCGGTGTACCGACCGGTCGCGACGTCGGCGACCTGCGACCAGATCCAGTTCGGCGGCGGCGACGTGCTCGAGGGGCCGGTGCGGTCGAACGACCAGCTCAAGGTGTGCGGCGCGCAGTTCAAGAGCACGGTCCAGAGCGTCTACGGCGTGAGCAGCAGTGGGTGCACGCTCGGGCGGTACGCCTCGAACCCGACGACGTCCTCGACGTTGACCCCGCCGGCCACGATCGGTGACCTGCGCGACTACACGCGATCCGATCTGCCCTCGACCACCAGCACCGTCGAGGGAGCCGGCTGCGTCTACACCGGTCCGACGAAGATCACGTTCAACGGCGACGGCACGATGACGGTGCGCTCGCCGATGACCATCGCGACGCAGGTCACCGGAGCGACCGCGACACCCGGGGCGCAGATCACCGGCGTGAACAGTGACACGTCGGCAGCCGCGGCCAAGTGCGGCGCTCCCACCGACCTCCGGAGCACCAGCGGTGCTCGCGTCACGATCCCGAAGAACAACCTGATCTTCGTGCAGAACGAGCCGAGCGCACGTGCGGCCGGGACGACGCCGGACCCGAACTACTGGAAGGGCAACGCCACCCTCAAGAACGTCGCGACGGCCTGCGACGCGACCTCGGCCGCGAGCACCGCGACCACCCTGAAGCCGAACGGTGTCGGTTTCCCCCTCGTCGGTTCCTCGGCGAGCAACTCCGAGACGGACCCCACCGCTGGCGGTGGCACCTCGGTGACGGCGCCGTACGGCTGCGATCGCGGCGATGCGTTCGTGCAGGGAACGGTCGACAAGGCGGTGACCATCGCCGCCGAGAACTACCTCTACGTCACCGGAGACATCCGGTACCCGACGACCCGGTCCGCGTCCACGGTCCTCGGGCTGATCGGTCAGCGTGCGGTCTGGGTGTGGAACCCGATCAACACGAACAACGCTGCGATCCTGTCGAACGATCGCGAGATCGACGCAGCGATCCTGTCGAACACCGGCACGTTCGTCGTGCAGAACTGGACGCGGGGTTCGTCGAACGGCCGGGGGACCCTCACGGTCAGCGGATCGATCGCGCAGAACTTCCGCGGTGCGGTCGGTCTGGCGAGCGGGCAGGGCTACACGAAGGCGTACACGTTCGACTCGAGCCTGGCGACCTACACGCCGCCGAAGTTCCCGCAGCCGACCGTGACGACGTACCGCGTCGCCACCCAGGTCGAGTCGAAGACGGCGTACGACTCGAACGGAGCGCCGATCTCGTGATCAGCGCAATCCCGGCCCTCGCGGCGTTCGTCGCTGCGTTCGGAGCGGTCTTCGGGCTCGCCGTCGGTTCGTTCCTCAA
This sequence comes from Curtobacterium sp. PhB170, assembly GCF_003752345.1. Lineage (NCBI taxonomy): Bacteria > Bacillati > Actinomycetota > Actinomycetes > Micrococcales > Microbacteriaceae > Curtobacterium > Curtobacterium sp. PhB170. The sequence continues at coordinate 527,811 of NZ_RJUM01000010.1, forward strand.
CGTCGTCGTCCACCGGGTCCCGGCCGGCATGTCCGTCGTCGCGCCCGCGTCCGCGTGCCCGAAGTGCGGGCGCGCGATCCGGGGGTTCGACAACGTTCCACTGGTGTCCTGGCTGGTGCTCCGTGGCCGGTGCCGTGACTGCGCCGAACCCATCTCGGTCCGCTACCCGGTCGTCGAGGCGTCGACGGCGGTGCTGTTCGTCGCGGTGATCGTCCGGTTCCTGCCGCAGGCCGGTGCGCCCGGTGCGGTCATCGCAGGCCAGACGGTCCTGCTCGTCGCCCTGCTCTTCGTCATGGCGGTGAGCGTCGCGTTGGCGCTCATCGACATCGACACGCACACGTTGCCGAACCGGATCGTCCTGCCGATGTACCCGGTGCTGGTCGCGCTGCTCGCCGCTTCGAGCGTCCTGACCGGCGATTGGGCTGCGATGCTCCGCGGGCTGCTCGGTCTCGTGATCCTCGGTGGCGTGTACCTGGTCCTCGCGATCGCGGCACCACGGGGAATGGGATTCGGGGACGTGAAGCTCGCCGGAGCCCTGGGACTCCTGCTCGCGTACCTCGGATGGGGACCCCTCACTGTGGGTGCTTTCGGAGCGTTCCTCCTCGGCGGTACCTTCGGGATCGTCCTCCTCCTGACCAAGCGTGCGGGTCGCTCGACGGGGATCCCGTTCGGCCCCTGGATGCTCCTCGGCGCGTGGGTGGGCGCGTTCTTCGGGGTCCCGGTCTGGAACGCCTACCTCCAACTCCTCGGCCTCGCCTGACGAACCGGGCTGACACCTACTGAGCCCGGCTCGACCGGAAGGAACACGACATGACGAAGAACATCGTCGGCATCGACATCGGTGCCGAGACGATCCGCGCGGTGGAGGTCGCCGACGCCGAGAAGGCGAACCCGACGATCGTCCGTGTCGCCGAGGTGCCGGTCCCGAAGGACGCGACGAAGCAGGGCGAGGTCCTCGAAGCGAACACGGTCGCGGCGGCACTCCGTGAGCTCTGGTCGATCGGCCGCTTCCGGACCAAGGACGTCGTCCTGGGCATGGGGAACCAGCGCGTCCTCTCACGTGACCTCACCGTGCCCAAGGCGCCGCTCGCGCAGATCCGCGAGTCGCTCCCCTTCCAGGTCCAGGACATGCTTCCCGTCCCGGTCGTCGACGCGATCCTCGACTTCTACCCGGTGTCCGAGGGGGTCGGTGAGTCCGGACCGGTCGTGCACGGCTTGCTCGTCGCTGCGATCAAGGACGCGGTCCTCGCGAACGTCCGCGCTGCGGAGCTGGCCGGGCTGCGCCCGGTGGGTGTCGACCTGATCCCGTTCGCCCTTTCACGGGTCTTGGCACCCCGGGTCGCCGGCGCCGGGACGGTCGCGATCGTCGACTGTGGCGGCAACACGACGTCGGTCGTGATCGCCAACGACGGGGTCCCCACCTTCGTGCGCATCATCCCGACGGGCGGCGACCACGTGACCAAGACGATGGCCACCCGGCTCGAGGTCTCCCTCGCCGAAGCCGAGGCGATCAAGCGGCACTTCGGTCTGGTCGGACGAGCGCAGACGCCGGACGACGCCCGCGCCGTGGCCGTCACGCGTGAGACGGTCGGCGAACTGCTCACCAGTGTCCGGAACACGGTGACCTACTACGCGAACACCCGACCTGCCGATGTCGTGCGGGGCATCGTGCTCGTCGGTGGCGGTGCGGCTCTCCCCGGCTTCCGGGAGAGCCTCGGCGACGTCTCCGGCCTGCCGGTCGCCGTCGGGGACCCGTTCGTGTCCGCGCGGACCGCGCGGGGCATCACGCCGGAACTCCTCCGTGAGCGGTCGGCTTCCATTTCGGTCGCCTGGAGCCTGGCGGTCGGAGGTCGAGCAGCATGACCAAGATGATCGACACCCGCTCGACCGACCGACGTCGACCATCCCGGGCGACTCCCGGCCGCAGTGCAGACGCCACCCCCCGCACGCCGAGAGCCGGCGCGAAGACTCGCGTCCTGGTAGTCGGAGGACCGCCGCGTGTGGACCTGCTTCCCACCGAGGTCCACGTCAGCCGGCGGCAGCGCGCCACGGTCCGGCGTGCGTGGGCGGGCGTGCTGGTCGTCGCGGTCGCGGTCGGACTGGCGACGGGCTGGGCGATGACGGATCGCATGTCTGCCGAACAGGACTTGGCTGCGGCCCAGAGCGAGACGGCGACGCTCGCCAAGCAACAGGGGCAGTACCGCGACGTGCGTGTGGCCGAATCCGAGAGCGCGTTGCTGCAGAGCGCGCAGACGGTCGGCGGGTCGACGGAGATCGACTGGGCGACGACGCTCGCGTCGGTGCGGTCGAGACTGCCGGCCGGGGTGCAGATCACCGGACTGACGATCGACTCCGCCGGGGCCGAGGAAGCGTACGCGCAGTCGGATGACCCGCTGCAGGGGCAACGCATCGCGACGCTCACCTTCGACGCCACGAGCGACGCCCTGCCCTCGATCCCGGACTGGCTCACCGCCGTCGGCGGGGTCACCGGGTTCGTCGATGCGAACGCCAACTCGGTCGCACGGTCGCAGGACGGCGGCGGGTACGCGGTCAACATGACCATCCACCTCGACGAGAAGGCGTTCGACGGTCGGTACGCCGTCGACAACGCGAAGAAGGACTGATCATGTCTCGAAACCGCCTGAGCCTCTTGCTCGCAGTCCTCGCGATGGCGGTCGTCGCCGTCGGCGGGTTCTTCCTCGCGGTCCAGCCGCAGCTCGCACAGACGGCCGCGGCACACACCCAGACTGCGTCCGTCGAGCAGACGAACGACACCAGCCGGAGCGAGCTCGCACGCCTGCGCGAGCAGGCGGCGGACCTGCCAGCCATGAAGCGCGAGCTGTCGACCCGCGCGACCTCGGTACCGGACAGCGCTCGGCTGTCGGCGTTCATCGACGAGCTCAACGCGACCGCCGCGGCTGCCGGGATGCAGGTCTCCTCGTTCACGGCGAGCGACGCGACGGCGTACTCGCCAGCGGTCGCGGCGGAGCCCGCGGCTGCGGGACAGGGCGGTGCGACGCCCTCGGCATCGCCGTCCGCGACGGCTGGAGCGGCGCCGTCCGCCCCACAGGCACCGAGCCTCGTCACGGATGCGGCGGTCACCGGCCAGAACTTCTCGGTGATCCCCGTGACCGTTGCGGTCGACGGCTCGTTCGACCAGGCGCTGCAGTTCGTCAAGGGGGTTCAGGGCGGCGATCGACTGTTCCTCATCACGACCGTCTCGTCAGCAGAGAAGAGCGGGGATGACGGAGCTGCCAGCAGCAGCAGTTCATGGACCTTCGGCGGATCGATCTACGTGCTCGACCGGTCCCCTGACGCGGCTGCCGACACCGCAGCCGCGGCCTCGACCAAGGGCTGATCTGACCCCCTCCCACTGGGGTGTGACGCGCCACGCCGACCCCTCTTCCGCGACACCCGTCGGTGTGCATACGATGCTCACGACGCCGTGATCGCGGCTGTTCATCCCCCTCTCGAACGGTCGGCTCGAACCGGCCGTTCCCGTCGTGCCCGGAGTCGCGCGTGTTGGTCGGAATCGTGGAATTCCTGGGTTGGTTCGGCGCTGTAACCGTGCTGGCTGGTTACATTCTCTTCTCCACGGGGAAGCTCCCGAACGGGCCGGTCTACCAGCTCTTCAACCTCGTCGGTGGCCTGGCGGTCGCCGTCAACGTGGCCGCGCACCACGCGGTGCCGTCCACCATCGTCAACGGCATCTGGGCGATCGTGGCCGTGGTCGTGCTGGTGAAGATGGGGCGCGCTCGACGCGCGGCGAAGCGCGGCGAGCCGGCGGCCTCCGAGGCGACCGTCCTGCACGCCGAACCGGCGTCCACCACCGGCGTCCTGCCGATCGTCGGCCCGGCCCTGCGCGACCACGAGCCGGAGGACCCCTCCGAGGCGGACGCAGCCCCGGGCCTCCAGGCAGCGCCCACCACCAGCACGACGCAGGCCGCACCGACCACCAGCACGACGCAGGTCGCTCCGATGACCGAGACCGTCCCGATCATCACCGCGACGATCGCACTCGCGCTGGTCGCCGCAGCGCAGGGGCACGTGGAGCGTGCGGACACCGCGGACAGCGCAGGCGCCACCGAAGGCGCCGACCACGCGGAGCGGACCGAAGCCACCCGCTGACCGTCCCGTCGGCGATACGATCACCTCATGTCCCGGTGGTTGATCGCGACGATGACGTCCGTCCTCTTCATCGCGCTCGTCGTCGCCGTCGCGGGGTTCGAAGCGCTCCTCGCCGACGTCGAGGCGATCGCGCAGCCGGACGCGACCCCGTACCTCGGCCCGGCCATGGTGATCGGCGCCGCCGTGGTGGTGTTCCTCGCGACCGCGGTCGGCGCGCGAGAGGGCAACCCCGGTGTCACCGGTTTGGTCGCCGCCGCGACCGCCTACCTGGTGATGCTCGGCGTCGGCGCTGTCGGGTACGCGGCGATCCGCCGCGACCTGACCGAGCTCCTCGTCTTCCCGGCCGGCTACGCACTCGGGCCGTTCGTGGTCGGGTCCGTCGTGGTCGCGCTCCTGTCGGTGATCGGCGGGATCTCCGCGGCCCGGCACCAGGCCCGGACGACGGACCGGACGCCCGCTGCCGGGCAGCGGCAGGAGACCACCGCCGCGGGGGACGACACCGTCGGGCGGTAGTCTTCCCGGGCACGACGCACACGCAACGGGGGAACGATGAGCGACCAGCACACGCCGGATCCGGACCAGCAGGACGGCTGGGGAGCCGTGCCGTCGGTGGCGTCGATCCGTGGGACGCAAGGAACGCCAGCGACCGCGCAGAACGCGCAGGCCGGGTCGACGGCGCAGGCCGGGACGACCGCGCACGGCGCGCAGTACGCCCCGACCGCCTCGCGCGCTCCGCGCCGGAAGCTCCGCCGAGGCCAGCTCATCGGGATCATCGCCGGCGGCACCGCCGTCGTGCTGTTGCTCGTCGCCGGTGTCGTCGGGTACTCCGTCGGCTCCGCCACCCACTCGGCCGACCGACCGGTGCGGGCGTTCCTCGACGACCTGACCGCGGGCAAGGTCGCCGATGCCCTCGACGCAGCGGGCATCGACCGGACGAAGGCCGACGTGCTCCTCACCGACGCCGCGTACGCGAAGGCGACCGCGAAGGTCACCGGCTACCGGGTGGCCGCGACGCGCACGGACGGCGACACCGCCACCGTCCGCGCGTACCTGCGCCAGGCCGGCCGTGACGTCGCGGCGACCTTCACGCTCGACAAGACCGGCACCGACTGGGGCGTGTTCCCGGTGTGGGAGCTGCAGGCGCCGGAGCTCGGCAGCGTCGACGTCAGCGTCCGGGGTCCGGCCGGCGCCTCGGTGCAGGTCGCGGGCACGTCGACGAAGACCCCGAAGGACGGCTCGGTCGGTCTCCGCGCCCTCCCCGGCACCTACGCGGTCACGTACGACGGCGGCAAGTGGACCAAGGCCACGGGTGGCAGCGCCGTCGTGGGCGGGTTCGGTGGCAGCGCCTCGACGCCCGTGCAGATGACCGCGACGCTCACGGACGCGGGGGAGCAGGCGGCGAAGCGAGCCGTGGACGCCTGGGTGGACGGCTGCATCGCCTCGAACGACGCCGCGCCGGCCGGGTGCAGCTTCTACGCGTACGGCGAGAACCCCGCGTACACCTACACGAACGAGAAGTGGACGCTCGAGTCGCGGCCCACCGTCGCCGTCGGCAGCTGGACCACGAACGGCTGGCTCGTCTCCACCACCACCTTCGGCCGGGCCACCTTCACGGCGGACATCGCCGGCGCCGGCGGCACCGGGACGGCCACGGCCGGGCCGCTCAACGTGAACGCGAGCGGGTACATCACGGGGTTCTCGAGCTCGGGTGCGACGTTCCGGTCGGCGGTCGGCAACGGGTCCTCGGACACCGGCTCATGACGGTGTCCGGCGTGGTGCCGGCCCGGATTGATTTCGTCCCGTTACGCGGGTAGTCTCTTCTGGGTGTGCGCCCTCGGGCGCGCCCGAAAAGTCCGGCGAGCGAGATCGCCCAGTCGGACCACTCCGTCCCCCCGCAGGTTCCTCCGCCGTCAGGCGGTCGTCAGCGTGGGACGAGGAAGCCGGCGGATCGCGCCGGCCAGAGAGCACGAGCGAAGAACCAGGAGAACAGTTGCCTACTATTCAGCAGCTGGTTCGCAAGGGTCGTACGCCGAAGGTCACCAAGACCAAGGCGCCCGCCCTGAAGGCGAACCCCCAGCAGCGTGGTGTGTGCACCCGCGTCTACACCACCACCCCGAAGAAGCCGAACTCCGCACTGCGCAAGGTCGCTCGTGTGAAGCTCTCGAACGGCACCGAGGTCACGGCGTACATCCCCGGTGAGGGCCACAACCTCCAGGAGCACTCGATGGTGCTCGTCCGTGGCGGTCGTGTGAAGGACCTCCCCGGTGTGCGGTACAAGATCATCCGTGGCGCCCTGGACACCCAGGCCGTGAAGAACCGTAAGCAGGCTCGTAGCCGCTACGGCGCGAAGAAGGGTTGAGTTAGATGCCTCGTAAGGGTCCCGCCCCCAAGCGTCCCGTCGTCGCCGACCCGGTCTACGGTGCGCCGATCGTCAGCCAGCTCGTCAACAAGATCCTGCTCGACGGCAAGAAGGGCCTCGCCGAGCGCATCGTCTACGGTGCACTCGAGGGCGTCACTGCCAAGAACCAGCAGGATGCTGTCGTCACGCTCAAGAAGGCGCTCGACAACGTCCGTCCGACCCTCGAGGTCCGCAGCCGCCGTGTCGGTGGCTCGACCTACCAGGTCCCGGTCGAGGTCAAGCCGCACCGCGCGAACACCCTCGCGCTCCGCTGGCTGACCTCGTACGCCAAGGCCCGTCGCGAGAAGACGATGACCGAGCGTCTCATGAACGAGATCCTCGACGCGTCGAACGGTCTCGGTGCCGCGGTCAAGCGCCGCGAGGACACGCACAAGATGGCCGAGTCGAACAAGGCCTTCGCCCACTACCGCTGGTAGTCCCGGCACCGTCCGGGCACCGGTGGTCAAGAACCCCGGCGCCCGGACGGCCGCCAACCTCTCCTACAACTCTTCCGGAGGAACCCTGTGGCACAGGACGTGCTCACCGACCTGAACAAGGTCCGCAACATCGGCATCATGGCGCACATCGATGCCGGCAAGACCACGACGACCGAGCGCATCCTGTTCTACACGGGCATCACGCACAAGATCGGTGAGGTCCACGACGGCGCTGCCACGATGGACTGGATGGCGCAGGAGCAGGAGCGCGGCATCACGATCACGTCGGCCGCGACGACCTGCTTCTGGGACAACAACCAGATCAACATCATCGACACCCCCGGTCACGTGGACTTCACGGTCGAGGTGGAGCGTTCGCTCCGCGTCCTCGACGGTGCGGTCGCCGTCTTCGACGGCAAGGAGGGCGTCGAGCCCCAGTCCGAGACCGTGTGGCGTCAGGCGGACAAGTACAACGTCCCGCGCATCTGCTTCGTCAACAAGATGGACAAGCTCGGCGCGGACTTCTACTACACCGTCGACACGATCATCAACCGCCTCGGTGCGGAGCCCCTCGTGCTCCAGCTTCCGATCGGTTCGGAGAGCTCGTTCGAAGGCGTCGTCGACCTCGTCCAGATGCGTGCACTCACCTGGCGCGGCGACGCCAAGGGTGACGTCGCGATGGGTGCGAAGTACGAGATCGAAGAGATCCCGGCCGACCTGCAGGACCGCGCCGCCGAGTACCGCGAGAAGCTCATCGAGCGCGTGGCCGAGGCGGACGACGTCCTCATGGAGCGTTACCTCGAGGGCGACACCGACTTCTCGGTCGACGAGATCAAGGCCGCGATCCGCGCCCTCACCGTGAGCAGCACGCTCTACCCGGTGCTGTGCGGTTCCGCGTTCAAGAACCGCGGTGTCCAGCCGATGCTCGACGCCGTCATCGACTACCTCCCGTCCCCGCTCGACGTGCCGCCGATGATCGGCCACGACGTCAAGGACGAGGAGAAGGAGATCATCCGCAAGCCCGACGCGTCGGAGCCGTTCTCGGCTCTCGCGTTCAAGGTCGCGGTGCACCCCTTCTTCGGTCGCCTCACCTACGTCCGCGTGTACTCCGGCTCGATCGAGTCCGGCGCACAGGTCATCAACTCGACCAAGGGCAAGAAGGAGCGCATCGGGAAGATCTTCCAGATGCACTCCAACAAGGAGAACCCGGTCGCCAACGTGACCGCTGGCCACATCTACGCGGTCATCGGCCTCAAGGACACCACCACCGGTGACACCCTGTGTGACCCGACCAACCAGGTCGTCCTCGAGTCGATGACGTTCCCGGAGCCGGTCATCGAGGTCGCGATCGAGCCGAACACGAAGGCTGACCAGGAGAAGCTCTCCACGGCCATCCAGAAGCTCGCCGAAGAGGACCCGACGTTCCGCGTCGAGCTCAACGCCGAGACCGGTCAGACGACGATCAAGGGCATGGGCGAGCTCCACCTCGACATCCTCGTCGACCGCATGAAGCGCGAGTTCCACGTCGAGGCGAGCGTCGGCAAGCCCCAGGTGGCCTACCGCGAGACGCTCACCAAGATCGTCGAGCGCTACGACTACACCCACAAGAAGCAGACCGGTGGTTCCGGCCAGTTCGCGAAGGTGCAGATCGCGCTCGAGCCGATGGAGGTCACGAGCGAGAAGGTCTACGAGTTCGTCAACGCGACCTCCGGTGGCCGCGTCCCGCGCGAGTACATCCCCTCGGTCGACGCCGGTATCCAGGACGCCATGCAGGTCGGCATCCTCGCGGGCTACCCGACCGTCGGCGTGAAGGCCATCCTCAAGGACGGCGCGGCGCACGACGTCGACTCGTCCGAGATGGCGTTCAAGATCGCTGGTTCCATCGCCTACAAGGAAGCGGCCCGCAAGGCCGGTCCCGCGATCCTCGAGCCGATCATGGCCGTCGAGGTCCGTACTCCTGAGGAGTACATGGGCGACGTCATCGGTGACCTGAACTCCCGTCGTGGCCAGATCGCCTCGATGGAGGACGCCTCGGGCGTCAAGGTGGTCCGCGCGAGCGTGCCGCTGTCCGAGATGTTCGGCTACGTCGGCGACCTGCGGTCGAAGACCTCTGGTCGTGCGGTCTACTCGATGACCTTCGAGACCTACAGCCAGGTCCCGGCCAAGGTCGCCGAGGAGATCATCGCGAAGAACGCGGGGGAGTAGCGCTCAGCGCTTCTCCACAGGCGGGGGTGCCCGGCGACGGGCCCCTCGCCACCAAGTAAAGTACAGACACACACCGCGCATCAACGGTCGCGAGCCCATCCAGGGCCGGCCGGGGATGACGCTTCCGAGTCCTGAGGAGGACCCACAGTGGCCAAGGCCAAGTTCGAGCGCACCAAGCCGCACGTCAACATCGGAACCATCGGTCACGTCGACCACGGCAAGACCACGCTCACGGCGGCGATCACCAAGGTTCTGCACGACCAGTACCCGGACCTCAACGAGGCCCGTGACTTCGCGCAGATCGACAACGCTCCCGAGGAGCGGCAGCGCGGCATCACGATCAACATCTCGCACGTCGAGTACCAGACCGAGAAGCGTCACTACGCGCACGTCGACGCCCCCGGTCACGCCGACTACGTGAAGAACATGATCACGGGTGCGGCGCAGATGGACGGCGCGATCCTCGTGGTCGCCGCCACCGACGGCCCGATGCCCCAGACGCGTGAGCACGTGCTGCTCGCCCGCCAGGTCGGCGTCCCCTACATCGTCGTCGCGCTGAACAAGTCCGACATGGTGGACGACGAGGAGATCCTGGAGCTCGTCGAGCTCGAGGTCCGCGAGCTCCTCGGCTCGCAGCAGTTCGACGAGGACGCCCCCGTCGTGCAGGTCTCGGCGCTCAAGGCGCTCGAGGGCGACGAGAAGTGGGTCAAGTCGGTCCAGGAGCTCATGGCCCAGGTCGACGAGCACGTGCCGGACCCGGTGCGCGCCACCGACCAGCCCTTCCTGATGCCGATCGAGGACGTCTTCACGATCACCGGTCGTGGAACGGTCGTCACCGGTCGTGTCGAGCGTGGAACGCTCAACCTGAACGCCGAGGTCGAGATCGTCGGCATCCGCGCGACGCAGAAGACCACGGTCACGGGCATCGAGATGTTCCGCAAGCTGCTCGACCAGGCGGTCGCCGGTGACAACACCGGTCTGCTCATCCGTGGCCTCAAGCGCGAGGACGTGGAGCGCGGCCAGGTCGTCGTGAAGCCGGGTTCGGTCACGCCGCACACCGAGTTCCAGGCGAACTCCTACATCCTGACCAAGGAAGAGGGCGGGCGTCACAACCCGTTCTACGCGAACTACCGTCCGCAGTTCTACTTCCGCACCACGGACGTCACCGGCGTCATCACGCTGCCCGAGGGCACCGAGATGGTCATGCCCGGTGACACCGTCGCCATGACCGTCGAGCTGATCCAGCCGATCGCCATGGAAGAGGGCCTCCGTTTCGCCATCCGTGAGGGTGGTCGTACGGTCGGCGCCGGTACGGTCGAGAAGATCCTCAAGTAACTCCGGTTACCTGCTTCAGCGGGGTCGAGCCTTCGGGCTCGGCCCCGCTGTGTCGTTGCACCGGTCGACATGGCAGCGCTCGGAGCCACTGTCGGCCGTTCACGGCCCTGGCGGGCGGCGGACGGGAGGCCCGGGGTACGCCCGCCACGACGGCGTCCGTCCGCCCCGTACGGCGTCCCAGGCACCGGGGAGTTGGCTCGGCCGGGTGACTCGTCTGCGCCGTTCCACGACCTCCGGTCGTGGCTACCACCGTGTCCGGAGCGGCCGCGGCTTCTCGTACCGCGACCCCGACGGTGCGACCGTCACCGATGCTGCAGTGCGTCAGCGGCTCGAGGACCTCGTTATCCCGCCGGCGTGGGACGACGTCTGGATCTCGCCGTACGAGAACGGGCACGTCCTCGCGACCGGCATCGACGGAGCCGGACGCCGCCAGTACATGTACCACCCGTCGTGGCGCGAACGGATGGACCGGATCAAGTACGACCGGGCGCTCGCCCTCGCGGAGTCGCTGCCGGTCGCACGGCGCGGGGTCACGCAGGACCTCCGACGACCGGAACCCGATCGCCGCCGAGCGCTGGCCGCAGCGTTCCGGATGCTCGACCAGGGATCGCTGCGGGTCGGTTCGGAGCGGTACGCCAGCGAGCACGGCAGCCGCGGACTGTCGACCCTGCTGTGCGCGCACGCCCACGTCTCCGGTGACGACATCGAGCTCGACTTCCCCGGCAAGAGCGGGCAGGAGTGGTCGTCGTCGATCCACGACGCGGACCTCGCGACCGTGATCGCCGGCATGAAGCGCCGCGGGCCGAACGCTCGACTGCTGTCGTTCCGCGAACGCCGTGGTGACGAGTGGGAGCCGCTGTCCGCCGAGGACATCAACGCCTACGTCAAGGAGCGTGCGGGTGACGACTTCACGGCGAAGGACTTCCGCACCCTGCACGGCACGGTGGCCGCCGCCGTCGACCTGGCGCAGACCGGTCCGCTGTCCTCGCAGGCGAAGCGGAAGCGTGCGGTGTCCCATGCCGTCAAGGCCGCGAGCGACGAGCTCGGCAACACCCCGACGGTGTGCCGGCAGAGCTACATCGACCCGCGGCTGCTCGATGCCTACGAGCACGGCGAGACCATCGATCCGGCCCGGATCCACGCCGCCGAGTCCGAGGTCCGGGCACTGCTCTACCGACAATGACCCCGGGAGCGTCCGGATGACGTAGCGTTGGTCGACGTGCCGGACCACCCCACACGGCACGGAAGGACCCACAACAGTCGTGACTGACGAGTGCATCCACGGTTTCCCCACCGAGCTCTGCGACATCTGCGCGCCCCGGCAGCGTGAGGAGTCGGCGATCCCAGCCGCTCCGGCGCCACGGCGGACCCGCATCACCACCAACCTGCGCGTCGACCCGCCGGCCTCCGGCCCCGGGACGTCGCTGCGTTCACCGACGTCGCTCCGGTCGTCGTCGGCCGACCTGCCCGAGGCTCGTGTGTTCGCGTCGCTGCGTGCGCACCACGTGACCCACATCGACAACCTCGACGGCATCGTCGGGTCCGGCGCCATCCTGGCGGCCGACCAGGCGGAGCCCGCCGTCGACGTCAGCAGCCCCGAGACCCGAGCCGCACGCGCCGAGGCCGAGGCGCCCGACGGCAGCACCATCGCGAGCCACGTGCCGTTCACCCTGTCGCCGGATGCCGTCCGGTGGGACGAACTCCGCACCGGCGCAGTCGGGGAGCGGTGGTCCGACGCTGCCCGACGCACGCGCGCGGTGGACTACGTCGTGCTCGTCGTCCCGGTCTCGGCGTTCGGTGACTCGGTGGTCGTCGCCGACCAGGACGCCGACGCCGACGACGTCCGGTTCGCCGTCGGCCCCGACGCCGGGACGAACCTGATCCGCCGCACCGACTTCTCCGACCCCGAGATGCTCGGACTCGAGCTCCTCGCGGGGCCGAGCGTGCCGTTCTCGTCCGTCGCGGTGATCGGTGTCCCGAACGACAAGGCCCGTCAGACGGTCCGTGCGGTGCTCGCCGACCACGGCGGCCACGCGCCGCGCGTGGCGGTCTTCCCGCCGTGGTTCGTCCCCCCGGTGACGGCCGAGTAACCGTCTCCACGAGCGCCCTCCGGACCATGTCCGGAGGGCGCTCCGCGTTGCGGCGGCGACTCGTGCCTCCAGGCCGTCCGATCCGCGTGGATCCGGGGAAGCGAGCCGGTGTCGACACGCCCGGCACATCGCGACACGCCCGGGTTGCACGTGGGCTCGGGACATGCGAGACTTGTCCGGTTCCGAATTCCCCGCGGGTGCGAGTCCGCAGGATCACTGCTCTGGCAGTGCACAACCCCCCTGTTCAGCAGGGCTGGGTTGGGCCGCAGGCAGCAGAACACGACTCCCCGAGGTCATGACGGACGCGACACTGTTGCGCCCGGAGTGCGAGGAAGTCGATTGCCCACGCTGGACGGCCAAGGTCGCCCGCGCGGTTGACAGGTGAACAGCGGTCATCCCCAGCGGATGCGGCCGGTTGGTTCAGGAAAACAGCACGGTCTGCAGCAATGCGGAGCCGAGCGGCGTCAGGCGGCCTGCGGGTGCGCGGCGCAGAGAGAGGACAAGAGACACATGGCGGGACAGAAGATCCGCATCCGGCTCAAGTCGTATGACCACGAGGTCATCGACACGTCGGCCCGGAAGATCGTCGACACGGTGACCCGTGCCGGTGCAACCGTGGTCGGCCCGGTGCCACTCCCCACCGAGAAGAACGTGATCGCAGTGATCCGTTCCCCTCACAAGTACAAGGACTCGCGCGAGCACTTCGAGAAGCGCACGCACAAGCGGGTCATCGACATCGTCGACCCGACGCCGAAGGCCGTTGACTCGCTCATGCGACTCGACCTGCCGGCAGACGTCAACATCGAGATCAAGCTGTAAGGGGGCTGACCAATGGCGAACTCAACCAAGACCGTCAAGGGCCTCCTCGGCAAGAAGCTCGGGATGACCCAGGTGTGGGACGAGAACAACAAGTTCATCCCCGTCACCGTGATCGAGGTCGGCCCGAACGTGGTCACCCAGATCCGCAACGCTGAGCGCGACGGCTACGAGGCGATCCAGATCGCCGCCGGTGCCATCGACCCGCGCAAGGTCAACAAGCCGGCCGCTGGCCACTTCGAGGCCGCTGGCGTGACCCCGCGTCGCACCCTCACCGAGATCCGGACCAACGATTCCGCTGAGTACACGCTCGGCCAGGAGCTCACCGTGGACGGCACGTTCACGGCGGGCCAGAAGGTCGACGTCGTCGGTACCTCCAAGGGCAAGGGCTTCGCCGGTGTCATGAAGCGCCACGGCTTCCACGGCGTCGGCGCCTCGCACGGTGCACACCGCAACCACCGCAAGCCCGGCTCGATCGGTGCTTCCTCGACCCCGTCGCGTGTCTTCAAGGGCATGCGCATGGCCGGTCGTATGGGTGGCGACCGCGTGACCGTCCTCAACCTCACGGTGCACGCCGTCGACGCCGAGAAGGGTCTGCTGCTCGTCAAGGGCGCCGTCCCCGGTGCTCGTGGCCGCTCCGTCTTCGTCCGCACCGCCGTGAAGGGTAAGTGATCATGGCCACCACGACCGCAACCACGATCGACGTCCTCGACGCATCGGGTGTCAAGTCCGGCACCGTCGAGCTGCCCGCAGCTCTCTTCGACGTCGAGACCAACGTCCCGCTGATCCACCAGGTCGTCACCGCGCAGCTCGCAGCCGCGCGTCAGGGCACCCACAAGACCAAGAACCGCGGCGAAGTCCGCGGTGCCGGTCGCAAGCCGTTCAAGCAGAAGGGCACCGGCCGCGCCCGTCAGGGTTCCGTCCGTGCTCCCGAGCACACCGGTGGTGGCGTCGTCCACGGACCGACCCCCCGCGACTACTCGCAGCGCACCCCCAAGAAGATGATCGCCGCAGCGCTGCTCGGCTCGCTCTCGGACCGCGCCCGCGGTGGCCGCATCTCGGCTGTCGACGGCTTCGTCGAGGCCGATGTGCCGTCGACCAAGGTCGCTCGCACGCTCCTCGAGAAGGTCGCGCCCGTCAAGCACGTGCTGATCGTGCTCGAGTCGAACGACGAGCTGACGCTCAAGTCGATCCGCAACCTGCCGAACGTCCACGCGCTCTCGTACGGCCAGCTGAACGCCTACGACGTCCTCAAGTCGGACGCCGTCGTCTTCAGCAAGAGCGCCCTCGACGCCTTCATCGCGTCGAAGACCGCGAAGGAGATCACCGCATGAGCGGCTTCAACAAGGACCCGCGCGACGTCATCATCTCGCCGGTCGTCTCGGAGAAGAGCTACGCGCTCATCGACCAGGGCAAGTACACGTTCATCGTGGACCCCCGTTCGAACAAGACCGAGATCAAGCTCGCCATCGAGAAGATCTTCGAAGTCAAGGTCGCGAGCATCAACACGCTGAACCGCCCGGGCAAGACCCGTCGCACCAAGTTCGGTCTCGGCAAGCGCAAGGACACCAAGCGCGCCATCGTGACGCTCAAGTCCGGTTCGATCGACATCTTCACGGCTGTCGGCTGAGGACCAGAGGGATAAATCATGGCTATTCGTAACTACAAGCCGACGACCCCCGGTCGTCGCGGCTCGTCGGTCGCCGACTTCGCTGAGATCACCCGTTCGACTCCGGAGAAGTCCCTGCTTCGTCCGCTGCCGAAGACCGGTGGTCGCAACAGCTCCGGCCGCATCACCACGCGTCACATTGGTGGTGGCCACAAGCGCCAGTACCGCGTGATCGACTTCCGTCGCTCCGACAAGGACGGCGTGGACGCCAAGGTCGCTCACATCGAGTACGACCCCAACCGCACTGCGCGCATCGCGCTCCTGCACTACGTGGACGGCACGAAGCGGTACATCATCGCGCCGAACAAGCTCAAGCAGGGCGACGTCATCGAGCAGGGCCCCGGCGCCGACATCAAGCCCGGTAACAACCTGCCGCTGCGCAACATCCCCGTGGGTACCGTCGTGCACGCCATCGAGCTCCGCCCCGGTGGCGGCGCGAAGATGGCCCGCTCGGCTGGCGCCTCGGTGCGTCTCGTCGCCAAGGACGGCCCCTACGCGCAGCTCCGTCTGCCGTCGGGCGAGGTCCGCAACGTCGACGCACGCTGCCGCGCCACGATCGGCGAGGTCGGCAACGCCGAGCAGTCGAACATCAACTGGGGCAAGGCCGGCCGCATGCGCTGGAAGGGCGTCCGCCCGACCGTGCGTGGTGTCGCGATGAACCCGGTCGACCACCCCCACGGTGGTGGCGAGGGCAAGACCTCCGGTGGTCGTCACCCGGTCAGCCCCTGGGGCCAGGCCGAGGGTCGCACGCGCAAGCCGAACAAGCCGAGCGACAAGCTCATCGTCCGTCGCCGTAACGCCGGCAAGAAGCGCAAGTAGGAGTTCAGAAGATGCCACGCAGTCTGAAGAAGGGCCCCTTCGTCGACGAGCACCTGCTCCGCAAGGTCGTCACGCAGAACGAGGCCAACACCAAGAACGTGATCCGTACCTGGTCGCGACGGTCGATGATCGTCCCGAACATGCTCGGTCACACCATCGCGGTGCACGACGGCCGCAAGCACATCCCGGTGTTCGTCACCGAGTCGATGGTCGGTCACAAGCTCGGCGAGTTCGCGCCGACCCGCACCTTCCGTGGTCACGTGAAGGACGACAAGAAGGGCCGTCGCCGCTAACGCGGGGACGCAGAGGAGGAACGAAATGGTGGAGTCGATCGCACGCGTGCGACACATCCGCGTCACGCCTCAGAAGGCCCGTCGCGTCATCGAGCTGATCCGCGGCAAGCAGGCCCACGAGGCGCTCGCCATCCTGAAGTTCGCCCCGCAGGGCGCTTCGGAGCCCGTGTACAAGCTGGTCGCCTCGGCGATCGCGAACGCCCGGGTGAAGGCTGACTCGACGAACAGCTTCCTCGACGAGCGCGACCTCTACGTGAGCCGTGTCTTCGTCGACGAGGGAACGACCCTGAAGCGGTTCCAGCCGCGCGCCCAGGGCCGGGCCTTCCGCATCAACAAGCGCACCAGCCACATCACGGTCGTCCTCGCGACGCCGGAAGAGGCCGAGGCTGCCGCGACGAGCAAGAAGGCGAGCAACTAATGGGCCAGAAGGTCAACCCGTACGGCTTCCGTCTCGGGATCACGACGGACCACGTCTCGCACTGGTTCACCGACAGCAAGAAGGCCGGTCAGCGCTACGCCGACTACGTGGCCGAGGACATCAAGGTGCGCGAGTACCTGAAGAAGACCCTCGACCGCGCCGGTGTTGCTCGCATCGAGCTCGAGCGCACCCGTGACCGTGTCCGCGTGGACATCCACACGGCGCGTCCGGGCATCGTCATCGGCCGCCGCGGCGCCGAGGCGGAGCGCGTTCGCGGTGAGCTCGAGAAGCTCACCAAGAAGCAGATCCAGCTGAACATCCTCGAGGTCAAGAACCCCGAGACCGAGGCCCAGCTCGTCGCGCAGGGCATCGCCGAGCAGCTCTCCGCTCGTGTCGCGTTCCGTCGCGCCATGCGCAAGGGCCTGCAGGGTGCACAGCGCGCCGGCGCCAAGGGTGTCCGCATCCAGGTGTCGGGCCGTCTCGGCGGCGCCGAGATGTCCCGTTCGGAGTTCTACCGCGAAGGCCGTGTGCCGCTGCACACCCTCCGCGCGAACATCGACTACGGCTTCTACGAGGCCCGGACCACGTTCGGCCGCATCGGCGTGAAGGTCTGGATCTACAAGGGCGACATCACGAACAAGGAGCTCGCTCGCGAGCAGGCGAACCAGCGTTCGTCGCGCCCCGAGCGTCGTGGCGGCCCGCGCGGCGAGCGTGGTGACCGTGGCGGCGACCGTCGTGGCGGCGACCGCGGTGACCGCCGCCCGCAGCAGGCCCCGCAGGACGCGCCGGCCGGCGCAGGAGTTGAGGCGTAACCATGCTTATTCCCCGTCGAGTCAAGCACCGTAAGCAGCACCACCCGAAGCGTTCGGGTCAGGCAACCGGTGGTACCAAGGTCAGCTTCGGCGACTACGGCATCCAGGCCCTCACCCCGGCGTACGTGACCAACCGTCAGATCGAGTCCGCTCGTATCGCCATGACGCGTCACATCAAGCGTGGCGGCAAGGTCTGGATCAACATCTACCCGGACCGTCCGCTCACGAAGAAGCCGGCTGAGACCCGCATGGGTTCCGGTAAGGGCTCGCCCGAGTGGTGGGTCGCCAACGTCAAGCCGGGTCGTGTGCTCTTCGAGCTCTCCGGCGTCACCGAGGACATCGCCCGTGAGGCGCTGACCCGTGCAATCCACAAGCTGCCCCTCAAGGCACGCATCATCAAGCGCGAGGAGGGCGACGCATAATGGCGATCGGTTCCAAGGAGCTCCGTCCGACGGAGCTCGACACGTTCGAGAACGAGCGTCTCGCTGACGAGCTGAAGAAGGCCAAGGAGGAACTCTTCAACCTCCGCTTCCAGTCGGCCACCGGCCAGCTGGAGAGCCACGGTCGTCTCCGTGCCGTCAAGCGCGACATCGCTCGCATCTACACCGTCCTCCGCGAGCGCGAGCTCGGCATCCGTGCCACTCCCGCGCCCGTCGAGACCGCCACCAAGGCCAAGAAGACGACGAAGAAGGCTGACAAGCCGGCTGAGTCGACCGAGGCCGAGACCGCCGAGGAGAAGTAATGGCGAACGAAGAGAAGACCTCCGCCGCCCTCACTCGCGGCTACCGCAAGACGCGTCGCGGCTACGTGACCAGCGACAAGATGGACAAGACCATCGTGGTCGAGGTCGAGGACCGCGTGAAGCACGCGCTCTACGGCAAGATCATCCGTCGCACGTCCAAGGTGAAGGCCCACGACGAGCTCGGCACCGCTGGTGTCGGCGACCTCGTCGTGATCAGCGAGACCCGTCCCCTCAGCGCTTCCAAGCGCTGGCGCCTGGTCGAGATCCTCGAGAAGGCCAAGTAGGCCTCGGCCTGCTTCGGAATAGGAGACAGCAGTGATTCAGCAGGAATCCCGCCTGAAGATCGCCGACAACACGGGTGCCAAGGAGATCTTGACCATCCGCGTGCTCGGTGGTTCGGGTCGTCGCTACGCCGGTCTCGGTGACGTCATCGTCGCCACGGTGAAGGACGCCATCCCCGGCGGCAACGTGAAGAAGGGTGACGTCGTCAAGGCGGTCATCGTTCGCACCAAGAAGGAGACCCGTCGTCAGGACGGCTCCTACATCAAGTTCGACGAGAACGCGGCAGTGATCCTCAAGGCCGACGGCGACCCGCGCGGTACGCGCATCTTCGGTCCGGTCGGTCGCGAGCTCCGTGACAAGAAGTTCATGAAGATCATCTCGCTCGCGCCGGAGGTGCTGTAAGCCATGGCGAACATCAAGAAGGGTGACCTCGTCCAGGTCATCACGGGCGCGACGCAGGAGCGTGGCGGCGACCGTGGCAAGCAGGGCAAGGTCATCGAGGTCCTCAAGGACAAGCAGCGCGTCGTCGTCGAGGGCGTGAACTTCGTCACGAAGCACGTCCGCGTCGGCCAGACCCAGCGCGGCTCGAAGACGGGTGGCATCGAGAAGCACGAAGCCTCGATCCACGTGTCCAACGTCGCCCTCGTCGACCCGAAGACGAAGAAGCCGACCCGCGTCGGCTTCCGTACCGAAGAGGTGGAGAAGGGCGGGGTCAAGAAGACCGTCCGTGTCCGCTACGCCAAGAAGTCAGGTGAAACGCTCTGATGACTGACACGACTGCAACGACTGAGGCCCCCAAGGCCCAGCCGCGCCTCAAGCAGAAGTACAAGGACGAGATCAAGGCCACGCTCACCGAGCAGTTCGGCTACGCGAACGTCAACCAGGTCCCCGGCCTGGTCAAGGTCGTCGTGAACACCGGTGTCGGCGAGGCCGCTCGCGACTCGAAGATCATCGAAGGGGCCATCAAGGACCTCACGGCGATCACGGGTCAGAAGCCCCAGGTCAACATCGCCCGCAAGTCCATCGCGCAGTTCAAGCTGCGCGAGGGTCAGGCGATCGGTGCGCACGTCACCCTCCGTGGTGACCGCGCCTGGGAGTTCCTCGACCGCCTGATCTCCCTCGCACTGCCCCGCATCCGCGACTTCCGCGGTCTCAGCGACAAGCAGTTCGACGGGAACGGCAACTACACGTTCGGTCTCTCGGAGCAGTCCGTGTTCCACGAGATCGACCAGGACCGCATCGACCGTGTCCGCGGCTTCGACATCACTGTCGTCACCACCGCGAAGACGGACGACGAGGGACGCGCGCTGCTCCGTCAGCTCGGCTTCCCGTTCCGCTCCAACGAGCAGACGGTCTAAACTACTTCGGGCGGTGCGGGCCGGAGGATTCACGTCCTCCGGCCCGCACGCACGAACACACCGATCCTGGGGAACCGCCCCGGGATCACTCGATCGCTCAGGTCGGCATTCGTGGAACGGGTGTCGAAACCAGGCGAGAAATGGACGAACATCATGACGATGACCGATCCGGTCGCAGACATGCTGACCAGATTGCGGAACGCGAACTCCGCGCACCACGACGCCGTCGCGCTCCCGAGCTCCAAGCTCAAGAAGAACATCGCCGACATCCTCAAGCGTGAGGGCTACATCAGCGAGTGGAAGGTGGAGGACGCCCGAGTCGGGCAGACCCTCACCATCGACCTGAAGTACGGCCCCGAGCGCGAGCGTTCGATCGCCGGCATCAAGCGCGTGTCGAAGCCGGGCCTCCGGGTCTACGCGAAGTCGACGGAGATCCCCCAGGTCCTCGGTGGCCTCGGCGTGGCGATCCTCTCGACCTCGTCCGGCCTGCTGACCGACCGCGAAGCCGAGCAGAAGGGCGTGGGTGGGGAAGTCCTCGCCTACGTGTGGTGATCGACAATGTCACGAATCGGACGTCTTCCCATCGACATCCCCGCCGGCGTGACCGTCTCCGTTGACGGTCAGAGCGTGGCGGTCAAGGGCCCGAAGGGCGAGCTCGCGCTCGTCATCGCGGAGCCCATCCAGGCCAAGGTCGAGGAGAACCAGGTTCTCGTCACCCGTCCGGACGACGAGCGCGAGTCGCGTTCGCTCCACGGCCTGACCCGTACCCTCATCGCCAACAACATCATCGGCGTGACCCAGGGCTACACCAAGGGCCTCGAGGTCGTCGGCACCGGTTACCGCGTGCAGGCGAAGGGCTCGAACCTCGAGTTCGCGCTCGGGTACTCCCACTCGATCACGGTCGAGCCGCCCGCGGGCATCAGCTTCGCGGTCGAGGGCAACAACAAGGTCACGGTCGCCGGCATCGACAAGCAGGCAGTCGGCGAAGTGGCGGCGAACATCCGGAAGCTCCGGAAGCCCGAGCCGTACAAGGGCAAGGGTGTCCGTTACGCCGGCGAGAACGTGCGCCGCAAGGCCGGAAAGTCAGGTAAGTGATCATGGGACTCCTCAAGACACGAGGCAAGAGCAAGGCGGCCGCCAAGGCGCGTCGTCACAACCGTCTCCGCAAGAAGATCACCGGCACCGAGGCTCGTCCCCGTCTCGCCGTCACCCGCTCGTCGCGTCACGTGTTCGTGCAGGTCATCGACGACGCGAAGGGTCACACCCTCGCAAGCGCCTCGACGATGGAGGCAGACCTCCGCTCGTTCGACGGCGACAAGACCGCCAAGGCCCGTCGCGTCGGTGAGCTCCTCGCCGAGCGCGCGAAGTCGGCTGGCGTCGAGGCCGTGGTCTTCGACCGCGGTGGCAGCAAGTACGCCGGTCGCGTCGCCGCGATCGCCGATGGTGCCCGTGAAGGAGGGCTGAACCTGTGAGCGACAACGCGAACACCAACGAAGACGCCAAGACCGAGGCCGTCGAGGCCACGGACGCCGTCGAGACCACCGAGGCGAGCACGGAGGCCACCGAGGCCACCGCTGAGGGCACCGAGGCAACTGCTGAGGGCACCGAGGCAGCCGCTGAGGGCACCGACACCGCCGCGAAGGGCAAGGAGGCGGAGGCACCTGCCGTCGCCGAGCGTCCCGTCGAGACCGCTGCCGGTTCCGCATCGAACAACCGCGACTCCGCTGACAACCGTGGCCGTCGTGGTGGCGGTCGTGACCGTCAGCAGGGCCGCGACCGCAACAACCGCGGTGGCGACAGCCAGTTCCTCGAGCGCGTGGTGACCATCAACCGCGTGTCGAAGGTCGTCAAGGGTGGTCGTCGCTTCAGCTTCACGGCGCTCGTCGTCGTCGGTGACGGCAACGGCCTCGTGGGCGTCGGCTACGGCAAGGCCAAGGAGGTCCCCACGGCGATCTCCAAGGGTGTCGAAGAGGCGAAGAAGAACTTCTTCCGCGTCCCCCGCGTCGGCAACACCATCCCGCACCCCGTGCAGGGTGAAGCCGCTGCTGGCGTCGTCCTCCTGCGTCCGGCCGGCCCGGGTACCGGTGTCATCGCCGGTGGTCCCGTCCGCGCCGTGCTCGAGTGCGCGGGCATCCACGACGTCCTGAGCAAGTCGCTCGGTTCGTCGAACACCATCAACATCGTGCACGCGACCGTCGAGGCTCTGAAGCAGCTCGAGGAGCCCCGCGCCGTCGCGAGCCGTCGTGGCCTCGACGTCGAGCGGGTCGTCCCGGCTCGTCTGCTCCAGGCCGAGGCTGCAGCACTGCGTGCCGCGACCGAGAAGGCAGGTGCGTGATGGCGACGCTGAAGATCACGCAGATCAAGTCCGTTATCAGCGAGAAGCAGTACCAGCGCGACACGCTCCGCAGCCTGGGTCTCAAGCGCATCGGCCGTACGGTCGAGCGTGAGGACAACGCCCAGAACCGCGGGTACATCGCAACGGTGGCGCACCTCGTGAAGGTCGAGGAGGTCGACGCATGAGCGACGAGAAGAACGAGCGCGTGCAGGTGCTGAAGCTGCACCACCTCCGCCCCGCAGAGGGCGCCAAGAAGGACCGCACCCGTGTGGGTCGCGGTGAGGGCTCGAAGGGCAAGACCGCTGGGCGTGGTACCAAGGGCACGAAGGCCCGTTACCAGGTCCGGGTCGGCTTCGAGGGTGGGCAGATGCCGCTGCACATGCGCACCCCGAAGCTCCGCGGGTTCAAGAACCCGTTCCGGGTCGAGTACCAGGTCGTGAACCTGGACAAGATCTCGGAGCTCTACCCCGATGGTGGCGACGTCACCGTGGCGGGCCTGGTCGCCAAGGGCGCCGTCCGCAAGAACGAGAAGGTCAAGGTTCTCGGTCAGGGTGACATCACCGTGAAGATCACGGTCACGGTCGACAAGGTCTCGGCGTCCGCCGCCGAGAAGATCGTGGCTGCTGGCGGCACCGTCTCCCAGTAACCCCCGTCGGCGGCCCGTGCGTTTGCGCACGGGCCGCCGTTACGGTTTCCTTGACAGTGGCCGGCATCCGCCAGCCTGGTCGGCCCTGCCGACCGACACCGGAACGGCCGCGATCGACGGCCCCGGTCCCAGAAGTTCGGAGTCCTCGTGTTCAGAGCGGTCGCGCGCATCATGCGCACCCCTGATCTTCGCAAGAAGATCGGCTTCACCCTCGCGATCATCGCGCTGTTCCGCCTCGGGTCGTACATCCCGGCACCGTTCGTCGACTACGCGGCCGTGCAGAGCTGTCTCGCCAGCGCCTCGTCGTCCGGCGGTCTCTACGACCTGATCAACCTGTTCTCCGGCGGCGCGCTGCTGAAGCTCTCGGTCTTCGCGCTCGGCATCATGCCGTACATCACGTCGTCGATCATCGTGCAGCTCCTGCGCGTGGTCATCCCGCACTTCGACTCCCTCTACAAGGAGGGCCAGTCCGGTCAGGCGAAGCTGACGCAGTACACGCGCTACCTCACGATCGCGCTGGGCGTGCTGCAGTCCACCACCCTGATCACGGTCGCCCGCTCAGGTGCCCTCTTCGGAACGAACGCGTCGTCCTCCTGCTCGTCGATCATCTCGAACGACAGCTGGTACGCGATCATGCTGATGGTCGTCACCCTGACCGCCGGTACCGGCCTCATCATGTGGATGGGCGAGCTCGTCACCGAGCGCGGCATCGGCAACGGCATGTCGCTCCTCATCTTCACGTCGATCGCGGCGCAGTTCCCGTCGGCGCTCTGGGCCATCGAGCAGTCGCAGTCGTTCGAGCTCTTCCTGTTCGTCATCCTGGTCGGACTGGTCATCATGATGGCCGTCGTGTTCGTCGAGCAGTCACAGCGGCGGATCCCGGTGCAGTACGCCAAGCGCATGGTCGGCCGGCGCACGTACGGCGGCAACAACACGTACATCCCGATCAAGGTGAACATGGCCGGCGTCGTGCCCGTCATCTTCGCGTCGTCGCTGCTCTACCTGCCGGCCCTGGTCGCGCAGTTCAACAAGCCCTCGGACGGCTCCGAGCCCGCAGCGTGGGTCACCTGGATCGAGAACAACCTCGTCTCCGGCGACAACCTGTTCTACATGGTGCTGTACTTCCTGCTCATCGTCGGGTTCACGTACTTCTACGTGGCGATCACCTTCAACCCCGAAGAGGTCGCCGACAACATGAAGAAGTACGGCGGGTTCATCCCCGGCATCCGTGCCGGTCGTCCGACCGCCGAGTACCTCGACTACGTCCTCACCCGGGTGACGCTGCCCGGCTCGCTCTACCTCGGTTTCATCGCGCTCATCCCGCTGGCAGCACTGGCGCTGTTCGGCGCGAACCAGAACTTCCCGTTCGGTGGCGCGAGCATCCTGATCATCGTGGGTGTCGGTCTCGAGACCGTGAAGCAGATCGACTCGCAGCTGCAGCAGCGTCACTACGAAGGGCTTCTCCGTTGAGCGCACGTCTCATCATCGTCGGACCCCCCGGAGCGGGGAAGGGCACCCAGGCCGGACGGATCGCCGAGTCCTTCGGGATCCCGGCCGTCTCGACGGGCGACATCTTCCGCAAGAACGTCGCAGAGGGCACGCCGCTCGGTGTGCAGGCCAAGGCGATCATGGACGCCGGCGACTACGTGCCGGACTCCCTGACGAACGAGCTCGTGAAGTCCCGCCTGAACGAGGCGGACGCTGCCGAGGGGTTCCTGCTCGACGGGTACCCGCGCACGGTCGGACAGGTCGAGTACCTCGACGCGCTGCTCGCTGAGCAGGGCACCGGCATCGACGCGGTCGTGCAGCTCGTCGCCGACCAGGACGAGCTCGTCGGCCGGCTGCTCAAGCGCGCCGAGCAGCAGGGCCGCAGCGACGACAACGAGGAGACGATCCGTCGTCGCCAGCAGGTCTACACCGAGCAGACCGCTCCGATCGTCGGTGCCTACGGCGAACGCGGCCTCGTGCTCGACGTCGACGGCCTCGGCGCGATCGACGAGGTCGGCGACCGCATCCAGGCCGCGCTGTCGGCTCGCGGGCTGACCGCGGGCGTCTGACCCGGCGTGGTCCGTTTCCGCAAGCCCTCGATCTACAAGACGCCGGACGAGCTCCGCTCCATGGTGCGCCCCGGGTTGCTGACCGCTGAGGCGCTCGACGCAGTGCGTGCGGCGATCCGTCCCGGCATCACGACGGGTGAGCTCGACGCGATCGCCGAGCGGACGATCCGCGACGGCGGCGGGATCCCGAACTTCCAGCTCGTGCCGGGCTACCGGCACACGCTGTGCGTGTCCGTGAACGACGAGATCGTGCACGGCATCCCCGGTGACCGCGTGCTCGCTCCCGGTGACATCGTGTCGGTGGACGCCGGTGCCGAGGTCGACGGCTGGAACGGCGACAGCGCGTTCACCACGGTCGTCCCCGGTGGTGACGCCGAGGTGTCCGCAGCGCGCCAGACCCTCTGCGACACCACGGAGCGATCGCTCTGGCACGGCATCGCGGCGCTCGCCCACGCGAAGAACCTGCACGAGGTCGGTTCCGCGGTCGAGGACGCCATCGACGAGACCGGTGCCTGGGGCATCGTCGAGGACTACACGGGGCACGGCATCGGTCGCTCCATGCACGAGGACCCGCCGGTCTTCAACTACCGCGTCCGCGGTGCCGGTCCGGCGGTGAAGCCCGGCCTGGTGGTGGCCATCGAGCCGATGGTCACCGCGGGCACGATCGACAGCTCGACGGACGACGACGACTGGACCGTCCGCACGATGGACGGCAAGGACGCCGCGCACTGGGAGCACAGCGTCGCGGTGCACGCCGACGGCGTGTGGGTCCTGACGGCCGCCGACGGCGGCGCTGCGGGCCTGGCCCCGCTGGGCGTGACGCCCGTCCCGATCCCGTAGGACGGGCCTCCAGTCCGACACGCCACTGCCGGCCGTGCACCCCGACCGGGAGGCTCGGCGCGGCTCCGTCGCGCAGCGCGCGCCTGGCGGTCCCACGTCCACGGCCGCGCGAGACGCCGTCGTCGTGCGGAGACGCCGGCAAGACGCCGAGACGCCGTCGGATTCGGCGGCGTCTCGTGCGTTCGGGGGTGTCGTGCCAGGACGACGGCGTCTCGCGACGCGGTCAGTTGCCGACGGAGCAGGTCTGCTCGGAGGCGCTCTGTCCGGTGATCGACGAGGGCAGCGGGGTCGACGTCGCCGTACTCGTGGCGGACGAGCTCGCCGAGGACGAGGTGCCCGATGGTGCCCCGCTCGACGCCGACGACGACGTGTCGGACGGCGTGGTGCCGGTCGACGGTGCCGTCGTCGCGGCGCCCCCGGCGGTCGGCGACTCCTCTGACGCGCGCCCGGTGCTCGAGTCGCTCAGCGAGGACTTCACGTCGTTCTGCAGCGCCACGTTGAGCGTGTGGGCGGTCTCCTGGTCGACGATCACCCGCGCGCTGTCGTCGGGGTCGTCGGCGACGGGGTACTGCACGAAGAGCATGTTGGCGGTGCTCATGCCGCGCAGTGCGGAAGCGAGGCCGACGAGGGTGCGGGTCTGGGCCAGGCCGTCGGACAGCGTCATGTTCGACAGGGCTGCGCCGGCGAGCTTGTAGAGCGTGATGGGGTTCGACAGGGTGCCGTCGGAGGTGACCTTGCGGAGCAGCGCCGACAGGAACACCTGCTGCGAGCTGATCCGGGCCAGATCGCTGCCGTCGCCGACGCCGTGGCGGGTGCGCAGGAACGCGAGGGCGTCGGAGCCCTCGAGGTTGTGCGAGCCGGCGGTGAGGTGCAGGCCGGTGAAGGTGTCATCGATGGGCTCCGCGACGCAGACGTCGACGCCGCCCAGGGCGTTCGACATCTCGATCACGCCGTCGAAGGTGATGAGACCGGCGTAGGGGATGCTGAGGCCGGTGAGGTTCTCGACGGTGTCGACGACGCACGAGACGCCGCCGTTGCCGAGTGCCGTGTTGAACATCGCCGAGGTCGACGCGGGGTACGTCGTGCCGGTCGCGGGGTTCGTGCACGCGGGGATCGGGACCATCAGGTCGCGGGGGAAGCTGACCGCGGTGAGCTGCTGGTGGTCCTGCGAGACGTGGATGAGCATCGTGACGTCGTTGCGGGCGCCCTCGACGTCCTCGTCGGAGTCGAACTGGCCGACGCGGGTGTCGCTGCCGATGAGCAGGATGTTCGCGCCGCCCTTGATGGCCGTGATGTCGGCGGTCTTCGCGGTGCTCTGGTCGTCGGTGCTGAGCTGCACGGTCTGCGGCGCGGTCGCCAGCTGGGCGCCGGCGATGGCGGCGACGCTCGTCCCGCTCACGAGCACGACGGCCAGCGCCGAGGCCACGACGGTCACCAGCGTGGTCCAGCCGCGACGGCGGGCCTGCTTGCCGTGTGCGGCGAAGGGGCGTCGTCTGGCGTCGGGCACGTGGTCTCCGTTCGGTGGTCCGCGCGGGGTACTGGGCGGCGGACGTGGCTGCGGAGCAACGCTACGGTCCGGGCGGGGGCGTCGGCCCTGAGCGCGCCGTCAAACCACTGTGGAACACTCAGGCACGCCCCCGGAAGCCCCAGGTGAGGGGGCGTGCCGAGCGCGCACTTGGCAATTGCGGGTTTACCACATAGGATCGATCTTTGGTGTGTCATGCCCTCTCGGGTGTGGCGACCGACCCGCAGACCGGTTCGGGGATCACACCTGTTCCACAACCAAGCGACAGTGAGGCTATGGCCAAGAAAGACGGCGTCATCGAGATCGAAGGCTCGGTGCTCGAAGCTCTGCCCAACGCGATGTTCCGCGTTGAGCTGACGAACGGACACAAGGTCCTCGCGCACATCTCCGGGAAGATGCGCCAGCACTACATCCGCATCCTCCCCGAGGACCGCGTGATCGTGGAGCTGAGCCCGTACGACCTGACCCGCGGCCGGATCGTCTACCGCTACAAGTGATCCGCGAGCTGGAAAGGAACGGCTCGGCAATCCTGCCGCGCACGAAGCCAGCGAGCACGAGGAAAGAACAATGAAGGTCAACCCCAGCGTCAAGCCCATGTGCGAGCACTGCCGAGTGATCCGCCGCAAGGGCCGCGTCATGGTGATCTGCAAGAGCAACCCGCGTCACAAGCAGCGCCAGGGCTAGTCCCGGGCGCGTGACCGGCGCCGACGCTGTCCCTCGGACAGCAGGCTGCTCGAGCACGACCCACAACTGAAGATCGACAACGCAGTACCAGAACCCGGTCGCACGACGACCGGGGGACACCTCGGGTCGGAGGCCCGGGCACCGGTACTGCTCCACACCTCCATCGACAACAGGAGCAGCCATCACATGGCACGTCTAGCAGGCGTCGACATCCCGCGCGAGAAGCGCGTGGAGATCGCACTCACGTACATCTACGGCGTCGGCCGTACCCGCGCGGTCCAGGCACTCGCCGAGACCGGTATCTCCGGTGACATCCGCGTCAAGGACCTGACCGACGACCAGCTCGTCGCCCTCCGTGACTTCATCGAGGGCAACTTCAAGGTGGAGGGTGACCTCCGCCGCGAGGTGGCAGCCGACATCCGTCGCAAGGTCGAGATCGGTAGCTACGAGGGTCTTCGCCACCGTCGTGGTCTCCCGGTGCGCGGTCAGCGCACCAAGACCAACGCGCGTACCCGCAAGGGACCGAAGCGCACCGTGGCAGGCAAGAAGAAGGCTCGATAGGAGACCCCGATGGCTACCCCCAAGACTGCCGCGCGCAAGCCGCGCCGCAAGGAGAAGAAGAACGTCGCAGTGGGCCAGGCCCACATCAAGAGCACGTTCAACAACACGATCGTCAGCATCACCGACCCGTCGGGTGCCGTCCTCAGCTGGGCGTCCTCGGGTGCCGTGGGCTTCAAGGGTTCGCGCAAGTCGACGCCGTTCGCGGCGCAGCTCGCCGCCGAGTCCGCTGCGCGTCAGGCGCAGGAGCACGGCGTCAAGAAGGTCGACGTCTTCGTGAAGGGTCCGGGTTCGGGCCGCGAGACCGCGATCCGTTCGCTCCAGGCCGCTGGCCTCGAGGTCGGTTCGATCAACGACGTCACTCCGCAGGCGCACAACGGTTGCCGCCCGCCGAAGCGTCGTCGCGTCTGACGCGAGGAGCAACCGGCCGCGCCCTGCTCGTCCCCTGACGGGGTCGGGCAGGGCCCGCGGCCATTCCTGGTCGTTCGATCGCGCACATCGGTGCGCGTGATCACAACTCAACAGACCCGTCGGGGCCCACGCGGCCCCGTCGTACCGCCAAGTGTCATATAGCGGACACTTCGCCGAAAGGAATCCCACAGTGCTCATTGCACAGCGCCCCACCCTGACCGAGGAGTCGATCTCCGAGCACCGCTCGCGCTTCGTCATCGAGCCGCTCGAGCCGGGCTTCGGTTACACCCTCGGCAACTCGCTGCGCCGCACGCTCCTCTCCTCGATCCCCGGCGCGGCTGTCACCAGCATCCGCATCGACGGTGTCCTCCACGAATTCAGCACCGTTCCCGGTGTGAAGGAAGACGTCACCGAGATCATCCTCAACATCAAGAGCCTCGTCGTCTCCAGCGAGCACGACGAGCCGATCACCGCGTACCTGCGCAAGCAGGGTGCCGGTCAGGTCACCGCAGCGGACATCTCCGCTCCGGCCGGCGTCGAGATCCACAACCCGGACCTCGTCATCGCGACCCTGAACGACACCGCGCGGTTCGAGCTCGAGCTCACGATCGAGCGCGGCCGCGGCTACGTCTCGGCCACGCAGAACCGTTCCGAGTTCTCCGAGGCTGGTCAGATCCCGATCGACTCGATCTACTCGCCGGTCCTCAAGGTCACCTACCGCGTCGAGGCGACGCGTGCCGGTGAGCGCACGGACTTCGACCGCCTGGTCGTCGACGTCGAGTCGAAGCCGGCGATCACGCCGCGCGACGCCATCGCGTCGGCCGGTCGCACGCTGGTCGAGCTGTTCGGGCTCGCTCGCGAGCTCAACACGGCCGCAGAGGGCATCGAGATCGGCCCCGCGCCGGTCGACGCTGTCCTGTCGAACGAGCTGCAGACCCCGATCGAGGACCTCGACCTGTCGGTCCGCAGCTACAACTGCCTGAAGCGCGAGGGCATCAACACGGTGTCCGAGCTCGTCGCCCTGTCGGAGACGCAGCTCATGAACATCCGCAACTTCGGTCAGAAGTCGGTGGACGAGGTCAAGGACAAGCTCACCGAGCTCGGCCTGTCCCTCAAGGACACCGTCCCCGGATTCGACGGCGCCCACTTCTACAGCGGGTACGACGAGGACGAGTCCAACAACTGATCTCGCGCTCACGCGCAAGCGCGCTGACACCGCGCGCACCACTTTCACCACTGGAGAACTGACATGCCGAAGCCCACCAAGGGCCCCCGCCTCGGTGGCGGTCCCGCTCACGAGCGCCTGCTCCTGAGCAACCTCGCCAACGCCCTCTTCACGCACGGTCGCATCACGACCACCGAGACGAAGGCCAAGCGCCTCCGTCCGGTCGCCGAGCGGCTCATCACGTTCGCGAAGCGCGGCGACCTGCACGCTCGTCGTCGGGTCATCGCGACCCTGCGCGACAAGTCCGTCGTGCACACGCTGTTCACGGAGATCGCCCCGCAGGTCGAGGACCGTCAGGGCGGCTACACCCGCATCACGAAGCTCGGCTTCCGCAAGGGCGACAACGCCCCGCTCGCGTCGATCGAGCTCGTCCTCGAGCCGGTGTCGGGCACGCCCGCCCCGGTGAAGCGCACCGCGGCTCCGGCCGCCGCCGCTCCGGTCGAGGAGCCGGCCGCCGACGAGACCACCGAGGAGGCCCCGGTCGAGCAGACCGAGACCACCGAGGAGTCCGCGCCGGTCGAGTCGGAGACCGAGACCGAGGCTGCCGCCGAGGTCGAGGCCGACGCCGCCGAGAAGAGCGACGACACCAAGTAGGACCCCGCGTCACCACGACGAAGCCCCCGCGACCCAGGTCGCGGGGGCTTCGTCGCGTTCGGGAGCGCTACCCCTGCACCCCGACGTCCGGAGAACGCAGGACCGTCGCCTTCCCAGTGCGTGCCCCGTAGGGTGTCCGCCCGACAGGGAGAGTCACCACATGGAGTTCCAACACATCGCGGGCGTCGGTCGCCGCGCTTGGCGGTGGAGCCGCACGTCCGGCACACAGCCGCGACTGCTGCACGCAGCCAAGGCCGCCGGCGCCGCGGCACTGGCCTGGTTCATCGCCAGGCACGTGCCCGGGGTCGCGTCCGACTACCCGTACTACGCACCGCTCGGGGCGATCGTCGCGATGCAGACGACGGTCTACGCGGGGCTGCGCAACGGCATCCAGACGCTCGTCGGCATCCTGCTCGGCATCGCCGTCGCGGGCTTCACGATGCTCGTGGGCGACCCGGGGATCCTCGCCGTGGCCCTGGCGGTCGGCGTCGGCGTGCTCGTCGGCGGGTTCCGGGTGCTCGGCGAGGGCAGTACCTGGGTCTCGACGGCGGCGTTGTTCGTGCTGCTCGTCGGCGGGGCGAACGCCGAGGGCTACTCGTTCGGGTACCTGGTGCAGATGGGCGTCGGCGTCGTCGTCGGGCTGCTCGTGAACTTCCTGGTGTTCCCACCGCTGCACTTCTGGGACGCCGAACGTCGGATCGACGAGGTGAACGCCGTGTTGGCCGAGCACCTCGAGGGGCTCGCGCGCGTGCTGGAGACCGGCAAACGCGACGAGGACGCCTGGAACCGGCAGCAGGACAAGCTCGACCGTGCGATCGCCGACGTGCGCGCGCGGGTGTCCGTCGCGCACGAGAGCCGGAAGATCAACCCTCGCGGGGCGCTCCGCGGGTCACGGGCCCGGCTCCAGCAGGACGGGGCACGCTTCCGCGCGCTCGAACGGGTCGCCTGGTACACGACGGACCTCACCGAGCTCGTCGCCCGGTCGGGTCCGGTGTCGGCGAACATCGGGCGTCCGGATCCGGCGTTCACCGAGCCCCTCACGGAGGCGCTCCGTCAGCTCGCGTGCATGATCCGCGGGGAGTGCCCCGAGGACGAAGGCGACAAGGCGATCGAGCGACTCGAGCAGGCGCTCGACGCTTCGCGCGAGAACCCCTCGCACGTCGCGGTGACGGCGTCCGCGCTCGTGGCGCTCCGCGGCATCGTGGAGTC
The DNA here is from genome assembly GCF_003752345.1 of Curtobacterium sp. PhB170. Taxonomy (NCBI): domain Bacteria; kingdom Bacillati; phylum Actinomycetota; class Actinomycetes; order Micrococcales; family Microbacteriaceae; genus Curtobacterium; species Curtobacterium sp. PhB170. The sequence goes on from NZ_RJUM01000010.1 coordinate 559,697, forward strand.
CGAGCGCCGTGCGACGGACAACCTCGACACCCGCACGGGGCCGTCGGCGTTCCACCGTCCGCGCGGCTGACGCGAGGACCCCGTGACACCGGCGCTCCGTAGACTCGCACCGTGACCGTCCCGCCCCGAATCAACGTCCTCGGACCGGTCACGGTGATTGGTGCGGACGGCCGGCAGTCGCCGGTGCCCGGTGCGCTCGCTCGGGCGTTCCTGACGGCGCTGGTGCTCGCGCGCGGCCACGCCCTGACCACCGAGTCCCTGATCGACGACCTCTGGCCGGACGCGCAGTCGCGGGGTGCCCGTGCAGCGCTGCAGACGCTCGTGTCCCGACTGCGCCGGAGCGTGGCGGACGGCCTCGTGGTGTCGACGAGCACCGGGTACGCGCTGGGCGGCGACCCCGAGGACGTCGACCTCGCCCGTGCCGAGCATGCGGTGGGCGAAACGGAGCCGGCAGCGGTCCGTGCGGCCCTCGACCTCTGGCGTGGTGACCCGGGCGCCGACGTCGACGGCGACCTGGGCGCGGCACTCGCGGACCGTGCGGCAGCGCTCCGGCGGACGCTCCGGCGCGCGCTCGGCGGTGCACTGCTCGACGAGGGCGACGCCGACGAGGCCGCCGCACTCTGGGCGGCAGAGGCCGTCGCCAACCCCTACGACGAGGTCGCGGTCGCCGGTTCGATGCGCGCCCTTGCCGCAGCCGGCCGCACGAGCGAGGCCCTGGCCGCCTTCGCGGCGCACCGTGACCGCCTCGCCGACGAACTCGGCGCCGACCCCTCGGCCGACCTGGTCCGCCTCAACGCCGAGTTGCTGCGCCGGTCCGGCCCCGCCACGGGCAGCGTCCGCCGCGTCGGCCTGCGTGCTGCGCCGAACACGTTGGTCGGGAGGGAGGCCGACCTCACCGCCGTCTCGGACCTGCTGTCCTCCGGACGGCTGGTCACGATCCTCGGTGCGGGTGGGCTGGGGAAGACCCGCCTCGCGCAGGCGGTCGCCGCCGGCCTGCCGCCGACACAGGGCGTCGTCGTGTTCGAGCTCGCGCCGCTCGCCACGGCCGACGACATCGTGCCGGCCCTCGGCGCGCTGCTCGGGATCGCCGAGTTCCGCTCCACCCGATCGCTCCGGGACGCCGTCGCGGCCGACCTGCGCACCCGGGTCGTGCGGGCGCTCGCCGACGGGCCGACCGTGCTCGTCCTGGACAACTGCGAGCACCTGGTGGCCGAGGTCGCCGCCTTCGCCGCGGACCTGCTCGCGACCGTGCCCGCCCTGCGGATCCTGACGACGTCGCGCGCGCCGCTCGCCATCGCCGGCGAGGTCGTGGCTCCCCTCGCGCCCCTGCCCGTCGAGGCCGACGGGGCGGCCGTCCGGCTCTTCACCGAGCGGGCGCGGGCCGCGCGACCCGGAGCCGTGCTGCCGGTGGACACGGTGCGCCGGATCTGCACGCGGCTCGACGGGTCACCGCTGGCCATCGAGCTCGCGGCCGCACGCATCCGGGGGATGAGCGCCGACGAGATCGAGCGCCGGTTGGACGACCGGTTCGCGCTGCTGCGCGGCGGTGACCGGAGCGCCCCGGAGCGGCACCGCACCCTGCTCGCCGTGATCGAGTGGAGCTGGCGCCTGCTCGACGACGGGGCCCAGGACCTGCTGACCCGGCTGGCGCTCTTCCCGGACGGACTCGCGGTCGACGCCGTCGAGGCTGTCGCCGCCCCGGACCGCACGGCCGACGCGCTCGACGACCTCGCCGAGCTCGTGGAGCAGTCGCTCGTGCAGCTCGTCGAGCACGAGGGCGAGCCCGTGCGGTACCGGCTGCTCGAGACGGTGCGGGAGTTCGGTGCGGCCGGGCTGGGGGACCGCGGCGCCACCGAGGCCGTCCGTGCGGCCATGATCGGCTGGGGCCGGGGGTTCGCGGCCGAGCGCAACCTGCTCACGATCACGGGTTCCGCACAGCTCGAGCGGTTCCGCGAGGTCGCCCGCGAATCCGACAACCTCGTCACGCTGCTCCGCTGGAGCCTGGCTGCCGACGACACCGCGGCGGTCGCGCACCTGTTCGCGGCCCTCGGCGGCTACTGGTCGCTGCGCGGGGCCCACGGTGAGGTCGTCGCACTCGGCCCCGAGGTCGTCCCGGTCCTGCGCCGTACCGGACCGGCGACCGAGGACCGTGCCGCGACCGTGCTCGGACTCGTCGTCACCGGCGGGTCGTCCGCGTTCAGCGACAAGCGCACCGCAGCCCTGGCCGTGTCGACCCTGCGCCGCGTGATGCGCGACGGCACCACCGGGTTCGCGGTGCTCGACGCCCAGGCAGCGCTGCTGCTCACCCTGGGGCGACCGGCCGACGGGTACGCCCTGCTCGCCCGCTACCGCGACGACCCGGAGCCCGGTGTCGCCTGCCTGGCGAACATGCTCAGCGCGCCGCTCGCCGAGAACGACGGGGAGTCCGCTGTCGCCCTGCGGTACGCGACCCGCGCCGAGACGCTCTCACGGTCGAGCGACGACGCCTGGACCACCGGGTCGATCGCCGTCACCATGACCCAGCTCCTGGCGCAGACCGGTCGGCACGCCGACGCCCTGCGGTCCGCCGAGGTCGCCCGCGAGCAACTCGAACGGTTCGGGGCCGACGACGACCTGTACGAGATCGGCTGGACCGTCGGCCTCTGCGCCGCGAGCACCGGCGACGTCGTGCGCGCCCGGCAGGTCGCCGACGACCTGCAGCACCGTCCGGTCGAGGCCCGCGGCGGGTTCGACGAGGACCGGGTGCAGATCGGCGTGCTCGCGATGGCCATCGGTGCGGAGTGCTCGCGCTGGGAAGCAGCCCTCGACGACGCTGCGGCGGAGTACGCCCGCGCCTGGGACTCCGTGCTGCCCATGCGGAAGCAGACGCCGCACTGGACGCTCATGGCGGGCTCGGCGCGGATCGCGGCGCGGGACGAGGCGGCGGTGCACCGGTCCGACGGAGCCGCGCCGGGCCTCCCGGTCGACGACGTGGCGGTCGCGAGACGCCTGCGCGTCGGTGCGCTCGTGATGCTGCGCGTCCACCCGTGGTGGCTGGACCTGCCCGTGATCGGGACCGCCCTGCTCGGCCTGGCGCTCGCCGCCGCCCGTGACGGACAGCCGGAGCACGCCGCGCGCTGCTGGGGGCTGGCGACCCGACTCGGTTCGCGGCAGGACTTCGGCGTGCTCGCGCACCCACGGATGCGGTCGGTGCTGGCCGACGCCCTCGGCGACGCGGTGCTGGCCGACGCCGAGACGGCCTCGGCCGGATCGAACCGGACCGAGGCCGTCTCGCAGGCGCGGCTCCTGCTCGAGGAGCTGCGGTTCCGCGTGCGGTGATCGGCGCCCGTCAGGCCTTGCGCATGTACGCGCGGACCGTCAGCGGCGCGAACACCGCGACCACGACCGCTGCGCCGAGCAGGCTGATCCAGAGGTCGACGCCCACCGTGCCGTGGTTCACGAGCTCGCGGACCGCCGTGATCAGGTGCGAGATCGGGTTGACCTCGGAGAACCAGCGCAGCCAGTCCGGCAGGGTGTCCGCCGGCACGAACGCGTTCGACAGGAACGTCAGCGGGAACAGCACCATGTTGGAGATGCCGGAGACGCTCGACGCCGTCCGCGCGACGACGCCGAAGTAGGCGAAGATCCAGCTGATCGCCCACGCGACGACGATGACCAGCAACCCGGCCAGGACGACCGCGCCGAAGCCGCCGGCCGGACGCAGCCCCATGATGATGCCGACCGTGAAGGTGATCGTCGTGGCGATCGCGTACCGGACGGTGTCGGCGAGCAGCGCACCCGCGAGCGGGGCGATCCGGGCGATGGGCAGGGACTTGAAGCGGTCGAAGACGCCCTTGTCCATGTCCTCGCGCAGCTGCACGCCCGTGACGATCGACGACGTGATGTTCGTCTGCACCAGGATGCCGGGGATGATGATCGGCAGGTAGCTCGCGACGTCACCCGCGATCGCACCACCGAAGATGTAGGTGAACATCACGGTGAAGATGATCGGCATCAGGGTGACGTCGAACAGCTGCTCCGGGGTGCGCCGGACCTTGATCAGCCCGCGGTACGCCATCGTGAGCGACTGCCGGACGGTGGCGCCGAGGCCGGTCGCACCGACGCCGGGGCGCGGGGTGATCCGGGGCGCAGCGGTGCCCGTGGTGGTGGTGATGGTGGTCATGCGATGCTCCCTGCGAGTTCGCGGTCGGTGCTGTCGTTGTCGTCGTCGGTGCCGTCGTCGTCGGTGGTCGCCGGTGCGCCGGTGATCGTCAGGAAGACCTCGTCGAGGGTGGGCTTCTGCACGCTCATCTCGGCGAGGGTGATGCCGGCCTCGCGGAACGACACCAGCAGGTCCGTCACGCGGTCGGGATCCGACATCGGCGCGGTGAGACGCGAGCCCTCGGGGCTGGCCACCGCGTCGACACCGAGGGTGTTCCGGACGATCGTGCGCGCGGCGTCGAGCCGGAGCGCATCGGTCAGGCGGAGCTGCAGCGACGAACTGCCGATCGAGGCCTTCAGCTCGTCGCTCGTGCCCTCGGCGACCACCTTGCCGTGGTCGATGACCGCGATGCGGTCGGCGAGCTGGTCCGCCTCGTCCAGGTACTGCGTCGTCAGCAGCACCGTCGAGCCCGTCGCCACGAGCTCGCGGATGGTGTCCCACATCTGCGCTCGGGTCCGGGGGTCGAGCCCCGTGGTCGGCTCGTCGAGGAAGATCAGCGGCGGCTGCGCGATGAGGCTCGCAGCCAGGTCGAGCCGGCGACGCATGCCACCGGAGAAGGCCTTGAGCGGGCGTGACGCGGCTTCGGTCAGCCCGAAGCGTTCGAGCAGCTCCACGGCCTTCCGCTTCGCATCCGCGCGGGACAGCCCGAGCAGGCGCGCGAAGATCACCAGGTTCTCGGTCGCGCTGAGCGTCTCGTCGACGCTGGCGTACTGACCGGTCACCCCGATCAGGGTGCGGACCGTCTGCGCCTCACGTCGGACGTCGTGCCCGAAGATCCGGGCCTCGCCGCCGTCCGCCTTGAGCAGGGTCGCGAGCATGGAGATGGTGGTGGTCTTGCCGGCGCCGTTGGGACCGAGCACGCCGTAGACCGTGCCGGCCTCCACACGGAGGTCGACACCGTCCACTGCGCGGTTCGTCCCGAAGGTCTTCACGAGGCCGGAGGCCTCCACCGCGAGCGGTGTCGTGGTCATCGAAATGTCCTTTCGTCGATGTCGAGGACGATGGTGCCGCGGGGCGCTCACGCGGCACTGACGTGGCGCTGACACCGGTGGACAGCGCGCGTCAGCGGCGCAGCGGCCTTCGGTTGCGCAGACGGGTGTCCGCGGACTGCCGGGAGGCGCGGTGCGGCCCCGGTACGGTGGTCGCGTGGACGAGACGGCGGGCCCGCAGAGCGGCGGCGAGGTTGCCGGGATCCGGCTGCGGCTGGACATCGCGTACGACGGCGCCGCGTTCTCCGGGTGGGCCCGGCAGCCCGGGCTGCGGACCGTGCAGGGCGCGCTCGAGGCCGCCCTCGCCACCGTCTTCACCCGGTGGGGCGAGCCGCCACTGCTCACCGTCGCCGGACGCACCGACGCCGGCGTGCACGCCACCGGGCAGGTCGCTCACCTCGACCTCTCCACCGAGCAGTGGGACGCGCTCAGCGCCAAGCGCGGCACGGGGCGCTCGCCGCTGGACGGACTCGTCAAACGCGTGAACGGCATCGCGGCACCAGAGGGCGACGTCGTCGTCACCCGGGCGTCGGTCGCGCCGGACGGGTTCGACGCCCGGTTCTCGCCGCTCTGGCGACGGTACGAGTACCGGATCGCGGACGCCGACGCCCCGCGCGATCCACGTCGGCGCGGGTACACGGTCTGGCACGGAGCGAGCCTCGACCCGGCAGCGATGGAGCGCGGTGCGCTGACGCTGTTGGGGCTGCACGACTTCGCGACGTTCTGCAAGCCGCGCGAGGGCGCGACGACCATTCGGACGTTGCAGGAGTTCCGCTGGGACCGCGAGCCGGACGGCGTGCTGGTGGCGCGCCTCCAGGCCGATGCGTTCTGCCACTCCATGGTGCGCGCGATGGTGGGAGCGACCATCGCCGTCGGCGAGGGGCGGTTCGGGCCGGAACGGCTCGAGGAGCTCCGCGTCGCCGAGACGCGGACGAGCGCGTTCAAGACGGCGCCGGCGAAGGGGCTGACCCTGACCGAGGTGGGGTACCCGGCCGACGCGGAGCTCGCGGGGCGGGCGGAGCAGACGCGGGCACGGCGGGAGTGAACGCCCGGTCCTGATGTTGCCGAACGCAATCATTTACCTCGACGCAACCTGAGGGACTCCGCAGGTCGGTAGCGTGCGTGCATGCCCAACCTCCTCGGGCGCACTCTGCTGTGCGCCACGGCTGCCGCGACACTCCTCGCGGCCCCGCTCGTCACCGTCACCGCAGCGACCGCGAACCCCGAGGGGAGTGGCCTCCTCATCGAGGAGGCCTACCTGAAGGCCGGCAGCAACGGCGCCTTCTACAACCAGAAGTTCATCGAGATCGGCAACCCGACCGACGCCCCGGTGTCGCTCGACGGCTGGTCGCTGCAGTACCGCTCGGCGACGAGCACCGGCGCCTTCTCGACGAGCGCGCTCGAGGGGACGGTGCCGGCCGAGGGCACGTTCCTGGTGTCGATGGCCGGCAACGGCGGTGCCACCCCGGTCGGAGCGGACCTGCCGACGGCGGACGACACCGCCTCGCTGAACCCGTCCGGCACCACGGGCACGCTCGTGCTGTCCGACGCCACCACGCCGGTGGCGCTCGCCGCGGGACCGGTGATGACCGGCACCGCTGGTGTCGTCGACCTGCTCGGCTACGGCGCCTCGAACACCTTCGAGGGCACCGTGCGCACCGTCGAGGGCGCGAACGCCGTGCCGAACGGCCTGGTCCGCCAGGGCGCGACGGACACCGACGACAACGGCGCGGACTTCTCGGTGACGACGACCCTGACCCCGCGGAACGCCGCGGGTGAGACCGCTGCGCCGACCGACCCGACCGAGCCCACCGACCCGACCGACCCGACCGACCCGACGGAGCCGACGGACCCCGGCGCCCCCGCCGAGGCCGTCACCATCGCCCAGCTGCAGGGCACCACGGACACCTCGCCCTACGCCAGCAAGACCGTCACCACCGACGGCGTCGTCACCGCGGTCTACGCGTCCGGCGGCTTCAACGGCTACACGATCCAGACCCCGGGGACCGGCGGCGCGGTCGACTTCGGCACCCACACGGCGTCCGACGCCGTGTTCGTCTTCTCGTCCGCGACCGCCGGGCTGGTGGCCGAGGGCGACCACGTGCGGGTCACCGGTGCGGTCTCCGAGTACTTCGGCCTGACCGAGCTCACCGTGTCGAACACAGCGTCGTTCCAGAAGCTCACCGACACCGTCGTCGCCCCGCAGCCCGCCGCGGTCGCGTTCCCGTCGTCGGACGCGCAGCGCGAGTCGCTCGAGAGCATGCTCATCGCCCCGCAGGGCTCCTTCACGGTCGCCGACAACTACACGACGAACCAGTACGGCGAAGTCGTGCTCGCCAGCGGCGCCGGCCGGCTCGTCCAGCCGACCGAGGTCGGTCGCCCCGGCAGCGCCGAAGCGAAGGCCGTCGAGGCGTCCAACGCCGCGCGCAAGGTCACGCTCGACGACGGTGCCAGCACCAACTTCCTGACGAAGGCGAACCAGGGCATCCCGGTGTCGTGGCTGACCCAGGGCCCGGTCACCGTCGGTGCGACCGCCACGTTCGAGGGTCCGGTCGTCCTCGACTACCGCAACAGCGGGTGGAAGTTCCAGCCGACCGCGCCGATCACCGGTGCGACCCCGGCGGCGGACCTGCCCGCGTCGTTCTCGAACGTGCGGCAGGCCGAGCCGCAGGACGTCGGCGGCGACCTGAAGCTCGCCGGGTTCAACGTGCTCAACTACTTCCCCACCACGGGTGACCAGCTCACCGGGTGCTCGTACTACACCGACCGCGCGGGCGACCCCGTCACGGTGAACTCCGGCTGCGACGCCCGCGGGGCTGCTGAGCAGGAGGACTTCCTGCGCCAGCAGGTCAAGATCGTCAAGGCGATCAACGGCCTCGGCGCGGACGTCGTCTCGCTCGAGGAGATCGAGAACTCGGCGCGCTTCGGCCAGGACCGCGACGCGGCGGTCGCCACGCTCGTCGACGCCCTCAACGCCGCCACCGGCGAGGACACCTGGGCCTTCGCGAAGTCCCCCGCGACCGTTCCGGCGAGCGAGGACGTCATCCGCCTCGCGCTCATCTACAAGCAGGACCGCGTCGAACCCGTCGGCGACTCGACGATCCTGCTCGACGCCGCGTTCACCAACGCCCGGCAGCCCGTCGCGGACGCGTTCCGCCCCCTCGGCGGCACCGCCGACGACGACTTCCTGGTGATCGCGAACCACTTCAAGTCGAAGGGCTCCGGCACCGGCGAGAACGCCGACCAGGGCGACGGCCAGGGCGCCTCGAACGCCGACCGGGTGCGGCAGGCCAAGGCCCTCGTGACCTTCTCCACCGACATGCAGGCGCAGTACGGCACCGACAAGGTGTTCATGCTCGGCGACTTCAACGCCTACAGCAAGGAGGACCCGGTGGTCGTCCTCGACGACGCCGGCTACACCGACCTCGGTCCGGCGCTCGACGCCACCGAGTACTCGTACGTGTTCTCCGGCCTGAGCGGGTCGCTCGACCACGTGTTCGCGTCCCCGGCCGCCACCGAGACGGTCACGGGCGTGGACATCTGGAACATCAACTCGGTCGAGTCGGTGGGCCTGGAGTACAGCCGCTACAACTACAACGCGTCGGACCTGTACACCGACGACGTGTTCCGCGCGAGCGACCACGACCCGATCCTGGTGGGCTTCGACCTCGATGCTGCGGGCACGGACCCGGGCACGGACCCCGGCACCGACCCGACCCCGACGCCGGGTGACGGCGGCACGACCCCGACCCCCACGCCGACCCCGTCGCCGACCGCTCCGATCGCCCCGGTGGCTCCCTCGGAGACCGGTCTGACCGACGCGAACCGCGGGAGCGTCTCGGCGCCGTCGTCGGCTCGTGCGGGGGAGACCATCACTGTGACCGTCGGCACGCAGTACGCGGGTGACGTCGTGAACGTGTGGCTGTACTCGACGCCGACGCTGCTCGGCACCGTGACGGTCGGCGCTGACGGCACGGTGCGCGTCACGATCCCGTCGGACACCCCCGCTGGTGCACACCGCCTCGCGGTGACGGCCGCGGACGGGAGCCTGATCGGCTGGACCCCGATCACGATCACCGCTGACGGGCAGCTCGCGTTCACGGGCGCCGAGGGCCTCGGTGCCGGTGCGCTGGTCGCCTTCCTGCTGCTCGCGGCGGGTGCCGGCGTCCTGATCGTCCGCCGCCGGAGGACCGCGGCCGCCGCGGAGTAGTCCCCAGGCCCCACGGCGGCACTTCGTGAGCAGGAATGGTCGGGTTCGCCGTGCGCGACTCGACCATTCCTGCTCACGATGCGGGGTGAAAGCGACCCACGGACGGACGGGAGGCCCGTGGCCAGGCCGCCACGGGCCTCCCGTCCGGCAGTACCTGCGTTTGACCGACGCGACCCGCGTCGGCTAGGCTCTCACCTTGGTCTGTGCGCCACGCGCGCCGGACAGTCAGATGAGCCCTCCATCCGGGCGTTCCGCCGGCTTCTGCCGCGGGGAACCCCGACCGGAGTGGGATTCACGGACTCCTCACCTCGACACGAAAGCAGCACTCCTGTGACTCGCACGTTCTCACCGAAGCCGGCAGACGTCCAGCACGACTGGATCGTCATCGACGCGACCGACGTCGTCCTCGGCCGTCTCGCCACCCACGCCGCGGCGCTCCTGCGCGGCAAGCACAAGGCCACCTTCGCCCAGCACATGGACATGGGTGACTACGTCATCATCGTGAACGCCGACAAGGTCGCCCTGACCGGTTCGAAGCTCGCGAAGAAGGTCTACTACCGCCACTCCGGTTACCCGGGCGGCCTGACGGCGACCTCCTACCCGGAGATGCTCGAGAAGCACCCCACCCGCGCCGTCGAGAAGGCGATCCGCGGCATGCTGCCGAAGAACACCCTCGGTCGCGAGCAGCTCAAGAAGCTGAAGGTCTACGCCGGCGCGGAGCACCCGCACTCCGCGCAGCAGCCCAAGGCGTACATCTTCGACCAGGTCGCACAGTAGTTCCGGCCACGACGACTTCAAGGACACGAAAAAACTCATGGCTCAGATCGCTGATTCCCTCGACCAGACCCCGGAGAGCTTCACCACGGAGAGCGCACCCGCCGCTGCCGAGGCTGCTCCCCGTCAGATCCTCAACGTCTCCGGCGGTGCCGTCGGGCGCCGCAAGGAGGCCATCGCGCGCGTTCGCCTCGTTCCGGGCTCCGGCACGTTCGTCGTGAACGGTCGCTCGCTCGAGGACTACTTCCCGAACAAGCTGCACCAGCAGCTCATCAACGACCCGTTCAAGGTCCTCGAGCTCCTCGGCTCGTACGACGTCGTCGCCCGCATCACCGGTGGCGGCCCCTCGGGTCAGGCCGGCGCACTCCGCCTCGCCATCGCCCGCACCCTGAACGAGATCGACCGCGAGAACAACCGCGCGACCCTCAAGAAGGCCGGCTTCCTCACCCGTGACGCCCGCGTCATCGAGCGCAAGAAGGCCGGTCTCAAGAAGGCCCGCAAGGCTTCGCAGTTCTCGAAGCGCTAGTCGTCACCGGCTGAAGATCGCAATGCCGCGTCTGTTCGGTACCGACGGGGTTCGTGGTCTCGCCAACGGCGAGCTGACGGCCGCGCTCGCACTGGGTCTTGCCCAGGCGAGCGCGGCCGTCCTCACACACGGACACCATGCCGACGCCCGCCGGGCGTCCGGTCGACCGCGCCCGCGCGCGGTCCTGGCGCGCGACCCGCGCGTCTCCGGTGAGTTCCTCGGGTCCGCTGTCGCGGCCGGGCTCGCCTCCGCCGGCGTCGACGTGCTCGACGCCGGGGTCATCCCCACCCCCGCTGCGGCGTTCCTCGTCGCGGACATCGACGCCGACTTCGGCGTGATGATCTCCGCGTCGCACAACCCCGCCCCGGACAACGGGATCAAGTTCTTCGCCACGGGTGGTCGCAAGCTGCCGGACGAGGTCGAGGACCGCATCGAAGCGGCCATGCACGACCACTCCGCACCGACCCCCACCGGCATCGACGTCGGCCGGATCACCCGGTTCGCCGACGCCGAGGACCGCTACGTCGTCCACCTGCTCGGCACGCTGCCGCACCGGCTCGACGGCATCCACGTCGTGCTCGACTGCGCCAACGGTGCCGCCGCCGGCGTCTCGCCCGAGGTGTTCGTGAACGCCGGGGCCCGCGTGACGCTCATCGGCGCCGAGCCCGACGGGTGGAACATCAACGACGGCGTCGGCTCGACCCACATCGACAACCTGTCCCGCGCCGTCCTGGCCGCCGGCGCGGACGTCGGCATCGCGCACGACGGCGATGCCGACCGCTGCCTGGCGGTGGACGCCGCGGGCAACGCCATCGACGGTGACCAGATCATGGCGATCCTGGCGCTGTCGCTGCAGGAGCGCGGCCGGCTGAAGGACGACACCCTCGTCGCGACGGTCATGTCCAACCTCGGGCTGAAGCGTGCCATGGCGGATGCGGGCATCACCGTGATCGAGGCCGGCGTCGGCGACCGCTACGTGCTCGAGAAGATGAACGAGGGGGACTACTCCATCGGTGGCGAGCAGTCCGGCCACATCATCTTCAACGAGTACGCCACCACGGGCGACGGCATCCTGACCGGGCTGCACCTGGTCGCCGAGATGGCGCGCACCGGGAAGTCGCTGCAGGAGCTCGCATCGTGCATGACCGTGTTCCCGCAGGTGCTGCTCAACGTCCGCGGCGTCGACCGGCACGGGCTGGCCGACCAGGGTGTGCAGGACGCCATCGCCGCCGCCAGCGAGGCGCTCGGGGACAGCGGCCGTGTGCTGCTCCGTCCGTCGGGCACCGAGCCGGTCGTGCGCGTGATGGTCGAGGCCGCCTCGCAGGACGATGCGCAGCGCATCGCCGAGGAGCTCGCCGCCGTCGTGCAGGAGCGCCTGGCGCTCGACGCCGCGTAGGCCGGAGTGCCGGGCGCGACTTCGCGCCGCGCGCGCTCGCGCCCCGCTGCGGTCGTTGCGCCCCGACTCTTCGGGGCGCGACGACCGTACGGGGGTGCAAGCCTGCGCGCACCCGCGCACGCTACCGCGTCGCGACCGCGTCGCGCGCGCTCGCGTCGCGCGCCCGACTGCAGTCGTTGCGCCCCGACTCTTCGGGGCGCGATGACCGTACCGGGGTGCAACTCCGCGCGCACCCGCGCGCACCCGCGCGCACCCGCGCGCACCCGCGCGCACCCGCGCGCACCCGTGCGCACTCGCGCGCACCCGCGCGCACCCGCGCGCACCCGCGCGCACCCGCGCGCACCCGCGCTAGATCTTGCGGAGCAGGACCGAGTTCACCTTGTGGTCCGCGGCCTTCTTCAGCACCAGGGTCGCGCGGGAGCGCGTGGGCAGGACGTTCTCGAGCAGGTTCGGCTCGTTGATCGCCCGCCAGACCTCGGTCGCCGTCCGCACCGCGTCGTCGCGCGACAGTGAGGCGAACCGGTGGAAGAACGAGTCCGGGCTCGAGAACGCCTCCTCCTGCAGTGCCAGGAACCGGTCGACGTACCAGGCCTCGATGTCCTTGGTCTTGGCGTCGACGTAGATCGTGAAGTCGAACAGGTCGGACAGCGCGAGCCGCCCGTGCACCGGCGGGGCGAGCACGTTCAGGCCCTCGACGATCAGGATGTCCGGCTGGCGGACGACGATCTCGGCGTCCGGCACGATGTCGTAGACCAGGTGCGAGTAGTACGGCGCCCGGACCTCGGTCGCGCCGCTCTTCACCTGGCTGACGAACCGCAGCAGGGAGCGACGGTCGTAGGACTCCGGGAAGCCCTTCCGGTCCATGATCCCGCGACGCTCGAGCTCGGCGTTCGGGTACAGGAAGCCGTCGGTGGTCACCAGCTCGACCCGCGGGGTGTCCGGCCAGCGCTTCGTCAGCTCGCGGAGCAGTCGCGCGACGGTCGACTTGCCGACGGCGACGGACCCGGCGACGCCGATCACGAACGGCGTGCGTCCGGCTCGGTCACCCAGGAACGCCGATGTCGACGCGTGCAGGTTCCGGGCCCCCGCGGCGTAGAGCGTCAGCAGCCGCGACAGCGGGAGGTAGACCTCCTGCACCTCCTGCATGTCCAACCGGTCGCCGAGCCCGCGCAGCTGCACGATCTCGGTCTCGGTGAGCGACAGGTGCTCCTTGGGTGCGAGCTGCGACCACTCGTGCCGCGGGATCTCCACGAACGGGGTCGGGTGCGCGACGGCGGTCTCCGGGATCGGCATGGGGACGAGCGTACAGACGGGAGGCCCGGTGCAGGTGAGCTGACCGGCTCACCTGCACCGGGCCTCCCGTCCAGTGCACGGTCTGCGTCCGCAGGACGCGGTGCGTCAGGCGGGCAGGGCGGCCTCGATGGCCGCGATCACCTCGGGGGCGTCTGGCTTCGTAGTCGGACGGAAGCGCGAGACGGTGCCGTCGGGGGCGACGAGGAACTTCTCGAAGTTCCAGCTGACCCGACCGGCCTTGCCGTCTGCGTCCGGGGTCTCCTTGAGCGCCTGGTAGAGCGGGTGCGCGCTCTTGCCGTTCACCTTGACCTTCTCGGACATCGGGAAGGTGACGCCCCACGTGGTGGAGCAGTACTCGTCGATGGCCTCGGACGAGCCGAGCTCCTGCAGGAACTGGTTGCTCGGGAACCCGAGGACCGTGAAGCCGCGCGGCCCGTACTGCTTCTGGAGGGCCTCGAGCTGCTCGTACTGCGGAGCGAGGCCGCACCGCGACGCGACGTTCACGACCAGCACCGCCTTGTCCGCGAACGAACCGAAGGTGGTGTCCTCGCCGTGCAGCGTGGTGATGGCGATGTCGTCGAAGCGTCCCATGGCCGAAACGTTATCCCCAGCCCTGCTGCTTCGCAGGGTCCGCGCTCAGGCAGACCGTAGGATCGCTTCCATGTGTGGAATCGTCGGCTACGTCGGCAGCAACAGCAGCCAGGACGTCCTCCTCGGTGGCCTCCGTCGCCTCGAGTACCGCGGCTACGACTCGGCGGGCATCGCCGTGGTCGACCCTGCGGGGGACCTCGTCTCCGCCAAGAAGGCGGGCAAGCTCCAGGCCCTCGTCGACGAGCTCGAGTCGTCGCCGATCCCGGACGGCACCACGGGCATCGGGCACACCCGCTGGGCGACCCACGGCGGCCCGACGGACGGCAACGCCCACCCGCACCTGGCCGACGGCGACAAGCTCGCCCTCATCCACAACGGCATCATCGAGAACTTCTCCGAGCTGCGCGCCGAGCTGCAGGCCGAGGGCATCGAGTTCCGCAGCGAGACCGACTCCGAGGTCGCCGCGCACCTGGTCGGTCGGGCGTTCCGCGAGACCGGTGACCTGACCTCCGCCATGCAGCAGGCCGTGCAGCGACTGGACGGGGCGTTCACGCTCCTCGTCGTGCACGCCGACCAGCCCGGCGTCGTCGTCGGTGCCCGTCGCAACTCCCCGCTCGTGGTGGGCCTGGGCGACGGCGAGAACTTCATGGGCTCGGACGTCGCCGCGTTCGTCGCCTACACGCAGCGTGCCCTCGCGATCGGGCAGGACGAGATCGCCACGATCCGACCCGACCGCGTCGACGTCATCCACTTCGACGGCACCCCGGCCACCCCGAGCGAGTTCGAGGTGAACTGGGACGCCTCCGCGGCCGACAAGGGCGGCTGGTCCTCGTTCATGGCGAAGGAGATCAGCGAGGAGCCCGAGGCCGTCGCCAAGACGATCCTCGGCCGCGTGCACGACGGTGCCGTCACCCTGACCGACCTCGACCCGATCGCCGAGCGCCTGGCAACGGTCGACCGCGTCATCGTGATCGCCTGCGGCACCGCTGCGTACGCCGGCATCCTCGGCAAGTACGCCATCGAGCAGTGGGCTCGGATCCCGGTCGAGGTCGAGCTCGCCCACGAGTTCCGCTACCGCGACCCGGTGCTGAACGAGCGCACCCTCGTCGTCTCGATCAGCCAGTCCGGCGAGACCATGGACACGCTGATGGCGGTCAAGTACGCCCGCGAGCAGGGCGCGCAGGTGCTGTCGATCTGCAACACCCAGGGTGCGACGATCCCGCGCGAGTCCGACGCCGTGATCTACACGCACGCCGGGCCCGAGGTCGCCGTCGCGTCGACGAAGGCCTTCATCGCCCAGGGCGTCGCGCTGTACCTGCTGGGCCTGCACCTGGCCACCCTGCGCGGCACCATGACGGCGGAGCAGATCGCCGAGCAGGTCGCCGAGCTCGAGGGCCTCGCCCCGAAGCTGCAGCAGACCATCGACGACGCCGCCGGCATCAAGGACCTGGCGCGCTGGATGGCGGACACCCGCAGCGTGCTGTTCCTCGGTCGCCACGTCGGCTACCCGATCGCGCTCGAGGGTGCGCTCAAGCTCAAGGAGCTCGCGTACATCCACGCCGAGGGCTTCGCCGCCGGTGAGCTCAAGCACGGCCCGATCGCGCTCATCGAGCCCGGGCAGATCGTGTTCGTCATCGTGCCGTCGCCGCGTGACCCGCGGTCGCTGCACCCGAAGGTCGTGTCGAACATCCAGGAGATCCGCGCCCGTGGCGCTCGCGTGATCGCCATCGCGGAAGAGGGCGACGCCGCCGTGCTGCCCTTCGCCGACGAGGTCCTGCGCATCCCGCTCGCGACCCCGCTGTTCGAGCCGCTGCTCGCCGTGGCGCCGCTGCACATGTTCGGCATGGAGCTCGCCGCGGCCAAGGGCCTCGACGTCGACCAGCCGCGCAACCTCGCGAAGTCGGTCACCGTCGAGTAGTCGCACGATGATCATCGGCATCGGGGTCGACGTGGTGGACCTGGAGCGGTTCGAACGGGTGCTGTCGCGCACGCCGGCGATGCGTGCGCGGTTGTTCACCCCGGCCGAGCAGGTCCGCGACGGCGAGCAACGGCCGATCGCGTCGCTCGCTGCGCGGTTCGCGGCCAAGGAAGCCCTGATCAAGGCGTTCGGCTCCAGTGCCGGGCTCAGCTGGCAGGACCTCGAGGTCGTGTCGGACGACCAGCGCAACCCGTCGCTGACGCTGCACCAACAGGCGCGACAGGTGGCGGATGCGCGTGGCGTGACGAGCGTGCACCTGTCGCTCTCGCATGATGGAGGGATCGCGACCGCGTTCGTGGTCCTGGAGGGAACAACGAAGTGAGTGCGTTCACCGGCATCACGGTCGATCGTGAAGCGCTGATCGAGAACTACGCGACGATCGCCGAGCAGGTCGCACCGGCCGGCGTCATCGCGGTCGTGAAGGCCAACGCCTACGGCCACGGCGCGCTCGACGCCGCACGGGCCTTCGTCGACGCCGGTGCCGAGTGGCTCGGCGTCGCGGACATCGACGAGGCCGTCGCGCTCCGTCAGGGCGGCATCGACGAGGACGTCCGGATCCTCGCGTGGTTGCACGCCCCCGACGAGGACTTCCGCCGGGCAGCGCAGTACGGCATCACCCCGGCGGTGTCGAGCGTCGAGCAGTTGTCCGCCGCTGCCGACTCCGAGGTCGGCGCCGTGCACATCTGCGTCGACACCGGCCTGAGCCGTAACGGTGCGGTCGAGTCCGAGTGGGCCGAACTCTTCGCGACCGCCGGGGCCCTCGCCCGTGGTGGCAACCGCACCCGTGTCGAGGGGCTGATGTCGCACCTGTCGAACGCGTCGCGCACGGACGACCTCGACCAGGACGCCGCACTGCAGCGCGCACTCGACGGCCTCGCCGCCAACGGCATCGTGCCCGACCTGGTGCACCTCGCCGCGAGCGCCGCGAGCATCGCCGTGCCGGAGACGCGCCGCGACCTGTCCCGCGTCGGACTCGCCCTGTACGGCCTGAGCCCGTTCACCGACCGCACGTCGGCCGACCTCGGCCTCCGCCCCGCGATGCGTGTGACCGCTGCCGTGCTCCGCACCGTCGACGTCCGCGCCGGCGAGGGCGTGTCCTACGGCTACACCTGGCGGGCGTCGACCGACACCCGCCTCGCGGTCATCGGTCTCGGGTACGCCGACGGCTTCGACCGCGACTTCGGCAACCGGGTCTCGGTCCGCATCGGCGACCGCACGTTCCCGGTGGTCGGCCGGGTCGCGATGAACGCCATGCACGTGGACATCGGCGACGCCGACGTCAGCATCGGCGACGAAGCCGTGCTCTGGGGCGACCCGGCGAACGGCGATCCCGCGGTCGAGGACTGGGCCGACGCGATCGGCACCATCAACTACGAGGTGGTCGCCCGGGTCGGCCACAGCGTGCACCGGAGGACGACGTGAGCTCCGCACCCCTGCGCCAGGCACGGATCGACCTGGACGCCTACCGCGCGAACCTCGACCTGGTCCGCGAGTGGATGGACCCCGTCGCGGTCATGGCGATCATGAAGGCCGACGCCTACGGCCACGGTCTGGAGCCGATCGCGCTCGCCGCGGTGGACGCCGGCATCCGGTGGATCGGGGTGCTCACGGTCCCCGCGGCCCTGCGTCTGCGGTCGATCGGCGTCGGCGAGGACGTCCACCTCTTCACCTGGCAGCACGACCCCGCACTCGACTTCCGCGACGCCATCGACTCCGCCGTCGACCTCGGTGTCTCGAACGTGCCGGAGCTGCACCGCGTCATCGACGCCGTCGACCAGCGACCCGCGCGCGTGCACCTCGGCTTCGACTCCGGGCTGCACCGCGACGGAGCGACGCCGGCGGCCTGGCCGGCGCTCGTGTCGCTCGCGCTGGACGCCCAGCGTGCCGGCCGCATCGAGGTCGTCGCGGCCTACACGCACCTGGCGGAGTCCTCGGACCAGGACGACGCCGATGCCGTGGCGCTCTTCGACGCCGCCGTGGAGCAGGCCGACGATCTCGGGCTCGACCTCCCGATGGAACACGTCGCCGCTTCGCTCGCCGGGTTGGAGCGCAAGGAGTTCCGCAAGGACATGGTCCGGATGGGCGCCAACCTGTTCGGCATCCCGGGCGCCGACGGTGTCTCGGCGGCGGACCTCGGGCTCGAACCCGTGATGACCCTGACGGCGTCGGTCGCGAAGACCAAGCGGGTCCCCGTCGACACCGGCGTCTCGTACGACTACACGTACCGCACCGCCTCGGAGACCACCCTCGCGCTCGTGCCCGTCGGGTACGCGGACGGCGTCCCCCGTCTGGCGCAGGGCCGCATCGAGGTGGCGATCGGCGGCAAGCGCTACCCGATCGCCGGCCGTGTGGCCATGGACCAGTTCCTGGTCGACGTCGGCGACGACGACGTCCGCACCGGCGACACCGTGACCCTGTTCGGCACCGGCGAGCACGACGAGATGACCGTCCTCGACTGGGGCCGTTCGCTCGGCACCATCGGCGAGGAGATCGTCTGCCGCATCGGGACCCGCGTGCCACGGTTCTACGAGGGCCACGACATCGAGGGACGCGTCGGGGAGTACCTGCGGGGCGACCAGTCGTGACCGGCGCCGCTCGGGTCCTGCTGGACACCGCCGTCGACGGCACCGATGCGATGGGCCAGCTCGGGGCGCGGTTGGCCGCGGTCCTGCGTGCTGGGGACCTGGTCGTGCTGACCGGGCCGCTCGGCGCCGGCAAGACGACGCTGACCCGTGGCCTCGGCGCTGCCCTCGGCGCGCGTGGCCAGGTGTCGAGCCCGACCTTCGTCCTCGCCCGGACGCACCCCACCACCGCCGGACCGGACCTGGTGCACGTCGACGCCTACCGGCTGTCCGACCCCGTCGAGCTGGACGACCTCGACCTCGACTGGGACGCATCGATCGTCGTGGTCGAGTGGGGCCGGGGCATGGTCGACGGCATCAGCGACAGCGTGCTCGACGTCGAGATCGCCCGGGCCACCGGTGCCGACGCCTCGGGCACCACCGAGGCCGACGACCCCGACGACGTCCCCGATGAGCCCCGCCGCGTCGTCGTCACCGCGACCGGCCCACGCTGGGACGGCGTCTCGCTCTGACCCCGGTGGCGCGTGCGTGCGGCACGACAGCAGCGCCGCCGTCGACGTCGCCCCACCCCGCCTACGATGGACGGGTGCTCCTCGCCATCGACACCTCCGCCGGAACGTCCGTGGCCGTCGTCGACCCGGCCACCGGCAATCCCCTCGCCACCCGCGACACCGAGGACAGCCGCCGGCACGCCGAGGTGATCGGCCCGTTCCTGGCCGAGGCGCTCGCCGAGGCCGGCATCACCGGCGCGGACGTCACGGGCGTCGTCGCCGGCATGGGCCCCGGCCCGTTCACCGGTCTGCGCGTCGGCATCGCCGCCGCCCGCACCTTCGCCGCCGCGGTCGGCGTGCCCGTCCTGCCGCTCGTGAGCCACGACGCGGTCGCGGCCGACGAGCGCGACGGCCGACGAGACGGACCGTTCGTCGTCCTGACGGACGCCCGCCGCCGCGAGGTCTACTGGAGCGCGTACGACCAGACCGGCACGCGCGTTGCGGGTCCGGGTCTCGCCAAGCCCGCCGATCTCGACGAGGCGATCCGTGCCTCCCGGCCCGAAGCGGTGGGCTGGGACCGCGTGACGGCCCTGTCCATCCCTGCCTGGAGGCTCGGATCACTCGCCGCGGACCGCCTGCGGTCCGGCGCGGGGTTCGACCAGGACGCCCCGCTCTACCTGCGGGAACCCGACGTCACGGTGCCGGGTGCGCCGAAACGGGTGAAGCAGTGACGGTGCCGGACGGGCTCCGCCTGCGGCGGGCGCACCCGCAGGACCTCGACGACATCATGTGGCTCGAGCACGTCTCGTTCCCGACGGACGCGTGGTCGGCGTCGCAGATGTCGGGCGAGCTGTACTCGCCGCACGGGTACTACGTCGTGATCGAGACCGTCGACGACTCGGCCGCGCCGTCGGTCGTCGGGTACGCCGGACTGTCCTCGCTGGCGGGCAACCCGGTCGCCGACGTGCAGACAATCGCGGTCGCAGCCGAGCAGCGCGGCAAGGGACTCGGGCGGGTGCTGTTCACGGAACTCCTCGACGAGGCTCGTCGCCGCGGTGTGCGCGAGGTGTTCCTCGAGGTGCGCGCCGACAACCCCGTCGCGCAGTCGATGTACAGGGCGTTCGGGTTCGAGCACATCGCGACCCGGCCCCGCTACTACCAGCCGGACGGCGTCGACGCGTGGGTGATGCGGGCGGAGCTGCCGGTCGCAGCAGACGCGGCGCCGACGCCGACGCCGACGCCGACGGCGTCGACCGTCGGCCCGATCGGACAGGAGGCGCTCGATGAGCGTGGCTGAACCACTGGTGCTCGGCATCGAGACGAGCTGCGACGAGACGGGTGTCGGGATCGTGCGGGGGAGCACCCTGCTCGCGAACGTCATCGCGTCGAGCATGGACGAGCACGCCCGGTACGGCGGCGTCGTGCCCGAGGTCGCCGCGCGGGCGCACCTCGAGGCGATGACCCCGACGCTGCACGAGGCACTCGAGCGGGCCGGGGTCACCCTCGACGAACTCGACGCCGTCGCGGTCACCGCCGGGCCGGGTCTGGCGGGCGCGCTCATGGTCGGTGTGGGTGCCGCGAAGGCGCTCGCCGTTGCCACCGGCAAGCCCCTGTACGGCGTGAACCACCTGGTCGGGCACGTCGGCGCCGACGTCCTGCGCACGGACGGCAGCGACATCGAGCTGCCGACGATCGCACTGCTGGTGTCCGGCGGGCACACCTCGCTGCTGCTCGTGAAGGACCTGGTCGGCGACGTCGAACTGCTCGGCGAGACCATCGACGACGCCGCGGGTGAAGCGTTCGACAAGGTCGCGCGGCTGCTCGGGCTGCCGTACCCCGGCGGGCCGCAGATCGACCGGGCCGCGGCGGACGGCGACCCGAAGGCCATCCGGTTCCCCCGCGGCCTGACGCTGCCGAAGGACCTGGCCGCGCACCGGTACGACTTCTCGTTCTCCGGGCTGAAGACCGCCGTCGCCCGTTGGGTCGAGCGCTGCCGCGACGAAGGGCGCGAGGTGCCCGTGGCCGACGTCGCGGCGAGCTTCCGCGAAGCGGTCGTGGACGTCCTGCTGACCAAGGCCCTGAACGCGTGCCGCGACACCGGCGTGGACCGGCTCCTGCTCGGTGGCGGTGTGGTCGCGAACGCCCGACTGCGGCAGGTCGCCGAGGAACGGTGCGCCGCCGCGGGCGTGCAGCTGCGGATCCCGCCGTTCGACCTGTGCACGGACAACGGCGCCATGATCGCGGCCGTCGGTGCACGCCTGGTCGCCGAGGGGCACTCGCCGAGCGACCTCGGGATCGCGGCCGACTCGACGTTGCCGGTGACGACCGTCCAGGTCTGAACCGTCCGGGCCCCGACCCGGTCTGAACCGTCCGGGCCCCGACCGGTCGGCCCTCGGGTGCCTGTGGGAGGATTCACGTGGCGTCGGAGAGACCGGGCGCCGAGAGGGGTGGACGGTGTCCGATCAGAACGAGTGGCCGAAGCCGGGCGAGACGACGCCGGGCGGTACGACCGGCGGGCAGCCCGAGGGGACGCCCGCTCCGGATGCACCGCAGGCCCCCGACGCACCCCAGGCCCCGTCGGCTCCCGAGCAGCCGCAGAACCCGTACGGGCAGCAGCAGCCGTCGAACCCGTACGCGGCACCGCAGCAGCCGAACCCCTACGGTCAGCCGCAGCAGTCCAACCCGTACGGCCAGCCGCAGCCGTCGAACCCGTACGCGGCTCCGCAGCAGCCGCAGCAGCCGCAGCAGCCGCAGAACCCGTACTCGGCACCGCAGGCGCCGCAGGACCCGTACGGCGCCGCCCAGAACCCGTACGGCCAGCAGAACCCGTACGCGCAGCAGGGCGGTCAGAACCCCTACGCGCAGCCGCAGCAGCAGCCGTACGCGCCGGCGGGTGCCTACGGTGCGACGGGGTACCAGCCCTACGCGCAGCGCCCGAAGACGAACACGCTGGCGATCCTGTCGATCGTGTTCGGCCTCGCCGCCGTCCCGATGTGGTTCATCGCGATCCTGCTCGGCCCGGCCGGCGCGATCCTCGGCCACGTCGCACTCGGCAAGATCAAGCAGAACGGTGAGGCCGGCCGAGGGCTCGCCCTGACCGGCATCATCGCCGGCTGGGTGATGACCGGCGTCTGGCTGATCTGGATCGCCTTCATCATCTTCATCGCGGCGGTCGGCCAGAGCGGCTACTCCGACTACGGCTACGACTCGGGCACCGGCGCGTTCCTCAGCTGAGCCGTTCGCACAGGATCGCGGTGTGCCGACCCTCCAGCCGGGTGAGGACGAGCGTGACCCGGCCGGTCCCGCGCAGCCGCAGCCGCTTGCGGAACTGCGCCGGGTCGACGTCGACGCCGCGCTTCTTGATCTCGACGGTGCCGATGTCGTCGGCGGCGAGTCGCGCTGACAGCCGCTTCACGTCGAGCGGCATGGTGTCGAGCACCCGGAAGCCCTGGGCGAAGGGCGTCGACACGGCACGGTCCGAGGTCACGTACGCGATCCCGTCGGACAGCATGTGGCCGTCCAGGTCGCGTGCCAGGTCCCCGATGAGTCGCGCGCGGATGACGGCGCCGTCCGGCTCGTACAGGTGGGCACCGAGCGGCCCCACCCCGGCGTCCTCGGCGTCCGCCGGGCCGGTCATCTCGGCGATGCCGTGCGCACCGATCACCGTGGCGGCGCGGCGGATGCCCGGCCGGGCGAGGGGCCCGAACCACAGCGCGAGCTCGACGACCTCGCGGTCGACGGACGTCCACTGTGCTTCGGCCGTGTCCGGGATCAGGTCGCGGTCGATCCCGGGACCGAGCTTCACGCCCGTTGGGGTGTGCGTCGCGGCCGCGAACACGGTGTCGAGCGACGGCGACCAGTCGTCCGGGTCGGCCAGTCGGCGGGTGTCGGAGTGGCCGCTCGTCCGGCGGGCCGGGTCCATCCAGACGCCGTCCACCGAACCGAGGTCGAAGGCCGCTGCGTCACCGAGTTCGACCCGCGCGTTCGGCCACACCGCCAGGTTGTGCGTCGCGACCGCTGCGGTGACCTCGTCGCGGTCGACCGCAGTGACGTCGAGGTCGAGCGCCGCCATGGCCATCGCGTCGCCGCCGATCCCGCACCCGAGGTCGGCGACCCGGGTCAGGCCGGCAGCGGCGAAGCGTCCGGCGTGCTGCGCGGCGACCTGCAGCCGAGTGGCCTGCTCGAGTCCGGCCTCGGTGAAGAGCATGCGCGCGGCGAAGTCGCCGAACTTGCCACGGGCCTTGAGCCGGAGCTTGGCCTGGGTGAGGACCGCCGCGACGAGCTGCGGGTCGTGGCCCTCGGCCCGGAGCCGCGACACCACCCGGACGATCTCGCCGCCGTCCGAGACGCCGGGGGTACGGTCGAGCAGGGCCATCCCGTCGGGGGTCAGCAGTGCGGCGAGTTCGGCGGCTTCCATGTCCCGATCCTCCCAGGTGCTGGATGTTCCCCTGATGTGCTGGCACTCGGATTGACCGAGTGCCAGTGTCCCCCTAGAGTTGGCGTTGGCACTCTCCTGTGCGTAGTGCCAACCCGGTTTTCATCTGTACCGAGTCCGTACCGAGAAAGAAGAGGTCACCGTGGCCGTCAGCATCAAGCCGCTCGAGGATCGCATCGTCATCCGCCAGGTCGAGGCGGAGCAGACCACTGCATCCGGTCTGGTCATCCCCGACACCGCGAAGGAGAAGCCCCAGGAGGGCGAGGTCGTCGCCGTGGGTCCGGGTCGCATCGACGACAACGGCAACCGCGTCCCGCTGGACGTCGCCGTGGGTGACAAGGTCATCTACTCCAAGTACGGCGGAACCGAGGTCAAGTACTCGGGCGAGGACCTGCTGGTCCTGTCGGCCCGCGACGTCCTCGCGGTCGTCGTCAACTGAGTTCAGTACTCCACGCGAACGCCCCGTTCGGCCTGTCGGCCGGCGGGGCGTTCGTGCGTCTGCGGGCTCCCGGCGGGTCCGTCGCGTGCACGTGCTCCGACCGGGAGGCCCGTGGCACGCCCGGCCCGTCGGCGGCCGTTCCTAGGATGGTTCCGTGAGTGAACCGAGTCCCGCGCGACCCGTCCGCAGCGAGGCATCCGTCGGCGTGGTGCAGGCGATCATCGCGTACGGGCTCTGGGGCCTCATGCCCCTGCTCTTCGCGGCGATGGCCCCGGCCGGCGCGTTCGAGATCGTCGCCTGGCGCATCGT
Source organism: Curtobacterium sp. PhB170 (assembly GCF_003752345.1). Lineage (NCBI taxonomy): Bacteria > Bacillati > Actinomycetota > Actinomycetes > Micrococcales > Microbacteriaceae > Curtobacterium > Curtobacterium sp. PhB170. The sequence goes on from NZ_RJUM01000010.1 coordinate 583,911, forward strand.
CTTCGGGCTGGTGTTCTGCGCGGTCGCGATCGCCGTCACCCGCTCGTGGCTCCGCACCCGCACCCTGATGGCGCAGCGCCGGGTGATGGCGGTGATGGGGCTCGCCGCGGTCCTCATCCTGGTGAACTGGACCGTGTACGTCCTGGCGACCACGACCGGCCACACCGTCGAGGCCGCGCTCGGGTACTTCATCAACCCCCTGGTCACGATCGCGCTCGGCGTCGTCGTGCTCCGCGAACGCCTGCGGCCGGCGCAGTGGGCCGCGGTCGGCATCAGCGTCGTGGCGGTCGTCGTGATCGCCGTCGGCTACGGCCAGGTGCCGTGGATCTCGCTGGTGCTCGCGTGTTCCTTCGGCCTGTACGGCCTGGTGAAGAAGCGGGTCGGTGGCACCGTCGACGCGCTGAGTGGCCTGACGATCGAGACCGTGTGGCTGCTGCCGATCGCGGTCGTGGCGCTGGTCGTGCTCGGTGCGACGGGCCTCGGCGGGGGCGTGACGTTCACGAGCGAGGGTTGGGTGCACGTCCTGGTGACGGTGCTCACCGGCCCGGCGACGGCTGTCCCACTCCTGCTCTTCGCGTCCTCGGCGCGGCGGGTGAGCCTGTCGACCCTCGGGCTGACGCAGTACCTCGCGCCCGTGATGCAGCTGCTCGTCGGTGTGGTGGTGCAGCACGAGGCGATGCCGCCCGCGCGCTGGTTCGGCTTCGGGATCGTGTGGTTGGCGCTCGTGGTGCTGACGGCGGACTCGTTCGCCGCCGCGCGGGCGTCCCGTCGCCGAGCGCTTGCACCTGCTCCGGCCGAGCCTGCCTGACGGACGCACCCCGGGCCTCCCGTCCGCCCGTCCCACACGCGAAAGCGACGCTCCTGCGCTGCCGCTGCCCGTCCCCAACGCGAAAGCGACAGTCCCCTGCGGATGATCCGCAGGGGACTGTCGCTTTCGTGAGGTGGAGCCGGTGCCCTACTTCTTGACCGCGCCCTGGATGGCGCTCTGGTAGACGGGCTTGTTGTCGCCGTCGAACTTGTAGATGCCGATGTAGGCGCTCGACGGGTCGTTGTTGTCGTCGAACGGACCGATGCCCGACGGGCCGGTGTAGTGGATGTCCTTGCCGTCGTCGAGCAGCGCGACGCACTCCTTGAACGTGGCGCACTCGGTGCCGCCGTCCGCTCCGGAGACCGCGGCCATGTTGGCCTGGATCGTGCCCGAGTCGGTGCCCTTGCCCTTCACCGCAGCGAGGGCGGCGAGGACGGTGGCGTCGTAGGACTCCGCCGCGTACGAGTAGTCGGCGAGCGTCTTGTTCGACGACTCCTTGTAGAAGTCGGACAGCTGCTTCTTGAAGTCGTCCTTCGGCGAAGCACCGGGGATGGTGCCCTGGGCGCCGGTCAGGGTGCCCTTGTCGAAGTCCTTCGAGTAGTCCGCCGTGTTGCCGTCCGACATGTAGATCTTCGCCGTGTTGCCCTGCGAGACGAGCTCCGGGATGATCGACTTCGTCTCGTCGAAGGCCAGGACGACGATCGCGTCCGGCTTGGCTGCGAGTGCGGCCGTCACCTCGGACGAGAACGTGGTCTGACCGGGCGGGAACTCCTGGCCCTCGCCCTTGCCGCCGTAGACGACCTGGCCACCGGAGGCCTCGACCGCGGACTGCACCGAGTTGCGGAGGCCCGTGCCGTAGGTGTCGTTGAAGACGAGGAATGCGACCTTGGCGTTGCCGTCACCGGTCACGAGCTGACCGAGCGCCGAACCCTGCACCGAGTCCGGCGGAGCGGTCCGGTAGTAGTACGACGAGTAGCCGGAGAGGTCGCTCGCGGTGTTCGCGGGCGAGATCTCGACGATGCAGTTGCTGGTGAGCTGGTCGATGACGTTGAGCGTGACCGACGAGGACTCCGCGCCGATCGCGACCGGGACCTTCGCGTTCACGAGCTTCGTCGCGGCCGAGCTCGACACGGTCATGTCGTTGCTGTCGCCCGAGTCCGTCGCCGGGTCGATGGTGACGTCCTTGTCGAGGACGCCGCCCGCGGCGTTGATGTCCTTGACCGCGAGGCCGACACCGGACTCGGCGGGCGGGTTCAGGTACGCCAGCGAACCGGTGAGCGGCAGGATCGTGCCGATCTTCAGTGCGTCGGTGCTGGGGGTGTCGGGGGCCTTGCAACTGGCGGCGGGGTCCTTCTTCGCACCGCTCGACGCCGAGCTGGACGGGGAGTCGCCGCTGCTGGTGGTGGAACACGCGGCGAGCAGGACGGCTACTGCGCCTGCCAACGCCAGTGCCGTGGTGGCACGGGTGGTTCTGATCATCCGTGGAGCCCTTTCTCTGCGCGGAGGCCGTGCCGCTTCGGGTCGAACGCGGCGCCTCCACTGGATGTCGAGAAACGTAGGGTCCCGGTGTTTCGCCCGTGTGACGGGGCGGTACGGAAAGTGTTTCGTTACCGAGCCGTGATCGTTTCTGTGCGGAGGATCAGGGATCGGCGAGCCGCGCAGCCCGTGTGTCAGGCGTCGAGTTCAGCCGCGGAACGCAGCACGCAGAACTCGTTGCCCTCCGGATCGGCGAACACGACCCACCCACCGTCGTCGTGTCGCAGGTCCGCGAGTTCGGTCGCGCCGATGCCCCGCAGCCGCTCGACTTCGGCATCACGCGTGCGGTCGGCGGGACGCAGGTCGAAGTGGATCCGGTTCTTCACGGACTTCACCTCGGGGACCTGGATGAACAGCACCTGGTGCGAGCCGTCGGGTGCGGTGATCATGCACTCCTCGTGCCCGGGGCCGTTCGGGTCGTCGGCGATGTCGACGTAGCCGAGGACCTGCTTCCACCACTCCGACAGAGCGAAGGCGTCACGGCAGTCGATCGTGGTGTGGGAGACGGCGCTGACCATGCCGTGACACTACTGCCGGCAGACGACGAACGCCCCGCTCCGGTGGGGAGCGGGGCGTTCGGGGTGCAGTCGGCTCAGCTGCGGTAGTTCGGCGCCTCGACGACCATCTGGACGTCGTGCGGGTGCGACTCCTTGAGCCCGGCAGCCGTGATGCGGACGAACTTGCCGCGGGCCTTGAGCTCCGGGATCGTGCGGCCGCCGACGTAGAACATCGACTGCCGGAGTCCACCGGTGAGCTGGTACACGACGTTGCCGACCGAGCCGCGGTAGGGCACCTGGCCCTCGATGCCCTCGGGGATCAGCTTGTCGTCGTTGGGGACGTCGGCCTGGAAGTAGCGGTCCTTCGAGTACGAGGTCTTCTTGCCGCGGGTCTGCAGTGCGCCCAGGGAGCCCATCCCGCGGTACGCCTTGAACTGCTTGCCGCCCACGAAGACCAGGTCGCCGGGGGACTCGTCCGTGCCGGCCAGCAGCGAACCGAGCATGACGGTGTCGGCACCGGCCACCAGGGCCTTGGCGATGTCGCCCGAGTACTGCAGACCGCCGTCGGCGATGATCGGCACGCCGGCCTCGCGCGCAGCGAGGGACGCCTCGTACACGGCGGTGACCTGCGGGACGCCGACGCCGGCGACGACGCGGGTGGTGCAGATCGAGCCGGGTCCGACACCGACCTTGACGGCGTCGACACCGGCGTCGATGAGCGCCTGCGCACCGGCACGCGTCGCGACGTTGCCGCCGATGACGTCGATGTCCGCGAAGGACGGGTCGGCCTTGAGGCGGCGCACCATGTCCAGCACGCCTTCGCTCTCGCCGTTGGCGGTGTCGACCACGAGCACGTCGACGCCCGCGTCACGCAGGGCCTCGGCACGCTGCCAGGCGTCCCCGAAGAAGCCGATCGCGGCACCGACGCGCAGTCGGCCCTCGTCGTCCTTGGTGGCGTCCGGGTACTGCTCGCTCTTGTCGAAGTCCTTGACGGTGATGAGGCCGCGGAGCTTGCCCTCGGCGTCCACCAGCGGGAGCTTCTCAATCTTGTGCTGCGCGAAGATCGCGATGGCTTCTTCGGGGTCGATGCCCTCCATCGCGGTGATCAGCGGCGCCTTGGTCATGACGTCGCGCACGAAGGTGGTCGACTGCTCGAACGTCGCCACGAACCGCATGTCGCGGTTGGTGATGATGCCGACGAGGGTGCCGTCCGCTTCGACCACGGGCAGGCCGGAGACACGGAACTGTCCGCAGATCGCGTCGACCTCGGCCACGGTGGCGTCCGGGGTGGTGGTCACCGGGTTGGTGATCATGCCCGACTCGGAGCGCTTGACCTTGTCGACGTAGGCGGCCTGGTCCTCGATGGAGAGGTTGCGGTGCAGGATCCCGATGCCACCCTGCCGCGCCATGGCGATGGCCATGCGGGCTTCGGTGACGGTGTCCATCGCTGCGGAGAGCAGCGGGACGTTGACGGAGATCCGCCTGGTGAGCCGGGACGCGGTGGACGCCTCGCTCGGGATGACGTCGGTGTGCCCCGGCAGGAGCATGACGTCGTCGTACGTGAGTCCGATGAATCCGAACGGATCCGGCTGGTCCATGGGTCCCCTTCGTGGGCGAGTGAAGTGGTCGAGACACCGAGAACGCAACGGCGGGTTCCGGATAGGACATGGTAACGCGCGTGGGCCGTCCTGCTATTCCGCGTTCCGCCTGGGAGAACGGATCGCGGCTCTCCTCCACACAGGTCACGGTTGCGCGACGACTCACAGCGGGAACGAGTTGGAAACACGGGTGTCACACAATCCCCATAGCGTCACTCGACATCCGAACGAGAGGCTCTTCCGTGGGATCCATCACTCCTCCGGGACGGGCGCAGCCGCGCCTGTTCCGCCTCCGCCAGGCCCGGCGACGACCGGTCCTCGCGGCCGTGCTCGTCGCCGCGTTCCTGGCGACCTTCCTGATCGACTGGGCGGTCACCCTGCCGGCGTTCAGCGCCACCTCGGCGCCTGCCACCAGCCAGGCGTGCACCGTCAGCCCCGACAACGGGTGCATCCAGGGCACGATCACCGACTCCGAACGTGAACCGGCCGAGGGCGTCGACGTCGACGTGACCGGACCGAGCGGCTTCGACGAGACCGCCACCACGAACGCCGACGGCCGCTGGTCCGTCACGGTCGACACGGCCGGCGAGTACACGGTGAGCGTCGACCAGGACACCCTGCCGAAGGGCCAGTACCTGACGAACGCGGCGGACGCGGAGCGCAAGGTCCAGGCGACCCTGAACGCCAACGTCGGGCAGATCTTCCAGCTGTCCGACCAGAAGGGCGCCACGACCACGACCGACTCGTCGAGCGTCAGCCCGCAGCGGGCCTGGCAGCAGTTCGCCTCGGGGATCCGTCTCGGCCTGCTCATCGCGCTGGCGTCGATCGGCCTCTCGCTCATCTACGGCACGACGGGGCTGTCGAGCTTCTCGCACGGTGAGCAGGTCACCCTCGGCGGGCTGCTGGCCTACGTGTTCGCGAACCAGCTCGGCTGGAACATCTGGGTGACCGGCATCGTCGTCACGCTGCTGTGCGCGGCGACCGGGTACCTGCAGGACGCCGGGATCTGGCGGCCACTGCGGCGCAAGCGGATCAGCCTCACGCAGCTCATGATCGTGACGATCGGACTGTCGATCGCCGCCCAGTACGCGTTCCAGTACTTCTTCGGCGCCGCGACCGTCCGGATCCAGCAGGGCAACCCCGAGACCGTCCGGTTCGCCGGGGTCACGCTCACGGTGCAGTCCTACGTGGCGATGGGCATCGCGCTGGTCGTCCTGATCGCCACCGGCCTGTTCCTGGCGAAGACCCGCTTCGGCCGGGCCACCCGGGCGGTGTCGGACAACCCGGCGCTCGCCGCGGCGTCCGGCATCGACGTCGACCGGGTCATCCGCTTCGTGTGGACGCTCGCCGCCGGTCTCGCCGGCCTGTCCGGCGTGATGCTCGGCCTGGTGCTGAACGGCGTGAACTGGCAGACCGGCCTGCAGCTGCTCCTGCTCATGTTCGCCTCGGTGACCCTCGGCGGTCTCGGCACGGCGTACGGCGCGCTGGTGGGGTCGATGATCATCGGCGTCGTCGTCGAGCTCACGAACCTCGTGCTCCCCGGTGACTTCAAGTACGCCACCGCCCTCGTCATCCTCATCCTCATCCTGCTGTTCCGGCCGCAGGGCATCTTCGGCCGCGCCGAGCGGGTCGGCTAAGGGAGCACGCGCATGGACTACATCCTCAACCTGCTGTCCTCGCTCACCCAGGAGGCCCTCGCCCCGACCACGGCGGCGTTCGCCCTGGCGGCCATCGGACTGAACGTGCACTTCGGCCTGACCGGGCTCGTGAACATGGGGCAGGCGGCGTTCCTGCTGCTCGGCGCCTACGGCTTCGCGATCTCGATCACGAACGGGCTGCCGTTCGTGATGGCCGTGCTCATCGCCCTGCTCGTCGCCATCGTGTTCGCGATCATCCTCGGCGTCCCGACGTTGCGGCTCCGCGGCGACTACCTGGCGATCGTGACGATCTCCGGCGCCGAGATCATCCGCATGGTCGGCCGCTCCAGCCTGCTGACCACGACGACGGGTGGCTCCAACGGCATCACCGGGTCGAGCTACCGCGACCCGTTCACCGCCCTGAGCCCGCTGCCGGACGGCACCACGACCATCCTCTGGTTCACCTACGCGAACAACGGCGTCAACGGCTGGTGGATCCGCATCGCCGCCTGGGCCCTCGTCGCGCTGTTCACCTTCGTGCTCTTCCTGCTCATGCGCAGCCCCTGGGGCCGTGTCCTGAAGGCGATCCGCGAGGACGAGGACGCCGTCCGCTCCCTCGGCAAGAACGTGTACTCGTACAAGATGCAGGCGCTCGTCTTCGGTGGTGCGCTCGGAGCGCTGGCGGGGATCATCTACGTCCTGCCGAGTTCGGTGCAACCGGACGCCATGGGCCGCTCGATGACGTTCTTCATCTGGACGGCGCTCATCCTCGGTGGTGCCGCGACGGTGTTCGGACCGGTGCTCGGCGCGGTGCTGTTCTTCGTCGTCCGGCTCTTCATCCGCACCCTGGCCGGCGACTTCATCCCCGACTCGATCATGAACGCCCAGCAGGCCGAGCAGTTCTCGTACGTGCTCGTCGGCGTCGCGCTCATGCTCCTGATCGTGTTCCGACCACAGGGCCTGCTCGGCAACAAGAAGGAGCTGACGTTCAGTGTCTGAGACCTACGGCTACACGAAGGCCGACCCGATCCTGACGGTCGACGGCGTCACCCGGCACTTCGGCGGCATGACCGCCGTGGACGTCGACCACCTCGAGGTCCAGCGCGGCTCCATCACGGCCCTGATCGGCCCGAACGGCGCCGGCAAGACCACCTTCTTCAACCTGCTGACCGGCTTCGACAAGCCCAGCCCCGGTGCCAGGACGCAGTTCAACGGTGCCACGCTGCAGAAGACCAGCGCGACCCACATCGCCAACCGCGGCATGGTCCGTACCTTCCAGCTGACGAAGGCGTTGTCGCGGCTCACCGTGATGCAGAACATGCTGCTCGGCGCCCGCGACCAGCCCGGCGAGAACTTCTTCGCCGCGCTGATCAAGCCGGTGTGGGCGAAGCGCGAGCGGGAGATCACCGCGAAGGCCGAGGACCTCCTCGCCCGCTTCAAGCTCGACGACAAGGCGGACGACTACGCCGGGTCGCTGTCCGGCGGCCAGCGGAAGCTCCTCGAGATGGCCAGGGCACTGATGTCCGACCCGACGATGATCATGCTCGACGAGCCGATGGCGGGCGTGAACCCCGCGCTGACGCAGTCGCTGCTCGGGCACATCCAGTCCCTGCGCGACGACGGCATGACCGTGCTGTTCGTCGAGCACGACATGCACATGGTCCGGCACATCTCGGACTGGGTGGTCGTGATGGCCGAGGGCAAGGTCGTCGCCGAGGGGCCGGCGGACACCGTGATGGACGACCAGGCGGTCATCGACGCGTACCTGGGTGCGCACCACGACACCGACCTGGGTGACGACTCGCTCCTCACCGAGGAGACCTTCGAGGAACTGGCGGAGGAAGTCGCGGAAGAAGACGCGGCGGACGCAGCAGCAGAGGAGAAGACCCGATGACGGACGCAGTCGACCCCACGAACGCGAGCAGCGCCTCCAGTCCGGAAGCGCCGAAGGCGAGCACCGCCACGCTGCAACGCGAGCCGGTGCTGAGCGCGAAGAACCTCGTCGCCGGCTACCTGCCGGGGGTGAACATCCTGAACGGCTGCGACCTGGACTGCTACCCCGGCGAGCTGATCGGGATCATCGGGCCGAACGGCGCGGGCAAGTCCACGCTGCTCAAGGCCCTGTTCGGTCTCGTGTCGATCCGCGAGGGGTCGGTCACGCTGCAGGGTGAGGACATCACGAACCTCAAGGCGAACAAGCTCGTGCAGGCCGGCGTCGGCTTCGTCCCGCAGACGAACAACGTGTTCCCGTCGCTGTCCATCGAGGAGAACCTGCAGATGGGGCTGTACCTGCGGCCCCGCAAGTTCGCCGAGCGCCTCGAGGTCATCTACGACCTGTTCCCGGTGCTCGCGCAGCGCCGCGGTCAGCGGGCGGGGTCCCTGTCCGGCGGCGAGCGGCAGTCGGTCGCCATGGCACGTGCGCTCATGATGGACCCGAAGGTGCTGCTGCTCGACGAGCCGAGCGCCGGACTGTCCCCGGTGCGGCAGGACGAGACGTTCCTGCGGACCCGCCGGATCAACAAGGCCGGTGTGTCGATCGTCATGGTGGAGCAGAACGCGCGACGCTGTCTGCAGATCTGCGATCGTGGGTACGTGCTCGACCAGGGGAGGAACGCGTACTCGGGCACGGGGAAGGAACTCGCGGACGACCCGAAGGTCATCGAGCTGTACCTCGGGACGCTCGCCAAGGACGTCGACGCGGGGCGCTAGCGCACTGTGTCGACTGCGGGTACCGCTGTGGGGGTGGTATCCGCGACGGGTGGGGCCGTGCGTGGTCGCTTCGCGCCGCACGGCCCCGCTCCTGCACGTGGGGCCCCGTCGGCTCGCGACGGTGCGTGGCCGGCTCCGGTTCTGCCGGGAGGCCCGCCCCGCGTCCGCCGGGTCGGTATCGTTCCGCAGGTGCAGAGACTGTCGGCGGGCGCGATGGACGCCCTGGTGTGGGTGGTCTTCATCGCGCTGTTCGTCGGTGCGGCGCTGCTCGTGAAGGTGGCGGCTGCGCTCCTCGTCGTCCTCGTGGTGCTCGCGCTTCTGCTCGGCTTCGTGCTGCGGGTGCTCCGCAAGCGACGCCGGACCCCGCGCCGCCCGCGCTGACCGCGGCCCCCGCCGCGGTCCGCACCGTCCGGTCCGTGCACGCCCCCGGACCTGCCCGGTAGGCTTGCCGGGTGAGCGAAGTCGAGATCGGTGCAGGCAAGCGCGGACGTCGGGCGTACGCGTTCGACGACATCGCAGTGGTCCCCTCCAGGCGCACGCGTGATCCGCGCGACGTCAGCGTGCAGTGGTCGATCGACGCGTTCACCTTCGCGTCGCCGATCCTCTCCGCGCCGATGGACTCCGTGTCCTCGCCGGCCACGGTCATCCAGATGGGCAAGCTCGGCATCCTGGGCGTGCTCGACCTCGAGGGGCTGTGGACCCGCTACGAGGACCCGACGCCCTACTACGACGAGATCAAGTCGCTCACCGACGGCAACGTCACGAAGCGCATGCAGGAGATCTACTCCGAGCCGATCAAGCCAGAGCTGATCACCGCGCGCCTGGCCGAGATCCGCGCCGCCGGGGTGCCGGTCGCCGGCTCGCTCAGCCCGCAGCGCACGCAGGAGTTCTCGAAGACGGTCGTCGACGCCGGTGTCGACCTGTTCGTCATCCGCGGCACGACGGTCTCGGCCGAGCACGTGTCGCAGAACGAAGAGCCCCTCAACCTCAAGAAGTTCATCTACGAGCTCGACGTCCCGGTGATCGTGGGCGGTGCCTCGACGTACACGTCGGCGCTGCACCTCATGCGCACGGGTGCTGCCGGTGTCCTCGTCGGCTTCGGCGGCGGCGCTGCGTCCACCACGCGTGCCGCGCTGGGCATCCACGCGCCGATGGCCACCGCGGTCGCCGACGTCGCGGGTGCGCGTCGTGACTACCTCGACGAGTCGGGTGGCCGCTACGTGCACGTCATCGCCGACGGCGGTCTCGACACCGCCGGCGACATCGTCAAGGCGATCGCGGTCGGTGCGGACGCCGTCATGCTCGGCACCGCGCTCGCCCGTGCCACCGAGGCACCGGGTGGCGGCTTCCACTGGGGTGCCGAGGCGCACCACCCGGAGCTGCCCCGCGGCCGCCGGGTCGAGGTGGGCACGATCGCCCCGCTCGAGAACGTGCTGAACGGTCCGACCCCGACGTTCGACGGCCGCGCCAACCTCGTCGGTGCGCTGCGCCGCTCGATGGCGACGACCGGATACTCCGACGTCAAGGAGTTCCAGCGAGTAGAAGTGGTCGTGGCGCCGTACCACCAGTGATCCTGGTGGCACCCGCGCACCGACGCGGGTGACGCTTCGGCGCCGACCGTGACCCGGAGGCGACGATGGCGAAGTCCAGCACCACGAAGCAGACCAGTTCGGCCGGACGTCCTGGCGACGTCGTGCCGGGGGCGGGGTTCGACCCCGCGGCCAAGCTCGGCCCCGACGAACGCGCGGCGGCGATCGAGACCCTCAAGACGAAGGAGCTCGACGTCCTGGTCGTGGGCGGCGGCATCGTCGGTGCGGGCAGTGCGCTCGACGCCGTCACCCGTGGCCTGACCGTCGGCATCGTCGAGGCTCGTGACTGGGGTTCCGGCACGTCGAGCCGTTCGTCGAAGCTCGTGCACGGTGGCATCCGCTACCTGGAGCAGTTGAACTTCGGGCTCGTGCGCGAGGCCCTCATCGAACGCGGCCTGCTGCTGCAGCGGATCGCCCCGCACCTGGTGAAGCCGGTGCGCTTCCTCTACCCGCTCAACCACCGCGTGTGGGAGCGGTTCTACATCGGCATCGGCATGGCGATGTACGACGCCTTCAGTTGGTCCGGCGGTCGTCCGCCCGGGGTCCCGCACCACCGGCACCTCAGCCGCACGCAGGTGCTCCGCTCGATGCCGTCGCTCAAGAAGGACGCCTTCGTCGGCGGCATGACCTACTACGACGCCCAGGTCGACGACGCCCGCTACGTGGCCTCGCTCGTCCGCACGGCGGCGTCCTACGGTGCGCACGCCGCGAGCCGGATCCGGATCGAGGGCTTCATCAAGGTCGGGGAGCGCGTGGTCGGCGCGCAGGCCCACGACATCCAGACCGGTGAGCGGTTCGAGATCCGCGCGAAGCAGGTCGTGAACGCCACGGGCGTCTGGACGGACGACACCCAGGCGATGATCGGCACCCGCGGGCAGTTCAAGGTGCGGGCGTCGAAGGGCGTGCACCTGGTCATCCCGCGCGACCGGTTCCAGTCGAACATGGGCATGATCCTGCGCACCGAGAAGAGCGTGCTGTTCGTGATCCCGTGGGGCCGGCACTGGCTGGTCGGCACGACCGACACCGACTGGTACCTCGACAAGGCGCACCCGGCGGCGACCGCGGCCGACATCGACTACATCCTCGAGCACGTCAACAAGGTGCTGCGTGTCCCGCTCACCCGTGAGGACGTCGAGGGCGTCTACGCCGGACTCCGTCCCCTGCTGGCGGGGGAGTCCGACCAGACCTCGAAGCTGAGCCGCGAGCACGTGGTGGCGCACACGGTGCCCGGACTCGTCGTGGTCGCCGGCGGCAAGTGGACGACCTACCGGGTGATGGGCAAGGACGCCATCGACGAGGCCGTCGCCGCGATGGACGGCAAGATCCCGGCGTCGACGACCGAGGACATCCCGCTGCTCGGGGCCGAGGGCTACCCGGCCGCGTGGAACCGTCGCGCACGGACCGCCCGCAGCTTCAACGTGCACAAGGTCCGCATCGAGCACCTGCTGAACCGCTACGGCACCCTGGCCACCGAGGTGCTGCAGCTCGTCGAGCAGGACCCCGCCCTGGCCGAGCCGCTGCCGGGAGCCGACGACTACATCGGCGCCGAGGTCGTGTACGCCGCCTCGCACGAGGGGGCCCTGCACCTGGAGGACGTCCTCGCCCGCCGCACCCGCATCTCGATCGAGGCCTGGGACCGCGGTGAGTCGGCGGCCCCGGTCGCCGCGAAGCTCATGGCCGACGTGCTCGGCTGGGACCAGGAGACCACCGAGCACGAGGTGTCGAACTACCTGAAGCGTGTGGCTGCGGAACGCGAGTCGCAGCTGCAGCCCGACGACGAGAGCGCTGACCGTGTGCGGCTCGAGGCACCGGACATCGCGTTCGGTTTCGACGAGGACGACGTCGTCGTGGGTGGTGGCCGCAGCAGCGGCGCCGAGGGCGCGAAGGCGTCCGACGAGCAGGTGGTGGGGGAGAAGACGAGCGAGCCGGAGTAGCGCGGCCAGCAGACGCCGTCGTGTCACCGAGACGACGGCGTCCGCTGGTGGCGCAAGACGCCGTCGTGTTGCTCCGGCGCCGCCTGGTCGGCGAAACGCCGCCGGATTCGGCGGCGTCTCGCGGTGGACGGGGCGTCTCGACGAGACGCCGGCGTGTTGCGGGCGCAACCCGCGCCTCCAGGCAGACGGCGGAGCGGACGGGAGGCCCGTGGCGCGTCCGTCAGACGGCCAGCGTCCCCGACACGGTGCGGCCACGGCGTCGCTCGCCGACGACGAGCACGACCGGGATCGCGAGCAGCGCGACGAGGCTGGCGACGTAGAGGACACCGGCCCAGATGGTGTGGTCCTCGCCGCCGGTGCCGTAGCCGTCGGCCACGTCCATCCCGAGTTGGAAACCGGAACCGAACACCTGGACGGCGCCGGCGGCCACGATCGCCAGCAGCCAGGCAGCGGTGACGTGCGCCGTCGTCCGCCGGACCAGTGTCACGATCAGGACCGTGACCGCCAACGCGGTGCCGACCGCCGCGATGACGAGCACGGCCACGACGTCGGTCCGCACCTGGAACCCCTGCGCGTCGAGGTGGCCGTAGATCGCACCGAGCGACTGCCCCGGCACCGCACTGAGCGGATCGAGCACGAGCGCGTTGAGCGCCAGCAACCCCGCGTACAGCGTGACGACCAGCGTCCCGACGACCCCGACGACGATCCGAGTTCTCCCCATCCACAGAACAGTAGCGACCGGAATGCGCGGGGCCGTGCGGTGGTTAGCATGGGCGTACTCGAAAAGGGAGCCATCATGGTCGACGTCCATCGCGTCAAACTCCCCGGAGTCGGCGTGCTGCACAGCTTCTACACCGACGACGGTGGCAAGTGCGGTGTCATCACGCACCGGTCGGGTCACTCCGACCTCATCTCGTTCGCCGACGTCTCCGACGGCGCGGACAAGTCCGAGAAGGTCTCGCTGCGCCTCAGCGAGGACGAGGCGCACACCCTCGCCGAACTGCTGGGCGGCACCCGGATCACCGAGGGCCTCGACAAGCTCGACGAGATCCCCGGGCTGTCCATCGACTGGTTCTCGGTCGACTACGACGACGCGATCGCCGGCAAGCCGCTCGGCGACCTGCACGACTCCGGCTTCATCGGCCTGACCGTCGTGGCCGTCGTCCGTGGCGACAGCGCCAACCCGGCACCCTCGCCCGACTTCGTCGTCTTCCCCGGTGACACCATCGTCGTCGCCGGTTCCCCCGAGAAGGTCGCCAAGGCCTTCTCCTTCTACCGCAGCGGAGAGCTTGCGGCCGCATCGGCCGAGGCCCCGCGGAAGAGCTAGCGCATGCACCTGGGCGGTGAACTGCTCACCATCGGTGTGCTGTTCGTCATCGCCTACGTGCTCGGGCGGCTCGGCAAGACCATCGGTCTGCCGGCGATCCCGATCTACATGATCGTCGGGCTCATCGCGAGCCCGCACACGCCGTGGATCGGCCTGAACGTCGAGTCGCACACGATCGAGCTCATCGCGACGTTCGGGCTCATCCTGCTGCTGTTCAACCTCGGGTTGGAGTTCGACCAAGAGGAGTTCTACGGCAACGCCGGCAAGCTCCTGGTGTCCGGCGGCACCTACGTCGTCATCAACATGGGCGTCGGGTTCGCGTTCGGGTTCTCGCTCGGCTGGGGCACCCGGGAAGCCCTGATCATCGCCGGCATGACGGCCACCTCGTCGAGCGCGATCGTCACGAAGCTCCTCATCGAGCTGCGGCGACTCGCGAACGACGAGACCCCGATGATCCTGGGCGTCACGGTCATCGAGGACGTCTTCATCGCCGTCTACCTGGCGATCGTCTCGGTCGTGCTGTCCGGCGACACCAATGCCTGGGCCGTCGTCGGCAAGCTCGCGCTCGCGTTCGGCTTCCTCATCGTGATGTTCACGCTCGCCCGGTTCGCCGGCAAGTGGGTGTCGAAGATCTTCGCGACGCGGGACGACGAACTGTTCACGGTGCTGTTCTTCGGGCTCGCCGTGATGTTCGGCGGCATCGGCGACCTGCTCGGCGTGACCGACGCCATCGGCGCGTTCGTCATCGGTCTGCTCTGCGGTGCCACCCGGTACCGCGACCGCATCGAACAGCTCGCCCTGCCGATGCGCGACGTCTTCGCCGCGTTCTTCTTCGTGAACTTCGGCCTCGGCCTCGACCTGTCGACCTTCGGCGAGGTGCTCTGGCCGGTCCTCGGTGCGATCGGCATGACGGTCGTGCTCAACGCGGTCGCCGGGCAGATCGTCGCGCGCATGAACGGCTTCAACGTCCAGCAGGGGATCAACACCGCCGTCATCCTGGTGAACCGTGGCGAGTTCGCGCTGATCCTCGCGACGCTCTCGGCTGCCGCCGGACTGGAATCCCGGATCACCGCGTTCGCGGGACTCTACGTCCTCGTCATGGCGATCCTCGGGCCGCTGCTCGCGGTGAACTCGGAGCGGATCGGCCGCCTCGTGGTGCGCCCCGCCCGCCTCGCCCGCCTGCGCGGACGACTCGGTGGCCGCCGCGCGGTCGCAGCGGCTGCCGCCGCCGAGGCAGCAGAGGCCGAGGAAGCCGAAGCAGCGTCCGCCGCCGCGGTCCGCCGTGCCGAGCGGGACCGCCAGTTCGCAGAGGAGTTCGCGCTCGTGGAGGCCGCTGGCAGGGACGAGCAGGAGAATGGGTCACCGGAGGCGACCGACGAACCCGTCACGTCGCCCGTCGAGATCCCCACCGAGCGCCCTGAGCGTCCGGTCCGACAGCGCGATCCGGAGTACTGATACAGATGTGGGCCGTTGCCCGACGACCGAGGTGGATCGCGCTGCTGTTGCTGGCGCTCGTGCTCGCGGCGGTGTTCGCCGGGCTGGGCAAGTGGCAGCTCGAGCGGAGCATCGCCAACGGCAAGCCGCTGCCGGCGACCACCGAGACCCGCAAGACGCTCGACGCGGTCACCGCCCCGGAAGAACCCGCGAGCGAGACCATCGCCGGCCAGAAGGTCACCGTCACCGGCACGTTCGTCGCCGGCGACACCACGATCCTGACCGGCCGCACCGGGGGTGGGACGTACCAGACCGTGGGGCACTTGGTGGACTCGGATGGTGGGGCGAGCCTCCCGGTCGTCATCGGGTGGTCCGACCAACGGTCGGCCGCCGTCGCCGGTGGTGACCGCCTGACGGACGGGCAGACGCTCACGGTGCAGGGCCGGTACTACCCCGCCGAGTCGCCCGACCAGGACACCTACAAGCAGGCGGAGTACTCCGCCGTGGCACCCGCGCGCTTCGTGAACACGTGGAAGGCGTTCGACGACCGGATGTACCTCGGGTACGTCGTCGCCGACGGTGCCACCGCGCAGGCCGCCGACCTCGGCACCATCGCCGACCGGGCGCCGTCGCGCGAGGTCCAGTTCGACTGGCTGAACCTGTTCTACGCGATCGAGTGGGTCGTCTTCGCCGGCTTCGCGGTGTTCCTCTGGTACCGGTTCGTGAAGGACGCCTGGGAGCGCGAGGAAGAGGAGCGGCGTGAGGCTGCCCTCAGCGTCGACGGGGCCCTCGCGGACCGACGGTAGGCTGGTCGTCATGGCCTTGACCGTCCGAACCCGCGACATCCCGAAGATCCCGGGTGCGGTGAAGTGGTACCGCGTCTCCGCGTACATCACCGGTGTGCTGCTGCTGGCCCTCGTGATCGAGGTCATCATCAAGTACACGCCGCTCCAGCTCGAGATGCAGCTCGGCAACGGCCCGTTCTTCGTGCCGAACGGCACGGCCGGTGAAGCACCCGGCACGTTCAACCTGTCGATCGCGATCCTCATCGCGCACGGCTGGCTGTACGTCCTCTACCTCTTCACGGACTTCCGTCTGTGGAGCATCATGCGCTGGAAGCCCTCCCGCTTCCTGCTCATCGCCCTCGGTGGCATCATCCCGTTCATGTCCTTCGTGGTCGAACACCGCATGCAGCAGAAGGCCATGGACACCTACCACGAGCTGATCGCTGCCCAGCAGCGTGAGAAGGAGGCCGCTCGGTGAGCGAGACCGAACAGCGTCCCGTCCTCGTCGTCGACTTCGGGGCCCAGTACGCGCAGCTCATCGCGCGTCGGGTCCGTGAAGCGAACGTCTACAGCGAGATCGTCCCGCACTCCATCACGGCGGAGGAGATCCGCGCGAAGGACCCCGCGGCCATCGTGCTGTCCGGTGGTCCGTCGTCCGTGTACGAAGAAGGCGCGCCGTCCCTCGACGGCGACATCCTCGACCTCGGCGTCCCCGTGCTCGGCATCTGCTACGGCTTCCAGGCCATGGCGACCGCCCTCGGTGGCGAGGTCGCGAACACCGGCCTGCGTGAGTACGGCGCGACGTCCGTCGACGTCAGCGGCACCGACAGTGTCCTGCTCGGCGGGCAGCCCGGGTCCCAGGTCACGTGGATGTCGCACGGCGACTCCGTGGCGAAGGCCCCCGAAGGCTTCGAGGTCCTCGCGTCGAGCGCGTCGACCCCCGTCGCGGCCTTCGCGTCCGACGAGCGCAAGCTCTACGGCGTGCAGTGGCACCCCGAGGTGAAGCACTCCGAGCACGGCCAGGCCGTCCTCGAGAACTTCCTGCACCGCGCCGCCGGTCTGCCCGGCGACTGGAACTCGAGCAACGTCATCGACGAGCAGGTCGCCCGGATCCAGGCCCAGGTCGGGTCGAACCGCGTGATCGCCGGCCTTTCCGGCGGTGTCGACTCCGCCGTCGCCGCAGCCATCGTGCACAAGGCCGTCGGTGACCAGCTCACCTGCGTCTTCGTCGACCACGGGCTCCTCCGCGCCGACGAGCGCAAGCAGGTGGAAGAGGACTACGTCGCCTCCACCGGCGTCCGGCTCATCACGATCGACGCCGAGCAGCAGTTCCTCGACGCCCTCGCCGGCGTGAGCGACCCCGAGCAGAAGCGCAAGATCATCGGGCGCGAGTTCATCCGGACGTTCGAGGCCGCGGCCGAGGCACTCGTGCTCGAGGCGCGTGGGGACGGTGACGACGGCGAGGTCAAGTTCCTCGTGCAGGGCACCCTCTACCCCGACGTCGTCGAGTCCGGCGGCGGAGCGGGTACCGCGAACATCAAGTCGCACCACAACGTGGGCGGCCTGCCCGAGGACATGACCTTCGAGCTCGTCGAGCCGCTCCGTGCGCTCTTCAAGGACGAGGTCCGTGCCGTCGGTCGCGAGCTCGGTCTGCCCGAGGTCATCGTCGGCCGCCAGCCGTTCCCCGGACCGGGGCTCGGCATCCGCATCGTGGGTTCGGTCGACAAGCAGCGGCTCGAGCTGCTCCGCGCCGCCGACAAGATCGCGCGCGAGGAACTCTCCGCAGCGGGCCTCGACGGGGAGATCTGGCAGTGCCCGGTCGTCCTGCTCGCCGACGTCCGCTCCGTGGGTGTCCAGGGTGACGGCCGCACGTACGGGCACCCGATCGTGCTCCGTCCGGTCTCGTCCGAGGACGCCATGACCGCGGACTGGACGCGCCTGCCGTACGACGTGCTCGCGAAGATCTCGAACCGCATCACGAACGAGGTGCCCGACGTCAACCGGGTCGTGCTCGACGTCACGTCGAAGCCGCCGGGGACGATCGAGTGGGAGTGACGCTCCCCTGAACGACCGGAGGCCCGGCACGCCCTGCGTGCCGGGCCTCCGCGCGTCCGGGGCCGGGGGGGGGGGGGGCGGGCGTGCGTCGGGTCGGGCGTCGGGCGTCGGGCGTCCCCGAGGTTCCGAGATCTCGGCATCTCGAGCGTCCGCCGGGGCACCTGTGGAACCTCGGCGTCACACCCGCGGCATGTCGTGGAACCTCGGCGCCGCGGGCACGGCGAGTCCCTACAGCCCTACAGCCCCACGCACCCACAGCCCCACGCACTCACAGCCCCACGCACCCAAAAGCCCCACGCACCCACAAGCCCCACGCACCCACAGCCCCACAGCACCCCGGGGAACGACGAAGGGCCCCGGCAGCGCCGGGGCCCTTCGTGTACGCGGTGGTACTAGTTGCGCGCGCTGCTCGCGACGATGGCGAGGATGCGCAGGATCTCGAGGTACAGCCACACGATCGTCATGATCAGGCCGAATGCCGCGGTCCAGGCGTAGATGCGGGGAGCTCCACGACGGACACCGGTCTGGATCTGGTCGAAGTCGAGGATCAGCGAGTACGCCGCCATGACCACGACGAGGATGCCGATGATCACGCCGAGCGGGATGCCGAAGACGGTGATCCCGAGGGCACCGAACGCGGTGTTCGTCACCCCGGTCCACATCAGGACCAGGTTGATGAGCGAGAACACCATGTACCCGACCATCGCGACGAGGAAGAAGCGCGTGGCCTTCGGCGTGGCGCGGACCTTGCCCGATGCGAACAGCGCGAGCGTCACGGCGAAGACACCGAGCGTCCCGAACACCGCCTGGGTGACGATGCCGCCCCACATCGAGTTGTACGCGCCGGAGATGCCACCCACGAACAGACCCTGGGCGAACGAGTACGCCAGGACGAGGCCCGGAGAGGGCTTCTTCTTGAACATGTTCACGAGCGCCAGGACGAACCCGACGACGGCGCCGATGATCCAGACGATCGGGGGCAGGTTCCAACCGGCCACTGCACCGACGACGAGCACGCCGAAGGCGAGCAGCGTCTTGACGATGGTGTCTTCGTACGACATGCGGTCGGTGTCGACCGTCGATGCCGCCGGGCGGTCGTACATGTACTGCAGCTGCTCGGGGGTCATCCCGCCCTGTGCCTGCTGCGGGGTCTGTCCCCAGCCGGCCTGCTGCTGACCAGCGCCACGCCCACCCCAGGTGTTGGCTCCCTGGGCGTTGAAGGCGGGGGACTGGTCGAAACCGGGCTTGAAGGCCATGGTGTCCTCTTCCTAGGAGATATGAGTCCTCTCAGCCTAGGTGCGCTCGGTCGCGGAAGGCTGAGGATTCGCGGCGAGCGGACGCGGGCCCGGAGGCCCTGACGACGGCAGCCTATGTGACCGATCTGTTCCCGCGCCGGATCTCCATCTCGCTACCGGAGTAGATACTCGCGTATGCGGTGGAAAGCGGCCTGTTGCTCCGGTGGGAGCTGCCCGTGAAGACAGGGGCTCACGCGCGAGATAGAGGCGAACCCGCACGAATACGCCGCCTGGTGCCGAACGGCGGAGGGGCGACCTATGATCGGCGTTGCTCTGCGGAGAGGGTGCGTTTTTCTGCGACGTCGCAGGAGCGGATGTCGGCGGCCCCAGCGGCCGGTCCCAGCCCGCGCTTGATGCTTGTAGCTGGCGGCCGCAAAGCCGGTCTGCCATCGCTCGCGAGCGTCACGGTCGCGCTCACGCAGCACCGTGCTGTTCTGAACCGGCGAGGGTGAGCACGCTTGGCCACACGGTGAGGGGTGACCCTTCCGCCACCGCGTGGGAGTTACAACTTCACTTGAGAGTGATGCTCCGATACGGAGTTGGAAAGTGGCCCGTTACTGCCATGCGAGCTACCTGGGTAGAAGCGTGGGACGTGTGGAGGTATTGCGCCGAAGGGCGGGTAGCCCTTCGCCCGATGGCGCGCGAGAGGTAGGTGGCGTAAGTCACGCGCAAGCGCGAAGTCGGGCGTCGATTCACGCGACGGCGGCACGTGCAGTGAGCCCTCCACACCAGACGCCTCGATTGGCCATCTCGCCCGGCACTCCGTGAAGCACGAGCTTCCGCAGCATGAGACGTCCGCGCAGTAGGCCAGTACGGCCGAAGTTTCGAGGCGCACGGACGTACGAGGCGCTATTCAGCGATCCCGTCGGCTGTCCAGCTGGCGCAGGACCCGATTGGGGTCCTGCCCTGTTCGGAGCCAGTCACGGGGGCTGAGCGCTTGCCCGCTGTGCAACAGGGCTCCCTGCACTGTGCTCATGAAGCCGCTCAGCACCGCTGCGGACATGCCGGCAGTCCGCTTGCATATCTCGGGGACGAACGAGATCATTTCGTCTTCCGTGAACTGCCATGCTGGAAAGAGCCGGAAACCATCGACGGTGAATGAGTGGACGTCGTTCTCGCGAACCAGTCGCTCAAGTTCACCTCGGTTTATCGCCAACACCTCGCACACCTCAGATGTCTCCTGCGAAGCCGCGATCAGCTGCACCACTGACCATTTGACTGCGTTCGACACGCTCGCAGATGCGTAGGCGTTTGCCCAGGACGATCGTTCCGCTGGGTTCAGATGGTGCCTACAGGCCACCGCTGGCCGACCATCCGACGGTACGCACGCCCCGCTGGCGGGAATGCACGGCGGGTCAGTCATCCTTCTCGCTCCTGTACTCGTCGTCCCACTCGCGAAGCACATTGATGTCCACCCAGTCAGGATGGCGCTCCCGTACGCGTCTCACGTGGTCAGCGTTACTCCACCATCCGTCGCCATACCGTCCGCGCGAAGGCGTGGGCCAATCTCCCGCAATCAGAAGCAGGCGTTCGTAGATGAGATCCGCGTTCCAGCGGTCGTCCATCCAGCCGTTCTTCTCCGCCACTACCCTCAGGTGGTACGTCAGCAGTTCTGAGCGGAGAGGGTAGAGCCGCCACATTGCGTCACGCAGCGCCACGGCAACGTTGTCGAGATCGCCCGTCGCGTCGTACGCCCAGGCGAGGGTGGCCTCCGGGCAGAGGTACGGGTAACCGCCAACCCAGCGGACGTCGGCACGGTCGACTTCGCACGGGATCACCTTGACGTCGCCGTCTGAAAACACGCCATCGACTGCGACCGGGACGAGCAGCTCAGCCCTCCAACTGAGTTCATCGAGTTCCCACCGAGCGAGCGCCGCGCCGCCGCCAATGACAGCAATTACGTCCTCGGATCCTCTGTCGCGAACCGTCCGCTGACTCAGCGTCAGATTCGGCTCAAGTGCGAGCCAGCATGCCTCGGCCTCGAGCGTCTGATCACCGATCGGTAGCCGGTCAACCGCTGTATGCACCCATACGTTCGAACGCACCCTGAGAAGTTCCCCGAGGTCCGTCAGCCGTCGGAGCCCAAGCTTGGCGGCTCCCCGCCCATAGATACGAGCAACCTGTTCAAGCGTGACTAGCCCGCCCTGGGTGGCAGCAAGGGATACCACACGCGGCCGAACCCTTGCGGCTGCTTGGCGGCGCTCCTCGCCCGGACTGCGCCCTCCGAGCGAGAGCGACGGCGAGCGAAGGCGCAGCCTTGGTGTTACTCGCCGCGGGGGCGGCACGCTGTCTTGGGGATCGTGCATGCGACGACCATAAGTCCGAATCGACCGGTAGGGAATGCCGGCTGGTGTATTTGATACAAAACTCGATGCAATTGCGTACTCTTGTCGCGATGACGCTGCGAGTTAGCCTCGGCGTATTTTCATTGCGACATATGCGTACTTTGTTCGCGATCTCTGCAAAATTGAATGCTCGGTCTTTCGTTCATACCTAGGACGTGCCTATCATGGCTCTCCTTCAGTCGAGAGGAGCGGCCATGACGAGCGAACCGGAAGGGCGGGATCTTCGGCGGCACCGAGGTTTCGACGCTAACTCCGACGAGCACGTGATCGTGGTCGCCGGGGACTGGCACTCCGACCTCGTACACCTCACCGACAACATCCCGCGGCTGATCGACGGAGGCTTCCCGGCAGGATCATCCCAGCCCACAACCCTGCTGCACGTTGGCGACTTCAACCTCACGAACGGCTCCCGCGCCAACAAGCAGTTCCTGCTTCGCGCGGCGGAACTCGCGGCCAAACGACAGATGCGGATCCTCATCACACCCGGCAGCCACGACAGCTGGGCGCGCCTCGCGTTGCGCGCCGACTTCACGCGAGGCGAGCCGACCCGGCTCCATGGCGACGTCTGGGCGCTGCCACGCGGCTATCGGTTCCGTATCGGCGGGAAATCGTTCCTTTCCTTCGGCGGCGCTGGATCGATGTCCCGGCCGACCAGCAAGGAGGGAACAACCTGGTGGCGACAGGAGATGCCGTCCGACACCGAGGTGGAGACGAGTATCAGCCGTGGGCACCCGCACGTCGTTATAACCCATGAGGCGCCACGTGGAGGCACAGCTCGCGTCGACAGGAAACTCGCTAGGTTCCCGCTGAAGAACATCGCTGACCGTTCGTACACCGCGCTCGGCAGGGACCGAGTCACCCGGATTTGGCACGGCGTCGCACCTCAGCTTCTGATCCACGGCCATCACCACCTGCAGGCAGAAGGACACCACGACGACGGTCGCTCGGTGTACGCGCTCAACCAGAACCAGCAACCAGGCAATCTCGCCTCAATCGACCTCGACTCGATGCGAGTGAGGTGGCTCGACAGCGCGCGGCCTCGTCGAGTCGAGTGAGGGCTCCGTCGGACGGCAGCGGCAGCGGCAGCGGCAATGGCAGCGGTCAGTGCGTGAGCGCGCCGAGCGCGTTGGGCCAGTCGACGTGCTCAAGAGCCTGCCTGAAGCCCACCGAGCTAGACGCGCTTCCAATTTCGCTCTTCGTGCGCAGGTCGAACATCAAGACAACGTAGGCGTCGCCTGTGCCCCTCTCCGGTCCGTGAAAGTCGAACCTCAGTGGGTGCCCATCAATCAGCCCAAAGAGGGACGCGAGCACCGCGGGGATACGCACCTGCGCTGCAGTCGGGGTGAACGTAGCCCCATAGGGCGCCAGCTCGACAGAGATGCCCGCTTCTAGCCCTGAGGGCACCATGGTGCCGTACCTTTCAGCGTCAGCGTCAGCGTCAGCGTCAGCGGTTCGTTCGGGGACAGGAGCATCATCCTTCCGCGAACCGCTGCTGAAGGAACCCTCGCTTGAAGCTTTCGGCACATCCTCAGGGTGGTTCTTCCTGTCGACCTTTCGCCAAGGTGGTCGTGCGCTTGCTCGCTGCGTCGGTCGCCTCCAGTGTTCTGGGGAGCCGGCGGTAGCCAGTCCAGGACGCGTCTCCAGTCAGCGATCGCTGCGTTGGCGAGAGAACAGCCAATAGGCTCACGACGTGGACACGACGAACACCCATCGGGGTGGGCCGATGCAGGCTAAGCCGAAAGCCCTGCTCTGCGACGCAAGCGCGCATACGTCTGCGGTAGATCAGTGAGGCGCGTCCCTGTTCAAGGCGGCAACCTCGTGTCGGTTGGTTACGACGAGCAGGAGAGCGCGCTCGAGGTGGAGTTCGTCGGGGGTGCGGTCCGGCTCTACTTCGAGGTTCCGCAATCCGTCTTCGAGGGCTTCGTCGCGGCGCAGGATGCCGGAGCGAACGTCGGCCTGTACTTCGACGTGCGCGTGAACAGAGGTGGCTACCGGTACCTCGAGATCTAGAACCGTCACTGCTCATCTCGTGAGTCGTCGTCGATGGGGAGCCTGACGTTGCAGGATTGGGGCCCGCCACAACTCACGGGTGACGCGTGCGTAGAGAGGTTGCGGTTTCCCGCATGACCCCGTTTGGGGGGTGCGGAAGGATCGTCAATGCGGCTAGGTTTCGAACAACCCTCATCTGAGCTGACAGTGCGGTCGACGGGTGGTGCGGGCGTTTCACGCCATTCGAGTGGCCCTGGGGTGTCTTGGCCACGTTTCATCACCCGCGTCATCGTGCTCTTCCGCTAGGGGAACCCGTGCTTCTTGCTCCACGCCGTAAGGCTGTCCATTCATCGTTCGGTTGGAAGGTTGCGCTCGTCGGCGCGGTCAGTGTCGCCCTCGTGGGCGGTGTCACCGAAGTCGCTCACGCTGCGATCCCGACGGGTCCAACGACAACCGGCTTGACCGGTGCGCGGCCGTCGGCGACGACGTTGCCGTTCGCAGTGTCGGACCAGGTCGGCGTCACCGTCGAC
The DNA here is from genome assembly GCF_003752345.1 of Curtobacterium sp. PhB170. NCBI lineage: Bacteria > Bacillati > Actinomycetota > Actinomycetes > Micrococcales > Microbacteriaceae > Curtobacterium > Curtobacterium sp. PhB170. Next base: position 607,979 of record NZ_RJUM01000010.1, read on the forward strand.
GTTGCAACGGGGAACCTCGAGGTCACGACCGCTGGGTTGTCGCTGCCGGGTGCGAGCGGGACGAACGCGATCACCCAGACGTACAACTCGTTGGGGTGGCAGACGGCGAACGCGAACACCGCGCAGGCAGTCCGATGGACGACAGGGATCGCTGGCGCGGGCTCGTTCTCGTCCGGGGCGTCCGGTTCGGTGGTCTACACGGACGCCGATGGCGCGACGTGGAACTTCCCCTCGGCAACGGCTACGACTTTCACCGCACCGGCCGGGTTCCTCCGCAAGCTCGTCGCCTCCGCCACGACGAACCCGACCTACACACTGACGGACCCCACCACGGGGCAGGTCATCACTTCGAACACCAACGGTGTTCCCGTGTCGGTCGCGGACAAGAACGGCAACACGGTGACGATGTCCAACATCGCCAGCGTGCCCACGACCATCACCAGCACCGCCGGGACGGCGGCTGCAAAGACCGCGAACGGCGCGTACGACGCGACCACGCGCGCGTACACGGTGACGCAGGGGAGCGGCTCGACTGCACGGTCAGTGAAGTGGGTGAAGGACACCAACGGCAACTTGACCTCCTACGTCGATGGTGCCGGGAAGACGACGACGTTCGCGTACTCCGGTAACGACCTGACGGGGATCACGAGCCCGACGGGTGCGACGACGACGATCAGCTACTCCGGGACCACGCACAAGGTGTCCCAGGTGCTGCAGTCCAACACCACCGCCGGTAGCGCAGGGGCGTCAACGACGCGGCTGAGCTATGCGTCGGCGACGTCGACCCTGGTCGCGTCCCCGAACACGGACACCGCGACCGCGGTGGCGTCGGTGCCGCACACGACGTACGCGATCAACTCGACGCAGAAGCTCGTAAACACCGTCACCGACCCGGTCGGCCGCGTGCGGTCTAAGACATACAACGGCGCGAACCTGCAGCCCTCGACCTCGACCATCGGGTCCGGGTCCGCTGCTTCAACGACGACCGCGACATATGGGGCGAACAGCAGCCAGTCCCTAACGAAGATTGCCTCCTCCGGTGGGGCGTCGCAGTCCACCAGCTACAACGCATCGCCGGCAGCTACGGCGTACTCGCCGGCGTCAACGACCGACGACGCCGGCAACACCTCGGCGCTGACCTACGACCCTGTCGGTAACCAGCTGACGAGTAGCGCCGGCGCCGGCGCCACTGCCGCGACGTCGACGCTGACGTACACGGCCGGACAGGTCGCCACCGCCACCGCCCCGGGTAACGGCACGAACAAGACGACCTACGCGTACGAGAACAAGCAGCTCAAGACCGTCACCCCCGTGACCGGCACCAGCCTTGCCGCCCGGACCTACTCGTACGACGCACTCGGCCGGATCGCCTCGGCCTCCGACGGTGCAGGCCGAACGACGAACTACGCCTACGACGGCAATGACCGGGTCCTCACCACCAGTTTCTCCGACGGCACCGCAGCGGTGACGAACACGTACGACAACGCCGGACACCTGCTCACCCAGGCGTCCTCTGGCGGCACGATCACGAACACGTACGACCAGCTCGGCAACTTGCTTACCACGACGAACACGGCGAACACTGTCGGTTTGAGTGCCATCACCTACACGTACGACAAGGCGGGCAACCAGACCTCGTACGCGGACCAGGACGGCACGCTCACCTCGACCTATGACGACTCCGGTGTACTGACCTCCACCACGACGCCAGCGCCGAACAACACCACTGAGACCATCCGGTTCGTCACCGACCCCGACACCGGACGCCGCACCGACACCTACGTCGATTCGAACGCGGACAACAGCGCCTGGGCCAGCCGCACGCACGCCGATTATGACAGCAGCGGCCGTATCCAGGAGGTCCAGGGGTGGGTTGGCCCGTCCTCAAGCAACAACCAGCGGATCTACGACCTGTACTACTGCTACAACGCCGGCAGCACCTCCCCCAGCTGCGGCACCACGGCTGCGAACGACCGCTCCAAGATTCAGTGGGTCACCGACAACGTTTCTGGGCAGAGCACCGCTTACACCTACGACACCCGCGGCCGCGTCACGAAGACCGTCACCACCGGTAGCGGATCCGCGACAGCCGGGACTTGGGAGTTCGGCTACGACATCCGCGGCAACCGCACCTCGGCGAAGTTCACCACCGCTGGCGGCACAGTCACCACCAACCAGGCGCTGACGTACAACGCGGCGAACCAGATCACCAACACCGGGTACACGTACGACGGGGCCGGGAACCTCACCGCAGCACCCGAGTACACGTTCACCTACAACGCCGCGGAGCAGATGACCCAGGCCGTCCACAACGGCTCAGAGACCACCAATTACGCATACGCTGGCGCCGACCAGAAGTCGCTTCTGTCGCTCTCGACACCGGGTGGCGATACGCGGACCTATCAGTACGGCCGTGCAGATCAGAACGGCAACCCCACCCTCACGAGCGCCACCCGCAACGGCAACCGGGCAAACGTCGTCAATGACGCCAAGACCGGGCAGCCCATCGCCCTATCTACCCCATCCGACGCACTCGGTCAGTACGCCTACGACGGCTCCGGCAACCCCTTCGCCCTTCTTGCGGGCAATTCCGCAGCGTTCGTCAAGACCGTCGACCCGTACGGCACCACCACCGTCTCCTACGACGGCGGCGGCGACGGCATTCCCACCAACCCCTTTACCTTCAAGGCCGGTATCGACGACATCCACACTGGGCTCGTGAAGTTCGGGCAGCGCTGGTACAACCCGTACATCGGCGCCTGGACCCAGCAAGACACCCTCGACAGCCCCCTCAGTCCCAGTAACGGGAACCGATACGCTTTCGCAGCAAGTGATCCGATCAACCGCGCAGACCCCACTGGCCAGCTCACCGCCTGCGCTGCTTTCGCCGCGATCCTGACCATCGGAGGGGGCGCACTAGTAGCCGCATCGCTCATTATCAGTGCCGTTGCTACCGGCGGAGGCACGCTAGCTCTAGTCGGGGCAGCTATTGCCACGTTGGGTTACGCACTCACACCCACCGGCATCATCCTGGCGATCGCAACCCTTGCAGATAGGTGCTGATGTCTACTCTCCTTCTCATTCTTCTTATCTGTAGCTCCCTGACGTTTCTTGTCGCAGCGTTTGTGGGTGGTATATTCACGGGCAAGGTGAGGACAACGACAGGCCGCCTGAGAACACCGGTCAACGTTGCTTTTGCCGCAATCGGCGTTTCGATCGTTCTTGCCATTTTGCTTCTGGCTCTGTTCTAGCTGCAAAGCACAGGCACAGATGACGCCCTCGCCAGTTCCATGGCGGGGGCGTCGTCCGTGTTGCACGAACTGATCGGAGCAAACGGAACCATCGGCGAGGGGCATCATGTATTGCCCGAGCCCTGTACCGGACTGTATCGGTAGTTTCAAGCTGGCCCTCACGGTGATGACGGCGGAAATCCTAGGGGACATCGAGAGCGCTTTGGTGCGTTAGAAACGCCACGCCGTGTGCCGCTGACCGAGTAGCTGAGTCCCAGTGCTCCGCAGAACCAAATGCGGCGGCAGCATCCACAGAGCGGCCGGGTACTCCGCGCCTTCCCGGACGTGTTGCTCCAGCATGTACCCCGTTCGCGACTCGATCTCTCTCGACGTGGCTTGGGCTCGCTCGAATGCTGCAAACACCGGTTCCCGAACCCATTCCGCGACGAAGGCAACTTGTTCGTGCCTGACGCTCCTGCACGCCGAAGTGGAGAAGCTCGCAGCGGTCGTCGAAGTCGGTAGCAAGTCCGATCGTTGCTCGACTCGCCCCGCAACTGCCTGCGCGGCGGCCCGCGGCACGGTGGGGATGTTGTCGACTGATTTTGAAGGTGACCGCTGTACCGCGATCGATCTACACAGGGCGCGATAGGCAACGCCGGTGGTTAGAGCGCCGACCTGGCGATCAGTGTCGTCGGAGGTCTGCGATGAATTCGATCTGCGCTTTGATCCCTCGCGATGATGCGAGGGCGTGGACTGCGTCTTGATCGCCCTTCGGCCACTTCTGAAGGCCGGTGCCGAAGACGATTTGATCCGCTCGCAACAGCTCCGCGGCGTCGAGGCGCTTCGCTATCAGCTGCTGACGTGTCTGGCCGCCGCCAAGGTCGCCTTCCTTACATTCGCCGATGATGAGGTCCCCGTCTCGGTGCGCGATGAGGTCGATCTCGAAGGATGGTTTACCGGCGCCTTCTTCGGCGAACTCAATCTCCGCTAGGTCGCTGTACTCTTCGGCGAGGCGAGCGAGACGATTGCCAAGTAGGAGTGTGAGATCGCCGCTGTCCTTCAGAATGGTCCGCATCGCGGGGTGCAAGTCGTAGTAGAACTCGGGCTCGCTTCCTGCCCGATGCCATCGGTCACCCGTGAGGGCATTGAGCGCGCCGCAACGAGTGCACGGGTAGGTCCTTCCGACCCGTTCAATGGGCGTGAACTGCACGGTTCTGCACTCTCCGCAGTTGAGCATGAAGCCGCGCGTGAGTAGCTCCGATCGCAGAAGCTCGTCGAGGTCGTCCCGCAGCTCCGCCGCATCGGGGGTCGACCTTTGGGCGAGGAGTGCATCGAAAGTGAGAAATGACTCGTAGGCGGCGTCTCGCCGAAGTCGGACGCGACCTCTTTCGGACGATTCCTCGGCCTGGAAGGCGCGGAGCATCTGACCGCGTGAGGAGACGACAAGCTGGCGAAGGGCGCTACGCCCGCCGAGCCGATCCGCGACGAGGTCGGCGAGTTGCCCCGGGCGGGACAGGGTGGCCCTCATGTTTCCGCGGATAGCCGTCTGCTGCACCCAAGGCATTAGTCCCAGGAACTGCAATCGGGGCCGGGCCATCCGTTGCTCCAGCGGAGTCTCGGGCGGAAGGTACCCGGTGAAGGCAGCATCGAAGGTGATGCCGTCCTTCGCGTCGCGAAGGTTTACCCAAGCCGCGCGGCCATCCGCCTGCAGGCTCCCTGGGACTGTTCCTCGCCCGCGCGGAGACTGCGGATGGTCGATCTCAGCATCGACCAACCACCCCGGCCGTTTGGCGCCGGCCAGGAGGGGCCACGCAGTAGACGGCAGCGGGAGGGTCGGTTCGTGGGCCAGTACCGCCGTCCCATCGCGCTCGATGAGGAACGGGAACGTGGTCCGACGATCGGCGTGAGCGGCGACGAGCAAACGCCGCGGTGGCGCCGGGATGGGGAGGCCGCTTCCGTGCAGACGCTCCTCGGCGTCTTCCAGTCCCGCGTCTCGGACGAGTGACCCGAGTACACGTACCGCCGCTTTTAGTTCGTCGGCGGACATGGAAGCTGACGCGAGATAAGCGGGACGCTCGAATGGATCGGTAGCCATCCGGCCGGCGAGCCCCGCGGCAAGAGCGGTGCTCTCAGCCGGCTGCTCGAGCATCGGGGTGGTGACCCACACCGCCTGTCCATGCAGCCGGTCGAGCAGTACGGCAAGCGCGAAATCGTCCGCGGTGTCCCCGACTGACGCGGTGACGGTTGCCGGCTGTGTCTCGTTGCCCCACCAGGTCAGGCCGTCATCGATTGCATCGAACCATGGTTGCAGGTCGCTGCTGCGTGACGAGAGGACCATGTTCGCAAACCAGGTCAAGGCGTCTGGAGCGTGCGAATTGTCCCGTGAGGCGATCCACCGGATGAGGTCGCTTGGCGGAGCAGCCGGCTCCGAGCCCTCGGCGGGCCCCATTGGCGGCTTCCCGGTGATAAAGGCCGCGAACAGTGCGGCGCTGGACTCCCAGTGGGTCCTCGCTACTTGCGCTGCCACCGGGGATGTGAGCGCTGTAGCAGCCAGCAGTTGCGGGGGGAGCCTCTCGCCGACAGCTCGGAGTCGAAGGTACTGCGGGATCGGCAATCCGTCGGTGAATCCACGAAGCAGCTCGCATTCCGCGCCCACGGTCGCAGCAGCGATCGCCGCCGCGGCCGGAGCCATCGAGTCGCAGTCAGCGACGTCTCCGTCATTGCTCAATCGGTCGCTCAAAGCTTCCGGAGACAACGCGGACCAAGTCAGCTCTCCGGGGGCATACACGGCAAGGTAATCGGGATCGTAATGGTGTAGCTGCGCGAGCAGGCCGGGCTCTACCTCGCCCTCCCGTCCGTACGGAATCAAGACGAAGCCTTCGCCACCCCAGATAGCTGACACCGCGGAGAGAGCTTCGCGTGCCCACGCCTGCCAGGAGGACCCGGCATACGTCAGAACCGCCACGCGCGGTGGTCGGTACGACGTCGATATCTCGTGATGTTCCAGAGCGGCTGGCACGGGTTCATCTTGCCGCGCCGCGGGATCGCCGTCCAACGAGGCGGACACCTGCAACACTCCGGTTCCCGCGCCGACGAAGCGGTGCAGCGTCGGCACGGGACGCGGTGTCAGTGCGCAGCGTTGTACGCGTCGCGGACAACCTGGCTGATGCGCCCGCGCGCCGACACGTCGTGACCGTTCGCGTTCGCCCACTCTCGGATCTTGGCCAGTTCGCCTGCGTTGCCTCGTTTCGAGGCGGAGCCGCTTCGCCGGCGAGCGGCTCTATCGCCCATCTTTCGGGCGGCCGCAACGTAGTCGGAGAGGGCCCCGCGGAGCGCCTCCACGTTCTGGTCACTGAGATCGATCTCGTATTCGCTGCCGTCAAAAGCGAAGCGCAGGGTGCGGCCCTTGCCTTCGGTGATCGTGTCGCCGGTGAGGTCATCGATGAGGTGTGTAGTCACTCGCTGTGCCACTGGAATGCCTTTCATGGGAGGGGAGGTTGCTCATCATTGTGGCATAACCTCCGTGGAGTCGAATGGTCGGAGCGTTCGTCGGTGGGCGGTTCTCACTCACGAGCTGCGCGGCCGTCCTGCCTCGGCGAGAATGTCGTTGGTTACCTTTGTCGTGCAACACGTGTCTTTCGAAGGAGGACGTCGCATCAGCGGCTGCGTTGCCCGTGTCGGCTGGTACTAGGACACTGTGTGCATGACAGAACTCGCGTACATGGTTCGGGCCGACTGGGGTCAACAGGGGACGGGGATGACTGCCCAGAGTGTGGTCATCCGGGACTGGCTCGGTCCGGGACCCTACGTCTTCGCAGTGTCGGACGCGGACGCTTTCGGTGTGGATGATCAGGATGCGGATGCCGAAGCGGCAGGGTACCTCGATGCGGATGCGGTCAATCGAAGCGTCCTGAGTACCCGGCGGCTTCCGCGATTTTCCACAAGTGCTGACGTCACGCTTCAGACGGTGGTCGTCCTACATCCATTCGAGGAGAGCGACCTCGAAGCGATCCGCAAGGTGGCTGATGCGAACAGCTTGCGCAAGCTGTTCATCCTCGTGTGGTCAGGCGACGACATCGTGCGTACGTGGCTCGATGGCATGGGAGCGTTGAACCTGCACACGCGGAAGACCGCGGGCGTCGAGGACTCCCTTTTGCTCGCCGCGGCCGGGATGATCAAGAGCGAGGACTACAACGGGCTTAGCTTTGGTAAGGGCAAAGACGCCGTTGTGCAACTCGTCAGAGCTTTCGCAGTCGAGGGATATCCCGTTGACCCTACATCTTGGCTGCGCGCGTACTTTGCCGTAGGTGGGGGCTTCAAGCACGCGCCCGCGTTGCAGAAAATCGTTCAGGAGATGGCGACGGGGATCAGGCACCGTGTTAAGCCGCGCTATCGCGACAATATCGTCGCCATCCTTCGCGACCGCGACCGCGACGGGGACGTTGGGGACGAGTGAGTACCCGGGAGTCGCTCCTGCCTGTTTGAGGACGGTTGAGGCAACTATTGCAACAGCCTGTGCCGTGGACGGGGGTCAGCGGCGTGACGGCACCGACGGCTACGCTTTCTAGTCTAACAAAAGGGGGAAGCCGAACGATGGCTGATATGGATCTCGAAGTCGCCAGCACAGGATCACAGGGCGGAATATCGTCCACGATCCAAGAGTTCGAGCAGGCGCTTCTCGCCCGGGTCGACGCCCTGCACCTTCCGTCCGAGGGGGTTCTCGTTGGGGTGCAGCAGCGCGTGCAGGTTCTCTCGAACCTCGACGGCGCCATGGCGAACCTTCCGCAGGAGAAGCGCGCGACGGCCATGTACCTGTCCAAGTTCATCATGGCGGTGTCCGCCGGGCTCTTCGACGCCGCGCTGAACTACCTGTGGGACGAAACGATCGGCGAACTCCGGAAGCGGATCATCGCGTACGACCTCGACTACTTCTTCGACAATGCCGTCTCCTCGCCGGAGAAGCGCAAGGACCTGTCGGGCCCCGACGACCTCCTCAAGGTCACGGACGACGAGTTGATCCGTGCCGCGGCGAAGATCGGTTTCGTCTCCTCTGTCGGACAGCAGCAGCTCGATCTCGTACGTTTCATGCGAAACCACGCGAGCGCTGCTCATCCGAACCAGCACGAGCTGCAGCCGTTCGCGCTGCTCGGGTACATGGAAACGTGCATCAAGGAAGTGATCACGCTTCCGGACTCACCCACGATGGTTGCCACGTCGCGACTGTTGGCGAACATCAAGCGGGAAACAGTCACCGCTGCTCACGCCGAGAGCTTCGCGCCGCTCTTCGAAGGCCTACGCCGCGACCAGACCGAGACGTTGGCGAACGGACTGTTCGGCCTCTACGTATCACCGGAATCGACCTCGGTCATCCGCGACAACATCCGATTGCTGCTTCCGCTCCTGTGGCCGCACGTGACGGAGTCGGTGAAAGCGAACTTCGGCGTCCGATACGCGAGGTTCCAGGCCAATCTTGACCTGGCTCAGGCTGAACTTGCACACGAGTTCCTCGTCGCGGTCGGCGGTACGTCTTATCTCCCTGAGGACATCCGATCGGGACAGATAGACGCACTCCTCGACCGACTGCGCGGCGCCCACCACGGCTTCGACAACTTCTACAACGAACCGCCCGTCGCGCACGAGCTTGAGACCTACGTCGGCACGTTGGCGCTGCCAGCTGGCGTCAGTGACAAGTTTGCACAGGTCATCGTCGACGCTTTCCTTGGGAGGTCGTCGGGCCTTGCGTACGCGGCCGACCCAATATACGAGCGTCTCCTCCGCCGAATGACGCCGAACGAAGCGGCAGGTGCGCTTCTCGTGGCGACTGGGCCAGATGTCTCTGCCCTGCTGCGTTACGACATCCCGAAGAGCCAGTTCGCGCGTCTCCTCGACATCATCGCCCCGAAGCTCATCAACCGCTCAGCGACCGCGTTGATGAACCACCTTCGTAGCTTCACTGGCGCGCCGGCGCAGATCGCTCTCGATACGAAGATGCAGGCGCTCCGTGCGAAGCTTGCCGAGAATCTATAGCGGAGCATGCGCGGGTGGCCTACCGCGAGAGCCGAACTCGATACGGAACGCTCCGGTCCCGGCGTCAGTATGTCGTCCCGTCAGGAGGTCGTGAACGACCGTGTCCTCTCGCGACGCACCCCGTTCTCGATCCACGTTGCGTGTACTTCGAAAGTCATGGTGCCCATTAGGGTAATCAGGCTCCATTGAAGTTCTGACTCACCAAACAGTGTGAACAGCTCGGTTGGGCCTTCGAAGCGATAATGGCTATCGTCCGACCCGACCGGCTCGATGGTGAATTCAAATTGTTCGGCGTCGACCTCGGACAGGTTGCGAAGGACAAGGTCGTTCCGACGAGTTCGGGTCTTCATCTTGCCGTTCCGGTCGAAGCCGACTTGGTCCACCAAATGGACGTGCTCCCAAGCCGGATCCGCGCCTGAGGACCGACGAGGGAGCGAGCCTTCACCCCACCCGTTGTCGTCGACGTCGTGCTCCAGAGCACGGGTGACCTGAGCGGCAAGATCCCCGGGGTCGCTGTAGTCGCCGAGAAGCCCGTCCTGCTCGAGTGCGGTCTTGAAGTCCTTGAGAGCGATGAGTTGCTTCGGGTCGACGTCGCGGGGCAGGTCCTCGGATGAGAAGTAGACGTGCACTGGCTTCCCGACCGCCGCTGCGCGGCGAATCTCCTCAGCCGTACCCGACACGTCGTAGCCGGTGTGGGTGCCGAGGCGAGAGTCGAAAAACGCAACGACGACGTCGGCGCGATCGACGGCCTGGGCGTTGATAAGGGCTTGGGCGCGATCCCCGAGCGCGGCGACCGCGTGCCGTTCATACAGCCACGGCAACGCGACGATGTTCTGGCGGTGCGCGTTCTGCACGCTCCAGTCGTTGATCGCGTCCCGCACTGCCGCACGTTCTTCACGGGTGTCTCCCGGTGAGGCGATGAGGATCAAGATGCTGTTGACGTTGGTCGGCATGTTGTCTGCTTCGTTCGTTTCGGGGACGGGGTATGAGCGGGAGCGCGGGCGGCGCTCTGGCAATGAGGATTCTCCACGAAATCTGTGATGATTACGGGATGAAGGTGCAAGCGTTGGCACAAGTCATGGACGAACTCGCGGAGCTGACTTGGTTCAAACTCGTGGAGGCCAGGCGCCTGACGATGCGCATGGGTGAAGTCTCGATCACGGACCACAACCTGCTCGCGCTTCAGCAGTTCGCGTCCGCTGCCGGTAGTGATGTACGCCTCGTCCATGCGCACGACGAGGCGACAAGCGGCGCCGACTTCGAGATCTGGCTGGTCGACCGAGCAGGCCGACCGGTCTGGGCATACTCGATCCAAGCGAAGGTCGGCGGCTGGGTTGGTGCGACCTACAAGTACCGTTCGATCGGACACAAGGTCGGACCGGCCGCTCAACACGATCTTCTGCTTCGGCACGCGGCGACCAACGGAACCCGACCCTTCCACCTGCTCTACAACGGCTGGGATCCCAGCGATACCGATGCGCCGATACCACCGACACCGGATCAGCGAAAGCTTGGGTGCGCTGCCGTCTCCACCCACGAGGTGGCGCGAATCCGTCGTCTCAGCAGGCCCAGCCTGAAGGCAGTCGACTACCTGCCAAAGAGCTTTCCCTGGTCCGAGCTGCTCACCAGATTGAGCCCGCCAGCTCCGCCTCCCGTGAAGCCGACGCCTCCGATATCGCCATCCGGCGGGTCCGGTGCGCAGCCACCACTCGGTGGTGGCGCCGGACCGGGCACTAACGGTAACGGCGCACAGGGCGGCTCCGGACCCTCGGACGGGGACAGTCCCTCCCTCCCCGCACAGGCCGACGCAGGGTTGGACATCGTGAGGCCGGTCCTTGCTGATGTGGAGGGCGAGTCGGCTTCCCCGCTCCGTCGTCCTTCGGCCCTACCTGAATACGTACTACGCGGACTTGACGGCCCTCGAACGCAAGTGCCGCGCAAGCGCTCTGAAGATGTGTGGCTCCCGGAGTTCGCTCTCGTGGTCACGATCGACTAGCGGTGCCCACGCGGCAAGGGATGAAAGGCCACATCCTGACGTCCGGCGTGTTCTCATCAGTGGTCGGAGGGTCGAGCTTCTCAGACCACACGAAGACGCAATCGCGCCGGACTGACCTTCCGCCTGGGTCCGGGCGACCGAGCCCGGGTGCACGCAGGCCGATGGCGCGTGGCGGCTCGCGCACCCCGCTCGAAGGAACAGACGCCGCACCTCACGACGTTTCTACATGGCAGTCGGATTCGGCACCGGAGACACGATGGGGAGCAGACACGCGATCCGCATCTGATCAGGGCAAAGAAGATCTGCCACGTACCGTGAGAAACAGCGGTGACATGTCCCGTGAGAAAGGCCGCTCTGCCGCGGCCGCCTTCGACAGCGCCTGCGAGAAGACGCATCTGAAACACGGACATGGACACGTTGTTTGGCAGTACGGACGGGTCGCGTTGATCAGGGGTCGGCTAAGTCTTCGTGCGTCGCGAGGTGTCCGTATGGCGTTCGTGAACTGAGATAGTTCGCGGACCACCTATGTGAGACGGGGAGCGCTCCGGAGCAGGGCGTAGGAGTCCGGGCCGCCCGCAAGCACCCGAGGTTCCATTGGAGGACCGGCTACCGGGAGGTTCCAGGAGACGCTCTGGCACGATCCTGGTCGCACTCGTCTCAGACGAGCGACCGACCTCCGCCGGGTGAACCACCCGACG